>NZ_JAXJZK010000014.1:0-255775 GCF_036306485.1 Gemmiger sp. | reverse complement strand
TCCATCACGATTAAGGTTCCACAAGTTTCAGTATTGTTCAATTTTCAAGGTCCTGTGACCGCTGCCGGTGTCCCGGACAGCTCATTTATTATATCAAATCGTGTTTGCTTTGTCAAGCACTTTTTTGATATTTTTTTGAGCTCTTTTCAGCGGCTCGCTGTCTTTGCGACAGCTTTTTGATTTTATCACATCGCTTTCGGTTTGTCAAGCACTTTTTTGAACTTTTTTCAAACCCTTTGATGTGAACCCGTCCGTGTCGGATCGAGTGAGATTATAATAGCACAAGGTAAAGTTTCCGTCAAGCCTTATTTTACAAAAAGTCACACTTTTAGCAATTCCACTAGTTTTTGTCGGAAATTGTAGAATATTTGACAGCATCTCCTGGTAAGATCACTCTCCCGTCAGTTCCTGACGCATCCATTTGAGGATTTTCCGTTCCCGCCGGGAGATCTGCACCTGTGTGGTATGCAGTACCCTGGCCGTCTCGCTCTGGGTCTTTCCTCCGAAAAACCGAAGCCGGATCAACAGGCGGTCCTTATCCTCCAGTCGCGACATCACTTCATCCAGGCCGATACGCTCTGCCAGTGCCTCCTCCGGCGAATCCACCGGAACGTCCCATTCCTTTTGCCCGTCCTCCTGATCCACCGGTGTCAGAGAAACAACCGGCATGGACGCCTGGATGGATACGGCCACCTGTTCCGGCGTTACCCCCAGTTTCTCAGCCAATTCTGTCAGACTCGGTTCATTGCCGGTCCGCTTGAGGACTCTCTCCCGCTCCGCGGCAACCTTGAGGCCAAGCTCCTTGATGGAACGGCTGACCTTGACGGTCCCGCCATCCCGAAACAGCTTTTTGATCTCCCCGAGGATAACCGGAACTGCATAGGTGGAGAAGCAGACGCCGCGTTCCGGATCAAATCCGTCACACGCCTTGACCAGACCCAGGCATCCGGCCGAATAGAGTTCCTCATATTCGATTCCGCGCCCTGTGAAGCGTCCGGCGCAGGAATGTACCAGGCCCAGATTGCGCTGGATGAACTCGCCCCGGGGCAAAGTGGAAAACAAGGCGGTCGGATTGGGTGTCGTCATAGCGGCAGCCTCCTTTGATAGAATATGTAAGGAGGGCAATCATTTGGTGTCGAGATGTTTGGTCATCGTGACACGGGTTCCCCGGCCAGGCGTGGAGGAGACCCGCACCCTGTCCATGAAGCTCTGCATGACCGCAAAGCCAAGACCCGCGCGTTCATCGGGATTGCCGGTGGTGTACATCGGTTCCATGGCTTTGGCCACATCCGCGATGCCGATGCCCCGGTCAGTAACGGTGATCCGGACCGTTCCGCCTTCGCACAGGGCTGCCGTCATCGTGATGGGCCCGACCGAATCCGGATAGGCATGGACAATGCAGTTGGTCACTGCCTCCGAGACAGCCGTCTTGATGTCAGCAAGCTGCGGCACGGTGGGGTCCGCCTGGGCCAGAAAGGCCGCCAGCGCCGCGCGGGCAAAGCTCTCGTTGACGCTGCGGCTGACAAAGGTAAACTTGACCTGATTGAGCATTTTCATCTGTGAGATCCCCCGATCATACATAATGGATACGCGCCAGATCGAGCATCCGGCGAACGGCTGCGGGTGCGTTCTGTACAGTTAGCCGCCCGCCCAGGCTGCTCATGTGGCGGCCCCGACCGAGAATCAGCCCGACGCCCGAAGAATCCATGAACGTTACGCCGGAAAAGTCCATCGTCAGCAGTTCCGGCATTCTGGCATCCACCTGCGCGTCAATCTCCCGGCGAAGGGACTGGGCTGCATGATGGTCGATCTCGCCGGTCAGATACGCCGCCAGCGTGCCGCCGGCCGGCACAAAGCATACATTTGCCAAGGGGTTGTCCACCTTCTTTACCAATTCATATAAGAAAAAAGCCCTGTATACCGGGTTTGTCCCCAGTATACAGAGCTTTGGATGCGGATTTTGCCGAAACCGGCTGATTCAGTTTTCTGCGAGCTGCAAAAGAAGCGGCCGGGCCTGTGCGGCCAGGTACAGGCTGCCGCAGACCACCACGCCCGCAAGGTTGTGATCGTCGGAATAGCGGATGGCTTTCCGGATGGCCTTGGCCACGTCGGGTTCCGCCTCGGCATCCATATGGAACTTGGCCTCGGCCTGAAGGTCCTCCGCCGTCATCGTGCGGGGGTTGTCCAGCGTGACCGTGAACACCTTTTCAAAGCAGGGCGCAAGGTTTTCCAGCATTTTTTCGTGGTTCTTGTCCCGCAGCAGGCCGATCACGCCCACAAGGTTGCCCTCGTATCCGGCTTCGGACAGTGTCGAAGCCAGCGCCGCCGTACCGTCCGCATTGTGGCAGCCGTCCAGCAGCAACAGAGGATGACGCTGGAGAATCTCGATACGCGCCGGCATACGGGCTTCCCGCAGACCAGCCTCAATCGCCTCATCGGAGATCTCATATCCGTAATTGCGCCACAGCGTCAGGGCGATCTCCACCGCCATCGCCGCATGGTTCGCCTGATGCTTGCCGGGGAACGGCAGCATGACGCGATACCCGCCGTAATCAATATAATTTTCGAGCGGGCGGCAGCGCAGATGCTGCAGATCCTCCGGGTCCGGCACAATCAGCGAAGTATGGGCGTCAGCCGCCGCCGTCAGCAGCGGGCCCATGGCTTCCTCGGGCTGTTCGGGATAGCAGATGACCGCGCAGCCTTCCTTGATGATGCCGGCTTTCTCGGCCGCGATTTCGGCAAGGGTATCCCCCAGCAGTTCGGTATGGTCCAGCCCGATCCGGGTGATGGCTGCCACCAGCGGGGCGGGAATGACGTTGGTCGCATCATACCGGCCGCCAAGACCGGTTTCGAGCACAACAAAATCGCACTTCTCGCGTGCAAACCAGAGCATGGCCACCGCCGTGACCGCCTCAAATTCCACCGGGCCTTCCCCGCCTTCGGCACGGATGGCGTCGGCGGCATCCAGTACCTCCTCGGTCAGTTCGCCCAGCGTTTCGGGAGGGATCAGTTCCCCGTTGATCTGGAACCGTTCCCGGAATTCCAGGACATAGGGGCTGATCGTCAGGCCGGTCTTGTAGCCAGCCTGTTTGAGAATGGAAGCCGTCATGGCGGCAAGGGTTCCCTTGCCGTTGGTTCCGGCGATATGAATACATTTCAGATCCCGCTCGGGATTGCCGAGATGATCGAGCAATGCCTGCATGCGGGTCAGTGCCGCGCCGCTGCCCGGCAGACGCGGCAGGCTGTGAAGGGCCTCAATGGCCTGTTGTTCTGTCATAGAATTTCCCTCCTGTCAGGGTGTTGGGGGCGGTCGTCAAGATCAATACGGTCTTCCCGCTGTTGGCGGAGCAGTTCCTCGAGCTCGGCACGCAGGCGGCGGTTTTCGGTCTTGACGGCATAAAACGCCGTGATGCCGCGCACGATCAGAAGCAGCAGAAGGGCAACAAACAGTCCGACAATCACACCGGAGAAGTCAATCCAGACATCCACCACCGAGGAGCTGCGCCCCGCAATTCGGAGCTGGATCGTTTCATCGGTCAGGGCTGTGGCCAGGCCGCCGAGCAGCGGCCAGCTGACATGCCGGACAAAATGTCGGGTGTAGACCCGCAGGCAGAGCATGAGCAGAAAGCCTTCGAGAAGGAATTCTGCAAAATGTGCGAGTTTGCGCACGACATGTTCCGAGAACGGTCCCAGGTTCACATAGCCCAGCAGCTGGTTAATCTTCTGCATGACGGCATGGCTGCGGGCTGAGGAAATGCTGCCTTCCTGCAGCGAGTTGCGGAAGATGAAGATGATACAGGCGATCAGGGCCGCCGTAAAAAGCACCCGGAATGCAATCAGCCAGGGGCTAGTTTTATGTTCGTTGTATTCCATGGCTACCTCACTCAACGGAATCCGGAACGGACCGCCGCAGGGTGCGCGGCCATCCGCGGAATGTTCTGCTGCCGGGACCTGGCCCGGCGTCAACCTGATTATAGCATCCCCGTCAAGGGATGGCAACAGCCCCCGCGGGTCGGGCGGGGGCTGTTGCAGGATCGCATCGCGGTCGTTTACTGAATGAATGCGTCGTGGATGGCGGCGACGGCCTTGTCGGCGTCCGCCTTGTCGATGATGACGCTGATCTTGATCTCGCTGGTGGAGATCATATGAATGTTGATGTTCTGGTTATACAGCGCCTCAAACATCGTGGACGCAACGCCGGGGTGGCTCTGCATACCGGCACCAACCACACTGACCTTGGCAACGTCACGGTTGATGGTGACTTCCCCGCCGCCGAAACGGCTCTTGCTGGCGTTGAGCACCGTGAGAGCGGATTCCGATTCACCCTTGGGGCAGGTGAAAATCACGTCCTTGCACTGGTCACGGCCGGAAGACTGCAGGATGATGTCCACATTGATGTTCTTCTGTGCCAGCAAGCTGAAGACCTTGAAGGACATTCCGGGCACATCGGGGACTCCGAGAATCGAGATGACGGCGACGTCCTCATCCTTGGCGACGCCTTTGATCAGCATACCTTCCACTTTCGTTTCCTCCTTAACAATGGTACCGGGCACCGGATTCATGCTGGACAGAACTTCCAGCTCGACGCCGTATTTTTTGGCAAGTTCCACACTGCGGTTGTTGAGCACCTGTGCGCCCAGGGATGCCAGTTCCAGCATCTCGTCAAAGGTGATTTCCTTCAGGCGGGTGGCTTTGGGAATTTTGCGGGGATCGGCGGTATAAACGCCTTCCACGTCGGTGAAGATCTGGCAGCGGTCCGCATGCAGCGCCGCGGCCAGCGCCACGGCGGAGGTATCGCTGCCGCCGCGGCCCAGGGTGGTGATGTCGTCCGAACGGTTGAGGCCCTGGAAACCGGCCACGACCACCACACGGTTGCGGGCCAGTTCACTCTCGACACGCTCGGTGTTCAGGCGTTTGATGCGCGCCTTGGTATAGGCACGGTCGGTGGCAAAGCCGGCCTGCCAGCCGGTCAGGCTGATGGCCGAGACACCGATCTCCTGCAGTGCCATCGTGAGAAGCGCAATGGAGATCTGCTCACCGGTGGAGAGCAGCATATCCATCTCGCGGTGGGACGGATCGCTGGTGATCTCGGCCGCCTTGGCAATCAGATCGTCGGTGGTGTCGCCCTGGGCCGAGACCACGACGACCACGTCGTTGCCCTGGTTGCGGGTGTTGGCGACGATCCGCGCCACATTGAAGATGCGGCTGCGGTCACGGACTGATGTACCGCCAAATTTTTGTACGATAAGACCCATACAAGTATTCCTCCCTCATTATTCCACCGTCGCGCCCACGTTGTCGGGAAGCAGGCGGTAAACGGTAAAATGCTTCAGTTTTTCACTCTGCGGCAGAAGTTCCCGGGCATTGTCGAAGAACTCCTCATCATCGCGCGGAACCACGGCCATAATGGTGGGACCGGCTCCCGAGATATAGACCGCAAGCGCGCCCAGGTCCTGCGCCAGTTCCACCATCTCTTCCCCGCCGTCAATGAGGGGCAGACGGTATTTCTGGTGCAGCGAGTCCTTGGTGGCCACGCCGAGCAGGCTGTAATCGCCGTCGCAGAAGGCAGCCGTCGCCAGTGCCGCCCGCGACAGATTGTACACGGCATCCTTATGGCTGACCATCGCGGGCAGCGCGGCGCGCGCCTTGGAGGTCAGCAGCCGGAAATCCGGGACGAAAGCGGCAAACGCCAGCTGTTCATCAATGTTTTTCTTGACGCTGTACACCTGACCCTCGTCAAAGACGCTGGTCACGAAGCCGCCGAGCATGGCGGGGGCGACATTGTCGGGATGGCCTTCAATGGCCGTGGACAGGGTCAGCATCTGGCGGCTGGTGAGCTTGTTGCCCAGCAGCGCGTTGGCGCCGAGAATTCCCGCTACAATACAGGCCGAACTGGAACCGAGGCCGCGGGCCATGGGGATGTCGTTGCGCTGGGTAATGCGCAGGCCGCGCAGCGGAATGCCGAGCTGGTCATAGACGGCCCGGGCACTGCGGTACACGAGGTTGTTCGCACCGGTGGGAACGTGGGTGCCATCCACTGAGGAGATGCGGATGCGGTCGCACTCCTCAAAGGTAAAGACGTTGTGCATCGAGAGGGCCAGGCCCAGGCTGTCAAATCCGGCGCCCACGTTGGCGCTGGTGGCAGGTACGGTTACGGTAACCATGATGTTTGACTCTCCTTCCGGGCAGATCCGCGGTTATTCCGACAGCATCCGGAGGACCAGCGAAAGGGTCCCGCCCAGGACGCTCAGTTTTTCCTTGACAAGCGCCAGATCGGCCGGCGATGCCGAGCGGATCAGATAGGCCGCCGTATCGCCATGGTCGCTGACCAGGGTTCCGGGACCGGCCACGCTGGACAGCATGGCGGCCGGCACGCCGGAAGTGCGGATATAGCAGGCGCAGGGGGTGTCGTCGCTGAGCATTCCGTCCAGCTTTTCCGCCGGTTTCCAGAACAGGCTGTCATGAACCTTGCTGCCTTCCTTGAGCGCATCGATGACATCGGCCACCACGGCGCTGGCGGTGGGCAGTTTGCCCGCGCCCTTGCCGTAAAAGACCACATCGCCCAGCATATCGCCCTTCATGAGCACCGCGTTGAAAACATCATTGACGCCGGCCAGCTGGTTGGAATTGGGCACCAGCATCGGCTCCACCCCCGCTGCCACGCCGTTGTCGGGCTTTTCCCGGTACCAGGCGATGAGCTTGACGGCACAGTCCAGCTTTTCGGCGGCTTCGATGTCCTCCGGGGTGATGTCCCGGATGCCGCGGGTGGGAATGTTGTCGGGGTAGAGATGATGACCGCAGGCCAGGCTGCCCAGAATGGCGATCTTGCGGCAGGCATCCCGGCCGTCCACGTCGTCGCCGGGGTCCTTGGTCTCGGCATAGCCCAGCTGCTGGGCAATCTTGAGGGCTGCGGCGAAATCCATGCCTTCCCGCTTCATCTTGGTCAGCATGAAGTTGGTGGTGCCGTTGACAATGCCCTGAATCTCACTGATATGGTTGGCGGCCAGGCACTGATGCATCGGGGTGATGATCGGCGTGCCGCCGCCGACGCTGGCTTCAAACAGGAAGGCCACGCCGTGCTCCCGCGCCAGGGCAAGCAGCTCGGCGCCGTAGGTGGCGACCATCTCCTTGTTGGAGGTGCAGACGCTGCGCCCGCTTTCGAGGCAGCGCCGCACATAGGGATAGGCAAACCGTGTGCCGCCGATCGTCTCGACCACCACACGGATTTCCGGATCTGCCAGAATGACATCCAGATCCTTGGTAAAAAGCGCCGCGTCGGGTGAGTCGGAAAAATCCCGCACGTCAAGAATATACTTGACCTCCACGGGCTCCCCGGCGCGCCGTGCAATGGATGCCGCATTGCGGCGGCAGACTTCCAGCACACCGCTGCCGACCGTTCCAAATCCCATGATTGCAATTTTCGCCATTGTCTTCTCTCCCCTGTTCTGCCGGGCCCGTCACCGGTCCCCGCTTATTCTATGCACCGTATCTGCGAAATGCCGCTGCAAAACTCAGGTGCCGCGGTGTACTTCCACCACATAAGGCTGCCGCGCCAGTTTGACAAGCATTTCCTCGACCGTCATCTGCATCGTGCCGGTCCGGACCGTCAGCTCCACCTGTGCCGTGCCGTTTTCCGGCCGGGACTGGGTGATCGTGACCACCGAGGCGCCCGCCGCCGAGATGCCGGTGAGCAGACTCTGCAAAGCACCGGTCTTATCCAGCAAGGTGGCAATCACCGTGATGGCCTCCCGTCCGGTTTCGGCGTCAAAGACGAAGTCCTTGTACTTATAAAAAGCACTGCGGGAGATGCCCGCCTGCCGTGCTGCTGTGGAAATGCTGGTGACACTTCCCGAAGCCAGCAGTTCCTTTGCTTGCAGCACCTTGAGGAACACATCCGGCAGAACGGAACTGTCCACCAGCAAAAAACGTCGCTCAGCCACAGTTGTTTCCCTCCTGAACACAGTTGTTTTTGTGACAGAGATTATCATACCACAACCCTCGGAAGGATGCAAGAGGTTTCGGCAGAAGGAGCGGTTTTTGGGCAGGATGCACAGCGGTCAACCGCAAGCGCCGGGCGGTTTTCGGCCGATTGCCGGTGATGGACATTGTATTTTATAGAAAAACACCTTGCCCGCATATGGCGGACAAGGTGTTTGGATCATGACGGGATCAACCGGCCCAAGGGATGTCTCCGCTCTGGTTGGCGGAGTCCTCCACCGCCTGCGTTGCAGGGTCGAGGGTTCCGGTTGTGGGTTCGGTGGTGGATGCGTAGCTGCTGTCGGGCAGGTTATCGTCGGTATAATAACCGGTCATGCCGCCGCTCGAGACCAGCGCACCCGTGGTGGTATTGAACTGGTATTCCTTGACGTTGTCATCAAAGTAGAACGCCTTGTACGCCTTGTCGGCCTGCGCCGCTTCCATGAACTGCTTGAAGGCACGCTGCGTCGGTTTGCCGGAGTTGCCCAGCGAGCTGCCATTGACATTGTACATGCTGTACGGTTTGTCATAGCCCCACCAGACAGCGGTGCAGTAATACGGAGACAGACCGCAGAAGGTGTAATCCTTGAAGTCCGAAGTCGTACCGGTCTTACCGACGGTATCGATTCCGTTGACATCCGGCTTCATGCCGGCAGCCGTACCGGGCGACACCCAGAGGTTGCTGAGCAGGCGGTTCATGATGGTCGCCGTGGAAGGATCGATGGCCTGGACGGTGGTGACCCGCTGGGAGTTATCCAGATAGAGGTTGCCGTCCGAGTCATAGATCTCGGTCCAGAAGTGCGGCGTCGTGAACTTGCCGTCGTTGAAGATCTGATAGGCACCGGCCAGCTCGACCAGCGTCAGGCCCTGGCTCTGGGAGCCCAGAACCATAGGTGCCAGATCGACGTCGGTTTCGGGGTCAAGATGCGTGCAGTTCAGCGTATCGTGGGCAAAGGTGAACATTTCCTCGGCGCCGACATAGGAGCCGATCCAGACTGCAACGGTGTTGTAGGAACGGCGCAGCGCGTCGTAGACGAGCATGTTTTCGCCGTTGCCGCCGGCACCGCCGTAGTTGGTGGGCCAGTCACGCCAGACATCGTCGCGGGCCTGGTTGGCCGCATTGGAGGCATCGGTGGAGAGTCCCAGCTTGAGGCAGTAATCGGTGTTCAGGACCTTATGGTCGCTCTTGAGGTAGTACGGGGCGTCCGCGATCGGGCGGGAATAGTTGATGATATGGCTGTCCAGCGCCAGGCAGTACGCGGCGATGGGCTTCATGGTGGAACCGGTCTGATGCGGGATGGTGGCGCGGTTGGTGCCGCGGTCCACCGTCTTTTCGCCCAGGCCGCCCACAATGGCGACAACCTCACCGCGGTGGCCGTCCTCCATACTGATGGAGCACATGGCCGCCTGGGTGCGGACCGACTCATAGAACTGGATATACTGTCCGTCATCCGTCTTGCCGGTCTTGTAGGTACCGGTCTCCTCATCGGAGTAGACCGGGACATCGTCCGAGGAGAATACCGAGCTGCCATCCGGGTTCAGCGGGCGGTTCTCTTCATCGTAGGTGATTTCACTGCCGACGGGGATGGAAGAATCCACCGCTTCCTCATGCCACAGGGCCGGGAACAGTTCCCCGTCACCGGTATCCTCGTTGAGCATGATCTCCTCCATGGCGTTCTGGGCCGTCTGGTCCAGCGTGGAGTAAATCCGCAGGCCGTCCGAGAAGATGATCTCCTGTGCTTCGGATTGCGTGCAGCCCTCTTTTTCCATGATGGCCTGCACCACATCCTCAAACAAGGCATCGTCAAAATACGAGTTGTTGGAAGTGCGGGTCACGCGCTCGGTCATCGTCTTGCTTTCGGCCAGCGTGATGGGTTCCGCCTGGGCGGCGGCGCACTCTTCCTCGGTGATATAGCCCTGGTTGCGCATCTCGGCCAGCACATGGTTGCGGCGGACCGTGAGCATCTCGGGGTTGGTCGCCGGATTGTACCGCTTGGGGTTCTTGGTGATGGATGCCAGGATGGCACACTCGGACAGCGTCAGATCCTCGACGTGTTTGCCGAAGTACTCGTTGGCGCCCGCCTCCATGCCGTAGATCGTGCCGGTCAGCGGGATCGTGTTGAGGTAGGCTTCCAGAATGGTTTCCTTGCTGTACCGGTTGCACAGGCCGATGGCACGGAAGATTTCACGCACCTTCCGCATGATGTCCTGCTCATCGTCGCCGGTCAGGTTCTTGATGAGCTGCTGTTCCAGCGTGGATGCACCCTGACGGGAACCCAGCAGGGCGCCGCCGGTGAATTCGTTGAGAGCAGCCGCGATGGTACGTTTGATATTGATGCCGGGCTCATTCATGAAGTCCTTGTCTTCGATGGCAATGACCGCATTCTGCAGGTCTTCCGGCATCGCGGAAAGCTCACGCCAGATTCGGTTGTTCTCACCGGCGAAATAGTTTTCCTCATTGCCATCACGGTCATAGACGATGGACGTCTGCTTGAGCTTCTGGTTGTCCAGGTCCAGCTTGCCTTCCGGATCCTCGGTGACCTGCACCACATACATGGCCAGGAACACGGCGGCAACGCTGCCCATCATCACGCAGATGCACAGAAAACATCCGATGCCGCGCAGAATCATGCGCGGGATGCTGCGTTTTTTGGAGTTCTTCTTTTTCTTTTTTCCGTTCCGAGCGGAAGTTGCGGCATTTTCCGGGCCTTTTGCGCCCTGCATGGAAAGATGCCGTTCCTGTTTGGGGTCTATGGGGACCGCCTCCTTATGGAATATTGCAAGACAGGTGACCGGTTGCCCGTCACCGGGGATGGCACAACATCATAGATTGAATTATATCACAAAGTATTGCCAAAAGTACAGGGGCACACAAAGAAATTTCATCTTTTTGAAGTTTGGGGCGGGTGTTTTCGGCAATACTGGTTGCAGGAGCGCCGATTTTTATTTGTGAAATTTACAAAAGGAGGGGCTTTGCCATGCGTCACGATCTGCCCCGGGGATTCAAAATTTATCTTTCCGTGCTGGGTGCGCTTGCCGTTTTGTGCATTGTGACGGCGGTGGTCTGGTTTGCCGTCAGCGCGCGCCGGGCGCCCGATCAGCCGCAGTATCTGCTCAAGGACAACGCCGGCCGGGTGGCACTGTATGCCGCCGACGGCACTGGTCCGCTGGCGCAGTATGACATTTATACCCGGCTGCTGCCCGAATCCGATGCCCTGGCGCTTGAACGGGGCGTCGCCGTACAGGATGAGGCCGAGCTGCAGCGGATGCTGGAGGATTACGGACTGTGAGGGTTTGCAGCTTTTCTCTTGTTTTGGGGCGGGATTTATGGTAGACTGTGACTGTAAATCTAGCAATAAGGAGTGTTTTCCATGACCGAACAGGAAATTCTGGAAGCCGTACAGGATATCTTCCGCGACAATTTTGATGACGACAGCCTGGTGATCACCCGCGAGACCTGCGCCGATGACATTGAGGACTGGGACAGCCTGGAGCAGATCAACCTGCTGACTGCGATTGAAAAGAAATTCAACATCAAGTTCAAGCTGGCCGATGTCCGCAATCTCAAGGATGTGGGCGATCTGCTGGACCTGGTCAAACGGATGGCGGGCTGAGCCATGAACCATTATACACTCGCCGACATGCAGCCCGGCCTGACCGAGAGCTTCACCGTCACGATCACCGAGGAGATGATGGACCGGTTCGCGGCCATCACGGGGGATGTCTCCCCCATCCATATGGATGCCGACTACGCCCGGGGCCGCGGGTATCCGGGCCGGGTTGTCTACGGCATGCTGGCGGCCAGTTTCTTTTCCACCCTCGCGGGTGTCTATCTGCCCGGGGAGCACTGTCTGCTCCACAGTGTGGACTGTCGGTTTGCCAAGCCGATCTTTATCGGGGATACGCTGACCGTGACCGGCACCGTCGTGAATGTGAGTGAAGCCGTCGCCGAAGCGGAGATCAAGGCCGTCATCACCAATCAGGACGGCAAACGTGTGACCCGCGGCATCGTCAAGGCGGGGCTTGCAAAATAAACAAAGGAAGTGGCTGACCATGGCCTGTACTTATCTGATTACCGGTGCCACCAGTGACGTGGGCACCACGCTCATCCGCCGGCTGCTGACCGAAGCGCCGCAGGAGGAGCGCCTGATCCTGGCGCAGGGGTGCGGGGACCTGAACAAACTCGCACCGCTGATGCAGGAGTTTCCGGGCAAGATCCGTCCGTATGATGTGGATCTGTCCGATCCGGCCAAGGTGGAGACCTTCTGCCGTCTGCTGCAGGCCGATGCGCCCGCCCCCACCCACTTTGTGCATCTGCCGGCGCTGCCCGTCGTGAATGTCAAGTTCAAGAACTTTGATGAGGAACGGGTGCTCAAGGACTGGGAGATTCAGCTTCACAGTGCCATCAAGATCTGCAAGAGCATTCTTCCGGCCATGACCAAGGCCAAGTTCGGGCGGCTGCTCTTCATCCAGACGAGCTACACCATCGGCTGTCCGCCGCGGTTTACGGCCGCCTATGTGATGAACAAGAGCGCTCTGGGCGGGCTGGTCAAGAGTCTGGCCGTGGAATATGCCCGGTTCGGTGTGACGGTCAACTGTGTGGCGCCCAGCATGATGGAAACGCATTTCCTGAAGGATACGCCGGATCTGATTGTCAAATCCTCGGCCGAGGAAAATCCGATGGGCCGCAACGCCACGCCGGAGGATGTGGTTCCGGCGATGGCTTTCCTGCTCAGCGAGGAAGCCCGGTTCATCACCGGGGTGACTCTGCCCATCACGGGAGGGTCCGCCATTGTCTGAGCCGGTCTTTCGTCTGGCCCGTCCCGGGGAGGGACCGGCCATCACAGCGTTCATCAACGCCCACTTTGATCTGCGTCTCCCGCTGCTCAACCGGCGGGAGTTTTATCAATTCTATTATGAAGCACAGCCCGCTCCCCGCTTTGCCGTAGCCGAGCAGGACGGGCAATATCTGAGTGCAGCCGGGTATCTGCCTGCCAGTCTGTACGAGCACCCCGACATCTGGGTTTCGGTCTGGGTCGCCGCGCCGGGCCACAACGGCGTGGGGCTTTCCCTGATGGACGCCCTGCCGGGTCTGGTGGGGGCACGGGTCGTGGCCTGCAACAACATCCGCGCGAATACCTGTGTGCTCTACCGGTTCCTGGGATGGCAGGCCGAGCGCCTGCCGCACTACTACCGACTCGGGCTCCGGGCTGCCGTGGGCACCGAGCTGGCGGTACCGGGCAAGGATTCGGCCCGACTGCCGGTGACCCGCGACCTGGCACTGACCCGTGTGCCCGATGCCGCCGCGCTGGAAGCGCTGGGCCTGCCCGAAACGCCCCACACGCCGCACAAGGATCTGTGGTACCTGCGCCGCCGCTACTTTGAATATCCGCACTTCACCTATGATGTGTGGGCGGCCTGCGAGGCCGGCCGCCTGCTGGGCTATGCGGTCACCCGCACCGTCCCCGCCGCCGACACCGGCTGTGTGCCTGTGGTGCGGCTGGTGGATTTTATCGGGCCGGATTCCCTGCTGCCCCGCATCGGCGGAGCGCTGGACGGCATCCTGCGCGATACCGGGGCCGAATACATGGACTGCTACAACGCCGGCATTGCGCCGGAAGTATGGGCAGCGGCCGGGTTCTGTGAGCGCCGCGAGGGCGATGGGACGGTCATTCCCAATTATCTGACGCCGCCGCTGCGGGAAAATACCGAATATTATTATTTCACCAACCAGCCCGAACAGTTTGTGCTGTTCAAGGCCGACGGCGATCAGGATCGCCCCAACCTCCCGTGTGACTGAGGATGCCTGTGACAGGAAATCCGGGTCGCGGCCAGGCGGTGTGACCGCCGCTGCGAGGCTGTGCCGGTTCAGTATCCGACGAGTACGCCTTGTGCGAGGTCTGCGTTTTTCGCAGGCTGCGCACAGGGCGTTTTGTTTTGCTCTGAAAAAACTTTCCGAACGGGCTTGACTTTCCCGGAAAGTGTTGTATTATTGTATTAAGCTCTTAATACAATAATACAAGGAGGGAAGTCCATGGACTGGAACATCACCGCCGGCAGGCCGGTGTATCTGCAGCTTGTGGAACAGCTGGAACTTGCCGTGATCACGGGGGTTTATCCTCCGGGGGAGAAAGTTCCGCCGGTACGGGAACTGGCCGCCGAGGCGGGAGTCAATCCCAACACGATGCAGCGCGCTTTGCAGGAGCTGGAAGCGCGCGGACTGATGGAGAGCCGGCGAACCGCCGGGCGGACCGTCACGGCGGATGCTGCCCGTCTGAAGGAGCTGCGGCACCAGCGGGCGGCCGCACAAGCCAAGGCATTTATGGAAGAGATGGAGGCACTGGGTCTTACCAAGGACGAGGTCCTGCATCTGTTGGAAGAGGAGGAATGATCTGTGGACGCAATTTTTACCGTCAACCATCTGCAGAAGCGGTTCGGATCTCACGAAGCGCTGCGGGATGTGAACTTTTCGCTGGCCCCCGGCAAACTGGTGGGCCTGCTGGGCCCCAACGGTGCCGGCAAATCGACGCTGATCAAATGTGCCATGGGGCTGCTGATGCCGTCACAGGGCCAGATCCTGATCAGCGGCCGGCAGCCGGGCCCGCAGACCAAGGCGGTGACCGGGTATCTGCCCGACCGCATGGCCCTGCCGACCGGATTCCGTGTCTGCGACGCCGTAGCCCTTTACCGGGATTTCTTTGCGGATTTTGACGAGGTCAAGGCTGCGACAATTCTGCGGGACCTCAAGCTGGACGATCTGCAGCGCATCGGCGCGATGAGCAAGGGCACCCAGGAAAAACTGCAGCTGTGTCTGGTGATGAGCCGCCATGCCAAGCTGTATCTGCTCGACGAACCGCTGGGCGGCGTCGATCCGGCGGCCCGGGACTACATTCTGCACACCATTCTGCGCAATTACAGCGAGGATTCCACGGTGATGCTCTCGACCCATCTGATCGGCGATATTGAAAAGGCCCTGGATGAGGTGGTCATCCTCAAAGAAGGCTGTGTCCTGACCCATCAGGGCGTGGACGAGCTGCGGGAAGAACAGGGCATGAGTGTGGATGAATATTTCCGGGAGGTATTTCGATGCTGAAAAAACTGCTGAAAATTGAGTTCCGGAGCATCAGCCGGACCTTGCTGCCGCTGATGTCCGGCGTGCTGCTGCTCTGCCTGGTGACCAGACTTCTGAAACTGGCGAGTGATACCTTTTCTTTCTGCAATGACAACCCTCTGTTCCGGATTCTCCTGTCCCTGACAAGCGTTGTGACAGCGCTGGGTCTGGCGGCAGCTGCCATCGTCTGCGTGATTCTGTGTCTGGCCCGGTTTTACCGGATGCTGGGTCAGGAAGGCTATCTGATGCTGACGCTCCCGGTGACGATGACCCAGCAGATTGCCGCCAAACTGATTGCAGCGCTCTGCTCCAGTGCCGTGACCCTGGTCTTTCTTCAGCTCTGCGGCCGGGTTGTGACCGGTTCGGACATCAATATCAACTTTGAGTTCGGCCTTCCCTCGGTTCAGGCTGTGCCGGCCATGCTGATGCTGTTTGTGATTCTGCTGCTGGTTGCGGCCGGATGGTTCCTGTTCGCCTATCTCTGCATTGCCATCGGCAGCCATTGGTCCCAGCAGCGCCTTGTCGGGAGTATCCTTGTCTATATCGTCCTGTCGTTCATTCTCCAGATTGCGGCGATTGCGGTGGTCATCCTTCTCGCCTTTTTCTCCATCAAGAGTTCCCTGATCCCTGTGTTCAATACCTGGGTTGCCGATCAGCCCACGCTGGCACTGTATCTGATACTGGGTGTATGCCTCTTGATTTGTGCGGCAATTGATGCTATTCTGTGGGCAGTTACCCAGTATCTCCTGACGCACAAACTCAATCTGCCGTAAACAACGGCCCACACCGTAGGAGGAACCGATGGAAAAACGACCGTATGTCTGCCCCAAATGCGGCTGCCGCGAGTACGAGTCCGACCGTCTGCAGGCGACCGGCGGCAACTTTGCCAAACTCTTTGATGTTCAGAACAAGAAGTTCGTGACCATCAGCTGCTGCAACTGCGGCTACACCGAGCTGTACCGCCAGACCGGCGGCGAGGGCTGGGATGTTCTGGATTTCTTCTTGGGCGGCTGACAATCGAAAAACCGGCGCGGAGCATGGCTCCGCGCCGGTTTTTTTGTTATCTCTCTGTTTTTTTGCCAAGGTTGCGGGTGGCCACAATGTCCACCCCGGTTCCAGCCGCATTGCGGACGATCTTCTGGCCCAGCGCGACCGGGGCGGGCACAACCAGCCCGTCCAGCGCTGCCATCACCGCAAAGATCTGCCGCTTGGGGACCGGTGCTTCGGTCTTGACCGGGCAGCGGGGATAGATTCCGCCCGAGACGGCCACTGTGCTGGTGACCACACGGGTGGGATTGCGGCATTCCTCCCGCCCATATTCGGCACCGCGGGGGCAGCTGTTTCCGGTGACCGCATAGTCAGCTTGTTCATCCACCGAAAGGCGGCAGCCCTTGGGGCAGCAGATACAGACCAGTTCACGCATTTGCTCTTCACGCCCCTTTCACGCTGACGGTCAGTTCCCCGTCGGCTTTGTGCAGCAGTACCTCCGGAATCCGGATCTGCTCCATCTCTCCGGGCGCCAGATGGTCCCGGGAAAACCGGGCAATGGGTTGCCCTTGGGAGGTCACCTCAATGACGCTGCGTCCGAGCGGGCGCCGTACCCGGAAAAAGACTTCCACTGGGCCCGGAGTGCCCGTGCGGATGCGCTGCGGTACCGTATAGCTCACGCCGTCACCGTTGTGCACCGTCAGGAATGGTGTCTCCGAGGTTCCGCCCTGCAGCACATACGCCGCGGCGGACCGGCCCGCCAGTTCGCTTTCCGCCGTCACATAATCCACCAGGTCATGGACCTGCAGCACGTTGCCGCAGGCAAAGATGCCGGGGCATTCGGTTTCCCGGTTTTCGTAGACCACCGCGCCTTTGGTGCGGTCATCCAGCGGAATGCCCGCCGCCCGCGTCAGTTCGTTTTCCGGCACCAGCCCCACCGAGAGCAGCAGCGTATCACAGTCGAATTCCTGTTCGGTGCCCGGGATGGGGCGGCGGTTCTCATCCACCTGCGAGACCGTGACGCCGGTGACACGGTTTTCGCCGTGAATTTCGGTGACAGTGTGGGAGAGCAGCAGCGGAATGTCGTAATCCTGCAGGCACTGCACAATATTGCGCATCAGGCCGCCCGAGTAGGGCATGACTTCCACGCAGGCAAGGACTTTGGCACCTTCCAGCGTCATCCGGCGGGCCATGATCAGCCCGATATCCCCCGAGCCGAGGATGACGACCCGCCTGCCGGGCATCTGGCCTTCGACGTTGACATAGCGCTGGGCCGCCCCGGCCGTGAGGACACCCGCCGGACGGGTGCCGGGGGTTCCGATCGCACCGCGGGTCCGTTCCCGGCAGCCCATGGCCAGGACGATGGCATCGGCCGTCACATCGCAGAAGCCGCGGCGGCGGTGGACAAACTGGACATGTTTGTCCGCCGTGACCGAAAGGACCATGGCGTCGGTAAGCAGCTCGGCGCCGGTATGGGCCAGCTGGTCTGCAAAGCGGCCGGCATATTCGGGACCGGTGAGTTCCTCGCCGAAATGGTGCAGGCCAAACCCGTTATGGATACACTGGTTGAGGATTCCGCCGGGTTCCGAGTCCCGCTCCAGCACAAGGATGCGGCGCAGACCGGCATCCCAGGCGCTGACGGCCGCCGCCAGCCCCGCCGGGCCCGCGCCGACCACAATCAGTTGATAGTCTGCCATCTGTCATTCCTCCCTGCTCTGTTTGGTCGGTCCGAAGAGAATCCGGCTGCCCGCCTTTTCCTGCAAAATTTCTTCGGGCGGAAGACCGAGTTCCCGTGAAAGGATCTCAACGACCCGCGGCCCGCAGAAACCGCCCTGGCACCGGCCCATGCCGGCGTTGACGCGACGTTTGACGCCGTCCACCGAGACGGGCGGGATCGGTGTGTGCAGGCAATCCAGGATCTCGCCTTCGGTGACGGTCTCGCAGCGGCAGATCACCCGACCGTAGGCCGCATTGCGGCGGATGCAGTCGTTTTTCTGCTGCGGTGAAAGTTCCCGGAAGCGCAGCCGCTGCCGATGATTGATAAAATCGTCCCGCCGGGCCAGGCTCAGTCCGGCTTCGGCCAGCAGTCCGGCCGCGTATTCCCCGATCGCGGGTGCCGCCGACAGGCCCGGCGATTTGATGCCGGCGAGATCCAGAAATCCCGGTGCGGCAAATTCCACAATGAAATCCGGGCGATCTGTCACGGCCCGCACCCCCGCAAAGCTGCGGATGGCCGCGCGCAGGTCCACACCGGGAACACTGCGGCGCGCCGCAGCCGCGACGGCTTCCAGTCCGCGGGCCGTGGTGGCCGTGCTGGGTTCGCGCTCGGGTTCCGCGGTCGGACCGATCAGGCAGTTGCCGTGGACGGTCGGTGTGACAAGCACGCCCTTGCCGGCCCGCGTGGGGCATGGAAAGACCGTACAGCCTACCCGTGTTCCCTCGCTCTTGTCGAGCAGATAATATTCTCCGCGGGTGGGAATGGTATGGAAGGCGGGCGGTGCCGCCAGATTGTGAACCGCTTCGGCTCCGAGGCCCGCTGCATTGACCACGAACCGCGCCTCCACCGCACCGGCCGTCGTGTCCAGCTGCCAGCCTTCCGAGAGCTGCCGGGCCGCGGTGACCCGGGCGCTGCGGAGCAGCGTTGTGCCGTTGCGCACCGCCGTCTCCGCCATAGCCAGCGCATACTCCCAGGGGCTGACGATGGCGGCCGACGGCGCCCACAGGGCCGCCACCACCTCAGGGCTGAGATTCGGTTCCCGGGCGCGGACCTGCGCCCCCGTGAGAATTTCCAGCCCCGGCACACCGTTGGCATGGCCCCGTTCAAGCAGCCGCTGCAGATGGGCACGGTCCGCATCATCAAACGCGAGGACCAGGCTGCCGCACTGCCGGCGCGGCACATCCAGCGCCCGGCAGATCTGCTCGGCCATCACCACACCCCGGACGTTCAGTTTTGCCATCAGGGTGCCGGGTTCGGGGTCATAGCCGGCATGGAGGATGGCGCTGTTGGCCTTGGTCGTTCCCGCGGCCACGTCGTTCTCGGCTTCCAGGATGACCGTCGAAACACGGTATCGCGCCAGCTCATAGGCAACCGCTGCGCCGACCACGCCGCAGCCGATGATCGCAACATCATACATGAGAAACGCTCCTTCTCTCTTCCCGCCTGTCTCTTACTCCCGGCCGCTGCGGGTCCGCTCCACCGCATCTTTCCAGCCCGCATAGAGCCGGGCCGCCTTTTCGGCAGGCATCTGCGGCGTAAACAGCCGGTCCAGCGTCCAGCTGGCCTTGATTTCTTCCCGGTCCTGCCAGACACCGGTGGCCAGGCCCGCCAGATAGGCAGCGCCCAGCGCCGTGGTTTCCCGGATCATCGGGCGGCGGACCGTCACCCCGGTGATGTCGGCCTGGAACTGCATCAGCAGCCCGTTGGCCGAGGCACCGCCGTCCACCTTGAGTTCATGAAGGGTCAGGCCGGTATCGGCCTGCATCGCATACAGCACATCCGCGCTCTGGTAGGCGATGGACTCCAGCGCCGCGCGGATCAGGTGATTGCGCCCCGCACCGCGGGTCAGCCCGAAGATGGCGCCCCGGGCATACATATCCCAGTAGGGCGCGCCCAGCCCGGTGAAGGCCGGCACAATGTACACGCCGTCACTGTCCGGAACTTTGCCCGCAAAATATTCACTGTCGGCACTTTCCCGGATCAGGCCCAGCTCATCCCGCAGCCACTGGATGACGGCACCGCCGACAAAGACGCTGCCTTCGAGGGCATATTCCACCTGACCGCCGAGATCGACGGCAATCGTGGAAACCAGGCCGTTGCGGCTGTCAAACACCTGACGGCCGGTATTCATCAGCATGAAGCAGCCTGTCCCGTAGGTATTTTTGACATCTCCCGGCGCAAAGCAGGTCTGCCCGAACAGCGCCGCCTGCTGGTCGCCCGCCGCACCCGCAATGGGGACCGCGACGCCGCCCAGGTTGCAGGTACCGTAGATTTCGCTGCTGCTCCGGACTTCCGGCAGCATGACGGCGGGAATGTTGAGCGCCCGACAGATTTCCTCATCCCAGCACAGGGTATGGATATTGTACAGCATCGTCCGGGCGGCATTGGTCGCATCGGTGACATGGACTTCCCCGCCGGTCAGCTTGTAGATCAGCCAGGAATCCACCGTTCCGAAGGCCAGTTCCCCCGCCTCGGCGCGCGCCTGGCCGTTTTCGATATGGTCAAGAATCCAGCGCAGTTTAGTGGCGGAATAGTAGGCATCGGGCAGCAGTCCCGTCTTGGCGCGGATTGTCTCGGCGGGAAGACGCTGCACAAGTTCCTCCACCAGAGGCGCCGTGCGCCGGCATTGCCAGACGATGGCGTTGCAGACGGGGCGGCCGGTGGCGCGGTCCCACACGACGGTCGTCTCGCGCTGGTTTGTGATGCCGATGCCGGCAATCTCAGAAGGCTCGATGCCCGCCCGCGCAATGACCTCGGTCATCACCCCGTACTGACAGCTGTAAATTTCCATCGGGTCATGCTCGACCCATCCGGGCTGGGGATAGTGCTGGGTAAATTCTCGCTGTGCCACCCCCACAATATTCTGCCGGCTGTCAAACAGAATGGCGCGGCAGCTGGTGGTGCCCTCATCCAGCGCGATCAGATAGTTTTTCACTCGGGGTCCCTGCCTTTCGGATTCAGTTTATATACGGTCCTGCAGCCAGTCCAGAAGATAGGCAAACACGTCTTCCCGGTTGCACTCGTTGTGCAGTTCATGGCGGCAGTCTTCCCAGATTTCACAGGTCAGGTCCTCCACGCCGGCATCGCCCAGCATGGTCCAGACCTGCCGCACGCCGGCACCGTAGTCTCCCACCGGGTCCTCGGCCCCCGAGAGGAGCAGCACCGGCAGGTTTTTGGGAATCCGCCGCGCCCATTGCCGGGTACTCACATGGCGCAGCACGGCAAGCATCTCACGGTAGGTTCCCACCGTGAACCGGAAGGTGCACAGTGGGTCGCGGTCATAGGCCTCCACCACCGCCTTGTCCCGTGTGAGCCAGTCATTCGGCGAGGTGGCTCCCGGGATGCGCTTGCAATATCCGCCGAAATTCAGCCGGACCATCAGCGGGGAGACATAAGTTTCCCCGCGCACCGTGGCGATGGCTGCGGCCAGCCCCTCCCCGACGGTATTGAGAAAGGACGGCCCTGCGGTTCCGCTGAGAATCAGGCCCCGGATGGTCTCGGGCCAGGTTTCGGCATACCAGCGGGCATAGAAGCTGCCCATGCTGTGACCGTACAGAAAGACCGGAACCTCCGGCAGCTTTTCCTTGAGCAGTCCGTTCATGATGCGCAGGTCGCGCAGCAGATAATGCCGTCCGTTGGGCACGCCGTAATGGCCGTACTCGCCCGGAGAGGCGGTGTCCCCATGGCCCAGGTGATCATGGCCCGCCAGCGCGATGCCGTGCGCCGCAAACCAAGCGGCCATCGGCTCGTACCGGCGCACATATTCACACATACCGTGGCTGAGCTGCAAAACGGCCCGCACCGGCACATCCGGTCTTGTGTACAGAAAGGCGGCACAGCGATGGACGGTGTCTGAGGAGGGAAAGGAAAAGGTTTCACAGTGCAGGTTCGGCATGGCGGACGCTCCTTTACAGATGGCTTATCATCAGTTTACCATTTTCTTTTCCCATTCTCAACCAATTTTGTGGATTTTGTGCAAAAACGGCAAAGAAAAAGCCCTTCCCCGGAGGGAAGGGTCTTGAATCTGTTCA
Organism: Gemmiger sp.; assembly: GCF_036306485.1. Lineage (GTDB taxonomy): Bacteria > Bacillota > Clostridia > Oscillospirales > Ruminococcaceae > Gemmiger. Next base: position 233,952 of record NZ_JAXJZK010000014.1, on the reverse strand, counting down.
GGACTGCTGTTCACGCGCGGCACATTCACTGCAAAGGCCGAACACCGTCAGGCTGAATTCCTCCGCCTTGATACCGGGGCAGGCCTTGACGAGTTCCTCGAGCTTGTCGTCGGGGATGGAAATGCTTTCCACCTTATGGCAGACGCGGCAATACAGATGCTGGTGGTCGTCGGATTTGCTTTCAAAGCGATCTGCTTCGCCGGGAATGGAGACGCGGCGGATCTTTCCGATTTCAACAAGGGTATTCAAATCCCGATACACCGTTCCCAGGCTCAGACGAGGGCAGTCGGCGCGAAGAGAAGTGCAGATTTGTTCTGCGGTGGGATGGTCACTGCGGGACAATACCTCCCGCAGAATCAGCTCCCGCTGATGTGAGTAACGCATGGTCAAAGTCTCCTTACTAAAATTGTTTCACCCGCCGAGCGGGCGGCTTCCTTCATGAAGCAAACACAATCCAACTTAATTGCATTGTACTAGATGCCAATACCTTTTGTCAACTGTCGAAAATGTGTCGATTTTGCGAAAAAAGAGACCAGGTCCGACTATTGATTTTGCCCCTTATCAGGAAGAGAATGTAATAGGGTCCATTCTTCCGACGGCCGTGCGGTTCCTCAGATCAGCTTTGTATACAATTATCATATGTAAATCGCAGGATGGGAAAAAAATCCATATGCTTGTATTTCGATCGGTATTATTTTTTTTTCATGGCATCCCCCTTGATGCGCTGCCAGTAGGCAGCGGCGGCCTGCTCATTCTTGTTGTCGCCGAAGGTGTAATACACCCGGTCGCGGATGGCATCCGGCAGATACTGCTGGTCCACCCAGTGATGGGGATAGCTGTGTGCGTAATGATAATTCTGACCCTTGACCAGGGCATCCTCGCCGTCAAAGTGTTTGTTCTGCAGCTGCCGCGGGATGGGTCCGCTCTTGCCGGCCTTGACATCCGCCATGGCGGCGTTGATGCCGTTGTAGGCGGAGTTGGACTTGGGGCTGGTGGCAACCAGCACCACCGCGTCGGCCAGCGGAATGCGGGCTTCCGGCAATCCCAGCATATTGGCGGCATCCACCGCCGCCTTGACAATGGGGATGATCTGGGGATATGCAAGCCCCACATCCTCACAGGCGCAGACCATCAGGCGGCGGCAGGCGCTGGGCAGGTCCCCGGCTTCGAGCAGTCGGGCCAGATAATGCAGCGCGGCATCGGGGTCCGACCCACGCATGGATTTCTGGTAGGCGGAGACAATGTCGTAATGGTCGTCCCCCAGTTTGTCGTACCGCATGGCCGTGTGCTGGGCCACCTGGGCCACCATATCCAGTGTGACGGTGCGGTTGCCGTCCTGCACCGGCGCGGCGGTCACGGCAAATTCCAGGTTGCCCAGCGCCTTGCGCATATCCCCGCCGGCGCTCTGGGCAAGATATGCCAGCGCATCGTCGGGGATTGTGACGGTGATGCCGTCCGCCTCCCCCAGCCGGGCTGCCGCATTGCGAAGACCCTGTTCAATATCCTCGGCGGTCAGCGCCTTGAATTCAAACACCGTACAGCGGGACAGCAGGGCGTTATACACATAGAAATACGGATTTTCGGTGGTGGAGGCAATCAGGGTGACCGTCCCCTGTTCCACACATTCCAGCAGGCTCTGCTGCTGCCGCTTGTTGAAATACTGGATCTCGTCCAGGTACAGCAGAATCCCGCCCACCGCGCCGAGGGTTCCGATATCGGACAGAACACTCTTGATGTCTCCGGTCGAGGCCGTCGTGCCGTTGAGCTTATGCAGACGCATCCCGCTGTTGGCCGCAATGATCCCGGCGACGGTGGTTTTGCCCACCCCGGAAGGGCCGTAAAAAATCATATTGGGAATCTTTCCGCTCTCAATGGTACGGCGGAACACGCAGCCGGGCGCCAGCAGATGACGCTGGCCGCAGACTTCGTCCAGCGTGCGGGGACGCAGGCGCTGAGCAAGTGGTTCCATCTCGATACACCTCACTTTTTTCATTTCTACCTTGAATTATAGACGGTATCCATGATAGAATCAAGCCAGATAACAGGAAAAGAGCGATCAACATGGACAAGAAAGAACTGGCCGACATCTGTATTGCGCGGCTCAAGGAACAATACCCGCTGGCAGCCTGCACGCTGGATTACGACCATGCGTGGCAGCTGCTGGTCGAAGTGCGTCTGGCGGCCCAGTGCACCGACGCCCGGGTGAATGTGGTGGTGCAGGACCTGTTCGCCCGCTATCCCGGCGTGGCGGAGCTGGCCGCCGCAACCCCCGAGGAGATTGAGGCGATCGTCAAGCCCTGCGGGCTCGGCCACAGCAAGGCCCGGGACATCAGCGCCTGCATGCGGATGCTGCGCGACCGCTACAACGGCCGTGTGCCCGATGATTTTGACGCCCTGCTCTCCCTGCCCGGGGTGGGACGCAAGAGCGCCAACCTCATCATGGGCGATGTGTTCGGCAAACCTGCCATTGTGACGGACACCCACTGCATCCGGCTGTGCAACCGCATCGGTCTGGTGGACAACATCAAGGACCCCAAGCGCGTGGAGATGGCGTTGTGGAAGATCATTCCGCCCGAGGAGGGCAGCGATTTCTGCCATCGGCTGGTCCACCATGGCCGGGAGGTCTGCACGGCGCGCACCCATCCCTACTGTGACCGGTGCTGCCTGCGGGATGTCTGCAAATTCGCACAGGAAAACGGATAACCCTCTCTTCCCCACCGCCGGAAAGTATGTTATAATAAAAGTATGACTTATTGCAGAATGTGCTGCAGATCGTAAAGTGGGGGCCAGATATGACAAAAAAGACAAGCGAACCCGTCCGGTTGGGCGGCGAACTGATTTCCAGCCAGGTGGTGGAGCAGCTGCTGCAGGAACTGCGCAGCGGTGCCTTTCAGACGGCGGAACACCTGCCGCCCGAGCTGGAACTGGCCTCACGGCTCAACGTCAGCCGGACGGTGGTGCGGGATGCGCTGAGTGAGCTGGAGCGGGAAGGCTATGTAGAGCGGGTGCGGGGCATCGGCACCGTCATCAACCGCGATGTGGTGAACCTGCACCGGCGGATGGACCAGAAATTTGAATTCAACCGGATGATTGAAGCCACCGGGCATCATCCCAACAGCGATGACCTGCGGGTGACGCGGCGTCCGGCCGACGCCGAGAATGCCGCCGCGCTGGACCTGGTGCCCAACACCCCGGTGGTCTACATCTGCCGTCGGATTCTGGCGGACAACAAACCGGTCCTGTTCTCGACGGATATTCTGCCCTGTTCCCTGTTCGGGCAGACCCGGATGGACAGCATTGATTTTTCCCGGCCGATCTTTGAGATTCTCAACGAGGAATGCGGTATCCAGATCACCAGCACCGTCACCCATGTGCGGGCGGCGGTGGGCGATCCGGTGGTACGGCGTGCGCTGGCGCTGACCCGCGACCAGGCGCTGCTGGAACTTTCCGAGACCTGCTATTCCCGTCTGTGCCGGCCCATCATGCGCTGCCGCACCTTCTACACGGATTTCTTTGATTTTGCGCTGGTCCGCAAACTGATGTGATCCGCTTTTTTGACAAAATCGGCAAGGCCTCTTCTCTTCCCAAAATGGATGTGTTATAATGGTGCGCGGATTGTAAGCAACCTGTAAAATGGAAAGGATGGCTGTTGATGAGACATTTGATTGATCCTTTGGACTTTACGCTGGAGGAGACTTACAGCCTGATGGACCTGGCGGACCGTATTCACGACGATCCGGTTGCCTATCAGGATGTGGCCTACCGCAAGCGGCTGGCTTCGCTGTTCTACGAACCTTCGACCCGCACGCGGCTCTCCTTTGAGGCCGCCATGCTGAACCTGGGCGGTCAGGTGCTGGGATTCCCCGACGCGGGCGTTTCCAGTGCCAGCAAGGGCGAGACGGTGGCCGATACCATCCGCATTGTCAGCTCCTATGCCGATATCGCGGCGATGCGCCATCCCAAAGAGGGCGCCCCGCTGCGGGCCAGCCGATACAGCCGGATTCCCGTCATCAACGCCGGCGACGGCGGCCACAGCCATCCGACCCAGACCCTGCTTGACATGATGACCATCCGCCGCCGCAAGGGACATCTGGACGGACTGACCATTGGTTTCTGCGGGGACCTGAAATTCGGCCGCACCGTTCACAGCCTGATCAAGAGTCTGGCCCGGTGCGAGAACATGAAGTTCGTGCTGATCAGCCCCGAGGAACTGCGTGTGCCGGACTACATCATCAGCGAGGTGCTGCAGCCGCGCAACATTCCCTTCATCGAGACGCGCAATCTGGAAGGTGCGCTGCCCGACCTGGACATCCTCTACATGACCCGCGTTCAGCGCGAGCGCTTTTTCAACGAGGAAGACTATGTGCGGTTGAAGAACAGCTATGTTCTCAACGCCGAAAAGCTCAAGCTGGCTCCGCCCGAGATGGCGGTCCTGCATCCGCTGCCCCGCGTGAACGAGATTACTCTGGACGTGGACAATGATCCCCGCGCCGCCTACTTTGAGCAGGCGACCAACGGCGTGTACATGCGGATGGCGCTGATTATGACGCTTCTGGGTCTCAAGGACCCCAAAACCGGGGAGGTGGCTTTCCAATGCTGAATGTGGATGAGATTCTGAACGGTGTGGTCATTGACCATATCACGGCCGGAACCGGCCTGGGGCTGTATCACCTGCTGGAGCTGGAAAAGCTCAGCACCTGCAGCGTTGCCCTGCTGCAGAATGTGCGCAGCCAGAAGAGCGGAAAGAAGGACATCATCAAGATCGAGGGCGACATTTCCCGTCTGGATTTTGATGTGCTGGGCTATCTGGACCCGCAGATCACGCTGACCTTCATCGAGGACGGCCATGTGGTCAAGAAGGTCCGTCCCGACCAGCCCAAACGTCTGGTGAACGTCATCAAATGCACCAATCCGCGCTGCATCACCGCCATTGAGGAAGGATGCGACCACATCTTCGCCCTGACGCCGAGCGGCCGCTACCGCTGCGTCTACTGTGAGCAGGAATTCCGGGTCCGTCCGTAACCATCATACAAAAACTCCCGCACCGGTCTGGGTGCGGGAGTTTTTTTATGTTGCAGGTTTCTCGGCAAAATAGGAGCCGACAGCCAGGATACGGCGCGGCAGGTCCTCGCGGTACAGCGGCGAATCGGGATAGAAGCTGTTGATCGTGACGCCGTCATCCCCGCTGCGGGCCGTGGCATGGATATACAGCCCGTCACCAAGGTACATTGCCATATGTCCCGGGAAATAGACAAGATCTGCCGGGCGCAGATCGGAGATGTGCACCGGGTGGATGGGGTAGCCGTCCCGGAGTTCGGCATCACGCCAGATCGGGATGCCGCAGAGCAGATAGGCCATGCTGCACAGTCCCGAACAGTCCAGCCCGGCCGGGGTCTTGCCGCCCCAGCGGTAGGGCGCCCCGGCATAGAGGCGCGCGGCGCGGACCAGGTCGGCCCGCAGTGCATCGGGGTCCCGCTGTTCCGGAGCATCGGGACAATCCCGCAGCACACCGGATGCAACCACGCCGGTCCGACCGTCGGGCAGCTCGACAGGCTGCCAGCCCCCGGCGTCCGGGTCCCCGGCCGCAATCAGCCGGGCACCGCGGGGCAGTCCCTGCACAAGGGGTTCGCTGCGGACATCCGGACGGGTCAGGACATCGGCAAAATTCCTGGCATAGATCATCCGGCGGGGCCGCGGGTCGGGGCGCGTCGGAACCAGCGCCGTCTGCGGAGCCCAGCCCTCGTAGCCGTAAAAGGTGCGTACCGGAATCCGGCCGTCGCGTGCCGGACCGGTATCCTCGGCCGTCATGCCGAGAAGCAGTTCATCGGTGCGCTGTGCCCCGTCGGCGGATGCAAACAGCGGGCAGACGGGAAGATTGACAGTCCAGTTCATAGGGCGATCTCTCCGATCCGATGGCAGGCCGCCATCCGGTCGCCGTAGGCCTTGAGGACGGGACGCTCGGTGCGGCAGCGGTCGGTAGCATAGGGGCAGCGGGTATGGAAGCAGCAGCCCGAGGGCAGATCCACGGGGCTGGGGATCTCACCGCTGAGCACCTTGCGGTGCTCGTCCCGTCTGTGCGGGTCCGCCTGGGGAATTGCATCCAGCAGGAACGAGGTATAGGGATGCAGCGGCTTGGCGTAGAGTTCTTCCTTGGGCGCGATCTCGCAGATATGGCCCAGGAACATCACGCAGACCCGGTCGGCGATGAAGTTGATCACCGACAGATCATGTCCGATGAACAGATAGGTCAGCCCATACTGTTCCTGCAGATCCTTGAGCAGATTGAGCACCTGACTCTGCACCGAGACATCCAGGGCCGAGACCGGTTCATCGCAGACAATCAGTTCGGGCTGCAGGGCAATGGCGCGGGCAATGCCGATGCGCTGCCGCTGGCCGCCGCTGAACTGGTGGGGGTACCGGTTGAGGAACTCCGCCGGGACGCCCACGGCTTTCATCAACTCGAGTACCCGCCGGGTCGTGGCTTCCCGGCTGTCACAGACATGATAGGTTTCCAGCGGTTCGGCGATGATGTTGCGGACGGTCATCCGCGGGTCCAGGCTGGCATACGGGTCCTGAAAGACCATCTGCATCCGGCGCCGGATCGGACGGAACTGCTTTTCCGTCATGGAGGTGATCTCCTGTCCTTCAAAGGTCACCGTGCCGGAGGTGGCGGGCAGCATCCGGATCAGCGTGCGGCCCAGCGTACTTTTGCCGCAGCCGCTCTCCCCCACCAGCGCCAGCGTCTCGCCGCGGTAGATCGTCAGGTCCACACCGGAAACCGCATGGATGGCCTGACCCTTGCGGCCCGTTTCAAAATTCTTGGTCAGCCCCCGGGCCTGCAGAAGGACTTCCCTGCTTTGTTCGCTCATGCTTTTTCCTCCTCGCAGCGGAAGCAACGTGCCTGGTGCTCCGGTCCCACGGTATACAGCGGCACCTTCTGGGTGCGGCAGCGGTCGGTGGCATAGGCACAGCGCGTACTGAACGGGCAGCCTTCCGGCAGGTGCAGCAGATTGGGCACGACACCGGGAATGGTATACAGCCGGTCGGTATTCTGACCGATCCGGGGAATGGACCCCAGCAGTCCCTGGGTATAGGGATGGGCCGTATGGTCAAACAGTTCAAAGGTTTCGGCCTGTTCCATGATCTGGCCGGCATACATGACATACACCTGATCGCAGATTTCCGCCACAACGCCGAGGTTGTGGGTGATGATCAGCACGCTCATGCCGGTCTCGTCGCGCAGTTCCTTCATCAGGCGGAGGATCTGGGCTTCGATCGTCACATCGAGGGCGGTGGTGGGCTCGTCGGCAATCAGCAGTTTGGGCTTGCAGACCATCGCCATGGCAATCATGACACGCTGCCGCAGTCCGCCCGACAGCTCATGCGGATAGCAGTCATACCGCTTTTCCGGCTCGGGAATCCCGACGCGGCGGAACATCTCAATGACGCGGTTGCGCGCTTCCTCCTTGCTGAGGGAGGCGTCATGGACCAGCAGCGTTTCCCGGACCTGACGGCCGACCCGGAGCACCGGGTTCAGGCTGGTCATGGGTTCCTGGAAGATCATCGAGATCTCCTTACCGCAGATCCGGCGCAGTTCCCGCTCCTTGAGGGTGGTCAGATCCACCCCGTTGAAGCGGATGCTGCCCCCGGCCACCCGGCCCGGATAGCGCAGCAGGCCCATGATGGAGCGGGCGGTCATGCTTTTGCCGCAGCCGCTCTCCCCCACCAGGCCGACAATCTTGCCCTGCGGGATCTTGATATCCACACCGTTGACCGCCGGGACAACGCCTTTTTCGGTGAAGAAACAGGAACGAAGGCCCTGAATTTCCAATATTGTTTTTTCTTCCATGCCGCAGCTCTCCTCACTGATTCTTCATATACGGGTCCAGCACGTCACGCAGGCCGTCGCCCAGGAAGTTGAACGCCAGCACCACCACCATGATGGCCAGGCAGGGTGCCAGGCTCAGCCAGGGCTGGGTGAACAGGAACTGCTTGGACTGGTTGACCATCAGGCCCCAGGATGCAGCCGGCGGCTGGGCACCGATGCCGAGGAAGCTCAGCGAGCTTTCCGACAGGATGGCCGAGGGAACGTTGAGGGTGAAGAGGACGATCAGGGAAGGAATACAGTTGGGCAGAATATGCCGCACCATGATCTTCCACCGGCTGACACCGATGGAGCGGGCGGCCTCCACATACTCGCTCTCCTTGAGGCTCAGCGTCTGGCTGCGCACAACGCGGGCAATACTGGCCCAACTGGTGAGGGAGAGCGCAATGAACAGGTTGAGGGTGGACTGGCCGAGGGTATACATGACGACCATTGCCAGCAGCAGCGACGGGATGGAAAGCATCACATCCGCCAGGCGCATGATGAGGTAGTCCAGCCAGCCGCCGAAATATCCCGCCAGCAGGCCGAACACGATTCCGACGGCCAGCGAGATGATGGTGGGCAGAATGCCGATGGTCAGCGAGAGGCGCGAACCGTAGAGAATCCGGGACAGCACATCGCGGCCCAGCTCATCGGTTCCGAACCAGTGGGCCAGGCTGGGCGGCTGCAAACGCTGGAGCAGGTCCTGCTCCGCTTCGCCGTAGGGTGCCACTAGGGGCGCAAAGATGGCCAGCAGCAGGATGACGAGGATGAGCACCGCCGAAAACGCAGCAAGTTTGTTCTGCCGGCACATCCGGAGCAGCTGTTCCCGCAGGCCGTCCTGCTCCCCGATCTGGCTTTGCAGGTCGGTATTCCAATCCTTTTGTTCGAGAGAATCCTTTGCCACAGGTCACGCCTCCTTCCGAATCCGCGGGTCCATCACCGAGTACAGCAGGTCCGCCGCGAGGTTGCCAGCAATGACCAGCACCGTTGTAAAGAGGACCGTTCCCTGCAATACCGGCATATCGCGGTTCTGGATGGCGCTGGTGGCCAGCCGTCCGATCCCGGGGATTGCAAAAATGCTCTCGGTGATGACGGCACCGGACAGCATGCTGGAGAACTGCAGTGCCATCATCGTGATGACGGGCAGCATGGAGTTCTTGAGGGCATGGCCCAGAATCACCGCGCCGTTGGCAAGGCCCTTGGCCCGGGCCGTATCAATGTAGTCGGCCTGCATGACTTCCAGCAGGCTGGAACGGGTCATTCGGGCGACACTGCCGGCGCTGTTCCAGCCCAGGGCGATGGCCGGCAGGATCATCGAAAGGAAGCTGCCGTCCAGCGTCAGCGGGAAAACCTTGACCTTGAAGGCCAGCAGGTATTGCAGCAGCAGCGAGGTCATAAAGATCGGCATCGAGACACCCATCAGCGATACGCCCATGAACAGCCGGTCCACCAGGCTGTTCTGCCGGACAGCGGCGGCAATGCCGGTGAGCAGTCCCAGCACCCAGGCGAACACCGCTGCCATCAGGGCCAGCACCACGGTATAGGGGAAGGCTTCGAGAATCATCTCGGTAACCGGGCGGTCATACTTGTAGCTGATACCCAGATCCCCGTGCAGCGCATCGATGATGTATTTGAAGAACTGATTCGGCAGGGGTTCGTTGAGCCCCATGGCTTCGGTCAGGCGGTCAATGGTGGCCTGATCCACATGTTCCCCCAGCAGCATGGCTGCCGGGCTGCCGGGAATGATGCGCAGCATAATAAAGATGAGCAGCACCACACCGATCAACACGGGAATGGTTCCAATGATGCGTTTTCCAACGCTTCTCATCCCGTTCACACTCCTTTTTGCGGTTCCTGTACAGAATCTCCGGGCGGGCGACGGTGCCGGTGCCCTGGAAAAACTCTTGTCTATTATAACAAATGCGTGCGGGAATGGCAATTCCCTGCAGCCCATCCGTGCCCGAAAAATGCCGGCCGCTGTGACAAGCGGCCGGCACGGTACGGCGGTAATTCGGTTAGGCCAGTGTTACACCGCTGAACGCAAAGTCACTGTAGCCGGCCCAGTACGGCACAAAGCTGGCGACGCGGTCTCCCAGCACATACAGATGGGTGCGGCTGTACATCGGAACCCAGGCGGCGTCCTCCTGTACAATCTGCTTTTCCAGGGCAGCGTACTCCGTCAGGCGTGCATCGTCATCCACGATGGCACGGGCGGCCGCCACACGGTCCATGACCTCGGTGTTGTAGTAGTTCAGGCTGCGGATCTTGGTCTTTTCCGGCGTCCCAAAGAAGGTGTAGATAAAGTTGTCGGGATCGTTATAGTCGGCGGTCCAGGTGGAAATGTAGCTCACCATGTTGCCGCTCGTGCGCAGGTCCAGCCAGCTGGCGGCATCGTAGCTCTTGATTTCAGCCTGGATGCCCACCTCGCTGAGATCCTGCTGAATGATCTGCAGGGCCAGCAGCGTCGAGGCATCGGCCGAGCTGTCGGCGGCGATCTCCATCGTGAAGCCGTCGGGATAGCCGGCCTCGGCCAGCAGCGACTTGGCGGCCTCGGCGTCATGGGTCAGCCAGCCCTGATTTTCCTGGCTGTAGCCGATCAGGCCCTGGGGGAAGATGCCGTCCGAGATGGTGCCTTCCCCGCTGTAAACGGCGCTGAGGATGCCCTCGCGGTCAATGGCCATCTGGATGGCCTTGCGGACCTTGACATCGTTGAGCGGCTCGACGTTCTCATTCAGCGCGAGGTAGGTCGTGGCCAGACGATGTGCAGTCACAATGCGGTCGGCGTACTGGGTTTTGTAGGTGGAATCCACAACGGCGGCGTCGATGGCGTCGCAGTCCAGCAGGTCGATCTCACCGTTCTGGAACATCATGCTGATCGTGGAGGCATCGGGCACAATGGAGATTTCCACATGCTGCACATCCGGCTTGGTGCCCCAGTAGTTGGGGTTGGCGTCCAGCGTCATGCCGGCGTCGCGGGTCCAGCTGGTGACAACATACGGACCGGAGCCGATGGTCTGGGTGTAATCCTGACCGAAGGCATCACCGGCGGCTTCCACGTTCTTCTCGCTGTAGATCGAGCAGGAAGGCGTCGCCAGCTGGTACAGGAATCCGGCGAACGGAACGCTGAGCGTGACGGTGAAGTGGGTGTCATCCTGCACCTGGATGCCGGTCAGTTCGGTGGCGGTACCGTCCATCACGGCCTCGGAGCCGGCAATGGCGGAGGCGTAGTCGGTCTGCACGCTGTCGGGCAGGGCGAGCATCCGGGTAAAGGTATACTTGACATCGTTGGCGGTCAGCGGGGTGCCGTCCGAGAAAGTCACGCCGCTGTGCAGCGTGAAGTTGTAGGTCAGACCGTCATCCGAGACCGTGTAATCCTCCACCAGGCTGTTGACCAGCTCGGTGCTGCCGTCATCGTTGAGTTTGATCTCAAACAGACGATCGTAGATGTTCAGCGGAATTTCGTAGTTGTCACTGGTCTTGTGAACGTCCAGGGTCTGGATGTCGCGGCTCCAGGCGATGCGCAGCGTCTTATCGGAGGCAGAAACGGCGGACGCGGCGGAAGCACTTTCCGACGTGGCGGCGGTTTCGGTGGACGACGCCGATGCAGAGGACGAAGACCCGCATCCGGCCAGCAGGCCGGCCAGCATCGCTGTGCTGAGTACGGCGCAAAGGAGTTTTTTCATAGGGTTCCCTCTCTCTTCCTGTTCGAATATTCACTGGTAAGGCAAGCAGATAACGAAAACGGCGCAACCCGGAATCGGATTGCGCCGTTGCTTTCCTTGTGCCTTATCTTATCACATTCAGCGGCAAGTTGCAAGCGTTCGTGAAATTTTATGCAGGATTTGCAGCATTTGCGCTGAAAAAGGAATCAAATCAGTTGTTGGGGTTGTTCTTCAGGATGACGTCATGGCTGCCGCCTTCCACAATGGAGGTGGAGGAGACAACGGTCAGGCGGGCTTTCTCCTGCAGTTCGGGGATGGAGAGCGCACCGCAGTTGCACATGGTGGACCGCACCTTGTACAGCGTGGTCTGGACACCGTCCGCCAGAGGTCCGGCGTAAGGAACATAGGAGTCAACGCCTTCCTCGAAGCTCAGCTTCTGAGCGCCGCCCAGGTCATACCGCTGCCAGTTGCGGGCACGGTTGGAACCTTCGCCCCAGTACTCCTTGACGTAGTTGCCGCCGACGCGCAGCTTGTTCGTGGGGGATTCGTCAAAACGGGCGAAGTAACGGCCCAGCATGACGAAGTCGGCCCCCATGGCCAGCGCCAGCGTGATGTGGTAGTCCTGGACGATGCCGCCGTCCGAGCAGATGGGCACATAGATGCCGGTCTGCTTGTAGTACTCGTCGCGGGCCTTGGCAACCTCGATGACTGCGGTGGCCTGGCCGCGGCCGATGCCCTTGGTCTCACGGGTAATGCAGATGGAGCCGCCGCCGATGCCGATCTTGACGAAGTCGGCGCCCGCCTTGGCCAGGAACAGGAAGCCGTCACGGTCCACAACGTTGCCGGCGCCGACCTTGACGGTGTCGCCGTAATGCTCACGAATCCAGGAGATCGTGCGGGACTGCCATTCGCTGAAGCCTTCGGAGGAGTCAATGCAGAGGACATCCACACCGGCATCCACCAGGGCGGGGACGCGCTCGGCGTAGTCGCGGGTATTGATGCCGGCGCCCACAACGTAGCTCTTGTTGGCGTCCAGCAGTTCGTTGACGTTCTCCTTGTGGGAGTCGTAATCCTTGCGGAACACCATATACTGCAGGCGGCCTTCCTCATCGACGAGGGGCAGCGAGTTGATCTTGTTGTCCCAGATGATGTCGTTGCAGTCATGCAGGCTGGTGTCACGCGGAGCCACAACCAGCTTTTCCAGCGGGGTCATGAATTCGGTGACCTTGAGGTCGGTGGACATCCGGGAAAGGCGATAGTCACGGCTGGCCACAATGCCCAGCAGCTTGCCGTGCGGAGAACCGTCCTCGGTGATGGCGACGGTGGAATGGCCGGTGCGGGTCTTGAGATCCAGCACATCGGCGAGCGTCGCCTCGGGCGGCAGGTTGGAGTCGGAGGTCACAAAGCCCTTCTTGTAGGCCTTGACGCGGCGCACCATATCCGCCTCGGACTGGATGGACTGCGAGCCATAAATAAAGGAAATACCACCCTGTTTGGCCAGTGCGATGGCAAGCTTCTCACCCGAAACGGACTGCATGATCGCAGAGACCATCGGGATATTCATCGACAGGGGGCACTCTTCCTCCCCCTTGCGGAACTTGACCAGCGGGGTCTTGAGACTGACAGAAGTCGGGATGCACTGCGAGGAAGAATAGCCGGGTACCAGCAGGTACTCACCGAAAGTGCGGGACGGTTCTTCAAAATAATACGCCATTTCGTATTCTCCTTTTACCTTTTTCTCTTTCACATCGTTTTCCATTTACTTATCAGCTATTGTATCACATTCCGGCAAAAGATGCAAAAATCCGACGGTAAATCTTTTCCGGGCCGCCCGGAAAAAAGTTGTGAAAAATGCACGACTGGGCTGTGCAAGAGTATGACTTCCCGCTGTCAATCAGGTCTGATTCTCAAAATCCAGCGTGATATCGCCCATCGAGGTATTCATCTGGACTTCCCGGCGGGCATTCTGGTTCGCCGTATACCGTCCGGTCTGCTGCTGTCCGTTCACGGTGATCGTTCCGATGGCGGTCAATTCCATCTCATATTCGGTAGGTGAACCTTCCAGCATCAGCGAGGCGCTGCCCATGGCCAGTTTGGCTTCCAGGTCATTTGCTCCCCGCAGGCAGTTGATTTCCAGATCGCCCAGCGCCAGCTCGGCTTCCAGGTCGCGGATCTGCGGCTGGTCGCCCTTGAGCTCCCCGAGCGCCAGTTTGGCGTCCACCGTGTTCGCCTTGAGCGAGCCGAGATCCACACTGCCCAGCGCGATTTCCAGGTCCACTTCATCCAGAAGGACATCGGGCAGCGTGATGGTCAGCACGGCACCGGAAGAGCTTTCGCCCTGGGGGACATCGTAGCTGATCCGGTATTCCTCACGGGTGGCCTGGTATCGCAGCCACTCGGGATTGAAATTCTGGAAATCCAGCTGGGCCTGCGTGGCGGTCGGGTCCTGGACAAAGACAACGTCACCGCAATCCAGCACGATCTTGAGTTCGTTCAGGCTGGCCGGGTCCAACATGACGGGGCCGGAAAGATCCGACGGGGCCGCACTGCTTGCGCCGCCGACGGATGCAGACGCCGCACCTGCCGGCGCGGAAGGGGCTGTGGTACCGTTGGAAGTGACCTGGGGGGTCTTCCCCAGCGTTGTGCTTCCTGCCACGGCGGTGCTGCCGCGGAGTACATCCGCTTTGCGCAGACCGAATCCCAGACCTACGGCCGCCACCAATGCTGCGGCCACCGCTGCCACGGCGATGCCGCGTCCGGCATGGTGGGACGGTGCGGCGGGCGGCGGGGTACTCCCCTGCCCCTGCAGGATCGTGCGGGCGACCTCCTCGGGGCTGCCCAGCTCGGCGATGGTCTCGGCCTCCTTCTCGGGGCCGGCGGCATCAAAGTATTCTTCGTAGTATTGCAGCGCGTCGCGGCGGTCGTTTTCCGGCAAGGAGGCCAGACACTCGGCCAGACGCTCCATGAATTCCTTTCTACTCATCTTCGTTTCCCTCCAACAACTGTGTGATGTTTGCCGCATACTGTCGCCAGTCGGACCTTGCCTGGTCCAGCCGGGTGCGGCCTTGTTCGGTAATCTGATAATAGCGGCGGTTTCTTCCGTTGCATGGTGCATCATGCACGGTCAGGCACCCTTCCGTCTGTAACCGGCGGAGAACCGGATATAAGGTAGATTCGCTCAGTTCCAGTGCCGATTTGACATTCTGGGTAATTTTGTACCCATAGGTTCCCTCTTTTTCCCGTGCCACGACTGCCAGAACAACGGCATCCAGCAGCGCCGCTCCCGTGGAAAAGCTCATGTGGACCTCCCTTGTATAGTTAATTTCTTTATATATTATATATCATATAATATCATTGAAATCAATACATAAGAGAAAGTTTGTGCACTTTCCTCAAACCGGAAGGCCCGGGGTTGGGCTATTTGCCGATCATTGTGGTAGGAGTTTGTTCCCCTGCAACGGAAAAGCGGGCCGGTGCAAAGCAGATTGCTTCACATCCGGCCCGCTTTTCCTGAGAAGGCAGGCGATCCTGAAAACAGGATTACTGATAAGATTCGTTGAGGAACATGGCCTTGATGGCGACCACCTCGTCATATTCTTCCTGGCTGACCTGCACGCTGGCGTTGAGGGCCTTGAGGTCCTTTTTGACGATGTCCAGCGCATCATTGGGCCAGACGGCGCGGCCCTCCTCGATGGCACGCTGCATCCGTTTGAGGACTACAGGGTGCGCATAGCGGGCCGGGACCGGGAAATCGGTATAGGCCATCAGGTAGTTCTGCATGGCGCCCTTGGCCTTTTCGTCGCGGCGGATCACCGAATTGCGGTTGTTGCGGGAGGTGGGCAGCACGCTGAATCCGGCGAACATAAAGATGGCAGCGAGACCGAAGAGCGTGAAATAGATCGCGAACGTACCGCCCCGGAGCAGTGACCAGATGCCGTAAGCCAGCGCAAGGACGCCGGCGATGGTGATGGCCAGTGCCACCCAGCGGTAGGACGGGCTGGTGGTCTGGTAGGCACGGCGGCGCCGGGCTGCCTGGCTGAGTTCCAGCGACAGTTCGGGGCGCTTTTCCAGATACGCCTGGGCGCGCTGCAGGGACTGGATGTTCTTTTGCGCCTGTGCGCTGATCTCGGGCTTTTTCTGGGCCGCGATCTCCGCTTCCCGCTCGGCAAGGCGCTGTTCGGCGGCGGCACTCACCCGCTTGATCTGCGGCTGCTCCTTTTCAAGCACTGCCAGGAGCTGATCGACCTGCTCCTCGTACTTGAAATTGCATTGCTTCTCTTTTCCGTCATCAAAGACCACGACCAGGTACGGCATCGAGGCAAACATTCCTTTGCCGGTAAAGCCGCCCTTGCTCATTGCAACCCGCTTGAATACGCGGCTGATGCTGGAGAACGGAACATAGTAGCAGCGATCAATGTAGAAGCTGTTCAGATAGATGGCTTTTTTGCCGACACCACAGGGACCGATTTTTTTGCAGTGCTTCTTGTCCTCTTCCAGTTCCCGGGGTTCCAGCCTGGCCACGCCAAGCGCAGAGGGTTTGAAGATCATAGCTGTTTCCTCGCAATTTTTTAAAAAAGTCTGCCAGCCGCTGTTTTTGGCAGCGGCTGGCAGGCCGTTGGTTAACTCCGTGCAGTATCCAATGCCGGTACCCGAACGATCAGGCCTTGCTGGTCTGCTTCTTGGTCGCAAACAGGAAGATCGCAAGCAGGGCAATCGCAAAGATCACGCCAATCGGATAAGCAATCGCGGTGGCGTAGCCACCCTCGGGATTGATGAGCTGGCCGAGGCATTCCGGCGCCAGGATGAAGTAGGTGCTGGAAACCGCGCTCATGAAGGTCGCAGGCACAGCCGTGATCCAGTAGTTGCGCTTTTCCTTGAACAGGTACATCGAAGCGGCCCACAGAACGATCATGGCCAGCGTCTGGTTGGTCCAGCTGAAGTAACGCCAGATCACCGTGTAGTCGATGAAGCCCAGCGCGTTGCCGATGCCCAGGAAGGAACCGACGCCCAGAACGGGGATGCAGAGCTTCAGACGGTTGACGTAGCTGCCCTGATCAATCTTGAACCAGTCGGCCAGGGTCAGACGGGCAGAACGGAAGGCGGTATCGCCGGAGGTGATGGGGCAGACAACAACGCCGATCATGGCCAGCGCGATGCCGATGCCGCCCATCGTCTTGGAGCAGACATCATAGATCGCAGCGGACTGACCTTCGGCCAGCGCAGCGGCCAGGCCGGTGTTCAGACCTCCGGTGACCTCGTACAGGGAGCAGCCGGCAGCGGCCCAGATCAGGGCGATGATGCCTTCGCAGACCATTGCGCCGTAGAAGACGAAGTGGCCCTGTTTCTCACTCTTCATGCAGCGGGCCATCAGAGGAGACTGGGTGGAATGGAAGCCCGAGATAGCACCGCAGGCAACGGTGATGAACATAAAGCTCCAGATCGGGGTTCCGGAAGGATGCATGTTATAGAAGTGCGTCCAGAGTTCGGGGATGTTGTAGTCGGGGTTGGTGAAGATACCGAACGCAACGCCGATGGCCATGATGATCAGGCAGATACCGAAAACCGGGTAGATCTTGCCGATGATGGCATCGATGGAAATGAAGGTGGCGATGAAGTAATAGACCAGAATGATGACCAGCCAGAACAGCGTGGTGGTCAGCAGGCCGGAAGCGCCGCTGTTCTTGCACAGCGTGACGATCAGGCCGGCAGGACCGACGGCAAAGACGGTACCGACCATAATCAGCAGCACGACCGAGAAGACACGCATGACGTTCTGCATGACGGGGCCGAGGTACTTGCCGGTGATCTCTGCGATGGAGTCGCCGTCATTGCGCTCGCTCATCATGCCGGAGAAGTAGTCATGCACGCCGCCCGCAAACAGTGTGCCGAAGGTGATCCACAGGAACACCACAGGGCCCCACAAAGCGCCCTGCATTGCACCGAAGATCGGGCCGAGGCCGGCAATGTTCAGCAGCTGGACCAGGAACAGCTTCCACTGGGGCATCACAACGTAGTCAACACCGTCGTTGATGCGGACAGCGGGAGTTTCACGGTCATCCGGGCCGAAGGTGTTGTCAACAACTTTACCGTATGTAAAGTAGCCGACAATCAAAAGTGCCAGGCATAGGAAGAAACTTACCATGAAAAAACCTCCCTTATATTCCAGGTCGGTTCCCACAGAACCAACCTTTTTTGTGCAATTTCATTATAGCCCGATTTCATATTTTTTCAATACTTTTTTAATAGTTTCTCGTAAAAAAGTTTTGAAATATTTATAGAAATTAGGTAAATTGCCCAAAAATATACCCGAAGGTTTGGTAGGATATTCCATGGACGGTGCCAGTCGTCCCGCAGCGGGTCAAAAAATTCATTCGAGGTCTGAAATCACGCGGCGGGCCTGCGCAAGCTGGCTGACCGGAACCTTGATGAAAAACATTCTGCGGTCGATCCGGCCGTTCTTTCCGAAGTCCCGCGGGTCCAGTTTGGCCCCGCAGCCGCAGGCCGGCGGCTCCACGTCATAGGCGCCGCACCGCATCCGGGTGATACCCGCTTCCTCAAGCGCTTCCCGCGCCATCTTCCAGGCGGTTTTGTCCTTTTTGCGGAACACATACTCCCGTTTTTCAAACCATGCCATCCCGTTGCTCCTTTCCGGAGGTTCAGATCTGGTTGGCCTCGATCCAGTCCTCCACGGTGCGGGCCAGTGCCGTCAGGCTGCCCTTGGCGAACGGCGCCTTCATGCCGGCGCTCTCGGCCAGCTCGGTGTAGGTTGCCATGCCGGCCAGGCGGGTCAGCTTGAGATAACGCTGCCAGGCATCCGCCGGGTCCTTGAGGTTGGCCACAAAGAACTGCAGCGCAATGACGGTGGCCAGGCAGTAGTCAATATAATAGAAGGGGCATTCAAAGATATGGAGCTGACGCTGCCAGCCGGCACCGCGGCCGTAGAAGGGCAGATCGCCGAAATCGTTCCAGGGACGGTACTTCTTTTCCAGCTTGAGCCACTCGGCATTGCGCTCGTCGGGCGTCAGGTCGGGATTGCGGTACATGATATGCTGGAACTCATCCACCATGCAGCCGTAGGGCAGGAAAATGAAGCTGTCCTCGGCATGGTACAGTTCATATTTCTGGGTATCTTCCTTAAAGAAGAGATGGTGCCAGGGCGCCGTGAGGAATTCCATGCTCATCGAATGGATCTCGGCGCTCTCCATGCCGGGGCAGAGCAGTTCATAGGGAATCGGACGGCCGCCGACTTCGGCACGGGAGGCCAGATAGCTCTCGAACGCATGGCCGGCCTCATGGGTCAGCACATCCACATCCCCCGACGTGCCGTTCCAGTTGGCAAAGATGAAGGGGGTCTTGTAGTCGGGGATGATGTCCTCATATCCGCCGCTCATCTTGCCGGGACGGCTGAGCACGTCGAACATCTCGTTGTCCTGCATGAAGTCGATGAACTCGGCGGTCTCGGGGCTGAGCTCATGGTACATGCGGCGGGCTCCCGCCATCAGTTCCTCATAGCTGCCGTGCGGTTTGGGGTTGCCGTCCGCAAAGCAGACCGCGCTGTCCCAGAACATCGGGTGCGCAATGCCGGTGCGCTTGCTGCGCAGCGTCATGAGCTTCTGCAGCATCGGCACCACCTGCTCCACGACCTCCTCACGGAAAGCCTCGACCTCTTTGGAGCCGTAGCCGATCCGGTTCATCCGCACATAGCTCAGCTCGCTGTAATCCCGGTAGCCGAGGATGCGGGCCTGCTCGTTGCGGTTCTTGACCATCTTGTCGTAGATGTCGTCAAACTCGGCGCGGTGGGCATCAAAATAGGAAGCCTCCGCTTCATAGGCCGCACGGCGGACCGCCGGGTTCAGGCTTTCCTTGTACAGCGTCAGCTGCGGGATGGTCAGCGTCTTGCCGTCCAGTTCGACCAGCGCGGCACCGTACAGTTTCTGGTAGGCGCTGGAGAGCGCGTTTTCCTCTTTCTGCAGTTCCAGAACCCGCTCGTCCATGCCCAGGACCTTGTTCTTCAGCGAGGGCAGCACGCGGTTGCCGAACTGCTTCTGCAGCGCCTCGGCATGGGGGTTGGCCAGGATGGCCTTGGCGATTTTCACATCGGCGTTGGAGACCGCCGGGCTGTTGGCGTCGAACCAATCCTGTTCGGCGGACCAGTAGGCGTCGCGGGTGTCCTGCGTGTAATGGATTTCCACCAGCACCGCGGCGGTGCGGTAGTGCGCCATGCAATCGTTGACGGCGCAGTAGAGGTCAATCAGTTCCTCGTCACTGCCCGCAGCGGCAATCTTGCCGGCAAAGGTGTCCAGATCCGCCAGGAGATTGTCCAGATCCGGGCGGGAATACGGCATCTCTTTGAATTTCATTGGTATCAATTCCTTTCCTAAACTACTCGTATGATAACACGACAGACGGGAGCTTTCAACCGTGAGTCAGTCCCCCAGTTCGCGGATCTCATTCTGGATGAGCCGTCCGGCGGCGCCGGCCAGCTGGTCCATGCCGCGGATTCGCGCAAGGTCCCGGCCATAGATGGTCTCGGCATCGGGCATCGTCAGGCTGGCTCCCATAAAGACCGCCGCCACCCGGATGCCCTTATGCTGAAGCCGGCGGACCTCGGCAGCGGTGTCCCGCACGCCCACGGTCCCCTCATAGTTGCAGCCCAGCGGATGCTCCGGCCCGGGCAGGACCCGGCGGCTGTCGTTGGGCGCGGCATCGGTGAGGAGAATCAGCAGATGACGTGACGCCGGGCCGGGGTCAAACTGCAGCAGGTCCCCGGCAGCCCGCAGGGCCAGGCCGTCGCGGTTCCAGCCCGAGGCAAAGAATTGGAACGTTCCGTCGAGGTGTTGATCGGCAAAACTCTTGAGGACCCGCAGCACGGTATAGCCGCGCAGGCTGCAGAAGCTGCAGACCCGTACCGGAATGCCGCAGCGGCGCAGACTCTCGGCCAGAATCACGCCCTGCGCGGCGATGACTTCCTGACAATGCAGGCGGGACGCGGAGGAATCCAGCAGCAGGTCCACCGTGAAGGCAGGCTGGTTTTCCTCATCGGCCCGCAGAAAGACACGGTCATCCCGGACGACGGTCGCGCGCCACACCCGGGCCGGATTGAGCGTTCCGCTGCGGGCCGTCAGGGCGTTCGGCTGCTGATGGACCAGGATACAGTTGCGGATCTGCTCGGTCAGGCGGGTGATCGCACTGTTGTGCAGTTCCCGGTTTTTGGCAAAATACTGCCGGTTGAGGTCGGCCTGCCGGGCAGCCTGTTCGGCCAGCTTCCGGGCCTCGCCGGTCTGTGCCTGTTCGGGGCTGGGGACCCCGGCCGTGAACCAGAGATGACATCCCTGATGCAGTCCGGTGCAGAGTTCCCGTTCCGCCATGGCCAGCCGTTCGGGGGAATACAGGGAGCGGCCGAAACAGCTCTGGATATAGCTGCGGTCCTCGGCGGCATTCTGACGCAGATGAATGGCGGCGCGGCGGGTATCCTGCCGCAGGCCGCCGCCCTCCCCTTCCCCGCGGGAGGAATGTTCCACCGTGACACGGTCGATCTTGACCAGCGTCGAAGGCCGGGTTTTGAGCAGAATCCGGGCCATCAGGCCGTCAAAATGCAGGCGGAGAGGCTGCCGCGCACGGATCTTGCCGTCAAACAGTGCGAAGGTGCGGAACAGATCGAGGATCTCCTTGCGCAGTTCATCCGGCGCGGGGATGGTCTGCGGTTCCAGGGCTTCGGACAGGCGGCGCTCGTAGGGCGTCATGACCGGGGCACGGCGCCCCAGAACACGGCGCCACCGCGCCGTCTGCATCGTGTAGGAGAGCTGGTTCTTTGCCATCCATTCCTGACGGGACAGCTTGTGTTCCTTGGCAAAGAATTCTTCGGCGTGTTCGGCGCGCAGCTGTTCCAGCACCGGGCGATGCGGCAATTCGAGGCGGTAGAGAAAGCTCTCCAGCACAAGCCAGGCCAGGTCGTCCAACAGCGGCTGTCGGGCGTCCCCGGCCCAGGAGTCGAACAGTGCGCGGGGAACCTGCTCACCGAAATACCGGTGAGCCAGCCCGACCATGCAGTTCATATAGAAATCCGGAGTTCCGTCGGTCTGCTGGGCCAGAAAGAGCGGTTCAAACCCGTATTCCCCGGCTGCGGCCCAGATCTGATTGACTGCCCGCCGCTGGACGGCGGTATAGGATTGCTTTTCCATAGTTCAATGACGGAACAGTTTGGTTCTGTCCAGCTTCTTGGGGATGCGGGCCTTGATGACATCCCGGATCAGACCCTGTTCATAGCTGTCAAAGGCCTTGTTCGTTATGCCCATATCCAGCGCGGCACCGGCCGGAATCCCGCGGTGCATCAGCCGGATGGCGTCCAGCATTCCGCGCAGGTCCAGGGCCTTGGTGGAGATTTCCGCGCTGGCGCTCTTTTCCTGAAGATCCAGGAAGAGCAGCGCAAACTGCTCGGTATAGCGCGGTTCCAGGTCGGGGAACTGCGCCGCCAGCAGCTTGCGCAGATTCTGCTCGGTGATGGTGGGCATCTGGATGACAACAAACCGGGAGGTCAGGGCCTCGTTGAGTTCCCGGGTACCGGCGTAGCCGTAGTTCATCGTGGCGACAAACCGCGTTTCCTCCGAGAGCGGAATCCGGTCATATCCCGGCACATCAATGGAACGCCGGAAGTCCAGCACCGCATGGAGAACGGCCAGGGCTTCGTTCTTGGCCATATTGATTTCATCCAGGATCCCGATGCCGCCGCACTGGGCACAGCGATAGATTGGGCCGGGGCGGAAGGTGACCCGGCCGCCCTCAAAGGTATCCATGCCGATCAGGCTGGAGGCATCCATATTGACATGGAAGGAGACATTCCACGCCGGACGGCCGAACACCGTGGCAAGGTTTTCGGCCAGCACGTTCTTGCCGGTGGCTTTTCCGCCCGCAAGGAGAAGGTTTTCCCCGCAGAGCAGCGCCGTGACGGCCTGCTCCCAGACCTCCTTGCCATAATACAGATAGCGTGGCGTGGGAATGCGGGCCTGCAGGTCGGCGGGCAGGGAATGCGCGGCGCGGTATTGCTCCAGCGCTTCCACCAGGTCCGGGCTGATCTGTTCTTCCCGCAAAAACTGCAAGACATCGGTCATACATGGCACCTCGGTTTTCCACAGTCAGAACTTCGGGAGCACAGCCAATCCGGCTGTGCTTTCCCTGCCTATCATAGCACAACAGGCGGGATTTGTGTAGCATCATTCCAAAAAAACTGCGCCAATCCCTTGCGGGTTTGTGCAAAAAGGTCTACAATGGCAGTAAAGTCCATATTTCGCAAAGGAGAGATTTTCCATGACATATCAGGAAGTACTGGATGCCGCCAAGGGCCAGATGGGCCCCTGCAAAGTCTGCCCGGTCTGCGACGGCCGTGCCTGCCGCAACACCGTGCCCGGGCCGGGCGCCAAGGGCGTCGGTGATGTGGCAATCCGCAACTACAACGCCTGGCAGCAGGTCCGCGTGAACATGGACACGATCTGCGCCTCCGGCACGCCGGACACCACGCTGACGATGTTCGGGCACAGTTTCCGTCTGCCGGTTTTTGCCGGACCGGTGGGCGCCGTCCAGCTGCATTACGGTCAGAAATACGATGATCTGCAGTACAACGACATCCTGGTTCCCGCCTGCCGCGATGCCGGTATTCTCGCCTTTACCGGCGACGGCACCAATCCGGCCGTGATGGTGGCCGCCTGCAAGGCGGTAAAGGCCGCGGGCGGGTTCGGCATTCCCACCGTCAAGCCGTGGGACGCCGGAACCATTGCGGAAAAGATGGAACTTGTGCGGGATTCCGGTGCCTTTGCTGCGGCAATGGACATTGATGCGGCCGGTCTGCCCTTTTTGAAAAACCTCAACCCGCCGGCCGGCAGCAAGACCGTGGAGGAGCTGGCCGGCATCATCGCCGATGCCAAGGTGCCCTTCATCGTCAAGGGCATCATGACGGTGCGCGGCGCCGAGAAGGCCGTGCAGGCCGGTGCCGCTGCCATCGTTGTTTCCAACCACGGCGGCCGAGTGCTGGATCAGACCCCCGCTTCCGCCGAGGTGCTGCCCCAGATCGCCGCAGCCGTCAAGGGGCGCTGCAAGGTGCTGGTGGACGGCGGCATCCGCAGCGGTGTGGATGTCTTCAAGGCGCTGGCACTCGGGGCTGACGCCGTGCTGATCGCCCGTCCCTTCGTGAACGTTGTCTACGGCGCGGGTGCCGAGGGCGTCAAGGTGTATGTGGACAAGCTGGCCGGCGAACTGGCCGACACGATGAGCATGTGCGGTGCCCACTCTTTGGCGGAGATCAGTGCCGACATGGTCACGGTCATCCGCTGAGGTTTTCCTGGATCAGAAAAAGGACGGCTGCCGCCGGGAGCAATCCCGGACGGCAGCCGTCCTTTTGCATTTCAGGGAAGCGGCGTCATCACCGCATGGACCACGAACCGCTGATTGTTGGAAGCGTAGCTGGACCGGCAGGTGGAGAGTGTCAGCACCCGGCTGTCCGGCTGAAGCTCGGTTCCGGTATCGTAGAAGGAGAGGTTTTTCAGGTCCTCGAGAAAGGCCTGATAGTCCTCCCCTGGCTGGAAATCCAGCCGGTAGCAGTCATCGGTCGCCAGCGCCTCATGGGCGGAGAATACCGTACAGAGGAAATCCCCGTCCGGCGTGTAGAGCGTGAAGGTGGGATTCTGGGCACAGAAGTCCGCATCCCGGTAACGGTCCAGGCTGCCGAACATCGACCCGTCATGGATGTTGTGGCCATGAATGACATGGCAGAGCCCTTCCGCCCAGCTGCCTTCGTCCCAGGAGGGACGGATCAGGCTGCCGCTGTTGCTGTACTCGCCGTCAAAGTTGCGGCGCAGGTAGTAGGTACTGTCCTCGCTCTGCATGACCGGCAGGGACAGGTCCAGGCCAGGCATTTCCAGCCAGGCCGAAGTGTCGGGGTTCCGGGCCTGCAGGGCGGCAAAATCCAGTCGGGAAAGCATACCGCTTTCCGGCGTGGCCTGCACCCAGCTGAGCTGTTCCCGCAGTGTATCATATTCCTGCGCACTGCGGCGGTAACCCTGCCATTGCCAGGCGAAGAGGATCAGGAAGATCACGGCTGCTCCGAAGAGCGGGGCTGCCAGAAAAACCGGGTGCCCCGTACGTTCAGGCCGGCGCGGTGCTTCGTGGTAGTATTTCCGGTTGGCGCGGTAGGTCTCGATTCTGCGCGGTTGCTTATTCGTCATCGAAACCTCCGATCGGCGGTTCATCCCCCGCTCCGCTCTGTTTATGACGGCGGCCCGCGGCGATAACGGCAATGCCGCCGCCCAGGCAGATCACTGCCAGCGCCAGGAAAATCCACATGATCGGGCTGTCCCCGGTGGGGAGCGACGGACCGCCCGGCGTGAAGGGGGTCGGGCTGGGGCCGTTGCCGGGAATCGACGGCGTGGAGGTCGGCGGCGTGGGCGTTACGGAAGGCGGGGTCGGCGTGGGCGTCGGATAGTCCGTCATCGAGACGAGGTGATATCCGCAGTCGGGGATGGTGCCGTCCCCGTTGAAGATGAAGGTCACGTCCGCGGCGGTCTGATACCCCGTCGGGGGCGTTTCCTCATGCAGAACGTAGGTATGGCCGGCTACCAGGACTTCACCGGTATTGCCGGCGTAGACGATCTTCTCCGGTTCGGTGCCGGAAGTCCAGCGATGGACCAGTTTGCCGGTGTTCTGATCGGTCAGGGTCAGGACTGCGCCGGGCAGGCAGTTGCCGCTGGGGTCCACCTTGGCCAGCTTGACTTCCAGCTGTTTGTCGATGACGGTCAGGACGCCATTGTCAAGCGAGCCGTTCTGGGAGGTCATCTTGATGGAGCCGTCCGTGCCCACCGTGAAGGTGATGTCCAGCGACATGGCATAGCCCGCCGGGGCCACCGTCTCGCGCAGCAGGTAGTCGCCGGGCAGCACCTCGGTTTCGTGCTGGGTGTCCGAACTGGTCCAGCGCTCGATCTCGGTCGTGCTGCCGTCCGAGCCGACACTGAACAGAACCAGCGTGGCGCCGGGCAGTTCGTCGGTGCCGGTCGCGGCCTTCTTGCTGATCTTGAGCGGAATGCTGTGCGTGTTGGTGAAGGTGTAGGTCTTGCCGTCATCGCTGACCGTCATGTTGGAGACATAGTCATCCAGGCCGGTCATATCCTCGCTCAGGACACAGTTGGTCATATCCTGACGGATATCAAAGTAGACGGTTTCATCCCCGTAGATGGTACGGGTTGCCGTGCACTGCTGGCCGTTCTTGGTATAGGTCAGCACAATCTTGGCCGGTCCGTGGTCCGAGGTGGTGACCCAGGTCTTTTTGACCGAGATCCGTCCGTAGGTGCTGATGTTGCCGGTATAGTTCTGGCCCACATCCTGGGAGACGACGGTGTCCACGACCCAGTCGGTTTTCTGGCCGAAGAAGTTGCTGATCACCGGGATCTTGATCTGATCGAGGGTCCGGGACATGGTGGCCGTCAGCGTGAAGTAGCCGGAAGTGGCGTAGACATCATTGCCGATGCCGCCGGGGAAGTACACATAGAGATACCGGTTGTTCTCGCCGCCCTGGTAGAAGGAGACCTTCCCGTCGGTGTATTCAATGTTGTAGCTTCCGGGGCAGGAATCCAGCAGCCAGCCAATGTCCATCCGCAGATAGCTGCTCCCGCGGGAGGTGTTTTCCTTCATCAGGCTGGAGTCATCCAGGATGCCCTGCGAACCGGCGGCCACCGTGGTGCCGTCCAGCATCGTCGTGCCGTGGGTATAGGTCACATAGGTGGAGTTGGCCGTATCCAGAAGCGTCGGGTCGTTGGGATCATACGCACGGCCCTGCAGATTGAACAAGAAATTGAAGGAGAGAGTGTCCCCCACCTTCAGGGTCAGCGGATGACCTTCCTGCTTCATCTGGGTCAGCTGATCCAACGTATAGTCATTGCCGTTGGCCGTCACGGTAACCCGCTGAACATAGTTCATCAGATCGACACAGCCGTTGGCCGATGCATCATAGTTGGGATAGTAATACGAGTTGTTCTCCGCCTTGGCTGCGGTTGCCGCAAGCAGCATGCAAAGGAACAACAACATCACAAACCAGAGCCGCCGCAATCGGCCCTGCACTTCCCCCATCACATTCAATTTGATCATCCTCCGAGTCGTCATGCGGCATTCAGCCGCCCCCTATTCCTAGTAGACACATTTTAGCATATTGTTTTTCCAGTTTCAACCTGATTTTCCTTATTTTGACAGAAAATGTATTTTTTCTACCGTCGTCCGGCACTTCGTTTACAATTTATCAATTCTTTTTCGTGTATTCGCGTATTTTTAAGGCTGCAAAAATTCCGAGTGCGTGAATATAGTATACATTTCCATGTTTTGAAAAACAAAAAAATCCCGGCCGACGGCCGGGAATCCGGGATTCAAAAACAGGCCGGGCAACGGCAGAAAAACGTCTGTTGTCCGGCTCAGATACCTTTTCAGGAACGATTCAGGATCGGGTTTTGCGGGCGGCAGTCTGCCAGCTGTACAGCAGGAGCATCAGGGCACCGCCCGTGAGCGCATAGGCTGCCGCCCAGATCCCCTCCCCCGCGAAGAGCAGGAAAGCGAAAAGCATCAGAAGGAAGGTCACTGCAAGGAATCCCACCTGCCCCGGGCTCTGTCGGTCCGGGCTCAACGCCTCCAGGACCGGAATCCGACAGGTCCCGGCGATGGTTCTGCCGGACAGCAATGTGGCAAGGTTGAGAATCAGCAGCACAACAGCAGCCATCATCCAGAGAACCGGGACGAAGAGCAGACCCGCCTGATTGTCCGCCCCGGCAGCGCCATGCTGCATGGCGCGGAAGGACGCAAAACAGAACAGGCCGCCGTTGAGAAGGGAGAGCAGGCACATGGCCCGCCAGAAGTGCATCTTTTTCATGGGAGTGCCTCCACCGGGATAACAAAAAAGCCGCAGGCGAAGCGACACCTGCGGCAGATGGTGCGGATAACAGGACTTGAACCTGCACGTCGTGGACACTGGACCCTAAAACCAGCGCGTCTGCCAATTCCGCCATATCCGCTCAGAACAGATACAGTGTAACAGGCAGGAACGGTTTTGTCAATGCGCGTCCGTCACAGGCTGGCCAGGTAGGCAGCCGGGCCGGATTCGTACAAATCGCCGCCGTGCGCGTCCAGCAGAACGGTCAGCGGCATACGGTCCACCTCCAGGCGGCGGACTGCCTCACAGCCAAGGTCCGGCCAGGCAATGATCTCACAGCTGCGGATGCTGCGCGCCATCAGGGCGCCGGCTCCGCCGATCGCCGCCAGGTAGACGGCACCGTTGCGGACCACCGCCTGTTTGACGGCCTCGCTGCGTTTGCCTTTGCCGATCATGCAGGCCAGGCCCAGGTCCAGCAGACGCGGCGTATACCGGTCCATCCGGCCCGAGGTCGTGGGGCCGGCCGCGCCGATGGCACAGCCGGGACGTTCCGGGGTGGGGCCGACATAGTAGACGGCGGCGCCCTTGAGATCGAAGGGCAACGGGTCTCCGCGGTCGAGAGCCTCCGACATTCTGGCATGGGCGGCATCCCGCGCCGTATAGACGGTCCCGCTCAGCAGCACGGTGTCACCGGCGCGAAGAGGCGCCAGCGTTTCCCGGGTAAGCGGTGTTTTCAGCTCATATTGCATACTTCATTCTCCCTGTCTTGCCCGGCGGTGCATCTCTTTGACTTCCGCGTGGTGGCGGTTGACAATCTCCAGCTCGGTATCCAAAATCCGGCCTGCACCCAGGTTGGGACGATGGGCCGGCGCATGATCCAGCGGGATGTCAATGCGGGAGTTTCTGCGGTCGGAGGGGGTGGTCTTTCCTACCCCATCCAGCGAAATATCAATGTTCGGATGTTCGGCCACAGCAGCGTTCCTTCCTTTCCTCACAATTCCGCGCTGGCACGGCGGGTCACATGGCAGCTCATATTGACGGCCACCGGCAGGCAGGCCACATGGGTCGGCATCTGCTCGATGCTCACCCCCAGGCAGGTCGTTCTGCCGCCAAAGCCCTGGGGACCGAAGCCCGTCGCGTTGATGGCTTCGAGCAGTTCCCGTTCCAAGGCCGCATAGTAGGGGTCCGCATTGGGGCAGTCCAGCGGGCGAAGCAGCGCCCGTTTGGCCAGTGCCGCACACTGGTCAAAGCTGCCGCCGATGCCGATGCCCAGCACAATGGGCGGGCAGGGATTGGCGCCCGCCTGGCGGACCGTTTCCATCACAAAGTCCTTGACGCCCTGCACGCCGTCGGCCGGTTTGAGCATGGCCAGACGGCTCATGTTCTCACTGCCGGCGCCCTTGGGAACCACCGTGATCCGGCAGCCGCTGCCAGGTACCAGATGCACCGTCAGGAATGCCGGGGTATTGTCGCCGGTATTGACGCGGCGGAGCGGATCGGCCGTGACGGATTTGCGCAGGTACGCTTTTTCATAGCCGCGGCGCACTCCCTCGTTGACAGCCTCTTCCAGGCTGCCGCTGAGGTGCACATCCTGGCCCAGTTCGACAAAGACGCAGGCCATGCCGGTATCCTGACAGATGGGAAGTGACTGGTCCCGGGCGGCACAGAGGTTTTCCTGCAGAAGACCCAGCGTCTGCCGGGCCAGCGGCCAGGGTTCGGATGCCTCGGCAGCATCCAGCGCCGCCTTCACATCGTCGGGCAGCCGGGTATTGGCACGGATGCAGAGTTCTTCCACCGTCTGCACAATGCGGTCGGTGTCCAGTTCACGGATGGCTGTACTCATACCCGGGCCGCTCCGCTTTCCCGCGCGGCTTGCGCCACGGCGTCGGCCACAGCCTGCGCCACACGCGGGTCAAAGGCTTTGGGCAGAATGTTTTCCTCATTGAGTTCCTCGTCGGAGATCAGACCGGCAATCGCATAGGCGGCCGCCATCTTCATGCGGGGGTTGATGTCCCGCGCCCGGACCGACAAAGCGCCCTTGAAGATGCCGGGGAAGGCCAGCACATTGTTGACCTGATTGGGGAAATCGCTGCGTCCGGTACCGATCACCCGGACACCGGCCGCCTTGGCGGCATCGGGCAGGATCTCGGGGTTGGGGTTGGCCATCGCAAAAACGATGGCATCGGGCGCCATCGTGGCGGCCATCTCCGGCGTGAGGGCACCGGCCACCGACGTGCCGATGAAGATATCCGCGCCGCGGATGGCATCGGCCAGGCCGCCGGTACGGTGTTCGGGGTTGGTCACCGAGGCCAGCCATTCCTTGTGATCGGCCAGGCCGGCGGGACGGCCCGGATAGAGAATCCCGTGCTCGTCCACCGCGATGATGTTGCGTGCGCCCGCTGTCTGGAGCATCTTGATGATGGCGGTTCCGGCGGCGCCGGGGCCGTTCTGGACGATGCGGACATCCTCCAGTTTCTTGCCCACCACTTTGAGGGCGTTGAGGATGCCGGCCAGCACAATGATGGCCGTACCGTGCTGATCGTCGTGGAACACCGGAATATCCAGGTCCCGTTCCAGCTCCGCCTCAATGTCAAAGCATTCGGGGCTGCGGATATCCTCCAGGTTGATGCCGCCGAAGGTCGGCGCGATGGCCTTGACTGCCGCCACTACCTCTTCCCGGGTGGCGGCGTTGAGGCAGATGGGGAACGCATCGACGCCGCCGAATTCCTTGAAGAGCACACATTTGCCCTCCATGACAGGCAGGCCGGCTTCGGGGCCGATGTTGCCAAGGCCCAGCACCGCCGTGCCGTTGGTCACCACCGCCACCGTGCGGCCCTTGAGGGTATAGCGGTAAACGTCATCGGGGTTTGCCTTGATCCGGCGGCAGGGTTCGGCCACGCCGGGGGTGTAGGCCGTGGACAGGGCGTCCTTGTCGCGGACCTCGACCAGGCTGTTCACCGTCAGTTTGCCGTGATGCTTTTCGTGCATTTCCAATGCGGCTGCGTTATAATCCATCCTTTTCGCGCTCCTTTATGATCAGATTCGGGGGCTGCGGCGTTGTGCCGCGCGTAAGTTCACTTGGTTTTTGCGTAGATCGGTTCCAGCTGGATCACACAGAAGTGATCCTTCCAGCGGTCGGCGACGGCGTTGCGCAGCTCGACCACCAGTTTGTTGGCGCGGTGATCCTTGGCGGCCAGCATATCGGCGGGAACCGCACAGTCAAAGATCACGTTGGTATGCGTGGGACCCGGCACAATGCGCAGGTCATGGATATCGGCATCGGGCGCCAGGGTGGCCAGCTTTTCCTTCAGGAACTGGCGGAGCTCCTGGATATGGGGATCATCCACCACCACAGGGTCAAAATGAATCGTCACCAGAAGATGGTCATGGACCTGGAAGTCCCGCTCGATGGAGTCAATCAGGTCATGGCTGGCCATCACGTCGCTGTTGGCGGGCATCTCGATATGGAAGCTCACCAGCTTGTTGCCGGGGCCGTAGTCGTGGATCATCAGATCGTGGATGCCGAGAACGCCGGGATAGGAGGTTGCCTTCTTCTCAATGTAGTCGATGAGTTCCGGGTCCGGCGCCGCGCCCAGGATCGGGCTGATGGTATCGCGCACCAGGCCGATACCGCTCCACAGGATGAACACCGCCACGGCCAGGCCCATCACGCCATCGATCCGGTCCACGCCGCTGAAATAGGTGGCGATGGAGGCGATGAGGACCGCAGACGTCGAGACAACATCGTTGCGGGCATCGGCTGCGGTGGCGATCAGCGTTTCGGAGTGGATGCGGTTGCCGATCTTGCGGTTGAAAACGCTCATCCAGAGTTTGACCGCAATGCAGGCCAGCAGCACGACCACGGTCAGCAGGCTGAAGGTGACGGGCGTCGGATGCAGGACCTTGAGGAAGCTCTCCTTGAAGAGTTCCACGCCGATGACCAGAATCATCACCGAGACCGCCAGGCCGGCAATGTACTCGTACCGGGCATGGCCGTAAGGATGCTCATCATCGGCGGGTTTGGCGCCCAGGCGGAAGCCCACCAGGCTGACCACATTGGAGCTGGCATCCGAAAGGTTGTTCATGGCGTCCGCCGTGATGGCGACACTTCCGAAGATCGTACCTACAATGAATTTGCCTGCAAACAGCATCAAGTTGCAGAAGATGCAGACAAAGCATGCCAGGTTGCCGTAGGCGGTATGGACCGCGCGATCGGCAATATTGTCCGGATGTTTGATAAAGAGTTTTACAAGGAGTTCTGTCAAAAAAAGGTCTTCCCTTCCCCTACTGGTCTGTGTTCGGATTTTGTGTTTTATAAAAGTGGCGGACCCGGGGGTCCGCCACTTGGTGTTAGGCTGACGGTGTTGCCGGGGAACTGCCCGGTCGCACATTCATGGTATGCGGATCAGTCGCGGACGATGCAGGCATCCCGCTCGGGACCGACCGAAATGTATTTGATCTTGCAGCCGACGGCCTTCTCGATGTACTCGACATAGTCACGGGCGGCCTGGGGCAGCGCATCGTAGCTGCGCACGCCGCTGATGTCGCAGTGCCAGCCGGGCAGCTTGACGACAACCGGCTGGGCGTCGTCCAGCATCTTGCCGGAGGGGAAGCGGTCGGTGACGGTGCCGTCGGGCAGACGGTACTGCGCAACCACCGGGATTTCCTCCATATAGTCCAGCACGTCGAGCAGGGTCAGGGCCAGCTCATCGCAGCCCTGGCAGCGCACGCCGTAGCGGGAAGCGACGGCATCGAACGGACCGACACGGCGCGGACGGCCCGTCGCGGCACCGTACTCATGGCCGGATTCCCGCAGCTGATGCTTTTCTTCCTCGGTCATGGCAAGCTCGGCCGTGAAGGGGCCTTCGCCGACACAGGAGGAATACGCCTTCATGATGCCGACGGACAGATCCAGCTTGCGGCCCGGAATGCCCGCACCGATGGGCGCATAGGCGCCGATGGTGTTGGAGGAAGAGGTGTAGGGGTAGATGCCGTAGTCGATGTCGCGCAGCGCACCGAGCTGGGCTTCAAACATGATCTTCTTGCCGGCGTCGGCTGCATCGGACAGGTAGTCGCCCACATCGCAGATGAAGGGGGCAAACTCTTCCTGATAATGCTTGCACCAGTTCCACATATCCTCGACGCTGACCGGCTTCTCGCCATAGATGTTGACCATCGTCAGGTTCTTGGATTCCACGATGGTCTCCAGGCGCTTGCGGACGCTCTCGTCCAGATGGACCAGGTCACCCATGCGCAGCGTCTTCTTCATGAACTTGTCGCCGTAGGTGTAGGCGATGCCGCGCTTGGTGGAACCAAACTGGGCACCGGTCTTGGAAAGGCGCGCTTCCTCCAGGCCGTCCTGCTCTACATGGAACGGCATCGTGATGGTTGCGCGGTCAGAGATCTTGAGGTTGTCCGGCGTGATGACAATGCCCTTCTCACGCAGGGAAGCGATTTCGGTTTCGAGATGTTCGGGGTCGATGACCATGCCGCCGCCCATGACGCAGACGACTTCGGGACGCAGGATGCCGGACGGGATCAGGTTCAGCACGAACTTGCCCCGCTCGTTCTTGACGGTGTGTCCGGCGTTGTCGCCGCCCTGATAGCGGGCCACGATGTCATAATCGCGGCTGAGCAGGTCCACCATGCGGCCTTTACCCTCGTCGCCCCAGTTGATTCCGGTGATTGCAGTAAGCATAACGATTACCTCTTTCTGGTAATTTAAGTACAGCCTTTTCCGTTCGGTCCCGCGGACGGAACCGATTTATTGTAGCCGGGATTCGCCGCCGATGATATTATAGCAGATACCGCCGAAAAATCCAACCCTAAATTTCAGGTTTCCGGCCGGTGATTCAGCTGCGGTTGAGCAGCTTGTGGCGGGTGCCGTCCGGCTCCACCACCGTGGTGTGTTCCAGCTGGTTGATCAGCGAGGCCCGGACATCCGCCAGGTATTCCTTGCGCAGGGCTTCCCGCTCGGCCAGCTCCGCCTCGGTCAGGCCGGAGGTCTTGGCTTTGTGGGCCAGCTCGTTGATGCGCTGGATCTTTGCTCGTTCCATTCGGAATTCTCCTTCCTATCACAATCTGAGTCCAGTATAGCAGATCCGGCCGCTTTTGAAAACTCGCCTCTGTACAATTTTGAAAAAAGTTGTATAATGGGAGTGTATGTATCAAAAAACACGACAGGAGAAAAACCCATGAAACGTACACTTTTGTTCCGTTCCGCGGCCGGCATGCTGGCCATTGGCATGGCGCTGGGTCTGACCGCCTGCGGCAAGACCGCCACTTCCGACAGCTCTTCCTCCGCCTCTTCCGACGCCACGACCTCGGATGCTTCCACTGCCGAGGCTGCCTCTGACGCCTATGCCTATCTGGCGGATTTCTCGCTCAGTGATGCCTTCGACGAAAACGGCTATCTGAAAGGCGTGACGGCGGCCGATTACGTCACGCTGCCCGATCTGTCCACCCTGACGCTCTCCGATGAAGCCAACACGGTGAGCGAGGACGACGTGAACAGCTACATTTCCGACAACATTCTGGCCAACTTCGCCACCTCCAACCAGGTGACCGACCGCGCCGCCGTGGACGGCGACACCGTCAACATCGACTACGCCGGCACCATCGACGGTGTGGCGTTCGACGGCGGCACCGCCACCGGTTACGATCTGACGCTCGGCAGCGGCACCTTCATTGACGGCTTCGAGGAGCAGATCGTCGGCCACACCCCCGGTGAGACCTTCGATGTCAATGTCACCTTCCCCGAGGATTACCAGGCGTCCGACCTGGCCGGCAAGGATGCGGTGTTCTCCACGACGCTGAACTACATCACCGAGACCGTCACCCCCGACCTGACCGACGAGTGGGTTGCCAGCAACCTGAACGATTCCATGGGCCTGGACAGCGTGAATGCGCTGAACACCTATGTCAATGATCTGCTGCTGTTCGATCAGCAGGCCAACGAGCTGTACGGCGAGCTGGTGGACACCGCCGAGGTCAAGGACGGTCTGCCCGAGGATGTGGACAAGTTCTTTACCGATTATTATCTGTACCAGCCCTACATGTACAGCCAGATGTACGGCTCCACCGTGGAGGATTTCCTGGTGCAGAGCGGCTTTGCCAGCGTGGACGATTATCTGGAGCAGGTTGCCTCCCAGAAGCAGTCCATGATCAACCAGATCCTGATTCTGCAGGCGCTTGCCGAGCAGTCCGGCAAGGTGTGCGACACCGACACGATGAACGCCGAGTTTGAGCGCTACTTCGGCACCGCCGACACCAGCAGCTACATCCAGAACTACGGCGAGAACTACCTGAAGATGAACATTCTGCACGACCTGGTCATGCAGGACCTGATCGCAACCGCCAACGCCTGACCGGCGCACCAAAAAGGTTTCTGCCACCCGTTCGCTGCCCCCTTGACAGGGTTCCGGGCGGGTGGTATACTTGGGGCAGATATTTAGAAGTTTATCTAAATATCTCATTATGAAAGGAGGAACACGGTATGATCGGTGACGCCTTCAAGGCACTGGGAGACCCGACACGGCGCAGGATTCTGGAGCTGCTGAGCGGCGGCGAGATGACGGCCGGAGAGATTGCCGACCATTTTGATATGGCCAAGCCTTCGGTCAGCCATCATCTGAGCATCCTGAAAAATGCCGGGCTTGTCCGGGACGAGCGGCGCGGGCAGAACATCGTGTACTGTCTGAACATGACGGTGTTCCAGGAAGTGATGAAGTGGTTTTACGATTTCGGGTTCGTCAAAGGAGAGAGTCAAGATGAAAACTAAACTGTTCTGGATTCTGGGCGGCCTGTGTGTCGTCAATTTTGCAGCGCATCTGTGCTGTTATCCCCTCCTGCCCCAGACCATTCCGACCCACTGGAACGCCGCCGGCGTTGTGGACGGCTGGGGGCCCAAATACATGGCACTGGTTCTGGCGGCACTGCCGGCACTTCTGCTGGTGCTGCTCCGCGTTGTGCCGATGATCGACCCCAAAAGCGAGAACTACGGACGGTTTGCCGTGATCTATCAAGGGTTCACGGTAGGGATCACGCTCTTTATGGTTCTGATGACCTGGCTGACCGAGCTCTGGGTGTTCGGGTTCCTGCCCGACGGCAGCAGCCTGATCGGGATTCTGGTCAGCGGCGGCATCGGAGTGCTGTTCATCCTGCTGGGCAACTATATGCCGCGCATCCGGCAGAATTATTCCTTCGGATGCCGGACGCCCTGGGCCCTGGCGGATGAACACAACTGGAACCGCACTCAGCGGATGGGCGGCATCGTTTTTGTGGTGCTCGGCGTCTTTCTGCTCCTGCTGGGACTGTTTTCCACCTGGCTGGGCAGCACGCTCACCTTCGGTCTGCTGATGGGCAGCATCATCGGTGGTTCGCTCTGGATTTATCTGTATTCCTTCCTGGTCTTCAAGGGCCTGATGAAATGAAAAAAGCCCCTTCGGGCACCGCACAAAATGCGGCCCGAAGGGGCTTTGTTAACGGATCAGCGCAGGACAAGCCGGCCGTTGTCGGCATCGACGGTCAGGGTATCCCCTGCCGCATGGGTGCCGGCGATGATTTCCTTGGCGATCATCGTCTCGACATTGGCCTGGATATACCGCTTGAGCGGACGGGCACCGTAGATCGGGTCGTAGCCGTCATTGACGATCACGGCCTTGGCGGCGTCGGTGATGACCAGGTTGAGCTGCTTATCCGCCAGACGGCGGCGCAGGTCAGCCAGCATCAGATCGACAATGCTGCCGATCTCCTCCTTGGTCAGGCTCTTGTAGTAGACAATGTCATCCAGACGGTTGAGGAACTCGGGACGGAACTGGCGCTTGAGCAGCGCATCAATGCGGCTGCGCGCGTCGTCGGAGATCACGTTGCTGCCCTTGGCACGGCTGGCTTCGAGGTCTTCCAGAATGATGTCCGAACCCAGGTTGGAGGTCAGGATGATGATGGTGTTCTTGAAGTCCACCGTGCGGCCCTGGCTGTCGGTGATGCGTCCGTCGTCCAGCACCTGAAGCAGGATGTTGAAGACATCGGGATGCGCCTTTTCGACCTCATCGAAGAGCACGACGCTGTACGGATGGCGGCGGACCGCCTCGGTCAGCTGGCCGCCCTCCTCGTAACCCACATATCCCGGAGGGGCACCGATCAGACGACTGACGCTGAATTTTTCCATATATTCCGTCATATCAATCCGGACCATGTTCTTCTCATCATCGAACAGGGCCTGTGCCAGCGCTTTGGCCAGCTCGGTCTTGCCGACGCCGGTGGGGCCGAGGAACAGGAAGCTGCCGATGGGACGGTTCGGGTTGGCAATGCCGGCACGGGAACGCAGGATGGCGTCCGAGACCTTCTGCACCGCTTCGTCCTGGCCGATCACCCGCTGATGCAGAACGTCGGGCAGGCGGAGCAGTTTTTCACGCTCGCCCTCCACGAGTTTCTCCACCGGGATGCCGGTCCAGCGCGCCACAATGCGGCTGATCTC
Organism: Gemmiger sp.; assembly: GCF_036306485.1. Taxonomy (GTDB): domain Bacteria; phylum Bacillota; class Clostridia; order Oscillospirales; family Ruminococcaceae; genus Gemmiger. The sequence goes on along the minus strand of NZ_JAXJZK010000014.1, from coordinate 197,050 downwards.
CTCCGCGGTCACACGGTCACGCAGCAGGCTCTGCTCCTTGCGCTCGGCCGCGATCTTCTCCTCCGCTTCGAGGCTGCGCTGCAGCTGCGGCAGTTTGCCGTACTGCAGTTCGCCGGCGCGGGCATAGTCGCCGTTGCGGGTCGCCTTTTCGATCTCGGCCTTGGTGGATTCCACCTCGGCACGCAGACTCTGGACCTTGTTGATGGCGTTCTTCTCGTTCTCCCACTGCGCCTTCTTGGAGTTGAAGGAATCCCGCAGTTCGGCCATCTCTTTCTCCAGCGCGGCAAGGCGCTCCTTGGACAGCTGGTCGGTCTCCTTCTGCAGCGAGGCTTCCTCAATCTGCAGCTGCGTGATCTTATGGTTCAGGTCATCCAGTTCGGCGGGCATGGAATCCAGCTCGGTCTTGACCATGGCGCAGGCTTCATCCACCAGGTCGATGGCCTTGTCGGGCAGGAAACGGTCGGTGATATACCGGTCAGACAGGGTGGCAGCGGCAATTAGCGCGCCATCCTGGATCTTGACGCCGTGATACACCTCATAGCGCTCTTTCAGACCGCGGAGAATCGAAATGGTATCCTCCACGGTGGGTTCCTGCACCATGACCGGCTGGAAACGACGTTCCAGGGCAGGGTCTTTCTCGATATATTCACGGTACTCATCCAGCGTGGTTGCACCGATGCAGTGCAGCTCACCGCGGGCCAGCATGGGCTTGAGGATGTTGCCGGCGTCCATGGCGCCGTCCGTCTTGCCCGCACCGACGATGGTGTGCAGCTCATCGATGAAGAGGATGATCTTGCCTTCACTCTTCTTGACTTCGTTCAGAACCGACTTGAGGCGTTCCTCAAACTCGCCGCGGTATTTGGCACCCGCGACCAGAGCGCCCATATCCAGACTGAACACCGTGCGGTCCTTGAGGTTTTCCGGCACGTCGCCGCGGACAATCCGCTGCGCCAGGCCTTCGGCGATGGCCGTCTTGCCGACGCCGGCTTCACCGATCAGCACGGGGTTGTTCTTGCGTTTCCGGGACAGAATCCGGATAACGTTGCGGATCTCGGTGTCACGTCCGATGACCGGGTCCAGCTTGTTGGCACGGGCCGCCTCCACCAGGTCCTGCCCGTATTTCTTGAGGGCATCGTAGGTGGATTCGGGGTTATCGGTGGTCACGCGCTGGTTGCCGCGCACCGCCGAAAGCGCCTGCATGAATTTTTCCTTGGTGATGCTGAACTGCTTGAACAGTTCGCCGGCCACCCGGCCGGGGCGCTGCAGCATGCCCAGAAAAACATGCTCGACACTGATGTATTCGTCCTTCATCTGCTTGGCCTGGTTCTCGGCAGCGGAAAGCGCCTGATCCAGTTCATTGGAGATATACACCTTTTCGGGGTCACGGCCCGAACCGGTCACATGAGGCAGCTGGGCCACCTTTTCGGCGGCGGCGGTCTCAAACGTGCCGGGATTCACGTCCATTTTGGTGAGCAGCTGCGGAATCAGTCCGTCCTGCTGCTGGGTCAGCGCCACGAGCAGATGCTCCTGCTCCAGGGCCTGATTGGAATATTCAATGGCCAGACGCTGGGCGCTTTGCAGCGCTTCCAGCGTTTTTTGTGTAAATTGATTGGTATTCATATCGCAAACCTCCTTGCATGGGCAACGATAACGGTATATTAGCAAACGGAACCATATGAGTGCCATTCCCGCCCGGCGGCTTGCAGCCTGATCGGCTTCAGGGCGTTTTGCGGGAATCGTTCTCTGAATTAGCACTCTCTGCTTCCGACTGCTAATATTGTAGCACATCCCTGCACTTTGTCAATGGGATAAAATGAAAAAAAATTGTGAACATCCGGAACCGCTCTTTGGTAGCGCCGCAGCAGCCAAACAGGCCGGCCGATGCGCATTTTCGCCCTTCTGCAAGAAATTCTCCATTTTTTGGCTGGATTATTTTTCCTTTTGACGCTTTGTACCCTTGATTTTACCTTACAAAAACTATACAATAAGAAGGTATCTATGCAGTATTCTTTCTGAGAGGAAGTTTCAAGCTATGGCAGATCAAAATCTGAGCATCAATACCTTGTGCGTGCAGGGCGGTTACACCCCGGGCAACGGCGAACCCCGCCAGATTCCCATCGTCCAGAGCACTACCTTTAAATATGACAGTTCCGATGAGATGGGCAAGCTGTTTGACCTGGAGGCCAGCGGCTATTTCTACTCCCGTCTGCAGAACCCCACCTGCGATGCCGTCGCGGCCAAGATCACCGAACTCGAGGGCGGCACGGCCGGCATGCTGACCAGCTCCGGTCAGGCAGCCAACTTCTTTGCGCTGTTCAACATCTGCAACGCCGGGGATCACATCGTCTCCTCCAGCTCGATCTACGGCGGTACCTTCAACCTGATCTCGGTCACGATGGCCAAGATGGGCATCTCGGTGACCTTTGTCTCCCCCGACTGCACCGAGGAAGAGCTCAACGCCGCGTTCCGCGACAACACCAAGGCCGTCTTCGGCGAGACCATCGCCAACCCGGCGCTGACCGTGCTGGACATTGAAAAATTTGCCCGCGCGGCCCATGCCCACGGTGTGCCGCTGATTGTGGACAACACCTTTGCCACGCCGATCAACTGCCGGCCTCTTTCCTGGGGTGCCGACATTGTGACCCATTCCACCACCAAGTACATGGACGGCCACGGCGGCTGCGTGGGCGGCGCCATTGTGGACGGCGGCAAGTTTGACTGGATGGCTCATGCCGACAAGTTCCCCGGCCTGACCACCCCCGACGACAGCTATCACGGCATCACCTATGCTGAGCGGTTCGGCAAGGAGGGTGCCTTCATCACCAAAGCCACCGCACAGCTGATGCGTGACTTCGGCTGCACCCAGAGCCCGATGAGTGCCTATATGCTCAACCTGGGCCTGGAGAGCCTGCATGTCCGGATGGCCCGTCATTGCGAGAACGGCCAGGCCGTGGCGGAATTTCTGGCTTCCCATCCCAAGATTTCCTATGTGAATTATTGCGGTTTGCCCGGCGACAAATACCACGAGATCGCCAAGAAGTACCTGCCCCACGGTTCCTGCGGTGTGGTCAGCTTCGGCGTCAAGGGCGGCCGCGATGCTGCCAAGGCCTTTATGGGCCATCTGAAGGTAGCGGCCATTGAGACCCATGTGGCCGATGCCCGCACCTGCTGCCTGCATCCCGCGAGTTCCACCCACCGCCAGATGAACGACGAGCAGCTGCTTGCCGCCGGTGTGCAGCCGGATCTGGTCCGGATGAGCTGCGGTCTGGAGGACAAGAACGACCTGATCAACGATATTGCTCAGGCCCTGGACCAGATCTGAGATCAGGAGCTTCGCTATGCCTCTTATCATTCCCAAAGAGCTGCCCGCGTATGAAGAGCTCTCCCGCGAGAACATCTTTGTCATGCACCGGCAGCGCGCCCAGAGCCAGCAGATCCGGCCGCTGCGCATCCTGATTCTCAATCTGATGCCGACCAAGATCGTCACCGAGACCCAGCTGGCCCGCCTGCTTGCCAACAGTCCGCTGCAGGTCATGCTGACCTTCTTGCAGACGGCGACCCATGATACCACCCATACGCCGCAGGAACACATGAAGGCGTTTTACAAGACCTTTGATCAGATCCGCAACGAACGGTTTGACGGAATGATCATCACCGGTGCGCCCATTGAGGACCTGGACTACGAGGATGTGGACTACTGGCCCGAGCTGTGCCGGATCATGGATTACAGCAAGGAAAACGTCTACTCGACGATCCATCTGTGCTGGGGTGCCCTGGCCGGACTGTATTACCACTTCGGCGTGCGGAAGGTGCATCTGCCCAGCAAGATGTTCGGCGTGTTTGAGCACCGGGTCGTCCGCCCTTCCAACCCGCTGGTTCGCGGCTTTGATGAAGTATTCTATGCGCCGCACAGCCGCTGGGCAGGTCTGAACCGCGCCGACATCGACGCCCATCCCGAGCTGCGGATGCTGGCCGAAAGCGATGTTGCCGGTCCGATGCTGCTTTCCACCGAGTCGGGACGCCAGATCTTTGTGATCGGTCATCCCGAATACGACAAGTATACGCTGGATGCCGAATATCGCCGCGATCTGCAGGCCGGCAAGGAGATTCACGTTCCGGTGAACTATTACCCGGACGATGATCCCAGCCGTGACCCGCTGTTCCGCTGGCGTGCCCACGGGCACCTGCTGTACACCAACTGGCTGAATTACTATGTCTATCAGAATACCCCGTATGATCTCGGGGATCTGAAAGCCGTGGTTGACCCGCTGCGCGGGTAAGGAGTTTTTATGGCAAAGATCAGTGCCTGCATTGTGTCATACTGTGATTACGAAGAAGTATGTGCCGCTGTGCGCAGTGTGCTGGCTCACACGCCGGGGCCGGATTTTTCGCTGTATGTCGTGGACAATGCCAGTCCTGACCAGTGCGGGGAGCGCCTGGCCCGGACGGATTTTTCGGACAGCCGTGTCACGGTGATCTGTCTGCCGCAGAATGTCGGGTTCGGCAAGGGACACAATACCGTGCTGGACCGGCTGGACAGTGACGTACATTTTATTCTCAATCCCGATGTCGTGATTGACGATACCATTCTGCCGGCCATGTCTGACTGGCTGCTGCGCCATCCCGATGTGGCGATGGCAACGCCCCAGCTGTTTTTCCCGGACGGCCGCATCCAGCACCTGCCGCGCCGCAAGCCCCAGATTCTGGCCATGGCCGTGCGTCAGTTCCCGAAACTTGTCAAGAATGTGGGATTCTGCCGCCGTCTGAACGCCCATTACACGATGCAGGACGAGGATCTGAGCATCCCGCAGCCCATCGAGTTCTGCACGGGCAGTTTCATGGCTGTGCGCACCGATGTGTTCAAGAAGGTGGGCGGATTTGATCCCGACTACTTCATGTATGTGGAGGATGCCGATCTGACCCAGCGCGTCCTGCAGGAGGGCAAGGTGTATCTGCTGCCGCAGTTCCATGCCACCCATGCCTGGCACCGTGACCCGGTCCGGGACCGCAAGAAGTTCTGGATGCAGATGGAGAGCATGTTCCGCTTCTGCCGCAAGTGGGGATTCCGCCATTTCGTGCTGTGAAAAGACTTGACAAATCCCCCGCTGCTGTGCTACTGTAATATCGTAAAGCTGCTGACTGACGGAATATGGTGGGTACAACCACCGGGGATGCAGCTCGTTATGCATGAAAGTCGACCGTCTGGGCTGCATACACCGTTGTCGCGGTGTATGCAGCCCTTTTTTGTTTGACCGAAAGGAGCCCTTTGTATGCTGAGTGATATTGAAATCGCACAGGCTGCCAAGATGCAGCCCATCACCGAGATTGCCGCCAAGGTCGGACTGACCGCGGATGACATTATCCCCTACGGCAAATACAAGGCCAAGATCGACCACAAGCTGATCCACAGCGACCGCCCGGACGGCAAGCTGATTCTGGTCACGGCGATCAGCCCCACGCCGGCCGGCGAGGGCAAAACCACCACCAGTGTGGGTCTGGCCGATGCGATGAACGCGCTGGGCAAGCGCACGATGCTCTGCCTGCGGGAGCCCTCCCTGGGTCCCGTGTTCGGCATCAAGGGCGGCGCGGCCGGCGGCGGTTACGCCCAGGTCGTTCCGATGGAGGACATCAACCTGCATTTCACCGGTGACCTGCACGCCATCGGCACTGCGAACAACCTGCTCGCTGCGATGATCGACAACTCCATCCAGCAGGGCAATCCGCTGAACATTGATCCCCGGCGCATCACCTGGAAGCGCTGCATGGATATGAATGACCGTCAGCTGCGCTTCATTGTGGACGGTCTGGGCGGCAAGGTCAACGGCACCCCCCGTGAGGACGGCTTTGACATCACGGTTGCCAGCGAAATCATGGCGATCTTCTGCCTGGCCACCGACCTGAAGGATCTGAAAGATCGGCTTTCCCGCATTGTCTGCGCCTACACCTACGACGGCAAGCCCGTCACAGCCGGCGAGATCGGCGCCGCGGGTGCCATGACCGCGCTGCTCAAGGATGCCATCGACCCGAACCTGGTCCAGACGCTGGAAAACAATCCGGCCATCATCCACGGCGGCCCGTTCGCCAACATTGCCCACGGCTGCAACAGCGTGACCGCCACCAAGCTGAGCCTGAAGCTGGCGGACTACGTTGTGACCGAAGCCGGATTCGGTGCCGATCTGGGTGCCGAGAAGTTCCTGGACATCAAGTGCCGCATGGCGGACCTGCATCCTTCCGCGGTGGTGCTGGTTGCCACGGTCCGCGCTCTCAAGTCGCACGGCGGCGTGGCCAAGGCGGATCTGTCCAAGCCGAACGCCGAGGCAGTCCGCCGCGGTGCTGCCAACCTGGAACGCCACATTGCCAACATCAAGGATCAGTTCGGCCTGCCGGTCTGTGTGGCGATCAACGCCTTCCCCACCGACACGCCGGAGGAGATGGCCGTCATCTCGGAGGTCTGCGAGTCGGCCGGTGTGAAGTGCGCCCTGTCTGAGGTATTTGCCAAAGGCGGCGAGGGTGGCAAGGCCCTGGCCGAGACCGTTCTCTCCATCCTGCCGGAGGAACCCAAACCCATCCGCTTCACCTACGATCTGGATGCTTCGCTGACGGAAAAGATCGAGGCCATTGCGAAGAAGATCTACCGCGCCGATGGCGTGGCGTACTCGGCCGCTGCCAAGAAGACGCTGGCCGAGCTGACCGATCTGGGATACGGCAACCTGCCGGTCTGCATCGCCAAGACCCAGTATTCCTTCAGCGACGATGCCAAGCTGATCGGTGCCCCCACCGGCTTCGAGATGAATGTGCGGGAAGTCCGGCTGTCTGCCGGTGCCGGCTTTGTGGTGGTCATCTGCGGCAACATCATGACGATGCCCGGTCTGCCCAAGCATCCGGCCGCCATGGACATCGACTGCGATGCCAACGGCCGCATCACCGGACTGTTCTGAGAGAAATTACAAAGGCAAGAGGCGCTTTCCCCGGCCGTAAAAAGCCGAGAGGAAAGCGCCTCTTTGGATTTCTTTCTGATCTACCGGGTTCAGTCGTCGGCCGTGCAGGTCTCCTCCTGGTTCGGTTCCAGGTCCGGGGCGGGCTTGCCGCCGGGCATCGTGGCACCGAAGGAAGGGACAAAGAAAAACTTCCGCACAATAAAGATCAGGGCAATGGCCGCCACACTGAGCAGGTTTTCCAGCGCGCTGTCATGACCGACGATCATATGCCGGGCGATGGCGTACAAAAGCACTTCGAGGCTGCTGCCCGGGCTGTGCTTGGCAAGCATCTTGATGAACTCGATGCCGATGACCACATCGAGCGCCCGTTCCAGAAAGGTGCGCACATCCACCTCGTTGCCGTCCACCATCAGGCCGGGCATCCACTGGATCAGCGGTACAACGCAGAAGATCAGCCCCACCAGGACCAGGATGGCAAGCAGCACTTCGAGCAGGCTGGCGACCTCCGCCACCTGATCCCGGAACGCATGCTTGACGCGCTCTTCCTGGCGGCGCAGTCCGGCACGGCTCAGGCGTCTTGAATTGTTCTCCATGCAGTCTTCCCCCTTTGGATGGTTCCGTTGCCATTATACCAGAAAACCGTTCCGCGCGCCCGACAAAATTGAAAGATTTTCTTTAGTCATTCTGCCAAATGCTTCCGTTTTGCCATCGGGCACCGCATTTTCCGGCCATTGAAGGCGACTTTTGTCGCAGCGGCTTTATTTTTTGGAGAGAATGTGCTACAATAGCCCCGTACTGCTTTCCAACAATTCCAATCAATTCAGGAGGAATCGGATTTGATAGCAACACAGACCGAACGGCTCCGTCGTTTCACCCCTGCACAGGTGATCGTGGTGGGCTTTATGGTTATGATCTTTGCGGGCACACTCCTGCTGATGCTGCCGTTTTCCAGCCGCACCCGGAGCGTAACGCCCTTCCTGGATGCCCTTTTCACCGCCACCTCCGCATCCTGCGTGACCGGCCTGGTCGTCTACGACACCTGGACCCACTGGTCACTGTTCGGGCAGTTTGTCATTCTGATGCTGATCCAGATCGGCGGCATGGGTTTTGTGGCCGTCGCCGTTGCCATCAACATCCTGCGCGGCACCAAAATCGGACTGCGGCAGCGGTATCTGATGCAGGAAACTTCCGGCCTGCCCCAGATGGCGGGCATCCTGCGGGCCACCGGCAAGATCTTTTTGTATACGGCCCTCTTTGAAGGGTTCGGCGCCGTCCTGCTGGCCACCCGGTTTGTGCCGGAATACGGCATCGCCAGGGGCATCTGGTATGGCATTTTCCACAGCATCTCGGCGTTCTGCAACGCCGGCTTTGACCTGATGGGCCACGGCGGCCCCTTCTCTTCGCTGACGCACTGGGTCGGCGATCCCGTCGTCAACCTGACCATCTGCTTTCTGATCATTGTGGGCGGCCTGGGCTTTTCGGTCTGGCTGGATCTGCAGGAACACCACCGCCATCTGCGCCGCTGCCGGCTGCAGACCAAGCTGGTGCTCTCCACCACGGCTTTCCTGCTGGTGGTCCCCTTCCTGTTCTTCTTCCTGTACGAATTTCGTCTGCCCCAGTGGGGAGACTATACGCTGGGGGAGCGTTTCCTGGCGTCCATCTTCCAGTCCGTCACGCCTCGTACCGCCGGTTTCAACACGATGAACTACAGTCTGTTCAGTGACACCGGTCTGATGCTGACCATCTTTTTGATGCTGATCGGCGGCTCGCCCGGATCGACGGCCGGCGGCGTCAAGACGACCACCCTGGCGGTTTTCTATCTCTCGGTGCGCAGTGCGCTGCGCCGCCGTCAGGACACCGAGGCCTTCGGGCGCCGACTCAGCCACGATGTGCTGAGCCGGGCAACGGTGCTGATTTTTGCCTATCTGGTACTGTTCCTCTGCGGTGCGGCTGCCGTGAGCATCCTGGACGGTGTTCCGCTGTCCGCCGCGCTGTTTGAGACCAGCAGTGCCATCGCCACGGTCGGCCTGACGGTGGGCATCACGCCTACTCTGTCAGCGCCCTCGCTGGTCATTCTGATTTTTCTGATGTATTTTGGCCGTGTGGGTGGTCTGACGATGATCTACGCCCTGGCCGACCCCCACAACCGGGTTCCCGGACGCAAACCGCTCGAACCGGTGATGGTAGGCTGACATAGAGCCGGAAAGGAACAAGTATATGAAATCCATTCTTTTGATCGGTCTGGGCCGTTTCGGCCATTACATGGCGATGAAGCTGCAGGAGCTGGGTCATGATGTTCTGGCCGTCGACAGCAGCGAGGAAAAAGTCAATGCCGCGCTGCCCTTCGTGACGGATGCCCAGATCGGCAATGCGGCCGATGAGTCCTTTATCCGGACACTGGGAGTCCGCAACTTCGATCTCTGTGTTGTCGCCATCGGCGAAGATTTTGAGAGCAGCCTGGAGGCGACGGCCCTGCTGAAGGACAACGGTGCCGCCTTTGTGCTGTCCCGTGCCGCAACCGACCTGCATGCCCGTCTGCTGCTGCGCAACGGCGCGGACCAGATCATCTATCCCGTCAAGCAGTCCGCCGACTATGCGGCTGTCCGCTACACCATCGGCCATGTGCTGGACTTCATGGTGCTGGGCGATGACTATTCCATCTGTGAAGTGCCCGTGCCCGAAGAGTGGGCCGGCAAAAGCATTGTGGAACTCCGCGTGCGGAGTCTGTACCATATCAACATTGCCGCCACCAAGGTGGACGGTCATATGTATCCGCTGCCCGCGCCGGAATATGTTTTCCAGGGCAACGAAACCCTGCTGATTATGGGACACAACAGCGACCTGAAGAATTTCATCCGCTGAGTCTGTCCCCACACGATACCGCGGAAAGGAGGTCTTGCCCATGGACACCGCGCTGCAGAGCAGCCGGCGTACCCATCTGTTCCGTCAGGTCATGCCCGGCGACAGGGTTTTCTGCACCGCCGTGGTCATGCTGCTGATCCTTTCCGAGGTGTTCAGCTCCAACATTCAGACAACGCTGCCCACCTTCAGCTACGTCTGCCGGCTGGCCCTGACCGTCGGCACGACGGCGCTGCTCATCGGCAAGCTTCTGTTTTTCACCGACTGGGATTCCCGTCGCCAGCCGGTCATCGCCGCAGTTGCCGTGCTGTATGCGGCAGCCGCCGCCTGGTACGGCAACGATCAGTGGTTCTTTCTGGCCGTTCTGATCGGAACCGCCGCCAAGGGCGTGGATCTGCGCCGGGCGCTGCGCGTCTATCTGGCAGCGGCTGTGGCCGGTCTGGTGGTGGTTCAGCTGCTCCACTACACGACCGATCTGATTCCTTTCAGCTACTACTGCCGCAACTGGGACTATGGTTACGGTCATTACAACGGGTACGGCGCCCGTCTGGCCGGTGTGTTCTTTGCCTGGGGCTGGCTGCGCTGGCCCCGGCTGAAACTGTGGGACTGGGCCGGGCTGACGGCCCTGGCTGTCTACACGCTGCTGGTGCCCGGAAGCCGGGGCGCCGGCATGACGATGGTGATGCTGCTGGTCCTGTTTGCGGCGCAGAAACTGCTGCCTGCCTTTTTTGAAAGCCGGGTCTGGCACGGTATTGTGCTGGCTCTGATGCCGCTGGCCACCGCCGGCAGTCTGGTGGCCGGCTACCTGTTCGATCCGGGAAATCCGGGAGCCACCCCGCTGCTCGAAAAACTCAACCGTCTGCTGTCCGGTCGGTTCGAGGTATGGCATCATGTGTTCTGGCGGTTTCCGATCTGGCACGTCGAGGAGGACGGCACCACCTGGTACCACGGGGAGATGCCGGCCACCTTCTCTCTGTTCGGCGGGGTTGCCACCGACGGGGACGAGCACCATGCGATTGACAATGCCTTCCTGGCCCTGCCGATGAACAAAGGGCTGGTGGGGGCTGTCCTGATCGGGGCGATGTTCCTGTTTTTGCTGTGGAGGCTTTGCCGCCGCGGCCGTACCGGCGAGACGTTGTTCCTGGCCGCAATTCTGTTGTATTTTCTGATGGAGAACAAACCGTTCCTGTTCTCGGCAGATCCGTTTGTTTTTCTGCTGCCCGCTGCCCTGCTCACTCCGCGGGGTGCGCCGCTGCCGGTGGTTTGTCCCCGTCCGCAATCTGATGAGGAGGTATCTTATGGCAAAGTTTCATCTGAATGACGACACCGAGCTGGTCAACAGCATCCGGGAAGGTCTCAAAAAGACCGGCGGGTACTGCCCCTGCCGGCTGGCCCGCACCGAGGAAAACCGCTGCATCTGCAAGGAATTCCGCGAACAGCTGGAAGATCCGAATTTCCACGGCAGCTGCCACTGCGGCCTTTACGTCAAGGACTAAAACGAATACGCCCCGGAGTCTGTCTCTCGGACTCCGGGGCGTATTGTTTGGAGGAGGCTGTGCGGCAGGCGAATCAGTTGCCGTCATCGTTCTCTGCCACAGGAACATCTGCATATTCATCCGGCGGGTCGGGAGGCAGCGTCTGCATGTACTGATGCATGGCCTCTGCCACCTTCTTGCTGTATGCCACGGCTTCCACGACGGTGCGGGCGCCGTTGACGGCGTCGCCCGAGGCGAAGATGCCGGGTCGTGTGGTGCGCCCCACCTCATCGGTCACAAAGAGGCCGCGGGCGTTGGTTTCCAGTCCTTCGGTGCTCTCGGTGATCGTCGTGCAGGCGCCCTGGCTGATCGAGACAATCACACTGTCCGCCGGGTAGAGCATCTCGGTGCCGGGGATCTCGGTCAGCGTGCCGTCCTCGGCCTCCTGGAGATCGCGGAACACCACCCCGCGGTCGGTGATCTCCACCGGCTTTTTGTTGAAGACAAAATCCACGCCTTCCAGCCGGGCATAGCTCGCCTCATACTCACTGGCCGCGATCTTTTTGGACAGCGAGAAACACTGCAGATGCCGGGTTCCGTGCCGGATGGCCGTGCGGGCCACATCCATGGCGGCGTTGCCGGCACCGATGACGATGACGCGGTTGCCCAGGTGATAGACATCGGGGTTCTGCAGGTAGTTGATGGCAAAATGTACGTTGCCGTTGCTTTCGCCCTTGATGTGCAGCGCATTGGGGCGCCAGACGCCGGTACCGATAAAGATGGCCTTGTAGCCGTCGCGGATCAGGTCATCCACCTTGAGCGCCTTGCCGACATCGGTATTGGGGCGGACCTTGATGCCCTTGAGCCGGAGATGGCGGTATTCAAAGTCATCCAGGACGCTCTTGGGCAAGCGGAATTCCGGGATTCCGTACCGCAGCACGCCGCCGATTTTATCATGGCTTTCAAAAATCGTGACATCGTATCCGTAGCGGGCCAGAATGACCGCGATGGTCAGTCCCGCCGGGCCGGACCCGATGATGGCGGCCTTCTTGCCGTTGGAGGGCGCGGGGCCGTGGGTCATCTGGCTGGCGTAGGTGGAGGAGATATAGTTTTCAATGACGGAAAAGTGCACCGGTGACCCCTTGATGCCGCGGACACAGTGTCCTTCGCACTGCTTCTCATGGTTGCAGACCAGGCTGCACACCGTGGTGAGCGGGTTGTTCTCGAACAGCATCCGTCCTGCCTCGTTGAGGCGGTTCTCCTTGAGCAGCCGGATGACTTCCGGGATGTTGGTGTGAATCGGACAGCCCTGCTGACAGCGGGGATTTTTACAGCCGAGACAGTGGTTTGCTTCATCCATTACATGCAGTGCCATGGTTCTCCTCATTTCCAAGCGCAGATTTCGCAAGGATTTTGCGCAGTGTTGCTGCAACAATCCTGCAAGTTTGCGTCCGTTTTATCCATACAAGTATTATAATAGCACCACCTGCCCGGTGTACGCAAGCCCCACCGGCTGGGTTTTGACGCGGCAGAGTGCCGAAAAATCGACTGCTCTGCTGTGCAATCTGACAATCGCCGCAGCCTCCGCACCGGATGCCTTGAGCCGGGCCAGCGAAGTTGACGCCGGGAGTGTGGCTTTTCCCAGCAGCGGCAGCGCACTGCGGCGCGCCCCGAGCAGATGAAGATAGGGCGGCAGGGTGGGCAGACCGTCGGCGGGAATGTCCAGCACGGCATCCAGCACAAACCGACGCAGGCGGGCGGTGGGATAGCGTTTGGTCTTGAGCCGCTCCATCAGGTCCGGCAGGGTTTCGGCCGCAGACACCGCCGCGGCAAGGCGGTTTTCCAGCCCCTCCCCTGCCCCGCGCACACCGGCAAACTGTCGGGCCGGACAGCCGCGCAGGCGGGCCAGAACGGCGGTACTGGTCTTGGCGGGATCGCTCAGCAGTCCCGCCGCCGCAGCATCCCGGTAGAGCGCCATGGCCGCGTCGGGCAGATAGGGTGCCGCCGCTTCCAGCCCTTGGGCAGAAAGGCAGTTCCGGATCATCGTTGCCGACGCCATGGGCCGGCCGGCACCGAACCCGGCGGACTGTTGCCCATGTCCGGCACCCAGCCGCGGCAGCGGGAGCGGCTGCATCCGGGCACCGCTGCGCAGAATGGCCTTGCAGTATTCCACCCCCAGCGTATTGTTGGGGCTGGTCAGCAGCGCCGCTGATGCGGGGTCCAGCGTTTCCATCGCCGCCGACCGGGCCGCCGCAAAGGGCAGTCCGGCATCCAGACGGCTGCGCAGGGCCGCCGCAAATGCCGGAGAATCCAGCCGCCGGGCCGTTTGCATCAGCAATGCGGCATCCGGGGTTTCGGCACCAAAGGCGAGGGTATCGCACCCCAGCGCCTGCAGAAGATGCACCCCCGCAGCGGCAAAGGTCTCGGCACTCGCGTTGGCATAGGGCACCGGCAGCGCCACAACAAGGTCGGCCCCCGCCTGCAGTGCGGCCCGGACCCGGACCGATTCGGGATAAACCGGAAGGCTGCCGCGCTGCACTGCACCGGTGCTCATGCAGACCGCGATGGTCTGTGCGCCGCGCTGCCGCAGTTCGGAAAGCTGCCAGGCATGGCCGTTGTGGAAGGGGTTATACTCGGCGATAATTCCCGCAAATTTCATAAAAAGTTCCTCTGGTCTGCGCAATTTTAGTTCGATCATGACGAAAAGAGCCTTGCAATGTTTTCGTCTTCATTATATAATAAATCTGTATGAAACAAAAGGGTCAAAGCCCATATGAAATGAAGGAGGATATCCCCAATGAAGATCCTTGTTATCAATTGTGGCTCTTCCAGCCTGAACTATCAGCTGATTGATATGGACGGCGAAAAGGTGCTGTGCAAGGGCCTGTGCGAACGCATCGGCATGGAAAGCAGCATGATCACGCACGAAGCCAACGGCACCAAGGCCACCACCCCCGCGATCTTCCCCACCCACACCGAGGCATTTGCCGAGGTCGTCAAGAAGATGACCACCGGTGCCGGCAAGGTCATCGACTCGCCTTCCGAGATCGATGCCATCGGCCACCGTGTTGTCCATGGCGGCGAGAAGTTCCAGTCCAGCTGCCTGATCACCCCCGAAGTGATCGCCACGCTGCATGAGCTGAGCCCGCTGGCGCCTCTGCACAACCCCGCCGGCATCCTGGGCATCGAGGCCGCGAAGAAGGTGTTCGGTGACATCCCCAATGTGGCTGTCTTTGATACCGCCTTCCATTCCACCATGCCCCCGAAGGCCTACATGTACGCCATTCCTTACGAGTACTATGAGAAGTACGGCGTCCGCCGCTACGGCTTCCACGGCACCAGCCACAAGTATGTGAGCCATCGTGCCGCCGAGTACCTGGAAGAGCCCATTGAGCGCCTGAAGCTCATCACCTGCCATCTGGGCAACGGTTCCTCCATTGCCGCTGTCGACCAGGGCAAGGTTGTCGATACTTCCATGGGCATGACCCCGCTGGCCGGTCTGATGATGGGCACCCGCTGCGGTGACCTGGACCCGTCGGTGGTCAACTACCTGAAGTATACGCTGAACATCACCGGCCATCAGCTGGACGAGATCCTGAACAAGAAGTCCGGCCTGCTGGGTGTTTCCGGCGTTTCCAGCGATATGCGCGACGTTGAGAAGGCTGCCAAGGAAGGCAACAAGCGTGCACAGCTGGCCAGCGATATGCTGAACTACCAGATCAAGAAGACCATCGGCAGCTACATTGCCGCGATGGGCGGCGTGGATGCCATCGTCTTTACCGGCGGTATCGGCGAGCATGATGCCGAGTCCCGTTCCAAGATCTGCCATCACATGGATTGGCTGGGCATCCGCATCGACACCGAGAAGAACGCCACTGCCAACAAGCAGAACAAGGACGTTGTGGAAATCACCGCCTGGGGCGCCAAGGTCCGTACGCTGGTTATCGAGACCAACGAGGAGCTCATGATCGCCCGCGATACCAAGGAAGTCCTGGAGTCCAAGTAAGACATTCCCGGAATCCGAAACAGAAAAAGAACACCGGCGCTTTCCCGGCCGTACTGGCCACCGGAAAGCGCCGGTGTTTTGGTTTTTTCGGATTACAGGCTGGAATAGCCGTAACTGTTGACGAGTGCATCAATCCGCTTCCCCGCCTTGCACCAGGGGCAATCGTGGGAATCGTAGCTTTCGTAGTGATCCAGGTCATTGGGATTGAAGATCGAGACCACCGGATAGCCTTCGCACTCCTCCACGGTTGCGAAGATGGCGGCAATGCCCGCCACCAGGCCGCCGTAGTAGTTCACCGCTTCGACTGCCGCCTGCACGGTGTAGCCCGTCGTGACCGATGCCGCCAGGATCAGCACATGCTTGCCGGAAATCATCGGCGCCGTATTCTCCCGGAACAGCAGCTGGCTGCCCGAGGTGTGCTCCGGCCGGACAATGTAGATGGTCTGGTGCGCGTTCATGTTGGCGTACCCGTCGCGGGTCAGCTCGCTGGCGACGCAGGTGCCGATCACCTCGGTGCCGTCCAGACAGAGGACCGTGTCAATGATGGTATTGTGGGTATAGGCAGCCACCAGCTCCTGCGCCACGGCGCGGGCCTCGGACAGACGGGTCTTCTGCATGGTCACGTCAATATAGTAATTGATATGGCTATGGCTGGTCGCAAAATGCCCATGCGCAACACGCAGCAGCAGATTTTTCTTTTTGGTGGGGAGTTTAACAAGATTGATCGCCATGGGAACCACTCCTTTGTGCGGCTGGCAGCCGTAATATTCATCCTTACTATTTTATTCTAAAGAAATCCGCCCGGAGGCGCAAGTCAAAACCGCCAAAATGTTCACCAAACTCTTGCAAATCTTTTTGTCAGTTTCCACAATAGGCGGCCGTCTCCCGGGCCGGGCCGCGCTTTACACGGTCGGGCCGCGATGGTATAATAGGACTGTTGTAAACTGGAATGTTGGAGGCTTTGCACACGATGGGATACAAACTGGCCGAGCAGAACGGGGACAGCGTGGCCGTACCGCGCCTGGTTTTTGCCCACCTGACCCGGGCGGACGGCGACACGGTACGGGTCGCGCTCTATCTGCTGGGCGGCGGCGCACCGGAACCGCGGACCATCGCCCACGACCTGGGTCTGCCCAGTGTGGAAGCCGCCAAGCGCGCCCTGCAATACTGGGCCGGCGCCGGGCTGCTCGTGAGTGAGCGCGGCGTGACGCTGGCACAGACCGATGTACAGAAAGCCGCCGTGATTGATCTGTCGACGATCAACGACCCCTATGTATCGGTGCTGTGCGAGGAGGCCCAGACGGCATTCGGCAAGGCGCTGAGCCGCGGCGAGATGCAGCGGCTGGTGGGGCTGTACCTCAACGAGGGCTGGCAGCCCGACGTGGTACTGCTCTGCTGTGCCGAGGTAGCCCGGCAGGGACGCCGGACCATCGGTGCGCTGAGCCGGGAACTGATCCGTTGGCGGGAAGCCGGTGTTGAAACCGGTGAGGATGCCGAGCGGTATCTCAAGCGTCAGGCACTGCGTGAGGACTGGTGTGCCGAGGCCGCCAAACTGTTTGGCGTTGAGCCGGCCCAGCTGTCCCGCTGGGAACGGGGTGCCGTGGCGCGCTGGCACGAGGATTGGGGCTACGGCGCCGACATGATCGAGGAAGCCCTGCTCCATGCCGAGAACCACCGTACCGTCCGGTATGTGGACGGCATCCTGCGTTCCTGGCACGCCCAGGGGCTGGCCGGGGTTCAGGCCGTACGCGGCCAGGGACAGCTTTCGGGCAGCAACATCCTTTCGACGGGTGCCAAACCCGCCGCCCCCAAGACCGATCTGTTCCAGACCGACTGGAATTCTGTTTTTGATGACACGACGGAGGAATAAGCCATGCGCACCAAAGATGAGCTGTAC
Organism: Gemmiger sp.; assembly: GCF_036306485.1. Taxonomy (GTDB): domain Bacteria; phylum Bacillota; class Clostridia; order Oscillospirales; family Ruminococcaceae; genus Gemmiger. The sequence continues at coordinate 179,875 of NZ_JAXJZK010000014.1, read as the reverse complement.
CGTGAAGCGCTGCGCCATGTGGCGGGGCGGCGTCAGCGTGCCGTGATGGAGGCGCAGCGGGCCCGGGCTTCGGCCTATTCCGTCCATCCCGAACTGCGCGAGGCCGAGGAGGCCCGCACCCGCGCCGGGCTGGCCCTGACGATGGCTGCGGCCCGCGGGGCTGATCTGGACAAGGCCAGCGCCGCGCTGAGCCAGGCGGATGCCAAACTGCAGGCAGCTTATGCGGCCGCCGGCTACGCCCCCGCCGATCTGGAACCGCGGTTTGTCTGTCCGCTCTGCCGGGATTCCGGCATCCGGGACGGCAAGCCCTGCAGCTGTGTGGCTGCGGTGGCGCGGAGTCTGCGGCGGGATGAAATCAACGCCGCCAGTCCGCTGGCCTTGTGCGGGTTTGAAACCTTCTGTCTGGACCGCTATCCCACCGAGCCGGACCCCGAACTGGGCGGTTCTCCGCGGGAGTATATGAGCAAGGTACTGCGGTACTGCCGCAGCTATGCGGAAAATTTCAACGGGTCCAGCCGGGGCCTTATGTTCATCGGCAGCGCGGGGCTTGGCAAGACCCACATGGCGCTGGCCATCGCCGACACCGTGCTGAACCGCGGGTTCGATGTGCTGTACACCAGTTCAGCAGCCCTGGCCGCCCGGCTGGGCCGCGAACATTTTGACCGCGATGCCGGGGACACCTGGCTGGATGCCTGCAAGGAGGCCGATCTGCTGATTCTGGACGATCTTGGCACCGAGTACATCACCCAGCTGACCATCAGCGTATTGTATGAGCTGATCAACACCCGGATGCTCTGCCACCGTCCGACGATCTACACGTCCAACATTGTGGACCAGTCCATCTTTGAGGCGCGGTACACCGAAAAGGTGGCCAGCCGGATTCTGGGCAGCTGCAAGGTCCTCAAATTCTTTGGCGAGGACCAGCGTCTGCGCCGGGCACAGAAATAACAAAACAAGGCGGTATTCCGATCGGGGAATACCGCCTTGTTGCTTTATTGGGGATCGGAGCGTCTGGGCAGCCGGCGATACAGCTCGTTGCCTGCCCGGGTCAGCCATTGCAGGCCGCGCTCGATGGAGTTGAGCGTCTGCACGACCAGCAGCAGGAACACCACCAGCACCAGCATTCCCTGGGTATCGAGCGGCGTCAGTTCCAGATACCGCCCGACCACCGCCAGCGAGAGCAGGGTCAGGGCCGCCATACCGCCCCACAAGGCCGCATGGGCCGGGGTGAAGGGTTTGCAGACATCCCACAGAACCGCCAGTCCGACCGCCAGCAGCAGGACCGTCGTGATGGTGGTCAGGGTCTGGTTAGGCAGATCGAAGGCAAAGACAAAGGCTTCGATGCCGAGGACCAGCAGCAGATCGGTCAGGCCGCCGGGCAGTGCCGCCCGCAACACATTGAGGATGAACTTGCCGCGGATGAGTTCCCGGTTGGGTTCCAGCGCCAGGGCAAAGGACGGGATGCCGATGGTGACCGCCGAGAGCAGCGTCAGCTGCAGCGGCTGCAGCGGGTACGGCATCGTGACGAAGAGTGTCACAAAGGTCAGCAGGAAAGAGAAAATATTCTTGACCAGGAAGAGCGATGCGGACCGCTGGATGTTGTTGATGACGCGTCGGCCTTCGGCCACCACGGCGGGCAGGCCGGAGAAGTCCGATTCCAGCAGCACGAGCTGTGCCACCTGGCTTGCGGCCTGGGCCCCGGACGCCATCGCAATGCCGCAGTCCGCATCCTTGAGGGCCAACACATCGTTGACGCCGTCGCCGGTCATGGCCACGGTATGGCCCTCCGCCTGCAGAGCCTTGACCAGCTTGCGTTTCTGGGCGGGGGTGACGCGGCCGAACACGGTACAGCGGTTCGCCGCTTCCCGCACAGCGGCATCATCGGTCAGCGTGGCGGCGTCCACATAGTGTTCCGCGCCGGGAATTCCGGCCTGCCGCGCCACCTCACTGACCGCAACCGGGTTATCCCCCGAAATCACCTTGATCTGGACACCCTGCTCGGCAAAATACCGGAAGGTCTGCGGTGCCTCGGGACGAATCCGGTTGGCCACCGGCAGCAGGGCCACAAACTTCAATGCGGCAGTATCCAGCCCCGTCCTGGGGTCGGGGGTCTGGTCGGTATGGGCAAGAAGCAGCACACGGCTGCCTTTTTCCAGGAAGGGGCTGACCTGGTCGGCCAGTTCGGGATAGCGGTCCGCCGCGACAAATTCCGGCGCCCCCACCACAAAACTGCCGTTGTCACCAAAGGTGGCGGCGCTCCATTTATAGGCGGAGTCAAAGGGCACGGCCGCGGTCCGTTCCCAGCTCCTGCCCGGTGTACCGGCAAATTTCTGGACCAGGGCCCGGGCCGTATCGTTATCGGGTTCCGTTCCGGCATAGATGCTCCGCAGTGCGGTCAGGACCTTGTCGGCGGGCCAGGCGTCGGGTGCCAGCAGCAGCGGGTCGGCGGCCTCCATCCGGGCTTCGGTGATCGTACCGGTCTTATCCACGCAGAGCACATCAACGCGTGCCAGTGTCTCGATGCAGTTCATATCCTGTGCCAGCACCTTGCGCCGGGCCAGGCGGATCATACTGACTGCCAGCGCCACGCTGGTCAACAGGTAAAGTCCTTCGGGGATCATGCCGATCAGGGCGGCCACCGTCGCTTCCACCGAATCCCGCAGGGGCAGTTCCAGGCTGACGTACTGTTTGCAGAACATGACGATGCCCATGGGGATCAGCGCAATGCCGATAACGCGGATCAGCTTGTCCAGCGAGCGCATCATCTCCCCTTTCGGCACTTTATGGCCGCCTTCCCGGGCTTCGGTGGCCAGCCGGTTGGCGTAACTGTCCGCCCCCACCCGGGTCAGCCGGGCGGTGCACCGGCCGGAAACCAGAAAGCTGCCGGAACGCAGCTGGTCTCCCGGTGCCTTGCTGACCGGTTCGGCTTCGCCGGTGATCAGCGCTTCGTTGGCATGCGCACTGCCACTGCAGACAACCGCATCGGCACAGATCTGTTCCCCTGCGGTGAACTCCACAATATCATCCCGCACCAGGTGGTCACTGGGCAGCATCTGGATTTCACCGCTGCGCAGGCAGCGGACCTTATGGGCCGCCACCAGGGTGAGCTGGTCCACCGTGTGTTTGCTGCGCAGCTGCTGCACAATGCCGATGACGGTGTTGGCAATCACCACACCCAGAAAGGTCATATTGGCATAGGAACCGACCAGCGCCAGGCAGACAGCCAGCACAACAAAGACCAGATTGAAAAAGGTAAAGATATTGTCGCGGACAATCTGGCTGTCGCTGCGGGTGGGAGACTCGGCGGCACGGTTATCCAGCCCGGCCGCCATCCGCTCCTCGACCTGTACGCCGGTCAGGCCGACGGCAGGATCGGTTTCGAGCGGCGGCACCTTGCAGACCGGCTGCGGCACTTCCTCCGGTTTCTGCGGTCGATGTAAGTTCAGCAAAGGACTCCCTCCCTTTTTTATTCCTGTTATTATAGACGAATGGATATGAACAAATAAAGCATTCCCAAGGGATTTTCGGTGGAATCCGTCCGGGAGGCGGGGTTCCTGCAAAAAAATCCATTTAACCCTTGACAAAATCACCTTCTGCGCTTATAATATCATTTGTCAGCCAAATGGATGATTAGCTCAGCTGGTTAGAGCGCTGCGTTCACATCGCAGAGGTCGAGGGTTCGAGTCCCCCATCCTCCACCAGAACATAAAGATCCGGGTCCCGGTTTCGGGGCCCGGATTTTTTGGTATATCCGACAAAAAGCCGGGGCAGCTGCTTTCCTGAAGAAAGTCGTCTGCCCCGGCTTTCGCTATTTCTTTGCTGCCATGGTGCGATCAGATTTGCGTTCCGGCCGCCCTTCCGACAGAAAATCAAAAAAGGGGGAGAGCCCCCACAGCAGGGCCCTCCCCTTTTGAGAATCACTCGATCGTGATGCTGCTTTCAGCAGGAAGCTGCTGCTTGGCCACTTTGGGCAGCGACAGCTTCAGAATGCCATCCTCGAAGTGCGCCTTGATGTCCTCCGGCTTGACCGTCTCGCCCACATAGAAGCTGCGGCCACACTCGCCGGAGTAACGCTCCTGACGGATATAACGGCCTTTCTTGTTCTGCTCGTCCTTATCCAGGGCCTTGGCAGCATGGATGGTCAGATACCCATCCTTCAGGTCAACCTTGACCTCGTCCTTCTTGAATCCGGGCAGGTCAACGTCCACCTCATAGCCGTTGTCCGTTTCGCGCACATCGGTCTTCATGATCGCCTTTGCATGCTTGCCGTACAGCGCATCGCGTACACTGTGCATGTCAGAAAGGTCAAAGGGGTCATTCATAACATCATCGAACAGGTTCTCACCAAAAATGATAGGCAACATAAGTCATTCCTCCAATCCGTTACTTGAACGGCTCGTAGCTGTGTGGGAGAAAATCCATCGCGCGGTCGCGAGCTTTGTTACCCGTTTCATCCGTTTGTGGCGGATGCTCACTTTTGCCAGCCGGAACACACCGTGACGGCATCCCCCGGCTGTATATTTACTATAGCACCCGATGGAAGAAAGTCAAGACATCCGGGGCCAGGATTTGAATTTTTCACAAATGAAACCTGCAAAGAATTATCGTAAACACGATTATATTTCCGAGTTTCCGGCACAGTTCCGGCTCTTGTCGTCCGGAATGCAACCGTATGCAGCTTTTATTCAGAAATGACATGATTATGCATGAAATCAGAATAAATATACGTTATTCCCGGCTGCAAAGGCGGCGGAACATCCCGGGATGCTCCGCCGCCTTTGGTCATTCAGTCGGATACAGGCTCTCATCGATCAGCGCTTCGGTCTCAGCCGCGGTCTCGGATACCGAATCGGAGGCGGACTCGGCGGTTTCGGGTGCGGCTGCGCTGAGCAGGCCGGTCACCTCTCCGGACGGTTTGGCGAGCAGATAGGACCCCACCGGCTTGGTCTTATACACGAGCAGCACACAGTAGGTGTCATTCTCCCCGTCCGACAAGGTGGGGCACAGTGCCGTCCACTTTTCCACCGTCTTGCCTTTATAGTCGGCAAGGGAAAGCCCGCTCTCCCCCACCACCTGGTTGAAGGCGCTGAAGCTGTCATCCCACTTTTTGGGGATCTTGACCTTATCCACCGCCGCCGTGCTCAGGTCAATCTCAAAGCCATAGCCGGTAAAATAGGTCGCAATGTCCTGGGTCGTATCGATGGTGGTTTCCACCGTGGCGCTGGCGGTCACACTCTGGCCGGCCAGATGCACCGCCGCCGTGACGGTACCCGCCAGACACACCGCACACAGAGCAAGCGCGCCCGCCTGCCGAAGGCCCGGTTTGGTAACAGTAAAGAGAAACATAGACGCAGCCCCCTCATGATGTAGCAATGGTCGTTTTTCATTGCCAATCTATGAGGGGGCCGCGGTGATTAGAACTGTTTCAATGTCCGTACCGGATCTGCGGCATGTACCACTGGAAAATCACGGCCTGATACCGCGCTTCGAGCGCGCTGCTGTCGTAGGTGGGCAGCGCGGTCCACATGACCATCATGGCGCCGAGGAAACGGCAGAGTCTGACCGCCCAGTTTTCCTGATCGGGGCACCAGGCGATGAAATCGGGCCGGCCCAGGAAGTTGCCCAGGCAGTGGCTGATGCAGAAAGCGCTCAGCAGGCCGGCACCCTCGGCACGGTAGGAACGGCAGCTGTCCACCAGCTGGCCGCGCAGGACATCGGGGGCCAGCTTGCGGATCCGATGCAGCACACGAGGATCAAAGCTCTCGATGCAGTAATCCCCGTTGTACTCCCGGAGGGCGGCGAGGGTGGCGCGGCAGAGCGCATCCAGGTAGGCGCCGCTGAATTCGCGGCGGCTCTTGATCTCGACGATCAGCGGAACCCGGCCGGCAACGGCGGACAGGACCTCCGAGAAGAGCGGGGCGTGTTCCCCGGTTCTGGCCAGCGGCATCCGGCGGATCTGCGAATAGTCAAAGCTGCGGACCGAGCCGCAGTTGCCGGTCATACGGTCCAGCGAATCGTCGTGAAAAACCAGCAGTTTGTGGTCCCGGCTGAACTGGACATCCAGTTCAATGCCGTAGCCGGCCTGTGCGGCTGCCTCAAAGGCGGGCAGGCTGTTTTCCGGCGGGTCCTGACGCAGGCTGAACAGTCCCCGGTGCGCATAGTTCCGGTTTTCAAACGGCGTGCGCAGTCTGCCGCGCCGGAAGGAGGGTGCCGTCAAAAAGAACACGACCAGCACCAGCAAGATCAAAACCATCCATACGACCATCCATCCCATCACTTATCCCCCCAAAAATCAGATTCCTGTTTTGTCATTATTGTACAGCGGTCGATGGGGCAATGCAAGGGGCAAAGGCCGCCGCAGACAAAGTTTGAAAAAGTCTTCAAAGATTTTTCACAAAAATACCACGCGGAACGAGTATTATGATATAGTAGAAATGGAATCGACAGGGGGTTTTTCTATGGCAAAGATTCTGATTGTTGACGACGAGCCCCGGATCCGGGATCTGATCCGCGAGCATCTGCAATATGCTGGTTTTACCTGTGCGGAGGCCGGCGACGGCACCCAGGCCCTGACCGAACTGGCCAAGGGCGGCATTGATCTGGTGATTCTGGACATTATGATGCCGTTTATGGACGGCATGACCTGTCTGCGCGAGATGCGTACCCGCAAGATCATGACCCCCGTTATCATGCTGACGGCGCGCAGTGAAGAATACGACAAGCTGGCCGGACTGGAAGGCGGCGCCGACGACTATGTGGTCAAGCCCTTCAGCCCGCGCGAACTGGTGGCCCGGGTCAAGGCCGTTCTGGCCCGCACCATGCCGGCTCAGAACAGCGAGGGGTCGGTGTACACCTTCGGCGATCTGAGCATTGACACGGCAAGCCACAGCGTCAAGGTGGCCGGACAGGAGGCCTCGCTGACGCCCAAGGAGTTTGATCTGCTGGTCTTTCTGGTCAACAACAAGGGCATTGCTCTGAGCCGGGAAAAGATCCTGCAGAAGGTCTGGAATTATGACTACTACGGTGAGGACCGCACCGTGGATACCCACATCAAAATGCTGCGCAGTCATCTGGGAAGCTGCCGCAGTTACATTGTCACCGTCTGGGGTGTGGGCTACAAATTTGACCCCGACACGGCCACAGCGTGACAAAGGAGGCCGCGGTTTTGGCAAACGCGACGGAAAACCGGCATTTCAGCATTCCGGTGGGGGTGCGGGGCCAGCTGATGCTGTTTCTGTGCGGCATCACGGCCCTGACCCTGGGGCTGGTATGGGTGCTGATCACCTATGCCCTGCAGCCCATGTACAACCGCAATATTTATCAGAAGCTTGAAAAAGAGGCCAGCGCCATTGTCGGGATGATCGATTCGGCGGACGGGCCCATCTCAAGCCGGGATTTCGGACCGCTGGAGCTCCAGAACGACGAGTTCTGGGATCAGCTGAACACCGCCCTGAGCAACGGCACCATCAATGTGGACAACTGCTGCATTGACATCAGCGACTCCACCTGCCGCAACGTGCAGTTCCTGGAAGGGCTGTACCCCTGCATCCTGCACAAGAGCATGGTATCCTTCGGTGGGGTTCCGGTCTATGCCAAGGATACCGCGACGGCCGTCCGCATGCGCCAGGTCCTCTTTTCGCAGGGAACGCTGTACGAGATTGTCGAGTCCGGCGGCAACCGCCAGATGATGGTGGGACGCTGCTCTCGTGACGGCAACTACGGCGTCATTGTCTCTTCCAGTCTGGCGCAGATCGAGACGGCCGGCGAAGTCATGCGGACCGTCCTGCCTCCGGTGGCGGTGCTGCTGATCGGTATGAACCTGCTGGTGGCTGTGCTGTTCAGCAAATGGTTCACCAAGCCGGTGCAGCAGCTCTCGGCCGGTGCGCGGGAGATTGCCGCGGGCAACTATGACGTACAGGTGGATGTGCGTCGTCGGGATGAGCTGGGACTGCTGGGCCGCGAGTTCAACCACATGGCCCAGGAGGTCAAGCACAGCGCCCAGCTGGAAAAGGACATTCTGGCCAATGTCAGCCACGATCTGCGCACCCCGCTGACCCTGATCAAGGGCTATGCCGAGACGGTGCGGGACATCACCGGCGAGGACCAGGACAAGCGCACCGAACAGTGCAACATCATTGTGGACGAGACCGACCGGCTGAGCGCGCTGGTCAACAGCGTGATGGAGCTGAGTAAGGTTTCCTCCGGTGCCGAAAAGCCGAATCTTGTGAACTTTGATATGAGCGAACTCTGCTTTGAGGTGGCCGGGCGGTATGACGCCCTCTGCGAGCAGAACGGCTGGACGCTTCAGCTGGAAGCCGACCACGCCTGCCCGGTCAGCGCCGACCCGGCGATGATGGAGCGGGTGCTGCACAATCTGCTGGGCAACGCCACCCACCACATCGGGCCGGACGGCATCTTTATCCTGCGCGCCATTCCCAAGGACAACGGCATCTGCCGTATTGAAGTGGAGGACCACGGCCCCGGGATTCCGCCTGAGGATCTGCCGCATATCTTTGACCGGTATTACCGTTCCCGCAAGGACGCCGGCAAGACCGGAACCGGACTGGGTCTGTCCATCACCAAGGCCATCCTGCAGCAGCACGGTTTTGCCTTTGGTGTGGACAGCACGCTCGGAAAAGGTTCGGTCTTCTGGTTCGAGATGAAAGCCCCCAACAAGTGAAATCACGAGAAGGAGGAGTTCCCTGATGAGCAAGATGGACCGAGAGATGGACGAATCGCTGCGCGCCAAGGTGGAAGCGCTGCACGCGGCGGACGACGAGAGCGGCGACGGGCAGATCAACCTGCCCGACCTGAAACTGCAGCTCGACCGGCTGGAAGCCCAGCTGGAACTGCAGGACGCACAGAACCGGCGGCTGCTGCGCAACCAGAAACGCAGTCTGGTCATTGCCGCGGTGCTGGTGCTGATTCTCTGCAGCCTGATGGGGCTGATGATGTTCCGGTTCAGCATTGCCTACCGCGAAGTGCTGGATGTCTGCAGTGAAGTCAACGCGCTTGCCGACACGCTGCAGGACAGCCTGAGCACGCTGGACAGCGACGAGCTGGACGCCATGATGCAGACCCTGCCCGAGATCGCCGACAAGCTGAGCAAGATTGATGTGGACGCCCTCAATGATGTGATGCAGAAACTGCCCGACACGATGGACGCCGTGACGAAGCTTCAGCAGCAGACCGAGAGCATCACCCAGTTTTTCGGCAATCTGGGCTCGGTGTTCGGGCAGTCTTAGCCGCACAATTTCCGAACCTACCAAAAGGGACCGGTGACAATGTCACCGGTCCCTTTTCTGTGTGTTCTGATATTCCGACGGCGGATCAGTCGATGACCTCGACCTTTTCCATCACGACGGGCGTGCGGGGCTTGTCGTTCCAGTCGGTCGCGACGGCCGCGATCTCATCCACGGCATCCATGCCGCTGACCACATGGCCGAAGGCCGCATACTGGCCATCGAGATGCGGGGCATCCTGGTGCATGATGAAGAACTGGCTGCCGGCCGAGTTGGGGTCCATGGCGCGGGCCATGCTGATGACGCCGCGGGTGTGCTTGATGGGGTTGTTGACGCCGTTGGCGAGGAACTCACCCTTGATGTTCCAGCCCGGGCCGCCGGTGCCGTTGCCGCGCGGGCAGCCGCCCTGGATCATGAAGCCGGGAATGACGCGATGGAACGTCAGGCCGTTGTAGAAGCCCTGTTTGACCAGCTTGACGAAGTTTTCGCAGGTGATGGGGGCTGCGGTGGGGTCCAGCTCGATGTCGATGGTTTTGCCGTTCTGCATGGTGATACGAATCATGATAGTTCTCCTTCCGGATGCGTCTGTGCATCGTTTTGTATGGTTTCTCCCCTGCTCTGCGGGGTCTCGGTTCCGGTTGAATAGCTCCTGCTGCCGAGGGTCTGTTCCAGAACCTCCTGGCTGACCTTGCCCATCCAATGGCCGAGAGCCGCCGTCATGAACAGTTCGCTGCGGTGCTGGCCGTCCTTGAGCAGCGCAAAGGCGCCGCCGTGATGCGCTTCCCCGGTGGTGGTATCGGTCCAGTCCTCGGGCAGGTCCAGCCGCAGGTGCGCCGGCGAGACATGGCCGGTGATAAAGCCGCGCCCGCCGAAGAAGGTTTCGATCAGCCAGAACAGAGCCTTGCGGAATCCGTGCCGGCTGGCAAACAGGCTGCGCAGGCGGTAGGTGTAATAGAAGCTGTCCGCCAGGATTTCCTGGCTCACATCCAGCCCGTAGGCTTCGAGCAATGCCTGGTGCAGCAGTGCGGCGATGTCGGCCATCTCCTCCCCGACCGGCAGCGGGCTGGAATCGGTGGCGGGGACCCGGGAAACGCCGGTGTCCTCGGCATGAAGGGTGGAATCCAGCGCGATCTCGAAATAGCCGTGGCCGCCTTTCCTGCCGTAGGGCTGGCCGGGCTGCGTCACAAAGAGCACATAGGGGTGCATGACGGTGTCCAGCGCATAATGGCTGACAAAGCCGAGCGCATACTCGATCTGAGCGCGGGTGTGGACGTTGCGCAGCAGCGCCTGCAAAAAGGCACCGGTCTTTTCGTCATGCATCCGCTCGCCGAGGGCCGGCAGGTTGAAGCGGCGTTTGGATGCCCTTTTCCAGACCTCAAAGCAGAAAAAACTGTCCGGTCCGTTGGCGCCGGCCGCAAATGCCGCCGGGCACTGTATCTTATAACGGATGGCCGCAGCTGCTTTTTTTGCTGTGCGGACGTGGGTATAGCCTTCCGGCATGATTTCACTTCCTTGCGTAAATCAAACAGGGGTGCGCCTGCAGGTCTGCGAGAGAACGCTGCAAGACGCACCCTTATTTTAATGCGATACCATGCGATTGTCAAGAAACCGGCTCATCGCTTCTCGGTCCGCGGCAGAACGGCGAAATAGAGCACCGCGCCCACCGCGATGATGAGGATGATGGACAGGATGCCGTAGTGGCTGGACGAGGCGTTGATGAGGTCGATCTGTTCCGCGGTGGCGGTCTCGGCCGTCAGGCCCTGGGAACGGAGCATCCCGTTGGCCACTGCCGAACTGACCACGCCGACCAGCGCGGGACCCATGATGGAGCTGAATTTGCCGAAGATGTCAAAGAAGCCGAAGAACTCGCCGGAGCGGTCCTTGTCGGGGATGAGTTTGCCGAACATCGAGCGGGACAGCGCCTGGATGCCGCCCTGGCTGGTGGCGCAGAGCACTGCCAGCACCCAGAACTGCCACAGGCTGTTCATGAAGTAGCCGAAGATACAGATGAACATATACACGCAGATGCCGAACCCGACCATGGCGCGGGCGCCGAACTTGTTGGCAAAGCGGATATAGAGCAGGCAGAACGGCAGGCCCAGGATCTGCACGAGCAGCAGGGCCAGCATCATGCCGGTGGAATCGAGGCCCAGGTTGGTGCCGTAGGTGGTGGCCATACTGATGATGGTATGTACACCGTCAATGTAGAAGAAGTAGGCCAGGATATAGACCAGCATGGGTTTGTTGGCAATGATCTCCTTGACCGTCGAGCCGACGCCGCGGATGTTGCGGGCAACGTCCCCCTTCTCATAGGGTTTGCCCGAGGTCTGTTCACAGTTTTTGAGCAGCGGCAGACTGAATACCAGCCACCACACGGCCGTGAGGGCAAAGATGAAGGCCAGGCAGGTCAGCATCGGCACGCCCACCAGGTTCATGATGAGGAAGATGAGCAGCGGAATCGTGGAGCCGCCGATATAGCCAAGGCCGTATCCCATCGTCGAAACGCGGTCCATCCGGTCCTCGGTCGTGATGTCGGTCAGGAAGGCATCATAGTAGATGGCCGAGGCGTCAAAGCCGATGACGCTGACGATGTACAGTACAAGAATCAGCGCGGCAACCTTGTCCGCCACCGCCGTCGAGGAGGTGAAGTCCATTCCCGGCGTGAATGCCATTCCGGCGCAGGCAACCACACCGATGAGCATGAAGATGGTGAAGAGCTTTTTGCGCATGCCGCGGATATCGCCGAACACACCGAGGAACGGCGCGGCCAGGGCGACGATGGCCATGGCAATGCTGGTGGCGTAGCCCCAGGTGGACATGCTGGAGACGCTGTCCGCCGTATAGCTGGCGACCGTGTCAAAGAAGATGGGAAGCAGTGTCACGATGATGACCGAGTGCGCACTGTTGGCCCAGTCGTACATCATCCAACTGATTTCCTGTTTGGTATACCCTTTTAGAAAGTTCATGGAATGGCCTCCTGTTGATTTAACAGATACGAGTTTATTGTACCATTCCTTGCGGACAAAAACAATACGGCCCGCCGGAGCGGACCGTAAAATTTCGGTCAAAAATGGTTCCTGTCATAAAAATCAAAGGCTGCCGCTGGCCGTTTCGGCCGTCATCACGACGCCCGCCTGCGCCAGACGCCCGGTCATGAACTCCTGACGCTGCCGTGCATCCGGCGATGTACCGGTCTCATTGCGATAGTCCTCATCGGGGTCACTGTCGAACACCGAACGGTACAGCTCTCTCTGGGCTTCTTCCAGGGAGTCATAGACTGCGCCGTCATAATTGTACCGGGTTTCCACCAGGCCGGCCAGCGTTTCCACATCCGCTCCGGCACTCCAGCTGTTCACTTCGAGGTCCCAGACCGGAACGACCGCTTCATCGAAACTGTCATAGCTCTGCCAGACATCAAACCGGTATTTCCAGATGTCCAGGCCCTGCGAACGGCAGGCATCCATCACGGCCTTGCAGTCGGCGGCAAATTCCTCGGCCGAGGACTGGGCACCGCGGTTCATCGTCAGATAGAGCGTCGCCACCGACTGGCTGTCCGCCAGAAGCTCATCCACCGTGCTGGAATCGGTGTAAACGTTGAAATCCCGGACGGTGCTGTGCGCTTCGGGAATGGTGTCCAGCACCTGAGCCACCTGTTTTTCCAGTGTCATCTGCCGGACCATGTAGCTGTCATAGTTATCCCAGATGCGGGCCACAAAAGAGGAAGTTCCGCAGGCCAGCGTCATGACAAGGATCAGAAAAATCGAAACGCCGTCATATTTGAGCCGCACGTCCGGTCGCGCGGCATAGCAGAGCACCTCGATGCCCAGCACGATCAGCACCGCCGGGGCAAACCGAAAAATCAGGGATACGTTGAGGGCCGGGAAAATCATGCGGGCCACCAGCAGCACACCGATGACGACCAGCATCACCCCGAGGCTGAAGGTGCCGACCCGACGGACCTTGACCGGCCCGGCAGGCTGTGCGGGTTCGGGTTTCCGCGGTTGCGTTGTATACTTCTGTTCATCCATGAGAATCATCTCCTCTGTTTCTGCGTAGGGACCCGGTCACTGTCCCTGGTAGGGCGGCAGATCGTCGGCATCGTTGTGAGGCGGGTTCTTGCCGCCGAATCCCAGCAGCCGCACGCCCACATAGACGAGGATCACGGCGACAATGACGGAGGGCAGGACCTGGTCAAAGAACCAGTACGCCCGGATGCCCAGCCAGCTCAGCATCGCGTAGAGCACCGGGCGCAGCAGGTTGTCGTAAATCAGCCAGACACCCAGCGCAATGCTGCCCCAGCCCAGGATCTTGTTCCGCTGGGAGACCTCCATCTTGATGCGGCTCACATCCTCAAAGAAGAGGAATTCGTCCGGCTTGGGGTCCCCGGCCACCAGATAACGGATCAGGTCATAGGTGTCAAAGAAGCTGTACATCCAGACAATCAGCGAGAGGATGACCAGCGGGCTGGCAATCATTCCCGCGATGATCGCCAGGCAGAAATAGCAGATCAGCGACAGACCGCGTTTCATATAGCCGTAGTACATCTGCCCTGCACCGGGGATGCAGGCGAATACAAATGTCAGGAATCCATTTTTCTTCATAGTGCTCACTCTCCATCAGCGGTCTCTCCGCCGTTATTCAGGGTGTTGTTGAGAATTTTTCCGGGGTCCGACAGTTGGTCAAGGCCGCTGCTGACCGTCGTCTTGAGGCCGTACAGCGCATCGCCGATGCCGTTGGTGAAGCGGTCCAGTGCACCGCTGATGCTCTGGCTGATCGTTGTGCGCGGGCCGGTGGGCTGCCCCGCCGTCTGTTCCCGGTCGGGTGCCGGAACGCCGCCGAAAAATCCGAACCGCCACAGTGCGAAGGCCAGCACCACCGCGGCAGCCGTCGAGACATACCGGTTGGTCATGACCCGGAAGCTGCGCAGCCGCATCAGGTTCTGCACCTGGGGGATCAGGTCCCGCATGGGCTGCTGCAGGCGTTCGGGGGCCGCCTCGATGAGGGCGGTGTAACGCGCAAGACAGAAATCGCAGAAGGTCAGGTGCTCGGCCGCCTCGAGGCCTCCCAGATCGTCCAGAAGCCCGTCCTGCAATGCGTGCAGGCCGCTGTCCGTCAGATGCCCGGCATGGTCAAACAAAAAGTTATTGTCAAATCGTTCGAGTTGTTCCATCATTCCTGCCTCCTTTCGAGGATCTGTTTGCGCAGAATCGCTTTTGCCCGGAACAGCTGGTTCTGCACGGTGGGAGCCGGCCGCCCCAGGACCCGGGCAATGGTCTGGACCGGTATTCCTTCCAGCAGGTACATCGTCGCCGCACGCCCGTAGGGTTCCCGCAGGGTGCGGATCATCGTTTCCAGTTCCGCCTGATCGGTCCGCCGCAACAGCTCATCCTGCGGGTCGGGTTCCGCCGCCTGCAGGCCGCTGCCCGGCGGCGGGGTGCCGCGGGGTTCGGGCAGCGTTTCGTCACTCTGCGCTTCCACCTTGCGGGACCAGGCACTTTTGAGGTGATCCTTGCATTTGTTGGCCGCCACACGGACCAGCCATTGTTTGTAGTAGTTGGGGTCGCACCGGTCAATAGAGGCCCACGCCGACAGGAATGTGTCCTGTGTGAGGTCTTCGGCGGTGTGGTGGTCATGTACAAACTGCAGGCAAACCGTATAGACAAGCTTCTGATACTGCCGCATCAGATCACTGAATTCTGTGTTTGTCAGAGCCCCACACCCCCTTTTCAAAAGCGCTTTCTGTATATAGATACGAGAAGGGCCCGCGGCATTTTGCAGCGGGCCGGAAAAAAATTCGCGCTTTTTTACAGTTCCAGCGTGACCGGGCAATGATCGGAGCCCATCACATCCATCAGGATACCGGCACTGCGGATCTGCGGCACCAGACGGTTGGAAACCAGGAAATAGTCAATCCGCCATCCCGCGTTGCGTTCCCGTGCACGGAACCGCATGCTCCACCAGCTGTACATGCCGGTGGCATCGGGATAAAAGTGGCGGAAGGTATCGGTGAAGCCCGCCGCCAGCAGTTCCTCGAATTTGCCGCGTTCCTGATCACTGAAGCCCGCCGCACCGCGGTTGGGACCGGGATTTTTCAGGTCGATGTCCTGGTGGGCGACATTCAGATCCCCGCACAGAATCACCGGCTTTTCGCGGTCCAGGCCGGTCAGGTAGCCGCGCAGATCGTCCTCCCACTGCATCCGGTAATCAATGCGGGCCAGCTCGTTCTGCGAGTTCGGCACATACACATTGACCAGATAATACTCAGGGAACTCCAGCGTGATGGCACGGCCTTCGTGGCTGTGCGCCTCGATGCCGATGCCGTTCCAGGCGCGCAGCGGCTTGACCCGGGTATAGATCAGCGTGCCGGAGTATCCCTTCTTCTCGGCACTGTTGATGTATTCGGTATAGCCTTCGGGGGCAAAATCCGCCTGTCCGGGCTGCATCTTGGTCTCCTGGATGCAGAACACATCGGCATCCAGCGTGCGGAAGGTCTCCTCAAAGCCCTTTTTCAGGCAGGCCCGCAGGCCGTTGACGTTCCAGCTGACAAACTTCATCTTGGTCTCCTTTCCGCCGGTTCAGCGGGCAATACACTTTTTCTTCCAGCTGCCGCGGGCAAAGCGGGCAACAAAGCAGAGGGTACGGAACACCCAGTCCACCACCATGGCAATCCAGACACCCACGGCGCCCATGCCGAGCCGCACGCAGAGGATGTAGGAGAAGCCGATGCGCCAGACCGCCATCGAGAAGATGGCCGTCACCATGGTAAAGCGCACATCATTGGCCGCACGCAGCGCGTTGGGCAGCACAAAGGAGGCGGGCCAGAGCAGGATTCCCGATCCGGCGTGGATCAGCACCAGCAGACGGGCAAGTTCCCAGGTTTCCTGCGAGAGGGTATACATGTTGAGCAGCTGGGGCAGAAGCAGCAGAACCAGTGCGTTGGTGGCGCCCTGTACCACATAATCCCAGAGCAGCAGTTTTTTGGTATAATAGGCAGCCTGGTCAAGGTCCTGGGCACCGACACAGCGTCCCACAACGGTGATCATGCCCAGGCCCACGGCCTGGCCCACAATGCAGCCGACGCTGTCGAGGTTGTTGGCGACGGCATTGGCCGAGATATGCACCGTGCCAAAAATGCTGATCATGCTGACCACCAGCACACGGCCCAGCTGGAAGAGGCTGTTTTCCATGGCCGAGGGGATGCCGATATACAGGATATTCCGGATCATGGCAGGCTGCAGGTGCCGTACCCCGGACAGCGTGACACGGGCCACGTTTTCATGCCGGGTGGTCAGGGCCAGAATGACCAGCGCGCCGACAATGCGGGAAACCAGCGTGGGGATGGCAACGCCCTCGACACCCATATGCAGCACAAAGATGCACAGCGCATTGCCGCAGACGTTGATGAGGTTCATCAGCAGTGATACCTTCATCGAGACCGCACTGTTGCCGGTCGAGCGGAAGATGGCGGCGCCGGCGTTATAGAGGGCCAGGAAGGGGTAGGACATCGCCGTGATCGTGAAGTAGGTCATGGCAGCGGCCATGACATCGTCGGTGATGGAGCCGAAGAAGAGCCGCAGCATGGCTGCCCGGAAGCACAGACAGAAGGCCATGACCAGCGCACCGAGCAGTACACTGAGCGAGACCAGCTGGCCGGCGCTGCGGGAGGCGTCCTCGGGCTTTTTGGCGCCGAGGAACTGGCTGGTGATGACGGCACCGCCCGTGGCCAGCGCCGCAAAGATATTGAAGATGAGCACGTTGATCATATCAACCAGCGACACGCCGGAGATGGCGGCCTCGCCCACGCTGGAAACCATGACCGTATCGGCCATGCCCACAAGCACCGACAGGGCCTGCTCAATGACCAGCGGCCAGAGAAGCGTGATCAGCGCACGGTTGGAAAACAATTTTGACTGGGTTTGCATTCTTCTGATTCCTTCCTTTTCCTATCCAAAACGATACCTTTTAGTATAGCATAAAAAGAATGGCCATGCAATGCGGCGGACCCCGGAGCGCCGGCAGGATAGTTGCGACACAAAAAGACGCTGCTCAGGGAGCAACGTCTTTTGGCGGAGTGATAACTGTTTTATTCGTAGCGCAGCGCGTCGATGGGGTCCAGCTGCGCTGCCTTTTTGGCGGGATAGTAACCGAAAAAGACACCGATGCCCATACTGAAGCCCACCGCAATGACGATGGACGCAAGGCTGGGCCGGGCTGCACAGCCCATGACCTGGCTGAGCACACTGCCCAGCGTCACGCCCAGTGCCACACCGATGACGCCGCCGATGGCGCACAGCACAATGGACTCGATGATGAACTGGGTCAGGATGGCGCTGTTGGTCGCGCCGAGGGCTTTACGGGTGCCGATCTCACGGGTGCGCTCGGTGACCGAGACCGTCATGATGTTCATGACGCCGATGCCGCCCACCAGCAGCGAGATGGCGGCGATGGCCGAAATGGCCATGGATACGGTGTTGAGCATCTCGGTCATGGTTTCCACGAGCGAGGAGAGGCTGGAGGCATTGACGGTCCAGGTATCGTTGCGGGTATAGAAGCTGGCAAAATAGCTGCCGGTGGTATCCACGAAGGCATCCACATCGGTGCCGGCAGACGCCACCACGGTCAGGCTCTGGTAGCCGTTCCCTGCCCCGCTGATCCGCCGGGCTGCTTCGAGCGGGATATACAGGTCGGTCTGGATGCTGTCGTCATCCGTGGCACCGAGCAGGCTGGAATAGCTGCTCTCGACATATTCATAGACACCGGCGATATAGAAATCGTAGGGCATCCCGTCGATGGTCAGCGTGATCTTCTGGCCCACCGCGTCATGGACGCTGCCGCCCACCGCCTGTTCCACGAACTTTTCCGACACCACGCAGACATTGCGGTCGGCGTCCCGGGTATCGTCCAGCCAGCGGCCCGAAAGGATGGGGGTGTCCTTTTCCTTGGCCTCAAGGGCCGCATGGTTGATGCCGGTGACCTCGGCCGAGATGGTCGTATCGGGGTCGCCCACCTTGTCGATGGTGCCGAGCCCCACCGATCGGGTCAGCTCGATATGGTCGATCTTGTCCGGGAAAGCGGCGGTGTACTCGGCGATCATCTCATCGGTCATCAGATCGCTGTCATCGGGGGCGGAATCCATGAAGAGCCGCACCCGGGTTCCCGAAGAGTCCGAGGAGCTGCTGTCCTTCTGGGTCAGGCTGACCGTGATCGCGTTGACGCCCATGCCGGACATGCTCTCATTGACCGAGCTGGAAAGACTGCCGCCCACCGTGACAATTGCAATGACGGCGGCAATGCCGATGATGATGCCCAGCATGGTGAGCAGACTGCGCATCTTGTTGCTGCGGATGCTGGCCAGCGCCATGGAGAGATATTCAAAGAGTGCCACGCACACCACTCCCCTTTCGCTGGGCCACAATGCGGCCGTCATGCAGTGTCAGCACCCGCTGGCATTCCTCGGCCAGCGCCGTGTTGTGGGTGATGAGCACAATGGTCTTGTGATACTTCTCGTGCATCTCATGAAACAGGTCCATCACGACGCGGGAGGTCTCGGAGTCCAGTGCGCCGGTGGGTTCATCCGCCAGGATCAGCGCGGGGTTGTTCACCATGGCGCGGGCAATGGCCACACGCTGTTTCTGACCGCCGGAAAGCTCGTTGGGCTGGTGACGCGCACGGTCGGCCATGCCCACCCGTTCCAGCCATTCTTTGGCGCGGCGGGCCCGTTCCGGTCCCGGCACCCCGGCGTAGAGCATCGGGAGTTCCATATTCTTCTGGGCGCTCTGGCGTCCGATCAGGTTGTAGGTCTGAAAGACAAAGCCGATCTTGCTGTTGCGGATCTCGGCCAGGTCATCATCGGCGGCGGCATGGATGTCCACACCGTCCATCCGGTAGGTGCCCGAGGTGGGTTTGTCCAGTACGCCGAGAATGTTCATCAGGGTACTTTTGCCCGAACCGGATTCGCCGACGATGGCCACAAACTCGCCGGGCCAGACCGTCAGGTCAATGCCGTGCAGGATCTCAAGTTCGTTGGGCTGACCGATAAAATAACTTTTTCGGATATTCTTCATCTGAATCAGCGGACGCGGTGCGGCCGCCGGTTCTGCGCCCAGGCTGCGGGCGATCGTCCGGGCGAAGGCTTTTGTATCCTGCGGCATATCACATTCCTCCCGGGCCGCCGGCAGGCGCGTCACCCGCGGCACCTGCGCCGCCGCCCATGTCACGGCTGCCGCCCATCTCGGTGCGGCCGCCCTGCATATCGCCGCCGGGAACCATCGTCATATCCCCCATCGGGAAGGAATCGGAGGAATCCGCTGTCTCAATGCCCTCGCTCAGGTCGGCGCTGGAACGGATCACATCGCCCTCGGCCAGAGAATCACCGGAGATGATGATGTAATAATCGTTGGATTCGCCGGTGGTGACGGGGACCTCCTCAAAGGTCATATCGGTGCCTTCGCCGCCGGTCTTGCGCAGCACATAGCTGCTGCCGTCCTCGGCAGTGCTGACCGCGTCGATCGGGACGGTGAACACCCCGTCGGTGGCGTTCTTGACGATCTCCACCCGGGCCTGAATGCCGATCAGCAGATCATCGGCCTCGCCGGTCACCCGGACCTTGCCGCCGAACGTGCCCTGGTCGTTGGCCACCGGGTCAATCTGGGTCAGCGTGCCGGCAATGACGGTATCGCCGGTGGCGTCGCTGGTGATGTTGCAGCTCATTCCCGTCGAGAGGCTCGGCACATCATCCGCCGCCAGCGTGATTTCCACCACCAGGGCGTCGGTGTTCTGGATGGTCGCCACGGTGCCGGTGCAGACCGAGCCCACCGTCGCATTCAGGGCGGTGACGGTACCACTCATCGTCGCGGTCAGCGTGCATTTTTCCAGCGTTTCCTGCAGCGTCTTGAGGTTGTCGGGCGTTTTTTTGGCGTCCTCCAGCTTGGTCTTGGCGTCCTCCACGCTCTGGGCCTTGGTCTTGATGGTGGAGTAGTTCTTCTCCTGGTCGTAGCTGTCATGAGCCGCCTTGACGGACTGCTCGCAGGTTTCCACCTGGGTTTCGGCGGTATCCACGGCGTTGTTGGCCTGGGTCAGAGCGGATTCGGCGCTGTTTCTGGTCTGTTCGGCGTTTGACAGTGCCTGCTCGATGGCCGCGAAGCCGTACAGGCTCATTTCGCTGACCGAGCAGCTGTTCTTTGCGTCCTCCAGCGCTTTCTGTGCGTCATTGTACCCCTGTTGGGCAGTCTGCAGGGCTGTCTGGGCTGCATCTACCGCCGCCTTGTTGGCATCGGACGGATCGGCGCTGTACGCGGCATTGGCATCGTTGAGAGCGGTCAGCGCCGCATTCTGGGCATCGGCCGCCGCGTTGAAGGAATCGGTAAAGCTGCTGATGCTGCTCTGGGCGGTGTCGTAGGCCTGGCGGATCGTGTTGTAGCTGGCGTTGGCCGCGTCGTAGCTGCTCTGGGCCGCATCACGGCTGTTTTTGGCATTGGTGACGGCGTCCTGGGCATCGCTGAGCTTCTGGTCGGCGTCATCAATCTTGGCCTGCAGATCAATCAGGTTGTTTTCATGCTGGACCACCGAGGTGTTGTAATCATCCACCGCGCGGTCATAACTGGTCTGGGCGGCTTGGAGGTTGTCGTTGTAATCCTGCTGGGCCGTCTGGATCTGCTCTTCAAGGGTGGTGGTGTCCAGCGTGGCGATGACATCGCCCTCCTGCACCACATCGCCCACCTGCACATCCACGGTGGCCACCTTGTAGGTCTTGGCGGCATCGTCCACCGTGACGGTGGCTTCCTCACCGGATTTGACGGTGCCGTCCACCGTGACCGAGTCGTTGAGGCTGCCGGTATGCAGCGTGGTGGTGCGGACAAACTGATAGCTTGCGGAGGCGGAGGCCGCCACAGCCGCCTTGCGGACGCGCCAGACCGCAACGACGGCGACTGCCACGATCACCAGGAACAGCACCGTGAGTTTTTTATGGCGCTTGAACCAGGATTTGCGCCGGGGCTTGACCGGCTGCCCGGTCGGCTCTTCGGGGAGCTCGGTTTCGGAAATGGCCGGCGTTTCGGCCGGGACTTGTTTTTCTTCCATCGGGGATTCCTGCCTCTCTGTTTATGTAAAATATGAAAATACCGTTATTCAGTGTATTCTGCAAATGTGTTGATTTGGTGGGGAAAATGTGAAAATCGCCGGCCCCGCTGCCAAAAGCAGGGCCGGCGACAGAAAAGACTCAGCGTTCCTCGCGGAAATAGGCAAGGCCCAGATGAGCGGGCGGCTGGTTTTCTTTTTTCTTGCGCAGGGACACGACGATCAAAACCACGATGGTCACCACATAGGGCAGCATCTGGATCAGATCGGTCATATAGCTGGGAACCGTGATGCCCAGCAGGCTGGGCAGGAACTGGTACAGCCAGTACAGCACGCCAAACAGGTACGCGCCCCAGATGGCGTTGAGGGGTCTCCAGACCGTGAAAATGACGAGGGCGAGGGCAAGCCAGCCCAGCGCTTCAATCTGGCCGGTGGTGGCCCAGATGCCCTGGTTGTAGTCCAGCACATAGTACAGGCCGCCGATGCCGCAGATGGCCGCACCGATGCAGGTGGCCAGGTACTTGTACTTGGTGACGTTGATGCCGGCAGCGTCCGCCGTGGCGGGGTTCTCACCGACGGCGCGCAGGTTGAGGCCTGCCCGGGTACGGGTGAGGAACCAGTGCAGGACCACGGCCAGAATGATGGCCGCATAGGCCAGGAAGCCGTAGGAGAACAGCACCTCCCCCACCGTGCCGAGGCCCGACAGGCCGGGGATCTTGGCGGAGAACGCCTTGTAGGCCAGCGGGGCGGCCGTGTAGCTGGCGCCGTTGAGGATAAAGACGCCGAAGAAGTTGGCGACGCCCATGCCGAAGGTGGTCAGGGCAAGACCGGTCACGTTCTGGTTGGCACGCAGCGTGATGGTCAGGAAGGCGTAGATCAGGCCGCCCAGTGCCGAGGCCGCCAGCGCGCAGACCAGCGCCAGCAGAACGCAGATCACCGCACTGGGAGAGGCACTGAGCTTTTCGTAGTAATAGGCGCTGGCAAACCCGGCAAAACCGCCGAGGTACATGATGCCCGGAACGCCCAGGTTCAGGTTGCCGGATTTTTCGGTGATGGTCTCACCCAGGGCGCCGTACATGATGATGGTCCCGAAGGGGATGGCACGCAGAATCCATGCGATCAGACTGCTCATATTACTTCCCCTCCTTGTTGGTGTGATGGCCGCGCCAGATCAGGCGGTAGTTGATGAAGAATTCACTGCCGAGAATGAAGAACAGGATCACGCCGGTGATGATGTCGGCCGCATACTCGTTGAGGGAGTAGGCGGAAGCGATCTCGGAGGCGCCGCGTTCGAGGAAGATCAGCAGGAAGGAGATCAATGCCATATAGAAGGTATTGAACTTGGCAAGCCAGGCCACGATGATGGCGGTGAAGCCGTCGCCGCCCGCCGAGGTGGTGGAGATGGTCTGGTCCTTGCCGGCGACGATCATGAAGCCGCACAGGCCGCAGAGCGCGCCGGAAATCAGCATGGTGCGGACCATGACGCGGCGGACATTGATGCCGGCATAGCGGGCCGTGTTCTCGCTTTCGCCCACGACGCTGATCTCATAGCCCTGTTTGGAGAACTTGAGGTAGGCGTACATACCGAAGGTGAGCACAATGACGATGATGATGTTGATGGTGTAGCGCTGACCCGCCACGATGGGGAGCCAGCCGGCGCGGGTCGCCTTGTTGAGGGTGCCCAGGCTGGATGCCTGTCCGCGCATGATGTTGGTCATGCAGGCCACAATGCTGGTGGCCACATAGTTCATCATCAGGGTGAAGAGGGTTTCGTTGGTGTTCCAGCGGGATTTGAACCAGGCCGGCACAAAGCCCCAGAACGCACCGGCCAGCAGGCTGCCCAGCACCATGGCGGCAAACAGGGCCGGAGCCGGCAGGCTGTTGCCGAAATACACCATGATCAGGGCGGTGACCAGGCCGCCGATCAGGACCTGACCTTCGGCGCCGGTGTTCCAGAAACGCATCTTGAACGCAGGTCCGAGGGCGATGGCGATGCACAGCAGGCTGGACAGGTCACGCATGGCCCAGGAAAAGCGGGTGGTGTTGAGGAAGGTGCCGCTCCACATGACGCCGTAGACGTTCAGGGGATTCAGGCCGGTGACAAAGTAGATGAACAGTGCATCCACCACCAGGGCCAGCACGATGGCCACGGCGCGGACCACCACTTTCTGCACGAAGGTGGCGCCTTCCCGCTTGGAGATACGAACCAGCGGTTCGGCATTGACAACTTGGCTGGTCATTGGGCTGCCTCCTTCTCATTCATCAGGTTGGTCATACGCAGACCCACTTCCTCCTTGGTCGTGGTGCGGGCGTCCAGCATCCCGTTGGCCCGGCCGCCGCAGAGGACGAGAATCCGGTCACAGAGTTCCAGCAGAACGTCCAGGTCCTCGCCGACATAGATGACGGCGACGCCGCGTTCCTTCTGCTCATTGAGCAGGTTGTAGATCGTGTAGGAAGTGTTGATGTCCAGGCCGCGCACGGCATAGGCGGTCATCAGCACGATGGGCGAAGCCGCCAGCTCACGGCCGACCAGCACCTTCTGCACGTTGCCGCCCGACAGACGGGAGACCGGCGTGTTGAGGCTGGGCGTGACGACGCCGAGTTCACGGCGGACCTTCTCGGCCAGTTCATGGGGCGTCTTGTGGTCCACGATGGGAGAATGTCCCTCGCCGTAGCTCTTGAGCATCATGTTGTCGGTCATGCCCATCGAGCCCACCAGGCCCATGCCAAGGCGGTCTTCGGGGACAAAGCTCAGATGCACACCGGCATCGCGGATTTCCTTGGGGGTCTTGCCCAGCAGCGGCATGGGCTTTTCCTCGGCGCCCGGCGCATAGAACCGCACGTCGGAACCGCCTTCGGTCTGCTGCAGACCGGCAATGGCTTCCAGCAGTTCCTTCTGGCCGTTGCCGGAAATGCCCGCAATGCCCAGAATCTCGCCGCCGTACGCATCAAAGCTCACGTCGTCCAGCACCTTGTTGCCCTCGGGGCTGCGCACCGTCAGGTGTTTGACGGACAGCCGGCGGGTCGGGTTGTTGGGCATCGTGCGGTGGATGTTGAGCTCCACCTTCTGGCCCACCATCATCTCGGTCAGGCTGGCCTCGGTGGCATCGCGGGTATCGACGGTGCCCACATACTCACCCTTGCGCAGGATGGCCACGCGGTCGGAGATTTCCAGCACCTCGTGGAGTTTGTGGGTGATGATGACGACCGCCTTGCCGTCCGCCTTCATGTTGCGGATGACCGCAAAGAGCTTTTCGGTCTCCTGCGGGGTCAGAACGGCGGTCGGCTCGTCGAGGATCAGGATGTCGGCGCCGCGGAACAGCACCTTGACAATCTCCAGCGTCTGCTTCTGGCTGACGCTCATCTCATAGACCTTCTGGTCCAGGTCGAGGGCGAACTGATATTTCTCGCAGATGGCACGGGCCTTGTCGCGGACGCGGCGCAGGTCAAACTTTTCGCCGGCATCCATACTCAGGGCAATGTTCTCCACCGCCGTGAAGACATCCACCAGCTTGAAATGCTGGTGGATCATGCCGATGCCCAGCGCAAGCGCATCACGCGGGGAACGGATGTCCACAGGCTGGTCGTTGACGATGATCGTGCCGCCGTCCGGGTAATAGATGCCGGCAATCATGTTCATCAGGGTAGTTTTGCCGGAGCCGTTCTCTCCCAGCAGGGAGAGGATCTCGCCACGGCGGATGTCCAGCGAGACATCATGGTTGGCCACGACCTCGCCGAAGGTCTTGGTCACATGTTCCAGCCGGACGGCATATTGGGTTTGCGGCATGGGAAGGACTCCTCTCATGGTACGTCGTAAAAGGTGTGTAACGTCAAAGAGAGGGAAGCTCCCCGTTGGACAGAGCTTCCCTCCAAAATCTTCGGTTCAGGATCAGGCAACGGGCTCGGCGTCTTCGGTGATGCCGTCGATGCGCAGGGCAAAGTACGGAGCGCTGCGCAGCGTGGACTCAGAGAAGTAGCCGTCGGTGATGGCCTCCTCGGTGGGGCCTTCATACACGGCAACAGGAGAGCCGGTGGAGTAATCGTAGTAGGTCAGGTCGATGGGCGCGGTGGTCACCGTCTGGCCGCCGACCGTGAACTTCGAGGTATCAAAGACATGCAGGCTGCCGTCCTTGAGGGCCGCTTCCACTTCGGCGACCTTTTCGGCAGTGCCCTCGGCGCACTCGGGTCCGAGCGCGGTGATGGCAACGGCACCGTCGTCATAGCCCTTGGACCAGTCGGTCGGGATCTCTTCGCCGTTCATCATGGCGGTGAAGGCTTCCTCGTAGTAGACCTCCCAGACGTTGGTGGCGGAGGTCAGGGCAGCGGTGGGAGCAGTCTCGAGCATGTCGATGTTGTAGCCCACGGAGTAGCAGATCTTGCCGGCATCCTTCTGCTTCTGGGTGGCAGCGGGAGCACCGGTGGAGTCGGCGTGCTGGCCGATGATGACACAGCCGTTGGCGATCAGAGCCTCAGCGGCAGCGCCTTCCTTGTCGATATCGAACCAGGAGTTGGTGTACATGACTTCCATGGCAACGTCGGGATAGACACTCTGGACGCCGAGGAAGAAGGCGGTGTAGCCGGAAACGACTTCGGCGTAGTTGAAGGCGCCGACGTAGCCGATCTTGACCTTGCCGTCAGCGGTGAAGCTGTCGGGCTGGGTCTCGGGGGTCAGGGTGCCGGATTCGACGAGCTCCTTGACCTTCATGCCGGCCACAACGCCGGAGACATAACGGCTCTCGTAGACGTTGGTGAAGGCATTCTTGAAGTTGCTCAGGCCGGTCAGCGCGGCGAAGTCACCGGTCATCGAAACGAAGGTGACATCGGGATAACGCTCGGCGACCTCGACCACATAGCTCTGATGGCCGTAGGAGTTGGAGATGATCAGGTTGCAGCCCTGACCGACCAGGTCTTCAGCAGCGTCGGAGCACTCGGCGCTTTCCGGAACCTTGTACTTCCAGACGATCTGGTCATCGGACAGGCCCAGCTTTTCAGCGGCGGCCTTGATGCCGTTGATGTGCGCGGCGGAGTAACCTTCGGTCTCGTCACCGACCAGGATGACGCCGATCTTCAGGTCGCTGGCAGCCGTCGTATCGGCTGCGGAGGACTCCTGCGTGGCACCGGAGGTGACAGACGCAGCTTCACTGCTGCCGGTTGCACCGCAAGCGGCCAGCGAGAACAGCATCACGGCGGACAAAACAATGCCCAACAGTTTTTTCATGTGTGATTTGCTCCTTCCCTCAAAATAAGCAAAAACGACAAAAATGCGCCGTTCTGGAATCGCGTTTTCGGGAACGGTCGCATTTTTTTCTGACGAGTCCTATTGTAGCCGCGGGCGCTGAAATTTGCAATGCCTTGGGGAAAAAATGTAAAAAGTTTGTGAATTATTGGTGAATTTGCGGGAATGAAGTTGCTTTTGCCCGTTTTTTCGCACAAAGTTTTGAGGTAAAAGTCATACTTTTTCAGTCAGGTATTGCCGGTGGGCAGCGGCTGCAGGGCCCGATGGAGCAGTTTGCGCAGCTCGGTGAGGATGCCTTCGGGGCTGGCAATCCCGCTGCACTGGCCCACGCTGAGGCAGACAAGGCCCCCGAGCGCCGCGCAAAACAGCGCCAGATCGCAATAATTCCGGTCAAGGGTTTTCTCTGTCCGGCCGGCCTGCCGCAGACGGTCCACCGTCTCGCCGGTGATGGCGCGCAGTTCCCCGATCCGCCGGGCCACTTCCGATGCCATCCCGGCATCGGGGGTATTGATGTTTCCGGCAATCACCCGGTAGGCGGCCATGCGGGTCTGCATCAGGTCGGAGAGATACGTCGTGACCGCCTCTTCCAGGTCCTCCAGCGTCATGCAGCGGGCCATCAGGGTGCGGACGCGGACAATCTCGGTGTCAAAGCTGTGCAGCGCCACACCGCGCAGGATCTCCTCCTTGGAGGAAAAATACTCGTACACGGTGCCCTTGCCGATGCCGGCTGCCTCGGCAATCTGCTGCACCTTCATGGTCATCGGGTCCTGCCCCGACCCGATGAGCCGCAGCGTTGCCTCATAGATGCCGATTTCTCGCTCTTTGCGCAGATCAGGTGTCATTGCGGGTTCCCTCCTCGCTCGTGTCCGGTCCGGCACCGGACGGCAGATGCAAACGGC
The DNA here is from genome assembly GCF_036306485.1 of Gemmiger sp. Taxonomy (GTDB): domain Bacteria; phylum Bacillota; class Clostridia; order Oscillospirales; family Ruminococcaceae; genus Gemmiger. The sequence goes on along the minus strand of NZ_JAXJZK010000014.1, from coordinate 152,423 downwards.
GGTGGCGGTCATCGCGGGGCGGCTCTTCCCGGTGTTTGCGGGCCTCAAATTCCGCTGCGAATTCCGCGGCATCGTCCGGCAGCTCGTCCATTCCTTCATCATCCACCTGAATGTTGAGCGGCGGACGGCGGTAGAACAGGTCATACAGCACCGGAACAATGAGCAGCGTCATCAGGGTGGCGTAGGACAGGCCGCCGATGATGACAATGGCCATGCCCCGGCCCATCTCGCTGCCCGGATCGGTGCTGATCAGCATGGTGACCATGGCAAGGACCGTGGTGAGGGTGGTCATCAGGATGGGGCGCATCCGGGTCCGGCCGGTCGCCACCAGGGCTTCGGTGCGGTCCAGGCCGCCGATCCGCAGCTGGTTGGCGTAGTCCACAAAGACAATGCCGTTGTTGACCACAACACCCATCAGCACAAGGAAGCCCATCAGCGTAATCAGCGAGAGCGGCTCGCCGGTCGCCATCAGGCCGAGCATGCCGCCGGTGAAGGCCAGCGGAATGGTGAACAGCACGATGAAGGGAGACAGCAGACTCTGGAACTGCGCCACCATAATAAAGTAGATAAAGGCCAGCGCCAGCAGCATCATCTTGACCATCTGCTGGATCATATCATTGATCTGGGTGGTCTCGCCGCCGATCTCGGCCGTACAGCCTTCGGGCAGGTCCAGCGCCGCCAGCTTGCCTTCCACCTCGCGGGAAATCAGCGTCGTGTTGTAGCCGTCCATCGTGTCGGAGGTGACGGCAATCATCCGGGAGGAATTCTCACGGTTGATCGTCGCATAGCTCTCGCCGGTCTGGCGGGTCGCGAACTCGCTGAGCTTGTGGGTTTCCTTGACGGTGGAGCCGTCCTCCGCCATGACGGTGGTCTCAAAGGGCAGATCAAAAATCTCATCAAGATCGGGGGTCTCGGTGGGATCGACGATCGTCACATCAAAGCTGTCGCTGCCCACCGTCAGCGTGGTGGCGGTGGATTCCGAGGTCAGGGCCTGGGCAATCTGCTGATAAACCTGCGCGACTGTCAGCCCGTAGCGCATGGCCTGGTCCTTGTCCACGACGATGCGCACCTCGCTGTCGCCGGCTTCCTGGCCGTTGGAGACATTCGTGATGCCCTCCACCCCGTTGAGCATCTGCATGACCGTCTCGCTCGCGGTGAGCAGGTCATCCAGATCATTGCCGTACACGTCGATCTCCAGGCCGCTGCCCGTCAGGCTGGTCATATCCATCGAACCGCTGGAGGCCACCGTGACCTCGCAGGGCAAACCGGCCGTCTTGTCGGAGATTTCCTGTTTGAGCGCATCCTGATGGCGGGCGCCGTCCTCATTGAGGAGCAGATAATACAGGAAGCTGGTCGTATCCTGCTGGGCGCCGCTCATGGCGGACAGGCCCGCCATGGCACCGGTGGCCGCACCGCCGGACATGGCACCGACCGAGTCGATGCCGTCCACCGTGAGCAGCGCATCCATGACCTGGTCGGCGGTCTGGAACGCCTGCTGGGATTCGGTGCCGTCCGGCACTTTGACCGTCACCGAAAGCTGGTTGGTGCTCATCTCGGGGATCAGCACAACGCCCATCGTGGCGACACGCCAGACCGAGAGCGCCAGCAGAACGACTGCCAGCGTCAGCGGAACGGCCTTGACGCGCAGGCAGAACCGAAGCACTTTTTCGTAGAAATTCAGGAACCGGTCAAACCAGGGATGGCGGATCTCTTTCTGTCTGCGCAGCACGGTGGAACCCGCACAGGGCACCACGGTGAGGGCCACAATCAGCGAGGCAATGAGGCTGTACGCGATGGTCAGCGCCATATCGGAGAGCAGGTCCATGACCATACCGCTGGTAAAGACCAGCGGCAGGAAGACGCAGATGGTGGTGAGCGTCGAGGAGATGATGGAGCCGGCCACCTGCCGGGCCCCCTGCACCGCTGCCCGGGGCGCGGGGACGCCGCGGTTGCGCAGGCGGTAGATGTTCTCGATGACAACCACCGAGTTGTCCACCAGCATACCGATGCCCAGCGCCAGGCCGGACAGGCTGAGAATGTTCAGGTTGATGCCGGTAAAGTACATCAGGACGATGGCAAACAGCACGCTGAGCGGCATACTGATGGCCACCACGAGGGTGGGACGCACATCCTTGAGGAAGAAGGCCAGCACGATGACAGCCAGGATGGCGCCCTGGATCAGGTTGGACAGGACATTGTTGACGATGAGCTCGATGTAGTCGCCCTGGTCCATGATCGCGGTCAGATGCAGGCCCTCATGCTCGGCCATGAGCTCCTTCATGGCCTCGGTGCTGGCCTTGGCCACCGTGGAGGTGGAGGCCGTCGAACTCTTGTAGACTTCCAGCACAACGGCCTGGTTGTGGCCCATCTTGGTATAGCTGTCGCCGGCGTTGTCCACGACCTCCACATCGGCCACATCGCTGAGCCGGACATCGCCGATGCCGTCCATGCTGCAGAGCAGCATATCCTGCAGTTCCTCTACGCTGGAAAAGGCATCCCCGACTTTGAGGACGTACTGCTCGTCATCCCCTTCCCCACCCTGGATATAGCCGGCGGGCATCGAGAAGTTCTGGGCACCGATCATGGCCGTCAGCGTGGACATGTCCAGCAGCTGGTCGAGGTTCGCCTTGCCGAGTGCTTCCTCACGGGCGGACTCATACTCCTGCCGGGCGGCATCCAGCTGGGTCTGTCCGGCTTCGAGCTGGGTGCGGCCGCTGTCCAGCTGGAACTGGCCCAGGGAAATCTGGGCCTGGGCGCCGCTGAGCAGCAGCTGGGTCGCCATACCGATCACGTCGGAATCGTTGGGGTTGGCTTCCAGCGATTCCAGGCTGCTCTGCAGCTGGGCACGCTGGTCATTGAGCTGGGAAAGCATACTGCGCGCCTTGTCCAGCTGTTCATTGAGGCTGTCCAGCGACCGCTGCAGGGCTTCCCGCTGGGTCTGGGTACTGGTGTTGAGGCTGTCCTCCGCTTCCTGGCGGGCCTGCACGAGCAATTCGGCATTCTTCAGGGCCGTCTTGGCCGTTCCCAGGCTGGTCAGGGCCTGGGCGTAGGGGTCCAGCGTGTCCCGGGTGGTCTGTTTGTCGCTGCGCTGGGTTTCAAGGGAGGTCTTTTCGTCGGTGGCAGTCGCAATGGCCTGCCGGGTCTGTTCCTGCTGGGCCGGGTCGGTCTGGGTTTCCAGCGTCTGCTGCATCTGGACGATCTCATTGTCCTTCTGCTGGATCTGCAGGGTCAGGCTCAGGATCTCGTTGTCCAGGCTGCTGCAGACCGTATCCACCGGCTGGCCGCCGGTGAGCGGCGCGGCCAGCTGCTGGAGATTCTGTTCGGCGCGCTCCACCGAGGAGAGCATGGCCGTGAGCTTTTCGAGGTGGGTCTCGGCATCCTCGAGGTTGGCGGGCATCGCCGAGGCGTCATACTGCGGGTCATACTGCGCCAGCAGGTCCCGGGTCTGGGCCAGCATGGCGTCGTCGATGGGCAGTGTGATGACCGGTGTGCCGCTGCCGTCCGCAGGCAGGCTGCTGAGCTTTTGCTGGATGTCGGCAATCTGCCCCTCAAGATCGGAAATTTTGCTTTCCAGCGCGGGAATCTGATCATTGAGCTTGGCAACGGCATCCCGCAGCTGCTGGGTCAGCGAAGCCTTCTGGCTGTCCAGCTGATCCTGACCGGCATCCAGCTGTTTCTGGGCTTCATCGAGCTGGGCCAGGCCGGCCTGCACCTTCTGTTCATTGTCATCCAGCTGCTGTTTGGCGTCGGCCAGACGGTCGCTGACCGTGACCAGCAGCCGGTCATTCACATCGTCGATCTTGTCCTGGTTCAGCGTGATCTGGACGGTCTGTTTGACCAGGCCCGTGGTGGAGACATCCGCCACGCCGTTGACACGTTCCAGGCGCGGCACAATGGTCTCCTCGGTCAGCTCGGACAGGTCATAGATGTCCATTCCCTCGCAGTCCACCGCCACATACTGGGTGGCCATCATGTCGGGGCTCATCTCGATGAGCGTCGGCGTCGAGGCCAGGTCGGGCAGCGAGTCCTCCATCTGGTTGACCGCCGTGCTGGCCTTGACCATCGCGCTGTCCATATTGGTGTCCTCTTCAAATTCCAGCACGATCATGCTGTAATTCTCGTTGGACTGGCTGGTCACATTCTTGACGCCGTTGATGGTGGAGAGCGCACTCTCCACCGGTTCGGTGACATCGGATTCCACCCGTTCGGGGCTGGCGCCCGGGTAGGTCGTCAGCACCAGCAGGTAGGGCAGGTTCATGTTGGGAAGCAGGTCGGTCTGCATCCCGAACAGGCTGACAAAGCCCAGCACCAGAACCAGAATGACGGCAACCAGCACGGTAAACGGCTTCTGTACACTGAATTTTGACATGGATTCAATCCCCCCGCAGCGGCTCTCCCCTGCCGGGATGGGCAACGAGGCACCGGCTGCGCATCTCTGAAATCTGACCGACCGGTCGGTCGGAAACTTTTCCAAGTATAACACAGGGCCCGCGCCTTGTAAAGGCCGGGCCCTGTGCCGAATGATCGGGATTCAATGGATGCCGGGTCGATTGTGGAGGAAACGACGGTCAAGATCGCGTTTTTCGGCGGCCGAAAGCACCAGCCACATCAGAACGACTTCCAGCGGGAGCAGGATGGTATTCTTGACAATCCCTGTGGTGAGGTAATAGAGGTATCCTTTGCCGTAGAGCATGGCTTTCCAGACGCTGCCCAGCAGCACATTGCTGCCGAAGTCGATGAGCAGCCGGGTGATGATGAGGCGCAGCACGGTGGGACGGCGGCGGTACAGCATGACGCCGTAGATCAGGCCGGACAGCATGGCAGTGATGAGGTATCCCGGGAAATAGGGTTCGCCGTAGCCGGCCAGCAGGAAGCCCACCGTGTCGATGACTGCCCCGGCGGCCATACCAACCACCGGGCCATAGCAGGCACAGCCCAGCCCGACCACGAGGAAGCTGAACAGGATCTTGAGGCTGTGGCCCATCAGATAGATCGGGAAGCTTTCCAGAATGATGGCAAAGGCACAGATCAGACCGGAAAAGGCCAGCACACGGACGTTCTTGAGTTCATCCGCCGCTGTGCGCCAGTAGGCGGCGGAGATGACGGGAAGCGGTTTGTGATCGCGGTTGCACATAAAAAATTCCTCCTTTTGTGCGTGTTGCCGCACAAAGGAGGAGACAGACCGGGTGTGCAACCACACCCGCCGTTGCACACCATCATGCAGCAGTGGGATGCGGGGCCAGCACCGCGGGCGCCGGAAGATGCACAAGGCACCTTCCGCGGCCTCTTCGTCCTGCCACAACTCCCCGTTGGTCAGGCACTGCGGCGGCTGATAGCCGCCAACGCGCGGGTCCCTACTCTGCGTTAAAATTCTGAATCCGTGTCCGGAATTCTGGTATCAGTATACCCCTTTTTCGCCAAATTGCAAGAGGGTATGCACCGTCTGGCACCGGACAGGCAAAAATATACCGCCCGCAGGTCCTGAAACCCGGGGCGGTATACCGTATCACAGCATCAATCAGCGTTTATTTGCTGACCTTTTCCTTCAGTCGGCCGCTGGCCTTGAAGCCCGGAATGGCGGTGGGCTCAAGCTGGCTGGTGACCTTCGTCTTGGGGTTGGTGAAGTTCTTGGTCTGGCGCTCACGCATCTCGAACCGGCCAAACCCGGCGATGGTAACCTTGTCACCGGACTTCAGCACATCCCCGATCGTCCCGAAAATCCCATCCATGATCTTTTCGACTTCGGCGGCGGAAACTCCCGTATCGTTTGCAACTTTCGTAATCAACTGTGATCTCGTCATTGTTCCTTTTCTCCTATTATAATGGGTGCCGCACAAAGCACCCCGTCTTTGTACGCAGATAATTATAGAGAAAATATCTCGCAGAATCAAGCGATTTTCCCAAAAACGCAAATCCATCTGCAAAAATCGTCAATTCTCACAAAAAGACGCTGCTTTCGGCGCAAACTTTGTCAGATAGGTGTACATCTGTTCAATTTTTGAAAATCGCTGTTATTTTTCCGCGGCAGCTTCCCGGTGGAGATGTGCAATATCCACCAGTTCCATCTTGCTGATATCATGGTCACTGCGCATAGCATCGACAAGAATCCGGGCGGTGTCCAGCGCCGTGATGCAGGGGATGGAAAGCTCCGTGGCTTTGCGGCGGAACTTGACGGAATCGCGGTGCGGGTCACGGCCATGGGGCGAGGTGGAGATGATGTAATCCACCAGACCGCTCTCCAGCAGGTCGATGACGTTGGGGCGCTCGCCGCTCATCTGGCGCACGACGCTGCAGGGAATCATCTGGCTGTTGAAGTAGCGGGCCGTGCCGGGCGTACCGTAGATCTTATAGCCGTAATCATGCAGCCGCCAGGCAAGTTCGGCGGCCTCCTTCTTGTCGGAATCCTTGACCGAAATGATCACGCAGGAGCCGGGGCCGGGCGTCTTGAACTGGTAGCCCGCGGCAACCAGGCCCTTGATCATGGCTTCGTGGAAGGTGGGGGCAATGCCCAGAACCTCGCCGGTGGACTTCATCTCGGGTCCCAGCATGGTATCCACGCCGTGGAGTTTGAGGAAGCTGTACACCGGCACCTTGACGGCCACATAGGGGCTCTTGCCGCCACGCCACAGGCCGGTGCCGTAGCCCATATCGCGGAGTTTTTCACCCAGCGTGCAGCGGACAGCCAGATCCACCATCGGAACGCCGGTGACCTTGGAGATATAGGGCACGGTACGGCTGGACCGGGGGTTGACCTCGATGACGTAGACCTTGCCGTCCTGCACGGCGTACTGGACGTTGACCAGGCCGACGACATGCAGTTCGCGGGCAAAGCGGCCGGTGTAATCCACCAGCGTGTCGATGACGCTCTGGGGGAAGTCATACGGCGGGTAGACACAGATGGAGTCGCCGGAATGGACACCGGTGCGCTCGATCTGCTCCATGACGCCGGGAACCAGGTAGTCGGTGCCGTCGCAGATGGCGTCGACTTCGCACTCGGTGCCGTAGATGTACTTGTCCATCAGCACCGGGTGGCTCATATCGACATGGGCCGTGATGACGCCCATATACTCGATGACATCGGCAGAGTTGTAGGCCACGATCATATTCTGGCCGCCGAGGACATAGCTCGGACGCATCAGGACCGGGTAGCCGACCTCCTGGGCAGCCTTGAGGGCCTCGTCCAGCGTAAAGACCGTGCGGCCCGCCGGGCGGGGAATGCCGCAGCGCTCCAGCAGCTCGTCGAAGCGCTCGCGGTCCTCGGCCTCGTCGATGGCATCGGCGGGCGTGCCGTAGATGGGCAGACCGATCTCATCCATGTGCTTGGCCAGCTTGATGGCGGTCTGGCCGCCGAACTGGACCAGGCAGCCGTCCGGTTTCTCGGTGGCGATGATGTTGTCCACGCTCTCGGGGTTCAGCGGATCGAAATACAGACGGTCGCCGGTATCAAAGTCGGTGGAAACCGTCTCGGGGTTGTTGTTCACGAGGATGGCCTCGCAGCCGTGCTTCTTGAGCGTCCAGACGGCATGGACCGAGCAGTAGTCGAACTCGATGCCCTGACCGATGCGGATGGGGCCGGAACCGAAGACCAGGATCTTCTTCTTGTTGCTCTTGTGCTCCTCGATGAACTGCTCGGCCTCGTTGACCTTGTCGCAGGTGGAGTAGAAATACGGCGTCTTGGCAGCGAACTCCGCGGCGCAGGTATCGACCATCTTGAAGCCGGCAACGTAATTGTCCATCGGCAGCTTGTCGGCGCCGGACAGGCGGAGGATCGTCTTGTCCAGGAAGCCGTAATGCTTGGCTTCCAGATACTTCTCACGGGTCAGTTCGCCGACCTTGAGGCCCTTCTCGATGTTGGCCAGGTGCTGCATCTTATCGAGGAACCACCAGTCGATCTTGGTGATGTCGTAGATGGTCTGGTGCGGCACGCCGCGCTTGAGGGCTTCATATACGCAGAAGGCACGCTCGGAATCCTGCACATGCAGATGTTCGATGACTTCCTCATCGCTGAGTTTCTCGAAGTCCGGCAGGGTCAGCGTATCCATTCCCAGCTCGATGGAAGAAACCGCCTTCATCAGGGCATGTTCAAAGTTGTTGCCGATGGCCATGACCTCACCGGTGGCCATCATCTGGGTGCCCAGGGACTTGTCGGCATAGACAAACTTGTCAAAAGGCCATTTGGGGTACTTGACCACCACATAGTCCAGGGCAGGCTCGAAGCAGGCGCAGGTCTCGCCGGTGACGTCGTTGGTGATCTCGTCCAGGGTATAGCCCAGCGCGATCTTGGTGGCCACCTTGGCGATGGGATAACCGGTGGCCTTGGAGGCCAGCGCCGAGGAACGGGACACACGAGGGTTGACCTCGATGACCGCATACTCGAAGCTGTCCGGCTTGAGGGCAAACTGGCAGTTGCAGCCGCCTTCGATGCCCAGCTCGGTGATGATGTCCAGCGCGGCGGTACGCAGCATCTGGTACTCGCGGTCGGACAGCGTCTGGCTGGGCGCCACAACGATGGAGTCGCCGGTATGCACGCCGACGGGGTCGAGGTTTTCCATGTTGCAGACCGTGATCACATTGCCCTTGTGGTCACGCATGACCTCGTACTCGATTTCCTTCCAGCCGGCGATGCACTTTTCCACCAGAATCTGATGAATGGGGGAAAGACGCAGGCCGTTGGTGGCAATCTCGTGCAGCTTTTCGGGGTCTTCGCAGATGCCGCCGCCGGTGCCGCCCATCGTGAAGGCGGGACGGACGATGACGGGATAGCCGATGACCTCGGCAAACGCCATGGCGGAGTCGAGATCCTCCACAACCTTGGAGGGAATGACCGGCTGATGCAGCTTCTCCATCGTATCCTTGAAGAGCTGACGGTCCTCGGCACGGTCAATCGTGTCGGGGCGGCAGGCCAGCAGGCGCACGCCCGAGCGATCCAGGTAGCCGCTGCGGGCCAGTTCCATCGAGAGGTTCAGGCCCATCTGGCCGCCCAGGTTGGGCAGGATGGCGTCGGGATGTTCCTTTTCAATGATGCGCTCCACCACTTCCGCGGTGAGGGGCTCAATATAGACATGATCGGCAATATCCGGGTCGGTCATGATCGTGGCGGGGTTGGAGTTGACCAGCACCGTCTCGATGCCTTCGGATTTCAGCGCGCGGCAGGCCTGGGTGCCCGAATAGTCGAACTCCGCGGCCTGGCCGATGATGATGGGACCGGAACCGATGACCAGTACCTTCTTGATTTTGGGATCTTTCGGCATCTCAGCGGCCCCCTTTCACACGGTTGATGCGGCGGACATTCTGCAGGAAACGGTCGAACAGGAACTCGGTGTCCTTGGGACCGCCGTTGGCTTCGGGATGGAACTGCACGGTAAAGCAGTTCCACTGCAGGTATTCAATGCCCTCGCAGGTCTTGTCATTGGCGTTCACATGGCTGACCCGGCCGACACCGGCAGGCAGCGTATCGCCCAGAACCGCATAGCCGTGGTTCTGGCTGGTGATGAAGGTGCGCTCCATCGCGAAATCCGTGACAGGCTGGTTGGCACCGCGGTGACCGTACTTCATCTTGGCGGTCTTGGCGCCGGCCGCCAGCGCGGTCAGCTGATGGCCCAGGCAGATGCCGAAGGCAGGGATGCCGGTTTCCAGCATTTCACGGATGTTCTGGATGATCTGCACGTTCTCGGCCGGGTCTCCGGGACCGTTGGAGAGCATGAGTCCGTCCGGCGCCAGAGCGGACAGCTCCGCCGCCGTCGTATGGCCGGGCAGCACCGTCACACGGCAGCCGCGCTTGGTCAGGCACCGCACAATGTTTTTCTTGCAGCCCAGGTCGAGCAGCGCAATATGCAGCGGCTCCTCCCCTTCCGCCACGCCCGCCGTGGGGGCGAAGCACTTGGGTTCGGTGCAGGTGACGGCGTCCACGGCGCCGACCACCGCATAGCGCTTGATTTCGGGCATGAGCGCTGCCAGACGGTCAGGCTCGGTGCGGGGATCAAATTCGGTGGTGATGGCACCGTTCATGACACCGCTCTCCCGCAGGGTACGGGTCAGGTCACGGGTATCAATGCCCTCGATGCCGATGATGCCGTTCTCCTTCAGGAAGGTGTCCAGCGTCTCTTCACTGCGGAAGTTGGACGGCGTTGTGCACGCCTCCCGCACAATATATCCTTTGGCCCAGATCCGGTCGCTCTCCTTGTCCTGGCTGTTCATGCCGTAGTTGCCGATGAGCGGATAGGTCTGGGTGATGATCTGACCGTAGTAGCTGGGGTCGGTGAGGGTTTCCTCAAAGCCGACCATGCCGGTCGCAAAAACGACTTCCCCGACGGTGGTTCCCGGGCAGCCGATGCTCTTGCCGCTCAGGATCTTGCCGTTGGCCAATATCAGAAATGCCTGCATGTGTTGCCTCGCAATCCTTGGTGTTGCTTCTGTCCTTCTTACATTTTCCATGAACGCTGCCTTACAGCGTCTGCTTGGCGGCCTGCTTCATCTTGCGGCTGCCCAGGTGCACCAGCGGCAGTTTGCCCTCCTTGCACAGCGGGCACTCCTCCGGCGCATAGTTGGGCAGATCCAGCTTCAGCGCGCTGGCCAGAATGGGAATCGGAGAGGGAGCTTCGGGGCGGGTGCGGTCCACCACGCAGGTGATGCCCAGGCAGATGCCGCCGGCTTCCTCGATGACACGCTTGGTCTCCAGGCTGGAGATACCGGTGGTCACAACGTCCTCGGCAATGATGCAGCGCTCACCGGGATGGATCGCAAAGCGCTTGAGCGTCATCACATTGTCCACGCGCTCGGTGAAGATCGCGCGCTTGCCCAGCTGACGGCCCAGCTCGTAGGCATAGACGATGCCGCCCATGGCCGGTCCCACGATGACGTCGATCTGCTGATCGCGCAGCTTGTCCGCGACGGCGGTCATGACTTCGGCACACTTGTCAGGATACTGCTGCAGATAGGCCATCTGGCAGTAGGCGCCGGAATGGCGGCCCGAAGAGAGCAGAAAATGCCCCTCCAAAAATGCTTCACATTCCTTCAGAACTTCGATTGCTTCTCTTGCCATGGTTGTTCCCTCCGTAATTTGCTGATTCAATATAGCACAATTTGTATATTTTTTCAATATTTCAGTATAAAAATTCAGTTCCGGGCACAGCCGCGGATCTCGTCCAGCGTGGCGACGCCGTGGGCGTCCATCCACTCACCGATCTCCCGGGTGATGCGCACGCAGGCCGTCGGGTCCAGGAAGTTGGCGGTGCCGACCTGAACGGCGGCGGCACCGGCCATGATGAATTCCAGCGCATCGGCGCCGGTCAGGATACCGCCGAGCCCGATGACCGGAATCTTGACGGCGCCCACCGCCTGCCACACCATGCGCAGGGCGATGGGACGGATGGCCGGGCCGGAGAGGCCGGCAAAGATATTGTCAAACACCGGGCGGCGCTTTTCGAGGTCGATGGCGCACGCCTGGAAGGTGTTGCAGAGGCTGATGCCGTCGGCACCGGCGGCTTCCACCGCGCGGCACATATCGGGCAGGTTTTCGGCCTGGGGGCTGAGTTTGACGACGAGCGGAACGGTGCAGACGCCCCGCACCGCCGAGACCACCTGTTCGGCGTCCACGGCACGGATGCCGAAGGCCAGACCGCCCTGCTTGACGTTGGGACAGCTGATGTTGAGTTCCAGCACATCCACACCCGCTTCGCAGAGCATCCGGACACCCTCCACATTTTCCTCAACGGTATGGCCGCCGAGGTTGGCCCACACCGAGGTGCCGCACTGCTTCATGGCAGGCAGCTCATGCCGGATGAAATGCTCCACACCGGGGTTCTGCAGGCCGATGGAGTTCATCAGGCCGGAAGGCGTTTCGAGCAGACGCTCGCCGGGGTTACCGGGCTGGCCGTACAGCGTCAGTCCCTTGCCGGAGATACCGCCCAGACGGGTCAGGTCCTCGATGTCGGCATATTCGGGGCCGAAGCCGAAGGTGCCGGACGCCGCGATCACGGGGCCGGCCAGCTGACGGCCGAAAAGATTCACACGCAGATCTGCCATCAGTCAAACACCTCCTCCGCCGGGAAAACCGGGCCGTCACGGCAGACGGTCTTGGGGCCCACCTTGGTCTGGCAGGTGCAGCCCAGGCAGGCGCCGAGGCCGCAGGCCATCTTGCGTTCCAGACTGGCATAGCAGGGAACGCCGTGCTCGGCGCAGAGTTTGTAGACCCCGCGCATCATCACCGTGGGGCCGCAGGTCAGCACCATCGCATACTGTTCGGGATGCAGAATCCCGGTGACAAGGCCATGGTAGCCCACCGCGCCGGAGTCGGTGGCAATGTTGATGGTCCGGCAGTAGGGCAGGAACTCATCCAGGCCATAGGGTTCATCCCGGAAACCGCAGTACAGGTCGGGCCGGCAGGCCAGCTGTGCCAGTTCCTTGCAGAGCTGCAGCAGCGGCGCCGTGCCGATGCCGCCGCCCACAACGGCGATGCCCTTGGTATCCGCCGCCTTGTCGGCAGCGGCCGCATCGAACCCGTTGCCGCAGGGGCCGGTCACCGTCAGTTCGTCGCCGGGTTCCAGCGCGGCCAGTTTGCGGGTCCCCTCCCCTTTGACCTGATACAGGAAGGTCAGGCGGCCCGTCTCGGGATCATAGTCCCGCACGCTGATGGGGCGGGACAGAATGGGGGTCTCGTTCGGCGCCCAGGCGCGGAGCATGAAGAACTGTCCGGCATGGGGCTCATGATCCTCGAAGGACCAGTCCACCGTCAGGCTGCGAATGTCCTCCGTCAGCACTTTGCGGTCCAGCACCTCGGTCTTACAGCTTATTGCACTCACCCTGAATGTCCTCCCTCATGCGTACACATTCCCGATAGGCCGCCTCATCAAAGGCGATGCCGGGCTGTTTGCGGTATGCGAGCAAGATGCCGCGGCTGGAGTTGACGACGCCGCCGTTGCCCTTGTTCAGATACTGGGCGATGTCCGCTGCCTTGCCGCCCTGCGCCCCGTAGCCGGGGATCAGGAAGAAGGTATTGGGATAGGCCGCACGGATCTCGGTGGCTTCCTCGGTGTGGGTGCCGCCGATGACCAGACCGATGCTGGAGTAGCCGGACTCGCCGGTATACTCCCGGCCCATCTCGGTCAGGCTGTCCGCCACCAGATCATACACATGGCGGCCGTCTTCCAGCTTCTTGTACTCAAAATCCATCGCGCCGGGGTTGGAGGTGCGGCAGAGCACAAAGACGCCTTTGCCCTGCTCGGCGCAGTACGGCAGGTAGGGACGGATGGAATCCAGACCCATATAGGGAGCCAGCGTGATGAGGTCCGCCTCAAAATCGCCGGTAAAGTGCGCCTTGGCGTACATCTCGGCCGTCTTGGCAATATCGCCGCGCTTGATGTCGGCAATCACCGGCAGGCCGGTGGCGCGGGCCATCCGCAGCGTTTCGGCGTAGGCGCGCATACCGTCCAGGCCCAGCGACTCATAGTAGGCAATCTGAACCTTGTAGCAGCCGGCGGCCGAGCGGGTCGCATCGATCAGGCGGCGGTTGAACGCCACCACGTTCTCACCGGGCGTTTTGGTGCTGTCCACGAAGTCCTCGGGCAGATAGCTGAACTCGGTATCCAGACCGACGCACACCGGGCCGTTGGCCGCCACACTGGCGTACAGTTTATCCATATTGGTCATGGTTTCTTCCTCCTTAGTTTTCCGCGCGATAGGTTACCTTGCCGCCCTTGAGGGTCAGCATGATTTTTCCATACAGGTTTTCCCCGTCATAGGGGCAGTTCTTGCTCTTGCTGTGCAGCGCATCGGCATGCACGGTGAACATCTGTTCGGTCTCCACCAGGACAATGTCGGCGTCATAGCCCGGCGCCAGACGGCCCTTGCGGTCGTCCACCCCCAGAATCTGGGCGGGGCCGGAGCTCATCAGGAAGCTGAGCAGTTCGAGCGGAAGGCCTTCCATCCGGCAGAGTTTTGTATAGCAGACGGCAAAGGCCGTTTCGAGGCCCACCATGCCGGCGGCACCCTTGGCCTTGTCCTCGGCCGAGTGGGGGGCATGGTCAGTGCCGATGCAGCTCACCGTGCCGTCCTTGATCGCCTCCACCAGCGCCGCCACATCGTCGGCTTTGCGGATGGGGGGATTGACCTTATACTGCAGGCGGGAGTCGTCAAACCACAGATGGTGCGGCGTCACCTCGCAGGTGACCCGGGCGCCGCGGCGGCGGCTCTGCCGGACCATATCGACGGCTTCGCGGGTGGAGACATGGCACATATGCAGCCGAGTGCCGTAATACTCGGCCAGGTGGCAGTTGCGCACCGTCTCGATATTCTCGGCCAAACGGTAGTCCCAGGGGCTGATCTCCCGGTCCTCCGCATGGGACATGACGGTCAGGCCGCGTTCCGCCGCAATCGCAAAGACGCGCGCCATTGTGGCGTTGTTCATGACGCCGTTGCCGTCCTCGGTGATAAAGCGGACATCCTCGGGCAGAGAAAGCAGGTGGTCGATGGTATGGCCGTCAAAGTTTTTCGTGATGGAAACCGTCTGGTTCACATCGCACAGCCCGATCTCGCGGGCCTTGGCCTCCACGGCGTGGGCAATCTCGGCATCCGAGCAGACCGGCTTGGTGTTGGGCATCAGGTTGACATAGGTATATCCGCCCGCGGCGGCCGCTGCCGAACCGGTGGCGATGTCTTCTTTATATTCATAGCCGGGCGTGCGCCAGTGACAGTGGGTATCCAGGAACGCCGGCAGGATGGTCAGCCCTTTTGCATCGAGCACTTCCTCGTCGCCGGGAAGCAGGCCGACACCCATCGCCTTGATCTTGCCGTCACGGATCAGGTAGTCATACACCTGGCCTTCAAAGTCCTTTGCGTTTTGAATCAGCATGGCGGTTGGTCCTCCTTCGGAATCGATCGTCGCCTGGGAACGGAATGCCGCTTTCCCGACCGCACGGGCAAAAAAATAACTTTTCCCCTAAAGGAAAAGTTAAATCAAATCTTCTTGCGCAGTGCGGGGAGAAACACTGCACCGTGGATTTTTTCGCATGCATTCTGTACTGCACGGCACCGCACCATGGCACACCGGTCCCCTCTCACATAATTTTTATTATTTTACCATGCCCGGTGCAGTGTGTCAACATTCGTCGCGAAAGTTGCAGAAGAGAGGATTTTTTGTATTTTTGTCGCAACTTTAGTCAATATGAACAAAAAACGCCGCTCCCTTTTTGGAGGGAACGGCGTTCACAGATGAATTCAGTTACAATCAGTTCTGCTTCATCTTGGCGAAGCACTCGCTGCAGTAGACCGGGCGGTCCTCACGAGGCTGGAAGGGAACCTTGCAGGCCTTGCCGCAGCTGGCGCAGACGGCGTCAAACATCTGACGCTCGCCGCGGGTGGCATTCTTGCGGGCATCGCGGCATGCCTTGCAGCGCTGGGGCTGGTTCTCGAAACCACGGCTGGCGTAGAATTCCTGCTCGCCGGCGGTCCAAACGAACTCTTTGCCGCAATCTTTGCATACCAAAGTCTTGTCTTCGTACATAGTGGGTATCTCCTCTTTGTTTAATTGCCCGCGGAAGAATTTCAACCAACGCTTGGGTTCACCAATGAACTGATTGCTAAGCTACTTGGGGCAGATTTATATATGACCAGGCAGATCTGCCTGAATCCTAAAGAAAGCCTTACGCTGTGCTCCGCAGCTTCCTGCGCGCACGGGAAAGCGCATTTTCCACCGCCTTGGGGGAACAGCCCAGCGTCCGGGCCGTCTGGGCAACGGTGCTGCCTTCGAGACTGGCCAGCAGGGCGTCCCGTTCCAGGGGGGAAAGATCCGTTTCGATCCGGTGCAGGACCGCTGCATGGCGTTCGCTGGCAATGGCCAGTTCCTCCGGTCCGGGTGCCGCAGAATCCTCCGGAAGCGGAACGCTGTCGTTGAGCGGCGCATGCTTTTTGCGGGTTGCGCGGCGTCGTGCATCCTGCTGCGCGTTGGCAATGCAGGCGGCAGCATACGAGGCAAACGGCACCTTTTTGTCGGGATCATAACCGCGGACCGCCTTGAACAGACCGATCAGGCCCTCCTGCACGGCATCCTCAAAGTCCAGGCCCGGTGCAACGGCACCGGCAGCTCCTTTGCGGATGGCAGGCATCATCCGGGCGATCAGGGCGGCAAGGGCACTTTCCTCCCCCGCCTGAGCTCTGCGCAGCAATTCTTCTTCCTTTTGCTGCATGGCGGCTCCTCCGTACGGCATTCCGGGCGATTGCGGTTGTCCTCATTTTACCTTTTCAAATGGCGTTTGTCAATAAACATTTGGCGTATTCCCCCCGCAAAGCAGGGATTTTTACTTCTTTCCGCCGCTGAAATGTTCCAGGGCCTCCACCATGGCCACAATAATCAGCGTCACGATAAACACGCCCATCCAGCCGATGCCGGCCTTGGGCAGAACCTGCCAGAACAGTTCGAGATTCATCATATCATCAAGCTCCTTTCTGTACCGCCGATCAGCCGAACAGCGTCAGGATCATGCCGCCGGCAATGACCGAGGCAATCTGACCCGAAACGTTGACGCCCACCGCATGCATGAGCAGGAAGTTCTGGTTATCCTCCTGCAGGCCCATCTTGTTGATGACGCGGGCGGACATCGGGAACGCCGAGATACCGGCCGCACCGATCATCGGATTGATTTTGGTCCGGGCGAAGATGTTGTAAACCTTGGCCACCAGAACGCCGCCCACCGTATCAAAGATGAAGGCGATCAGGCCTAGGCCGAGGATCATCAGCGTTTCGGGCGTGAGGAAGTACTCGGCGCGCATCCGGGAAGCCACGGTCAGGCCGAGCATCAGCGTGATCAGGTTGGCGAGCACTTTCTGGGCGGTTTCGGACAGGCTGTCCAGCACGCCGCATTCCCGGATCAGGTTGCCGAACATCAGGAAGCCGACCAGCGCGACACTGCGCGGCACAAAGATGCCGGCAATGACGGTGATCACAATGGGGAACAGAATTTTGGCCGTCTTGCTGACATCATTCTGCGCATAGGGCATCCGGATCAGGCGTTCCTGCTTGGTGGTGATCAGACGGATCACCGGGGGCTGGATGATGGGGACCAGCGCCATATAGGAGTAGGCCGCGACAATGATCGCGCCCAGGTAGTTGGATTCCAGGAAATTGGCAACAAAGATCGAGGTGGGACCGTCGGCGGCGCCGATGACCGCAATGGACGCCGCATCCTTGAGGTCAAAGCCGAGCAGGGCTGCCATGCAGAGCGTGAAGAAAATGCCGAACTGAGCCGCCGCACCGAAGATCATCAGCTTGGGATTGGAGAGCAGCGGCGTGAAGTCGATCATCGCGCCGATGCCGATGAAGAGCAGCAGCGGGAACAGTTCATTGGAAATTCCCGCATCAAACAGCACATCCAAAGCGCCGACCTCGGTGCCGGTCTCGAGGTTCTGGGTGACGGCGCCGGACAGCGGCAGATTGACCAGAATGGCACCGAATCCCATGGGCAGCAGCAGCGAGGGTTCCATCTCTTTCTTGATGGCCAGCCAGATCAGCGCCCCGCCGATGACCCACATCACAACCTGCTGCCATTGCAGGTTGAAAACATTTGCGAACAGTTCCTCCATAGCACGTTTCCTTTCTGAATGTTCTGAACGGCCGCACATCGCAAAAGAAAAAGACCCCTGCCGTCGAAGGACTGATCGCCTCCGGCGGCAAAGGTCTTGCTTGTTTCATACAGTCCACGGGCCGTTCGCCGTACTGACGTGGTCTGCAGGCATCCCCACGGGAGAGATGCCAGCTACTCCCCTTTGCTTACCCCTATGATACGGGATTCCCACCGCCTTGTCAAGGCGCCCGCCGAAAATAAGGGTTGATTTTTTTACATTTTGGGAGTATACTGATTGAGTAATTTTTGCCGGTGTGTTGGAATTGGCAGACGAGACGGACTCAAAATCCGTTGGTGGTGACACCGTATGGGTTCGACCCCCATCACCGGCACCAGAATGCCGCGAACAGTCTTGCTGTTCGCGGCAATTTTTTAGGTCCGGCCGCAGACCCCGGAGGCAGTCTGCGGCCGGACCCTGACAAGTGAAGCATCCGGACCCGGGCACGGGTTTCTTTGGCCTCCGCTGCGGCTGCGGAGGTTTTTTTCTTGTTAAAAATCTGTCGCACCGCGCAATCCAGGAAGGAGTGTTTTTGATGAACAGGCTCAGTGGAATTGTGATTGTCCTTTTGTCAGCGGCCGTGGTGCTGCTCGGTACGGCGCTGCTCTCCCGGCAGACCGGTGCCCCGGAGGCCGGCGCGCCAAGTGAGTCCCGGGAGACTGCAACCGCAGCGCCGGACGGCAGCTCCGGGGAGACAGCGGACCTGAACTGCATGGTGCAGTCCGGTGCCCTGCAGATCATCCGCGGGGAAGCCTTCGGGATTTCGGAGGGAGCAGACGCCTGTGAAGCCACCTTTGCGGACGGTGTATACACGGTCACTGCCTTTGGCACCGGTGAGCCGGTTGTGGTGACCGTGCCGCAGGAGATGACCTTCAGCCGCATCACGCTTTCCTCGACCGGCGGCAGCCTTGATGCTGAAGATCTGGACACCGAAGAGTTGTCGGTCAGCTGCGGGCAGGGTACGCTGCGTTTTTCGGGCAGCGTGACCTCCGGTGCCGAGGTGGAGCACACCCAGGGGGAGACAAGCCTGGAACTGGACGGTGACCCCGCCGCGTTCAACTACGACCTGTCCTACGAGATGGGACATATCCAGGTGGGAGAGCAATCCTATGCCGGCAGTCACGGCAGCCAGTCGATTGACAACGGCAGTGAAAAGACCATCCGCGTACACTGTTCGATGGGCAGTGTGGACATCAGCTTCTCGGCGGCATGACAAAAGCCCGGTTCCCGAACCGTTGCGTCGGGAACCGGGCTTTGATTCTGTATGCGATGGAAGCGCCGCCGGTGTGAAGCAGCTTTCTCTATCGTTCAGGACTGCATGGCACCGGTGACGGGATCAAAGTAGTGCGAGACCCCGTCAATGACGGCTTCCCCTTTGGCCATGGTTCCATACTGGGGATCAAAATAGTAGGTTCCGTTTTCCGTGGTCTGCCAGCCCTTGACCATGTGGCCGTTCTCATCGTAACGGACCCATTTGCCGGTTCCGTCCGGACGGTCCGCCCACTGGCCGGCCTCGGATTCCTGGTAAACATCCTTGCTGACCGCTTTCTTTCCTTCATCAATGTTATCCAGCCAATACCAGGCGTCACTGGCGGGATCATAGATTTCCTTGCCACGGAAGTTGGCATCCTGCGGATCATAGCCCTGGCGGACCGCATTCTCATACCAGTATTCGTTCCCGTCAATCTCCACCCAGACTTTATTCGCACCGATGCCGGTTACCGGGTCAAAGTAACAGGCTTTCCCGTCAATGACGGCTTCGCCTTTGGCCATCGTTCCATAGACAGGGTCAAAATAGTAGAGTCCGCTGTCGGTGGTCTGCCAGCCCTTGACCATGTGACCGTTCTCATCGTAACGGACCCATTTGCCGGTTCCGTCCGGGCGATCCGCCCACTGACCGGCCTCGGATTCCTGGTACACGTCCTTGTTGACGGTCTTGGCGCCGCCCTGTGTCGCATCCAGCCAATACCAGGCATCCGTATCGGGGTCATGAATCTCTTTGCCACGGCCTTCGGTGCCCTGTTTCACGCCGTTTTCGTACCAGTACGGCACACCGTCTTCCATCACCCAGCCGTTTTGCAGTTCGCCGGTACTCTTGATCTGGAACTGAATCCTGCCCTGGATGGGCGCACCGGTCTCGGAATTCACGGCGTCTGTCGTATAAAGGTAGCTGACATCCGTGCTGTCGCTGATATTCTCGATGGTGCCGGTCTGTTCATTCCAGGTGGCACCATTGGTCAGCGTCACCTCGGAAATTTTCGACACTTCCAGCCCCGGGACCTGCTCCGGCAGGCAGAAGGACGTGCCGGCCATCTCAATGACTTTTATCGGATAGACAGAGCTGTCGACGTTGGGCAGCTGGTGGCTGCCTTCCAACGCCACGGCCAGTGCGTCATGTTTCAGTCCCGTCAAGGTCACACCGGAATCTGCACCGAGATCCTGCAGCTTGGGATTGTGGGTGAGGTCGAGGAACAGGATGTTGGTATCGTAACACCACAGTGCTTCAAGGTTCGGGTTGTGGCTCAGATCCAGAGAGCTGATCTCGGATTCCCAGCAGACCAGGGATTTGAGAGCCGGGCATCCGCTCAGGTCCACCGAGGTCATATTGCTGCGATTGCAGGCAAATTTGGTCAGGTATTCCTTCTGTCCCAGGTTGACTTCCACGAGGGCCAGGCTCCAGCCGGTTTCGAGATCCTCGAGCTTGTCATTCTGGCTGACGTCCACTCTGGCAATTCCGGTGGACCAGCATTCCAGCTTCACCAGATTTTTATTGTGGCTCACATCGAGTTCTGTCAGATCGGTAGCAACACAATTCAATTCCCGCAGATCCGGATTGTTGCTGACATCCAGACTGGAAATGTCGGTTCCCCGGCAATTCAGGTACTGGAGTTTTGTATTCTTGCTGACATCCAGACTCGTGATTTTTTCCCCTGTGAAAGAGTTCTCACAATCCAGAGACTGCAGATTGGAGAAGAATTCAATTCCCTGCAGTGATGTACTCCCGCTGAAGAATGCGATATCCAGTTGGGTAATGGCATCAATTTCTTCTGCCGACAGGACCAGGTCATCATTCCGATCAAAATGCTTCTGGATATATTCCCGGAATACTTCATCCGGGAAGTTGGTCTCGTTCAGTTCCACGGGACCCGAAGCCGTCTGGGCGGCTGCCTGGGTGGCCAGCATGGTTCCGAACAGGCATGCAACCGTAAAGCCCAGGATCAGTGTGCGGGAGCAGTTCGTTTTTTTCATCATCTAATCTCCTTTTCTCGATTTTCTGTAGTCTGTGTCTTGGCTATCACACTCCTGTCGCTGTCAGATGGTGGGATTTTGGATCGTCACTGCGGGGCCGGAAAAGGCAGAAACCATCCTATTTTTTCAATTATATCATCGCTCCCCACTTCATTTCATTGAAGAATGTTAATTGGAGAAAAAAATCCGCTGATCCCACCGTCAAAAAAAGCCCCGGACACACAATCGGTGTCCGGGGCTTTGGAGAATTCCGGTGTAAAAAAGTTCCGTTATGCCTGGTAGTTGAAGAAGGATTTGATGGTATCCACCACATAGTCGATGTCCTCATCGGTCAGACCGTAGTAGAGCGGCAGACGGGCCAGTCGGTTGCTCTCCTTGGTGGTATAGACATCCTCCCCGTCAAAGCGACCGTATTTGAGGCCGGCGGGGGCGCTGTGCAGCGGCACATAATGGAAGACCGAGGACACGCCGTGAACCTTGAGGTAGGCAATGAAAGCCGTGCGCTGACCGAGGTCACGCAGTTTGATGTAGAACAGGTGCCCGTTATGGACGCAGCCTTCCGGCACGGTGGGCAGTTCCAGCAGTCCGGCCTGTGCCAGCGGGGTCAGCGCCGTATAGTACCGGTTCCAGCTGCGGGTACGGTCCGCGCTGATCTTGTCGGCCTGTTCGAGCTGCGCCCAGAGATAGGCGGCGTTCAAGTCGCTGGGCAGGTAGCTGGAACCGTAGGAGACCCAGGTATACTTGTCCACCTGGCCGCGGAGGAAACTGGCGCGGTTGGTGCCCTTTTCCCGCAGGATCTCGGCCTTGGTGATGTACTCGGGATCACGGATGACCAGGGCGCCGCCCTCCCCCATCGAGAAGTTCTTGGTCTCATGGAAAGAATAGCATCCGAAATCGCCGATGGTTCCGAGTGCCCGGCCTTTATAGCTGCTCATGACGCCCTGGGCCGCATCCTCGACGACCATCAGGTGATGGCGGCGGGCAATCTCCATGATGGTATCCATCTCGCAGGCCACGCCGGCGTAGTGCATGACGCAGATCGCCTTGGTTTTTTCGGTGATGGCGGGCTCGATCTTGGTCTCATCAATATTCATCGTGTCGGGGCGGATGTCCACAAAGACCAGTCTGGCACCGGCCAGGACAAACGCCGTGGCACTGGAAGAGAAGGTATAGCTGGGCAGGATCACCTCATCCCCCGGCTCAAAGCCGCACATCAGCGCCGCCATTTCCAGCGCCGTGGTGCCGCTTGTGGTCAGAAGAACCTTGGGGGCATGGAACCGCTGTTCCATCCAGGCGTCGCAGCGCCGGGTAAACGGCCCGTCGCCGCAGATCTTGTTGTTGGCCATCGCCTGGCGCATATATTCCAGCTCGGTCCCGACCTGAGGGGGTACGTTAAAGGGGATCGTTTTCATCTAAGATTCACACTCTTCTCACTCATAAAGTTACTGTTTCGGTCTCGGATTCCTCGGACGGCGCGGCCGATTCGGGGAAATTGAGACGTTCTTCTTCCACCACAAGCGGGCGGTTCATGATGCGGGTATTCATCGCCATGACATACTCGCCCAGAAAGCCCAGGAAAACCAGCTGCACACCGCCCATGAAAAAAACCGCAATCATCGTGGGGGCATAGCCGGCCGAAAAGCTGTTCCAGGCGACCAGTTTGGCCACCAGGAAAAACAATCCGAACAGAAAGCTGAGCGCGGCCACCAGGAATCCGAAGAATTCCGCCATCCGCATTCCGACTTTGGTATAGCTTGTGAAGCTCAGCATTGCGGCATCAAACAGGCTGTACCAGTTGTTGTGGGTTTTGCCGGCACGGCGGCGGGGCTGCTCGTACTCGATCTCGCTGCGCTCGGGGCCGAGTTCCGCGACAATGCCGCGGATAAACGGAGTGGGATCGTGAAGATCCCGCAGCGTCTGGAGGAAACTCTGGTCATACAGCCCGAAGCCGGTGAACTGCTCGATGAATTCCACGGTGCTCATCTTGCGCAGGATCTTATAGTACAGGCCCCGCAGCGAGTAGACAATCGGATTTTCCCGGCTGCGGGTCTTGCGGCCGATGACGATCTTGTATCCTTTTTCCCACTCGGCAATGAAGCGGGGGATCATCTCGACCGGGTCCTGGAAGTCCGCACAGAGGGTGATGCAGCAGTCCCCCGAGGTGTGGATCATACCGTAATAGGGACTGTTGAACTGCCCGAAATTCTTGCAGTTGAAGATGGCGCGGACGTGGGAATCCGCAGCGCAGATCTGCCGGATCAGTTCCCGGGTCCGGTCCCGGCTCTTGTTGTCAATAAAGAGGATCTCATAGTCATACGCCGGGCAGGACCGGAGAAGTTCCTCCCTCACGGCGGTGTAAATTGCGCAGACATTGGCCTCCTCGTTGTAGGTCGGGATCATGACAGAGATTTTCTTTTTGCGTTCAGACATGGTTTTCTTTCCTCAGCCAGCAGACGGTCTCGGCAATGCCGTGTTCAAAATCGGTCTGCGGCACAAAGCCGGTATCGTGTTGCAGGGCGGTCAGGTCCGCCTGCAGGAACATGACCTGACCGGGCGGGTACGGAATCCGGCCGAACCCGAGCGGCAGGGCGGGGTCAACGGCATCGCGGAGCGTTTCGACGTACCAGCGCAGCGGATGCACCGTCCCACTGCCGAGCGGATAGACCGCGCCGTCCCGGCCAAACCGGGCGGCCAGCAGGAAGGCCCGGGCAGCGTCGGCGGCATACAGGTAATCCCACTGCTGCTCCCCTGCCGTCAGGGCCGGGCATTCCTTATGCAGCAGTGCCCGGCCGGCGGACGAAATCAGCGTGTTCGGGCCGTCGTGCGGTCCATAGACCGAGAGGACCCGCAGCCAGATCTGGCCGAGTCCCAGGCGGTGTGCCTCGGCGCGGGTCATCTGGCCTGCACAGAGCTTGGCCATTCCGTAACCGGTTTCGGGAAACGTCGGGGTATCGGTGCCAAGCGGCACCGCGCTACGCCCGTACTCCGCCTGGCTGCCCGCACCCACAAAGAGCCGGCAGCCCAACGCCGCCGCAGACCGGACTGCCTGCAGGGCGGCGCGGACATTGTCCAGCTGGGCCGGCATATCGTTGCGGCCGGCGCCGGTGGTATGGGCCCAGGCCAGATGAAAAAACACATCCGCCGGGGCGGGAATGCGGTCGGGCAATGCATCAAACTCCGACGCATCGCAGAAAACCGGATGCAGCCGGGGATGCCGCGGCAATGACGCGGCGCGGGGCGAGCCGGGGCGGCACACCGCATAGACGGTGCAGCCCTCTGTCAGCAGCAGGCGGCAGAGCGCCGTGCCGATGGCACCGGTGGGGCCCGTAACCACGGTGGTGCGGATCAGACGTTCAGGTTTCATTTATTGCTCCGGTAGCAGCGGGATGAACATATTGCGCTGGAGTTCCTCCCGCGGAAGGAAGGGGGCCAGATCCTCCAGCGGCGGGCTGACAATCCTTCCGTCCGGCAGGCGTCTGGCACTGCTCTTGGGTTCCCAGACCTGATCGGTGTCGGTGAAGATCTCACAGAAAACCGGTCCTTCGGCCGCCAGGGCGGCATCCACGGCCTGTTTCATGCCGGCATTGTCGGAGGCCGAAAAGTAGGGATACCCGAACGCCGCGGCCAGCTTGCCGTAATCCGGGAAGGAAAGGTCCCCGCTCTCCGGTCCGATGCCCACCTTGGCGCGGTCCCGGAACAGGTTGCGCTGGGTCAGCCGGATGGAGTGATACCCACGGTTGTTGATGACAAACAGTTTGATGGGCAGGCGGTTGGTCAGCACCGTCTGCAATTCCTGCAGGTTCATCATCAGTGAGCCGTCCCCTTCGAGGCAGACGGTGGGGCGGCGTCCCGACGCAATGCACAGGCCGATGGCCGCCGGCAGACCATAGCCCATACTGGCAATGGCGCTGTTGATGATGAAGCGTGTTCCCTGCCGGATGCGGTAAGCCTGATGACCGACCACGCAGCAGGCGCCGTTGGAGACAGCGGTCAGGCTGTCGGGCGGGAGGCTGTCGCTGAGATACCGAACGAACGCATAGACGTTGGCGCCCTGCGGGCTCCCTGCCCAGTGGCGCGGCAGTGTGACGGGATAGCGCTGTTTCCAGTCCCGGCAGGCTGCAAGCCACTCTTTACTATTAAACAGTGGCCCGGTGTGATTGTCAAGTGCCGCTCCCAGCTTTTCCAAAAAGATCCTGGCATCGGCCCAGACGGGCAGATCCACATGGAGGGTGGGTTTGCGCAGCTCGGCCCGGTCAATGTCCACCATGATGACCCTGGCAGCCCGGGCCCAGGAAGCGAAATCGTAGCCGGTCTGGCGGATGGAGATCCGTGTTCCGATGGCCAGCACAAGATCGGCGTTCTGCACCGCGAAATTGCCGGCGCGGTCCCCCATATTGCCGCCGCGGCCCACATAGAGCGGGTCGTCATCCTCGATCAGGTCGATGGAATTCCAGTAGGTCACGACCGGAACACCGAGCCGCGGAACCAGGCGGCGGAAGGCCGGATACCCGCCGGAAAGCCGGATGCCGCCGCCGGCGTAGAGCACGGGGCGCCGGGCCTTGCGCACGGCCTCGAGAACGGTCCCGATGGTCTCGTCAGAGATCGTCGGCGGCAAAATGGCGTCATCCTCAGCCGGATCATAACCGGGCAGCCGGTCGGGGTCCACCTGGCAACCCTGGAAATTGACTGGGATGTCCAGCCAGACGGGGCCGGGCCGGCCTGTGACGGCCAGATGCCAGGCACGTTCCAGATGGTACCGGATTGTGGCGGGGTCCTCGATCATGACGGCATATTTGGTCATCGGCGCCACCGAGCGGACGATGTCATACTCCTGGTCACCGACAGCCCGCAGCGGCAGGCCGTCGGTAAAGCGCATGGCATAGCGGGCCGTGGTGTCGTACCGGACCTGACCGGACAGCACGAACATCGGGATGGAATCCAGCCAGGCCCCCGCCACCCCGGTGAGGGCATTGAGGCCGCCGGGGCCGGTGGTGACGCAGAGCACCGCCATCCGGTTGTCCAGCCGGGCATACGCTTCGGCTGCCATCGCGCAGGCCTGTTCATGGTGCTGATAGGTCACATGGAGCGCCGGATGGTGGCCCAGCGCGTCATTGAGGTGCATTGCCCCGCCGCCCACGACGGAAAACACATCGGTGACACCGCGGGCAGCCAGAAAATCCGCAACATAATCGGCCAGTCTCTGTTTCATGATGTGGTCTTGCCTCCGTTTCCGGGTACTTCTTCGGGAAGGCGCCGGACCGCCGTATAGTAGGTCAGTTCGGTGCCATGGCCGTCCGTGCACCGGAAAGACCGGATTTCCTTATAAAAGGTCTGCATGGCCTGCTGCATCTCGGCGTTGGCATCCTCCTGACCGGGAACCTCGATAAAGACCGCTGTGTCCCGCAGCGAGAAGATCTCATACCGGCGGCGGAAATAGTTGGCGCTGCCCAGGTTGACCAGATTGAGCCGCACCGTGTTGGGCGAACCGACCGCGCTGTACTGCTGCCAGATCAGGTTCCAGCCGCACAGGTCGGGGTCCAGGTCCAAAGCGTTGCGGACATTCCACTGACCGGCCAGGATCAGGTCCTGGCTGCCGTCATAGTCGGTCTCCTTCAGGATGCGCTTGAGGCACTCCTGCAAGCCGCTGTCCTGGCCGATGCAGGCGTGGAGCGGTGCCGCGGCGGCAGGCTGTGCATCGGGCAGCACGGCCTGCATCACCGGGTCGGTCACCCAAAAGGTCTGCACCGCACACAGAACCGCCAGGAGGGTGCAGAGAACCGCCGTCAGTCGTTTGTGGGGAAGTGCCGTCAGCACTGTGACGGCGATCACCGCCGCCAGCAGCTGAGGCACCGCATCCGCCGGGTGGTCTTTGGCCGTCAGTGCGGCCAGAACCGCCGCGACGCCCCAGGCCGCACAGGGAACGGCAGGCCAGGAAACGCGGCGGATTGTGCCGTACACTGCCCCGGCAGCCCCGACGGCAAGGAAAAGCCAGGTGAATTCCGACCCGAGCACCCGCGGCAGCCATTCGGCCGGGCCGGCAAGGGAAAGTTCCGGCAGATCCCGCACCGCCGCGGCCGCGCAGGCTGCCGCACTGAGCAGGGCGGCGACTGCACCGGCAGGATGTTCTTTCCGGCGCAGCATCCCGGACAGGCCGGACGCCGCCAGCACGAGGAACGCCCCCGCCGCAGGCAGGCCCGACCCGGTGCATCCGAAACAGAGCAGCAAATCGAGGGCGCCGAGCACAAGCCAGAGCCTGCGCTGCCAGGCCCAGACGGCCAGAATCAGCAGTGCGCCGGGCACAAAGGCGGCCTGCTGGGTTCCGGCCTGCCCCGCAAAGAGCGGCACGGCCAACACGGCCAGCGCACCGGTCAGCGCCGGGGCCCGGCCGGCCGTCTGCAGCAGGTCATACACGGCAAAGACTGCCAGCGCCGAGAGCGCCACCTGGAAAATCCAGCTGCTGGCAAAGCGTCCGGAGAAGAAGAACTCCGCCACAGCGGCCAGGGAGTTGAGGGCCCAGGCTGCCCCGCTGCCGGCAAAATAGTGGGTCCAGAACGGCCCGTCGAACCGGAAATTGTTGGTCATATAGTACCAGTCATGGTAGGCGTTTTCGGCAGTCTGACCCACCGGGACAACGCCCCGCATCGGCCAGCGCAGCGCCGCACAGGCGGCGAACAGCAGCAGATACGGCCACAGCCTGGAGGCTGATGCCCGCAGGGAAACCGGGCGGCGCAGTCCCCGGGTTAGGAGCCAGACGAGAACCGCCATGACGAACCCGGCCTGCAGCGCAAACAGCGCCAGCAGGGCCGGCGTGGGAATCCAGGCGCCGATGCGGCAGCTGACCGCCACACCGCCCAGGAAGAACAGCCAGAGCGGCAGCAGCACGGCCGCGGCCTGCAAGAGCCAGCCGGGGCGGGCGGCGGTTGAATTGTCGGTGAGGTTGCTGGTCATGATGTTTCCTCGGTTCCTTCCTCGGTGGTCAGTTCATCGGGCGGCAGTTCGGCGGCTTCCTCGGCGTCGGCAAAGGATTCCAGTCCCCTGGCCCGGGTTCCGGGATAGGCCGCTCCCACCAGCAGGTTGCCGTCGGTGTCCAGCACGCGGATTCCGCTGAGGGAAAAATACAGGTCGCGGCCATAGCTGGTGCCGTCATACTTTTCGCGGTCGGAGGTGAAGGCCACCCAGTTGGAACCTGCCTTGAGGGTGACCGGCACCTCGACGACCTGATACTGCTCTTCGATCCGGTAATCGGTCGGGCCGTTGTTTTCCACATTGACCGTCAGGGTGAACGGTTCGCTCAGGTCCTCTACGTTGCCGGCCCGGAATTGCAGCACCACATCCATATCGTCCCGGACATAGACCGTGATGCCGGAAATCTGTTTGCACCAGCGGAAGGTTTCCTCGGGGGCGCCGGCCTCGTCGGCATACTCTTCCCAGTCATAAAAGCCCACATCGTAAGCGATGGTCGCCTTGCTGTCCAGCCGGGAAAGATATTTGAAAAAGACCGAGCTGGGATAGGTGCCCGACACAAAGTTGCCGGCGCTGTCGCGGTGGGCGAGCGTTTTCATGTAATCGTTTTCAAGGGCCGGGTTGCCGTGGACGGCCGCCTGCAGAATGGCCCGGTTGATTTCCAGTGCCGGCGTACAGGCACCGATGAGCAGTGCCGCCGTCAGGGCAGCGTAGCGCAGTCTGGCGCCGCGGCGAAGCGTTGTCCAGCGGCCGAAATCCCCCACGATGACCTCGGCGCTCCAGACCATCAGGATGAAGATGGCGGGAATGGAGGCCCGCATACAGAAATCGCGGGAACTGCCGATGACAAACCGCGGAATGACCAGCAGCGAGACAAGGATGCCGTAGAACAGCGGTTCACGGCGGTGCCGCCCCCACAGCAGGATCAGGTAGATGCCCGCATCCAGCAGCAGGAACAGCAGCTCGTAGGGGGTAAGGTAGCCGAACAGCGTCTGCAGCAGGGAGTCCGCCTGCGAGGTGGTTTTGCCGAGCGATTCAAAGGCCGGGTTGGTGAGGAAATAGAGTCCCAGCGCCGGGAAGATACAGAGCAGCAGGATCAGGTTGGGCGGCGAGAAGGTCTGCCGCAGTGCCTGTCCGAGCCGATGGGCACGAGCGCTGGAAACCAGGCGGCCGGCTTCCCGGACGATCATGCAGATGACCAGCCCGACGAACGGGAAGGGTCCGCAGCAGATGCAGCAGATGCCCAGGATCAGGTAATTGCGGGCATCCTGCTCAAACAGGAAGCAGAGCACCGTCAGCCAGGGCACAATGACCTGATTGAACACCCAGTAGACGCAGGTGGTCATCGAGCTGTACTGGTCGCCGTTGACCGTCCACCATTCCAGGTGGTAGGCTGCGCCGGACAGCACATATTGCAGCCGGCCGGTGCAGAGTGCGCCGACAATATCCAGCCCGCTGAAAAATACAAAGACCAGCACGGCCAGCAGTTTTTTGCGGGGGGTGGCGGCCCGCAGGTAGATCATCAGCAGCACCACCGTCAGGAACAGTCCCAGCGAGGTCCAGACCCAGAGGGCGTTTTTGCCGGCGATCCAGGCAATCTCGCTGCTGCCGGTCAGCCAGCCGGCCACCTTGCCGACGAGGGCGGGCGGCATCCAGAAGCCGATATAATAGGTAATGGTGCTGCCGGTTTCGGGATAGACCACCGGCCAGCGGTAATTGATCAGGTCATGGAAAATCGCATTGCGCCACGGCCAGTCACTGTTCTGGTACAGAAAGCCGTTCATGCCGCCCAGGAAGGTCCAGAGCAACACGGTGCCTGCGATGAGCAGCAGGGAGACCGGAGAGAACGGCACGGCCCGCCGGTGCATCAGGTCGGCGTTGGGTTTGCGCAGGGCCCACCAGGCAGCGAACCCCAGCAGGAACAAAGCCGGCAATGCCGCGTACCAGCGCAGCAATGCCAGCAGGAAAACAACCACCGGCAGCAGCATATAGGCAAAGGCCCACCGGCTGACTTTCTGATAATCCAGCTGAATTGTTTTACCCATTCCGTTCCCGTCCGTTTGCGAGGCCCACGGCCTCGAGAATGCTTTGTGCCATATAGTCCAGCATGGCATCGGTCATACCGGGATAGACGCCCACCCAGAACGTGTCCCGCATGATGCGGTCGGTGACTTCCAGAGAGCCGACCACCCGGTAGGCATCGCTGCCACGGATGCCGTCAAAGCAGGGATGACGGATCAGGTTGCCCGAGAAGAGCAGCCGGGTCTGGATGTTTCTGGCTTCCAGGAAGCGGGTGATGGCATTGCGGTCCAGTCCGCTCTCCGGCCGGACCGTGAGCAGGAAGCCGAACCAGGAGGGGTTGCTGTTGGCGGCGGCCTCGGGCAGGATCAGCCGGTCGGCGGCGGGTTGGAGTGCCCGGCGCAGCCGCTCCCAGTTGCGGCGCCGGCTTGCGGCAAAGTCGGGCAGCTTGCGCAGCTGCTCGCAGCCGACGGCAGCCTGCAGGTCGGTCAGTTTGAGGTTGAAGCCGAGATGGCTGTAGACATATTTGTGGTCATAGCCGCGGGGTAGTTCCCCGAACTGGCCGTCAAAGCGGTGGCCGCAGAGGTTGTCCCGGCCGGAGGGACAGACGCAGTCCCGGCCCCAGTCCCGGAAGCTCTTGATCATCCGGTCCAGCAGCGGGTCGTTGGTATAGACGCAGCCGCCCTCCCCCATCGTCATATGGTGGGGCGGATAGAAGCTGGAGGTGCCGATGTCGCCCCAGGTGCCGGTATAGCGGGTGACACCATCCATTGTATATTCCGAGCCCAGCGCATCACAGTTGTCCTCGATGAGCCAGAGCCCGTGGTCCCGGCAGAAGGAGCGCACCGCGGCAATGTCAAAGGGGTTGCCCAGCGTATGGGCGATCATGACCGCCTTGGTCCGGGGTGAGAGTGCGGCCTCGAGCCGGCTGACATCGAGATTGTACTGCGGAATTGTCACATCCACAAAGACCGGGACCGCACCGTACTGCAGAACCGGCGTGACGGTGGTCGGGAAGGCACAGGCCACCGTGATGACCTCGTCCCCGGGACGGATGCGCCGCTCACCGAGTTCCGGCGCCGTGAGTGCCATGAACGCCACCAGATTGGCCGAGGAGCCGGAGTTGACCAGGTTGGCGTACCGCACCCCCAGCCACCGGGCAAAAGAGTCCTCAAAGGACCGGGCAAAGCGGCCGGTGGTGAGCCAGAAGTCCAGCATGGCATCGGTCAGGGCGCACATTTCCCGCTCGTCGTAGACACGGGCCGCGTAGTTGATGCGGTCGCCGGGCCGGAACTCCTTCCGGTCCTCCTTGAACTGATGGTAGTAGCGGGCCACCAGGGCCTTGATCTCCTCCCGGGCCTGCTGCTCGGAATTCCAGTTTGCCATTACTGTTCCCCTTCCTGCCGCGGTCACTTGAGTGCCAGTTTTCTGAGCCGTCGCATGGCCGCCGCGTCGCGGTTCCTGGCCTCGGGCCGCGGACGCCGCATCCAGCGGACCAGCGACGGCCAGCCCATATACAGGGCCAGGTAGTATTTCATATCGTCAAAGGATGCGCCGTAGCGCAGGATATACGCGCCTTCCCAGAACCGGAAGTTGGAGCGCACATCCGCCTTGGCCCGCAGGCAGTATTCCCGCAGGAATTCCGGGCGGATCTTTTCCAGCGCATAGCGGTGGGTATGGATCTTGACCACCTGCAGATTGTCCAGCTGTTTGCGGTCGGTGGAGCGGCGCAGGAAATCATCCAGATACCGGAAGATCGGAAAATGCACATAGAGCCGCTCATCATCGGCCGAGACATCCTGTCCGGGCCGGGCCAGACGGTAATAATACAGATATTCCGGCACCGCGGCCACGCTGCGCGCCTTGGACAGCACCTCGATCTGGAAGGGCAGGTCATCGAAGCGGCGCAGATCGGTATAAAAGCCGATGCCGTTGCGGGTGAGCAGGTCCCGCAGATAAATCCCGCGCCAGATCGCGATGCGCAGGTTGGAGATCAGCTCGTTGATGCGGTCGGAATTGCTCGTTCCCTCGCTGTACACGCCGCCAAGCATATCGGGGATGTCCCGGGTGCCGCCGGTGCTCTCGTACAGTTCACGGTAGCCGCAGTAGCACACCTCATAGCTGCCGGTCAGCGCACGGCCGAGCAGCTTGCGGTACATGCTCGGGTCGATATAGTCATCGGGGTCCACAAAACCCACATACCGGCCGCGGGCGTTTTCCAGGCCGTACTGCCGCGCCGAGGCGCAGCCGCCGTTGGGTTTCTGCAGCAGCCGGACGCGGGGGTCCTTCTCCGCATAGCGGCGGATGATGTCGGCGCAGTTGTCGGGGGAGCCATCGTCCACGAAGAGGTATTCCACAAACGGGGCCTGCCAGGCCAGCACCGACTCGACGCACTGCGGCAGGTAATCGGCGACTTTGTACATCGGGAAAATGACGCTGAGCTCGATGTCGCTGTCCTCCCGGCGGGTCCAGTCCAGGCACTCCCCGCCGTGCTGTGCCGACAGCAGGTACATCTGGCCGACATTGGCGCGCCATGCCTGCCAGAGCGTGAAGGCCTCGGTGCGGCAGCCGCCCAGGCTGCCCACCAGGAAGGCGGGATGCAGCGCCGTGAGTTCCATCAGCCGGTCACCGGAATCCGGTTCATCAAAGACCAGGGCATAGCCGGGATCGGCGGGCTGATAGGCAAGGACCTGCTCCCAGTCGGCCAGCGAGATGGCGGCGGGCATCCGTCCGTCGTCGCGGCAGCGGCAGATGTCCAGCATCTCCCGGGCCGCGGTCTGCATGGCCGGGGTGGGCAGAAAGATCGTCAGGCGTTCCAAGCTGGTCTGGCAGCAGAGTTCCCGCACCAGGCCGAGATCGCTGCCGGTGCCGAGGATCAGAAGCACTTCCCGGATCTGCGGCCGGGAAGCCAGAAACAGGATCATCTGTTGATTCATCTTCAATGCCTCCTCAGTCGTTCCAGTCGATGGAAATTGCGTTCAAAGAAATCCACCACATGGGCGTTTTCCAGCAGGTGATACAGTCCGGGGCGGCGCAGGAAACTCAGGAACAGCCGGGTATCGGCGGAGGGACGCCGCTGCCGCAGATAGGCCCGCAGATAATGTCCGGGAATACCGCCGAACATCCCGTGCAGGCTGCGGACCAGTTCGGTGCGCACCTTGGGCTGCGAGACATAGACCGACCAGCGGATGAAGTCCATCATCATCTGCAGGATATAGGAAATCTCGGTTTCGGTCCACTGGTTTTCCATCGCGTAGAGCAGCGCCGTGGAAAAGACCGGCAC
Source organism: Gemmiger sp. (assembly GCF_036306485.1). Taxonomy (GTDB): domain Bacteria; phylum Bacillota; class Clostridia; order Oscillospirales; family Ruminococcaceae; genus Gemmiger. Next base: position 119,296 of record NZ_JAXJZK010000014.1, on the reverse strand, counting down.
AATATCCAGCCGCGCCGTGCTGGACAGCGAGGTAATCTGGTTGCCCGAGTTGATCCGGTAGAAGAATCCTGCCTGCTCGACCATGATGCAGCGGCGGGCCAGATGGAACAGATAGAAATGCGGGAAAACATCCTCCCACTTGACGCCTTCGGGGAAGGCGAAATGGTTCCGGCGCAGGAATTCGGTGTTCCAGACCGAGCGGTTGACGCTGGCTTCCAGCGCATACATATCGGGGCATTCCGCCGGGCTGGTCACGGTGCGTCCCTCAAAAATCCGGGCGAGGCGGTCATTGTCGCTCCACTCCGAGAAGGTGCGGGTGGCCATATCGAAGACCGTGGGCGCCGTAAAGACGATGTCCACCTCCTCGGTCTGCGCAAGCAGGGCCCGCTCGACGTTTTCGATGGCGCGGGGTTTGAGCCAGTCGTCGCTGTCCAGGAATTCCAGATACGGGGTTTTGACCAGGCGCATGCCGGTATTGCGCGCCGCGCCCAGCCCCGCATTGGGCTGTTCCACATAGGTGAAATGTTCGGGGTCCCGCTCGGCGTAGCGCCGTGCGATGGCACCGCTGCCGTCGCGCGAACCGTCGTTGACGAGAATGACCTGGAAGTTGCGGGTGCTCTGGTTGACCAGGCTGTCCAGGCATTCCTCCAGATACCGCTCCACATTATAGATCGGCACCACGACGGTAATGAGCATAGGATTCGACATCTTCTCAGCTCCTCACAGATTTCTGTTTATCCCAGCAGGTCCTCGGCCTTCTGCAGGGCCGCTTCGATGACCTGATCCATATCGTAGTAGGTGTAGCTTCCCAGTCTGCCGCCGAAAACCACCGTGGATTCCTGCTCCGCAAGAGCCCGGTACTGCCGGTACAGGGCATCGTTGGTCTCGTCGTTGATGGGATAATAGGGTTCCTGGCCGGGTTTCCACTCGGCGCTGTATTCACGGCTGATCACCGTGCGCGCCTGGGTGCCCCCGGTAAAGTGCTTGTGCTCGATGATCCGGGTGTAGGGCGTGTCGGCATCGGTATAGTTGACCACCGCATTGCCCTGGAAGTTCTCCTGATCCAGCACCTCGGTCTCGAACCGGACGCTGCGGTACTGCAGCGCGCCGAGCCGGTACCCGAAATAGGCATCGATGGGACCGGTATAGATGACCACGTCGGCCAGTGCATCCAGCGCAGCCTTGTCCTGCAGGTAATCCACGCCGAGACGCACTTCGGTGCCGTTGAGCATGGCTGCGACCATCGCCGTATACCCGTCCACCGGAATGCCCTGATACCGGGCATTGAAATAGTTGTTGTCGTAGGTCAGCCGGACCGGAAGCCGCCGGATGATGAAGGCCGGCAGCTCGGTGCAGGGGCGGCCCCACTGCTTTTCGGTATAGTGCTTGATGAGCTTTTCATACAGGTCGGTGCCCACCAGGCTGATGGCCTGCTCCTCGAGGTTGCGCGGATCGGTGATGCCGGCCGCGCGGCGCTGCTCGTCGATCCTGGCCCGCGCCTGTTCCGGCGTGGTGACCCCCCACATCCGGTTGAAGGTGTTCATATTGAAGGGCAGATCAAAGATCTCCCCTTTATAATTGGCCACCGGCGAGTTGGTGAAACGGTTGAACTCGGCAAACCGTCCCACATAATCCCACACCTGTTTGCTGTTGGTATGGAAGATGTGGGCGCCGTAGCGGTGGACGTCGATGCCCTCCACCTTCTCGGTATAGACATTGCCCGCAATGTGGGGGCGTCTGTCGATGACCAGGCACCGTTTGCCGGCATCCTTGGCCTGACGTGCAAACACCGCACCGTACAGGCCCGCACCGACGATGAGGTAATCGTAGGGGCGGGAGGAGCTGCGGCTCACCGTGCGGGCATGTTCGGCATTCCAGAGGTGGGGCATCGTGATGAGCCCTTCCTCGCCGCGCCAGGGGGCGGTGACCTCGATGCGCAGCAGTTTCTTGAGCTGATCCTGCACGCGGCCCTCGCTGTCCAGGATGCTGAAGCTCAAAAAGTAACAGCCTGCCAGCAGCGGCAGTTCCTTGATCTCGCAGCTTGTCTCGTATTCGCCGTCATCGTCGGCCGGCGTGCGCACCAGACGGCCGGTGCGGTAATACAGCACGCCGTTGTCGTCGGTGATGGCAAAGAAGATCCGCGCCTCGTGTTTTTCTTCTCCGTGCGCCTCGGCGGGTTCCAGCGCCCTGGCATCGGGACGGTACCGGAACCGGAAGGTCAGCGAGGAGCCGGTCTCAAAGCGCTGGGTCTCGTTCCCATCGGCGCCGAGCAGCGAAATCCCGGTAAACCGCAGCCCGAGCAGACCGCTGCGGCGGGCATCGGTTTCGCTGTGCTCGTTGACGGCACGGCAGGCCTCCCGGCTGCAGAGCGTTTCACGGTACTGTTCCGCCGGGGTCTTCTCTTCCCTGCCCTCGGTCTGGGCCTTTTCAAAGTTTTCGCGGTCAATGCGGCGCTCGCCCATATCCTCCAGATAGTGGGCACAGACCTTGGCCACCGCGCCTTCCTCCCGGATCAGGCCGTCGGCAATCCAGATGGCACGGTCGCAGATTGCCTCAACCTGTCCCATCGAGTGCGAGACAATGACAATGGTGACGCCCTTTTGCCGCAGCGACTGCAGCTTTTCAAAGCATTTGGCCTGGAAGGCCGCATCGCCCACCGCGAGGATCTCGTCAATGAGCAGGATGTCGGCATCCACATTGATGGCCACCGCAAAGGCCAGGCGCATATACATGCCCGACGAGTAGGTGCGCACCGGGTTGTCAATGAAATCCTCGAGTTCGGAGAAGCGGATGATCTCCTCCATGCGGCGGTCCACCTCCCGGCGCTTGATGCCGAAGATGGAGGCGTTGATGTAGACGTTTTCCCGGCCGGTCATGTCGGGATGGAAGCCGGCGCCCAGCTCGATGAGGCTGGAGACGCGGCCGCGCATATCAATGGTGCCCTTGTCGGGGCGGAGAATCTTGGTCAGCAGTTTGAGGGTGGTGCTCTTGCCGCAGCCGTTGCGGCCGATCAGCGCGATCGCTTCGCCCCGGCGGACGTTGAAGCTGATGCCGCGCAGCACCGGGCGTTTCTGGATCTTGTTGCGGTTGTGGAAGATGACCGCATCCTTGAGCTGGTGCGAGGCTTCGAGATGAACGCGGAAGGTCTTTTCGACGTTGCGTACTTCAATGGCGTTTTCGGGTTTCATTACAGTTCCTCCGCGAAATGACGTTCCAGCCGGATAAAGACCAGTTCCCCGATCACCAGCAGCGCCACGGCCACCACCGCACTCTGCCACAGGGAACCGGCTGCCGGGAAAGTCTTGTAGTACAGCACCTGATGATAGCAGTCAATGATGGGGGTCATGGGATTCAGACGGATCAGCCAGGCCAGCGAGGGCGGCACGATGTCGATGTCATACATGATGGGGGTCAGCCAGACCCAGGCCATCGTGATGACGCCGGTCATGTACTCCACATCCCGGAAATAGACATCCACCGCGGCCAGGATCAGCGAAAGGCCCAGGGCAAAGGTGTACTCGATCAAAAAGAGGATGGGCAGCCAGCAGAGCATGAGCAGCGGCCGGAACCCGAACCCCGAAACCAGGATGATGACGAACGCCACCAGATAACTGAGCAGGAAATTGACAAACCGGCTGGTGACGGTGGAAATCACAAGGACTTCGCGCGGGAAGTAGATCTTTTTGACCATATCGGCCTGGGCAAACACGCAGCCGGCGCCCTGGCAGATGGATTCATTGAAGAAGTTCCAGGGCATCATGCCGACGATCAGGTAGATATAGTAATGATCCAGGTTGGATTTGTAGATCATCGAAAAGACCAGGATATAGACGATGATCTGGCACAGCGGGTTGATGAAGTTCCACAAAAAGCCCATGAAGGACCCCTTGTAGCGTCCGCGCAGGTCGCGGTGGACCAGTCCCGCCACCATGTCGCGGTACTCATAAATTTCTTTCAGACGGCTGAGCATAACGGATCGGTTCTCCTTGTGTTGGATTGGCGGGGGATTCCAGCTTCTGCACGCGGGGGGCAAAGGACAGTCCGCTGCGGACGCCCTGCCACAGAACGGCAAGGCGGCGGGCCTTGCGGTCAGACACCAGCAGAATCCGCACGGCGTCCCCCAGGGCACGCCAGGCATAATACCCCAGGGACAGCACACCGGTGCGTCGGGATATGTACAGTTCGTTGCGGTATTTGTAACGGTAACGGTCAATGCGGTCGGCATCGTCCCGCACCAGGTCGGAACCATGGTTGGAGGCGGTCTTGTGGACGGCCACGCTCTGCGCTGCATAGTAGCAGGGCCAGCGCCGGCTGATGCGGTCGGTGTATTCCTGGTCATCGCCCCAGATGAAGAACTCGGCGATGGGCAGGCCCACCTGTTCCACGACCCGCCAGGGAATGAGCAGCGAGACAAAGGTCGCCTTGCGCAGGCGGGGCAGGCCGTATTCCTCCCCGCCGGCAAAGAGCGGTACGTTCATCCGGCAGGGAGTTCCGTCCGTCCAGAGCACCCGTCCGGCCAAAAAGCCGTACTCCCCCACCCGCCCGGCGGCCTGCAGCAGCTCTGCCAGGGCGTCGGGGGCACAGACGGTATCATCGTCCATCAGCCAGACGGCGTCGGGGGAAAATGCGGCAGCGCAGCGGATGCCCCAGGCATAGCCCCCCGCCCCACCGAGGTTGGACGGCGTGCGGAACGGATGAACCCGGTCATCCGCCGCGGCGAACGACTGCGCTACGGCGGGCGTGTCGTCGGTGCTGTGGTTGTCCACCAGCACGACGGCAGCCGGGGCCACGGTCTGGCGCAGCACGGCGGACAGACATTCCCGCAGCAGGGCACTGCGGTTGTAGGTCACAATGATGATGACGATTCGGGCAGGCATGGGATTCCTCCGGTTACCAGGGCGTGCGGTCAATCCGCTCGGTGTTGACGGACAGGCTGACGGCGGTACGCAGGCCGTTGGCCCGGGCCCACACATCGGGCATCCGCTCGCCGAGCATCCCCATGGCGCGGTCCATCGGGGCGTCGGGACAGCGGGCGCGGATTCTGCGCTCGGTCTCGCGCAGGACCGCAAACAGCCAGGCGGCATACCGGTCGGCCAGGGGTTTGGGGGCAATGAACATATTGAGCAGGTGGACCGTGTGCCCCTGCATCACCCGGTCAAACGCATCCGCGTAGGCCGGCCCCTGCTCCGCAACGACCTGACGCAGCACCGCCAGATTGGCAGCGCTCTGGGTCTGCTCGAACTGTCGGCCCACCCCCTGCGCAAAAAAGGTCGGATTGTGCAGAATCCAGTCATGGTTCTTCAGCAGGCGGCGGATCGTCTCTTCGGTGAGAAAATCCCCCACGGCACCGCTGACCAGGTTGCGCAGTTTGCCCCGCGGTGTGACGAAATAACGGCGGTAATGGCACAGGCCCACGATGTCCTCGGTGCTGTTTTTCCACATCCAGTACAGGGCCGTCAGCTCATTGTAGGTGGGGTTGTCCGCCGAGATGGTGTCCCCGGTATCGTCGCCGGGCCAGCCGATGGGTTCGTGCAGCGCCGCACCGACCTGAAGGGGGCTGTAAAAGGAAGGCAGTCCGGGCGGCAGATCGAACCGCCGGTGAGCAGCGATATAGACTTTCATCGGGGTTCACATCCAGTCGTTGTTTTTTCCCTGTTCAGAATCCCGCCAGCAGCGGTTGATGAAGGCATCATAGGCGATCTTGAAGATCAGCAGGAAGAGCCACCGGGGCAGGAAGCGGTACATCCACCGTTCGAGCCGGAACACAAGGCCGCTCTGGGACGCCGGAACCCGCTCATATTCCGCCCAGGGCGAGAGTGCCAGATAGGTGTCGAAGATTTCCCGGTCGGGATGAAGGGTATCCGCATGCCAGGGGAACTCCCCGAGAAAGCGGAAAAAATGGTGAATGACCGGGCTCCGGGATGCGGCCCGGAGCTGGTCCGCGGTGTAGTAGTTCTTTGGCCGGAACAGCAGCCCGTAGAGCGTCGGGCCGCAGACGGTGTGGATGGGCTGAAAATTGTATTCGGGCGGCAGCAGCGCAATCTGGCCGTGAAGCACCACGTTGAGCAGGTCCTGGTCGGGGGCCATATAGTGTGCACGGACATGGCGGACATGCTCGACGATCCGGTCGGTGCAGTTCATCTGCCGCCAGCGGCGGACATCAAACAGAATGACCCCGGCGTTGAAATAGCTGTCCCCCGGCTGCAGCCCGATCAGCCGCGCATGGCGCCGGCCCAGAGAGTCGTAGGCCATGGCCACCGGCTGGCCGTTCATCGGCCAGGTCAGCAGCGGGGCCAGGCTGCCGGTGATGAGGGTGTCCGAGTCGATATAGAGAATCCGGTCGGGCTGGTCCTGCCGGAGCAGTTCCGGCAGAAACATCTTGAAGTTGGAGGCATAGGAGCCGCGGTAGTCCGGAATGCCCATCTGCTGCATCCGGCGCACCAGGGCCGCCGTGTCCACAAACCGGATGGCGCGCTCATACCGGCGCACCATGCCGAGAAACCGGTCCTTGGTTGCGTCGGTCAGATGTTCCCCGAGGACATAGACGCAGATCTCCTCCAGGTCGCGGTTGTTCCGGAACAGCGAGACCATCGAGGTGCCCGCAAACGGGGCATACCCCTCGTCAAACTGATACAAAACATTCAGCCGTTGCGCCATACGTTTCCTGCCTTACTCCTTGTCCGTTGTGTCTTTGGCCGGAGGACCGGCCGCGGATTCGGGTCCAAATCATAATATTATACCATTTCCGACGGAAAGTGTAAACCGTTGCATCTGTCAGAAATTCCTGATTTTATCCTTGTACAAGAAAGGGACGGCGACATTCCCATCCGGTCTGTCCCGCCCTTGTCATCATCCTTCAAAATATGCGCGGATCTCCCGGTCCATCTCGTCGCAGAGGTCGCCGCCGGCCAGCCAGATTCTGGAAAACCGGACCGTCTGTTCCATGGCGGTCTCCATATTCCAGCGGGGTTCCCAGCCAAGGCGGTCACGGATTTTGCCGCAGTCCAGTTTGAGGAAGTTGGCCTCATGCGGGGCGTTGGGCTCTGCGGCGGATTCCCACGCGGCATCCTCCCCCCACAGGCGGCAGAACAGCGTGACCAGTGCGCCGGTGGTCAGGCAGTCGGCGTCCCGCGGGCCCACATTGTAGGCCCCTGCCAGGGTGGGGTCGTCGTACTGGAGCTTTGCCAGCAGCAGATAGGCGGAAAGCGGTTCCAGCACATGCTGATAGGGCCGGACCGAACCGGGATTGCGCACCCGGATGGTCTGGCGGCGGGCCGCTGCGCGCAGGCAGTCCGGCACAATGCGGTCGGCGGCAAAATCTCCGCCGCCGATCACGTTGCCGGCCCGGGCCGTCGAGACCGCCGTGCTGCCGAAAAAGCTCTGGCGGTAACTGTGCACAGCCAGCTCGGCACAGCTCTTGGAATTGGAATAGGGATCGCGTCCGTCCAGAGGTTCTTCCTCCCGGTAGCCGCGGGCCTGTTCGCGGTTTTCATAGACCTTGTCGGTGGTGACGAACACCGCCGAGCGCGGCGGGCCGCCGGGGGCGGTGCGCATACATTCCAGCAGGTTCACCGTTCCCATGACGTTGGTCTCGTAAGTCGAGCGCGGGGTACGGTAGCTTTCCCGCACAAGCGGCTGGGCCGCCATGTGAAAGACAATCTCGGGCTCTGCTTCCCGGTAGGCGGCCGACAGCTGCTCCCAGGAGCGGATGTCTCCCCGCACGTCCCGGATGCGCCCGGTCAGGCCGGCACGGTCATACAGGCAGGGGTGCGTCGGCGGGTCCAGCGCATAGCCGGTCACCTCGGCGCCCGCTCCGGCCAGAATCCGGCAGAGCCAGCTCCCTTTGAAGCCGGTATGCCCCGTGACAAAGACACGGCGCCCGCGGTAAAAGTCCAGCAGACCGCTCAGAGTTTTGTATTGCGCCATCAGTCGTTCCACACTTTCCAGGGGGCGTTGCCGGCGCTCCACAGCGCTTCCAGCTGGCGTTTGTCCCGCACGTTGTCCATACATTTCCAGAACCCGTCGTGTTCCCGGCTCTGCAGTTCCCCGCGGGCGGCCAGGGTTTCCAGCGGCTGCTTTTCCAGCACCGTGCTGTCGCCGTCAATCACATCAAAGATACCGCTGTTGCACACCATGAAGCCGATGTTGATCAGGCTGCCGTCCAGATCCTGCTTTTCGCGGAAGCCGGTCACCCGGCCGCCGTCATCCACATCCAGCACGCCGTACTGCTGCCCGACATTGTAGCTGGAGATCGTCACCGTCCGGCCGCACTGCCGGTGGTAGCGCTCGAGTTCCCGCAGGTCAATGTCCGAGACACCGTCGCCGTAGGTCAGCATAAACGGTTCCTCCCCCACATAGCGCTGGATACGCTTGATCCGGCCGCCCGTCATGGTATCCCGCCCGGTATCCACCACGGTGACGTTCCAGGGTTCGGAGTAGCTGTTGAGCACCGTCATCGTGTTGGTCTTGAGGTCAAAGGAGACATCGGCATTGTGCAGATAATAGTCAAAGAAATACTGTTTGATGACCTCCTGCTTGTATCCGGCACAGATGATGAAATCCGTATAGCCGTAATGGGCATAACCCTTCATGATGTGCCACAAAATAGGTTTGCCGCCGATTTCGACCATGGGTTTGGGCTTCAGCTGGCTTTCCTCGCTGATGCGCGTGCCGTACCCGCCGGCCAGAATCACCGTCTTCATGTTCGTCCGCCTTTACTTTTTGGTAGTATCCTTATATTAGATCATTCTAACATGTTCCTACCAGAGGCGCAAGGCTTTGAAATTAAGATTTACAAAACACCGGTTTTTTACAATGAATTGCATTTTGTGCGCCGGTATTGTATAATGTGGAAAATATGCGCCTCTGCGGGCGCCGCCAGTAACTACAACAGGGAGGACCCTTTTCATGGCAGAATCGATGCAGTATTCCGCACAGCGAGCCTGGACACACCTGAAAAAGTACCGCCCGCTGATCAACGAGCTGGTCAGCCGCGACCTGAAGGTCAAATACCGCCGCAGTTTTCTGGGCTACATCTGGAGCATCCTCAACCCGCTGCTCATGATGCTGCTGCAGAGCCTGATTTTCTCGTATATGTTCCGCAACGACATTCCGAATTTCCCGCTCTACCTCATCTGCGGCAACACGCTGTTCACCTTCTTCAACGAATCCACCAACATGGGCATGACTTCGGTCATCCAGAACGCCTCGCTCATCAAGAAGGTCTATATTCCCAAATTCATCTTCCCGCTCAGCCGTGTGGTGTCCTGCTTTGTCACCACACTGTTCAGCTGCGGGGCCGTTCTGCTGGTCATGGTACTGACCCGCTCGACCTTCTACTGGACGATCTTCCTGTGCTGGATGCCGCTGGTGCTGATGTTTCTGTTCTGCAGCGGCATGGCGCTGCTGCTCTCGGCGCTGGCGGTGTATTTCCGCGATATGATGCACCTGTACAGCATTCTGGTCATGGGCTGGATGTACGCCACTCCGCTGTTTTATCCGCTTTCCGCCCTGCCGGCCGCCCTGCAGAAGCTCATGAAGCTCAATCCGCTGTACCACTATATCAACCTGTTCCGCAACCTGGTGATGTACGGCAACATTCCCGGGCCCAACACCTGGTTTGCCTGCACGGCCTGTGCACTGGTTTCGATGGCGGCGGGCCTGCTGGTCTTCCGCAAACTGCAGAAAAACTTTATCCTGTACATCTAAAAGGGGTGCCCTATGGACGAGATCATTCGGGTCAATGACGTTTCGATGCGCTTCAATCTGGCGCAGGAGAAAACCGAGACCCTCAAGGAATATACCGTCAAGCTGCTGACCCACAAGCTGTTTTTCAATGAATTTTTCGCGCTGAAGCATGTCTCCTTCAACGTGCACCGCGGAGAGTCGGTGGCGCTGATCGGCCGCAACGGCAGCGGCAAGAGCACGATGCTCAAGGTCATCGCCGGCGTGATGTACCCTTCTTCGGGCAATGTCCGGGTCAACGGCGAGATTGCCCCGCTGATCGAGCTGGGCGCCGGGTTTGACATGGATCTGACCGCGCGGGAAAATGTGTTTCTCAACGGCGCCGTGCTGGGCCACGACCGGGACTATATGATGGAACACTTTGACCGCATCATTGATTTTGCCGAACTGCGCGATTTCGTGGATGTTCCGGTCAAGAATTTCTCCAGCGGCATGATTGCCCGGCTGGGCTTTTCCATCGCTACCGAGGTCCAGGCGGACATTCTGGTGTGCGACGAGGTGCTGGCCGTGGGCGACTTCATGTTCCAGCAGAAATGCCACCGCCGCATGGAAGAGATGCTTTCCGGCGGCACCACGCTTCTTTTTGTCAGCCATGACATCAACCAGGTGCAGGAGCTCTGTCAGCGTGCCGTCTGGCTGGATCACGGCAATCTGCGGGCGGACGGTCCTTCGCGGGAAGTCTGTGCCGAGTATGTTGAAGCGATGAAAGCCGGTCAGGCATGATGGAAAAGCTGCTGACCGTCTCGGTGGCCGCCTACAACGGGGCAGACACCCTGGCCCGGGCGCTGGAATCCTGTCTGGTGCCGGACTGCGGGCTGCTGGATGTGGTGATCGTGGACGACGGCTCCACCGATGACACCGCCGAGCTGGCCCGGCAATGGACACAGCGCCACCCCGAGTGTTTCCGCCTGATCCGCAAGGACAACGGCGGCTACGGCACCACGCTGAACACCGCGCTGCCTGCCGCCCGGGGCCGTTTTTTCCGCACACTGGACTGTGATGACTGGTTTGACCGCGGCGCGCTGCAGACCCTGCTGCACCAGCTGCAGGACTGCGAGGCCGATGCGGTGTTCACCGATTACCGCACGGTATCCCCCGAAGGACCGCTGCGCCGCTACGATGTCTGCGGCCGGTTTGCCCCTGAGCGTCTGTATTCCCTGGACGAGACCGGCCCGGAGCTGTGCCTGGAAATGCACGCCCTGACCTTCCGCACCGATCTGCTGCGCAGCGCCTGGCGGGAACTGCCGGACCATTGCAGCTACACCGACATGGCGTACACCTTTTTTGGCATGAGTGCGGTACAGCGGGTCTGTTTCTGCCCGGTGGTCCTCTACCAGTACTGGCAGGGCCGCGAGGGGCAGAGTGTGAGCATGGACAGCTACCGCCGCCACACCGCGGATTACATCCGGGTGGCCCGGATGCTGCTGGATGCGGCGGAACCGCTGGCCGGGGATTCGGCCCGGGACCGGCTGCTGCAGCTGCGGGCGCGGGATGTTGCCCAGTACCTGATTGAGCTGTATCTGCGCTTTCCGCCCGGCAGCGATGTGGCCCGGGAACTGCGCCGTTATGATACCATGCTGTGCCGGGAATATCCCAATATTGCACAGCGGATGCAAAACAAAAACACCCGGCTGCTGCGCGCCGGACAATATCTGCCGTATCGGCTGCTCAGTGCCTGGGCGCGGAACAAACGGGCCTGAGTTTCGGGAAGAAAAAACGAGTTACGAGGTTACGATCTGATGGAACTGCAAAAACTTTTATGGCCGCGCGTCGGCATCTGCACCGAAGAAACGCTGTATTACCGGATCGGTCCGAATCTTCACCGTGCCGGTATGCGCCAGAGCGATTATCTGCCCGTTCCCGCGGCGTTCCGCGAGGAGGGGGATGTGCTGGTCCTCTCGGCGGGGTCCCAGGTGGCCTTTGACACCTATTTCAACAGCCTGAGCTCCGACAAGTGGCGCCTCTACACGACGGCCCACGACTTCGGTCTGGAACTGCAGCTGTCCGGCCGTCTGCGCGTCCGGCTGTGCAGCCGCCAGCTGGTCAATGACATCAGTGTGCCGACCGTGCTGGAAGAGACCGTCGTGGACTGCGAGGCAGAGCAGAGCTTCCGCTTTGCCTTCCCGGCCAATGCGGGCGGCATGCTGTATTTTGAGCTGCAGGCACTGCGCGACGATGCCCGGTACTACGGCGGCCGCTGGACCTGCGAGGCCGGCGAGGAGCAGAACGTCAAGATCGGGCTGGATATCTGCACCTTCAAGCGCGAGCCCTTTGTGATGGGCAACATTGCGCGCATCCGCCGCGCCATCCTGGACAACCCTGCGTCCCCGATGCACGGCCATCTGGAAGTGTTCGTCTCGGACAACGGCAAGACGCTGGACCGCGCGGCGCTCAATTCCGACACCGTCCATGTGGTGGCCAACGCCAACCTGGGCGGCGCCGGCGGCTTCACCCGCGGCATGATCGAGGTGCTCAAGGCCAACGAGGCCGGCGCCGGGATCACCCATGTGCTGGTGATGGACGATGACATTGTGCTGGACACCGAAGTGCTGGTCCGCACCTACAACCTGCTGCGGCTGCGCCGGCCCGGTTACGAACAGCTGTTCGTCGGCGGCGCTATGCTGCGGCTGGACCGTCCCTGGCAGCAGGTGGAGTGCGGCGCCGTCTGGAATGCCGGTCAGCTGATCAGTCACAAGGCAAACTTCAACCTGAGCGATGCAGATTTCTGTGTGGCCAACGAGCTGATTGAAGCCCACGAGTACAACGCCTGGTGGTACTGCTGCATTCCGATCCAGGTCATCCGGCCGGACAACCTGCCGATGCCCATCTTCATCCGCGGCGACGACGTCGAGTACGGGCTGCGCAACTGCCGGCAGCTCGCCACCCTCAACGGCATCTGTGTCTGGCACGAACCGTTCGAGAGCAAGTATTCTTCCTCGATGTACTATTATATCCTGCGCAACCAGTGCATTGACAACAGCCTGCACTATCCCGAATACAACGCCGCGTCCCTCAAGGCCGATCTGCGGGCCCAGGTCATGGGCGAGGTCAACCGCTACCGCTACCGCAATGCCGACCTGCTGATCCGCGGTGTGCGGGACTTCCTGAAGGGCATCGACTGGCTCAAGCAGGTGGATGCCGAAGCGCTGCACAAGGAGATCATGGCCTACGGCTACAAGTCCGTTCCGGTTGAAAAGCTGGATCTGCCCTTCGACTACTCCCGGTATCGCTACACGGTGCAGGAAGAGCCTGCCACGCTGACTGAGAACAAGCAGCTCAAGGTCAAGCTGACCCGCAACGGCTGGCTGGTGCCGCCCACCCGCGAATACGCGATGGTGAGCATGGTCAACATGACCGCTTACAGCGCTTACCGTGTCAAGAAGATCGTCAACTATGACGTCAACACCCAGAAAGCCTTCATCACCGAGCGCAGCCTGGAAGAGTATCACCGCTGCCGCCGGGAGCTCAAGGCCTGCCTGAAAGAGATCGACGCCCGCTTTGATGCGGCGGCCGCAAGCTATCATGACCGCTGCGGCGAACTGCAGAATCTTTCGTTCTGGAAACACTACCTGGGGCTTGAAGACTGAGTCCCGGTCATCGTCCGGGAGGAACCGCACATGATGCCAAACCGCAAACCCAACAAAATCCTACTGATCCTGGCAGGGGTCGCCGCCGCCACCGTCATCGGAACGGCGGGGTATCTGCTGTCCCCTGCCCCGCATGTCATTGTCTCGCTGGCGCCCAAGGCGACGCCGGTACCGACCCAGGAACCGCTGGGCACCGTCTTTGATGAATCCGCACTCCATGTTGTGGACTTCACCGATGAGAATGCCACCCAGTACCTCGAAGTGCTGGACAGCGACCGGCAGAGTCTGTCGGAGCGCTACGCGCTGCCGGCACTCGAGCGGATGAACGAGACGGACACCGCCGAACTGGCTGCCCCGCTGCAGGCATTGCAGCGTATCCAGGCCCTGGGCATCAGTCCCGAGACCTTTGAAACGCCGGAGGCCAACTGGAAAGACCTGTACAATTCCGTCAGGACCTCACTGGAGCCGGTCCTGACGGCCACCGGCGAGACCGCCGCCTTCTCGGGCAGCACCACCGGCGAGCTGGCCGACTTCCTGGATGAGCATGCCGGCAGCGTGGTGGAGGTGCTCTCCCCCGCTTTGCAGATGGATGAGACCGTCACGGTTCCCTCCGGCACCGTTCTGCACGGCAACGGCGTCGAGCTGCAGCCCGGCGCCGAGGTGCTGAACAAGGCCATCGTGCTGGACGGCGCCTCCGACACGGCGGTGACCGGGCTGGTCATCTCGGGCGGATGCAATTACGGCATCTATGTGAAGAATTCCTCTTTCTATGCGCTGACCGACAACGAGATCACCGGTACCTCCCTCAAGGCCATCACGATCATGGGGGAGAATTCCCGCTTTGCTCTGCTGCGCAACGAGGTGTCCGGCAACGGCAACGGCGGCGTCTTTCTGAACGGTGACATCGGCTACGGGATCATCGAGGGCAACCGGATTGTGGACAACTCCGGCGCCCGCAACCTGACCGCCGGGCTGGTGTTCTGCTCGATGCCCATCGAGGACATCGAGACCGCATACAATCCCTTCCCGGACGAGATGCTCTATGACATTCAGGATTCCCCCCACTGCCTCGTGGTGCGGGACAACACGGTGTCGCAGAACCATTCCTCCGGCATCTATTCGGAGAGCGGTTATCTCAACTATTATGTGGAAAACACCGTCTACAAGAATGAAAAAGAGGGCATGTGCCTCGATTACGGCTCCTTCGGCAACTATGTTGCCAACAACGTCATCCGCCAGAACGGCGGGCGCAACCGGATGAGCGACGAGGATCTGGAAGCGGATTTTGTGCTGGATCTGGGCCGTGAGGAGGACGGGTCCTCGCCCGCCAAGCTGCCCGGCATCTCGCTGGACAACGCCGCCTACAACACCCTGTACCACAACCTGATTCTGGACAACTACGGTTCCGGCATCAAGGCGGTGCGGTCGGCCTTCTGCAACACGATCCTCTGCAACGAAATCACCGACAACAACCTCGGCGCGGGGGAAAAGTTCTACTTCTTCGGGGTGGAACTCAGCACCGATCTGAACGCCGACGAGGAGGTCCAGGGTCTGGACTTTACCCCCTGCTATGAAAACATCATCGCACGCAACACGATCAGCGGCGGCCATTTTGCCGGCGTGTTCCTGGGCGAGGATGCCTTTATGAACGATATCTTTGACAACACGATGATGGGCAGCACCGACTGGGCCATCGAGAGCCTGAGCGGCCGGCACAATGCCACCCTCAACAACCGGGCCGACAAACCCACCCGCGGCATCGACCTGAACAATACGGCGGGCTGATCCGCCATCCCGCCCGTGTGCGGGTTACCCAGCAACGAGAGGTTTGGGAATGCAAAAGTTTCTGCAAAAAATCACGCCCCGCACATCGCGGCAGTGGCTGCTGCTCGCTTTCGGGCTCAATTTCGCCATTGCGGCGGTCAGTATTCTGCCTTACCTGATCCGGGACGGCGGGTTTCTGACCATCGCGGCCGACTTTGACGCCGAACAGCTCTCCTACAACATGCTGTGCAACAATGCCATCAAGAGCGGCGAAGTGCTCTGGAACTGGCGGACCGATATCGGCTCGGACTTTGTCTCCTCGTACAGCTTTTACACGCTGGGAAGTCCCTTTTTCTGGCTGAGTCTGCTGTTCCCCGCCGGGGCGTTCCCGTATCTGGTGGGCTGGATCTACATGCTCAAGTATGCCGTGGCGGGACTGACCTCCTTCTGCTGGTTCCGGCGTGAAGTCCGTCCGAGCAACGCGCTGATCGGGTCCATCCTCTATGCGTTCTCCGGTTTTTCCTGCATCAACCTGGTGTTTTACCACTTCCATGATGTCATTGCCTTTTTCCCGCTTCTGGTGCTCGGGCTGGACAAGCTGGAGCAGGAGGGCAAAAAGGCCCCCTTCCTCTTTGCCGTTGCACTGAACTGTCTGCTCAACTACTATTTCTTTGTGGGCGAAGTGCTGTTCCTGGTGCTGTACTACTGCATCCGGTTCTTGCTCTGCGGCTGGAAGGACAAATCCCCGGCGGAGCATCTGCGCAGAATCCTGCACTGCTTTGTCTGCGGTGTGCTGGGCGTCGGGATCGCGGGCATCCTGTTCATCCCGAGCATTGCCAGCGTGCTGAGCAACCCCCGCGTTTCGGACCATCTGAAACTCGGCGATTCGCTCTTCTTTGACTGGCCCAACTATCTGCAGATGCTGCGCGCGCTGTTCTTCCCGGCTGAGAACATGTTCAATTTCTCGGCCGGCATGCACGACAACTGGTATTCCATCGCGGCCTATCTGCCGATGGTGGGCGTCTGCCTCGTGATCGCCTATCTGATCCGGCGCCGCCGGGACTGGCTCTGCCTGCTGCTGTACAGCTGTGTGCTGATTGCCGCCTGCCCGTACCTCAACGGCGTCTTTGTCATGATGACCACCGAACCCTACCGCCGCTGGTACTATATGGCGGTCTTTTTCCTGGTCCTGGCCACCATCCGGGTGCTGGAGGAACCGTCCGCCTATCCGTGGCGGATCGGCTGCGGAATTTCCCTGGCTGCGATTGCCGCCATTACAGGGTATCTGCTGCTGCACCCGGACCAGATCTTCCACGCCAAATGGCTGGCTGTCCTGACGCTGATTGCCGCAGCCGGCGTGGTGCTGCTCTGGATCGCCCTGGGCCGGCTGCGGGGCCGCCGTCTGGCCGCCGGGCTGACCGCCTGCACCGCAGTCTTTGCCGCCGTCACCACCGGCTTCACCCTGTTCACCTACCGGGCGGCCTACTCGCGGACCATCGGGCTGGGACCCGATGAAATCTATTACGATGTGGTTCACACCGGCGACGGGCTGAGCGATGCCCTGCCCTACCGGTATCATTTCTGGGAACACTATTCCAACCGCGGCATGGCGGCCTATCTGCCCGAGCGGAACAGCTTTCTGAGCACGCTGAGCAGCTCCATCTTCGAGCTGTACTCGACGCTCGGGGAGGAACGCCACGCGATCAGCCCCGAAGGGCCGGACGGCACCAACGAGCTGCTGTCGGTCAAATACTACGTGCGCAACGACATCTGGCCCGATCCGCTCTACACCACCTACAGCAACGGACACGAACAGATCCGGGTCTATGAATCGGACAGCGCACTGCCCATCGGCTTCTGCTATGACACCTATATGACCCGCAGCGAGCTGGAACAGATCGACCCGTCGGCGCGGGGTTACGCGCTGCTGAAGGCGATCATCGTTCCCGATGATCAGGTTTCCGCCGTTGCGGACGTGCTGCGGCCCTACGATCCCGCCGTGGACGGGGAATGTGTACAGCAAAACAAGCAGACCGATCTTGACAAACGCCGCGAAGCCTGCAGTCAGGTGTTCGAGTACGGCACCGATTATTTTTATTCCGAGATCACCACCGACCGGGATCAGTACGCCTTTTTCAGTGTGCCGTATGACAAAAGCTGGCATGCCACCGTCAACGGCGAACCGGTCGAGATCTTGAATACCAGCGGCCTGATGGCCGTTGCCGTCAAGGCGGGCACCAACTGCATCCGCTTTGATTACTCCCCCACCCCGCTGTGGGCCGGCATCTGGGTGAGCGTGGTGAGCCTGGGGGCTTCCGCCGCTTATCTGCTGCTGGGAAATCGCCGCAAGAAAGTGCAAAAAGAGGTGCTGTAACGTGAGAAAGACTCCCATTCTGTACATCGTCATCCCCTGCTACAATGAGCAGGAGGTCCTGCCCATCACCAGCAAGATGTTCCTGAAGAAGATCAACGACCTGACCGCCGCCGGCAAGATCAGCGGCGAGAGCCGCATCCTCTTTGTCAACGACGGGTCCAAGGATAACACCTGGCAGATCATCTGCGATCTGGCGGCGTCCGATCCCCATTACCTGGGCATCAGCCAGAGCCGCAACCGCGGGCATCAGAACGCCGTGCTGGCCGGCCTGATGGAGGCACGGGACAAGTGCGACATCACCATCTCCATCGACTGCGACGGTCAGGATGACATCAACGCGATGGACAAGATGGTGGACGCCTACCGTGAGGAGGGCTGCGAGATCGTGTACGGCGTGCGTTCCAAGCGCGACACCGATACCTTCTTCAAGCGCTTCACGGCGGAGAGCTTCTACAAGCTGCTCAATTTCATGGGCGCCGAGGTTGTCTTCAACCATGCGGATTACCGTCTGATGAGCGCCCGTGCCCTGCGGGAGTTTGCCAACTTCCATGAGGTCAACCTCTTCCTGCGCGGCATGGTCCCGCTGGTCGGCTTCAAGTCCACAAGCGTCGCCTACGAACGTCACGAGCGCATCGCCGGCGAGAGCCATTATCCGCTCTCCAAGATGCTTGCCCTCGCCTTTGACGGCATCACGAGCCTTTCGGTCAAGCCCATCCGGTTCATCACGGGATTCGGCGTGCTGGTGGCCCTGATCAGCTTTGTGGGCGTGATCTGGGCCGTTGTGGAAGCCATCCTCGGCGCCACGGTCTCGGGCTGGGCCAGCACGACCAGCATCATCTGCTTCCTCTCGGGCGTGCAGCTGATCTGCCTGGGCGTCCTGGGCGAGTATATCGGCAAGATCTATATGGAGACCAAAGCCCGCCCGCGCTATATCATCAGCGAACGTACCTGGGAACACCGGGACGACGAATAACTTCTGCCCTGCGGCATCCGGTCTGTCCGGCCTGCCGCAGGTTTTTTATTTTTGTGCGGATTTTTTGCGTTTGCCCATTGACAAACCTTCTGCGGCGTACTACTATAATAACAAATGAGCAGATGTTCATATGAAAGGATGATTGCCATGTCACACTCTCCCCCGCGGATGGCCGCAGACGGCGGGACGGTGCCGGTCATGCCGGCTGTTCCGGTCTGCGAGCCGGATTGCAGCGGACGGCCCGAGATGGTGGCCCGCCTGCAGGAAAACCTGCCCGATGACGAACTGCTCTGCGATCTGGCGGAGCTGTTCCGGGTTTTCGGGGATTCCACCCGCATCAAGATCCTCTATGCCCTGCTGGAAAGCGAACTCTGTGTGGGGGATCTGGCCAAGGTGCTTGGGCTTTCACAGAGTTCGGTCAGTCACCAGCTCCGGCTGCTCAAGGCGAGCAAGCTGGTCAAGTTCCGGCGGGAAGGCAAGGCCGTCTTTTATTCGCTGGACGACGATCATGTACGCAGCATCATAGCGCTCGGCATGGAACACATGGAAGAGTGAATCCGGCCGGGACCGATCAACAAAGGAGTGTATTGTCATGCAGAAGAAATTCAAGATTGAAGTGGACTGCGCCAACTGTGCCGCCAAGATTGAGGATGCCGTGGGCAAGCTGCCCGGCGTCAACCGTGCCACGGTCAGTTTCATGACCCAGAAGATGGTGCTGGACATCGCCGATGATCAGTTTGACGAGGTCATCAAGTCCGTCGTCAAGACCGCCAAGCGCATTGAACCGGATTTTGAGATTGAGCTGTAATCTTCGGGGAAAGGTGAGGATGGACTCATGACGAAGAAGCAGAAAAAAATGCTGTACCGCATCCTGGCATCGGCGGTGCTGTATGCGGCGGCCATTCCGGTCAGTGAGGTTACCGGTCTGGCGGTGCTGTACCTGATTCCCTATCTGCTGATCGGCTACGATGTTCTGCGCAAAGCCGTGCTGGGTGTGATTCACGGCGAAGTCTTTGACGAAAACTTTCTGATGTGCGTTGCCACCCTGGGTGCGCTGGCGCTGGGCGAATACAGCGAGGCGGTGGCCGTCATGCTGTTCTACCAGGTCGGCGAACTGTTCCAGAGCTATGCCGTCGGCAAGAGCCGGCAGAGCATCAGCGCCCTGATGGACATCCGTCCGGACAGTGCCAACCTGGAGGAGGAAGGCGGCGCGGTCCGCACCGTCGATCCCGATGAGGTGCCGGTGGGGTCGGTGCTGGTGGTCCGGCCCGGCGAAAAGGTTCCCATTGACGGCGTGGTGATCGGCGGCGAGAGCACGCTCAACACCGCGGCCCTGACCGGCGAGAGCCGTCCCCGCACCGTGCGTACCGGCGATGAGATCATCAGCGGCTGTGTCAACGGCGAAGGACTGCTGCGTCTGCGCACGACCAAGCTGTACGACGAATCCACCGTGGCCCGCATTCTGGACATGGTGGAGAATTCCAGCCTGAAAAAGGCCCGTGCCGAAAACTTCATCACCAAGTTCGCCCGCTACTACACGCCGGCCGTCTGTGCGGCGGCGCTGGTGCTGGCCATCGTTCCCCCGCTGGCGCTGGGCGTCGCCACCTTCCCGGTCTGGATCAAGCGTGCCCTGACCTTCCTGGTCATCAGCTGTCCCTGTGCGCTGGTCATCAGCATCCCGCTGAGCTTTTTCGGCGGCATCGGCGGGGCCTCCCGGTGCGGTATCCTGGTCAAGGGCGGCAACTATCTGGAAGCGCTGGCCCACACCCGCACCGTTGTGTTTGACAAGACCGGCACCCTGACCGAGGGCAGCTTTGCGGTGGCCCGCATCCGTCCCGCCGGGGGCGTTGCCGAGCAGGAAGTGCTGGAACAGGCCGCTCTGGCGGAGAGTTTTTCGAGTCATCCGATCAGCCGGAGCCTGCGCGAAGCCTGCGGCACCGCCGATCCCCGGCGTGCCTCCGATGCCCAGGAGATTTCCGGGCGGGGCGTCCGCACGATGGTGGACGGCAAGGTCGTTCTGGCCGGCAGCGCCCGTCTGATGCAGGAGTCCGGCATCCCGTGGGTGCCGGATGACGGCGTCGGCACCGTGGTCTATGTGGCGCGTGACGGGGTCTTTCTGGGCTCCATCCTGATCGCCGACCGCATCAAGGAGCACGCCGCCGAGGCGGTCTCGGCTCTCAAGTCGCACGGCATCCGGACGGTCATGCTGACCGGCGATACCGAGGCGGTGGCCGCCGACGTGAGCCGCACGCTGGGGCTGGATGCCTACCATGCCCAGCTGCTGCCCGGCGACAAGGTTGCCCAGGTGGAACGTCTGCTGGCCGACAAGAACCCGCAGGACAATCTGGCCTTTGTGGGAGACGGCATCAACGACGCGCCGGTCCTGATGCGGGCCGATGTGGGCATCGCGATGGGCGCGATGGGCAGCGACGCCGCCATCGAGGCCGCCGATGTCGTGCTGATGGACGACGATCCCGCCAAAATCGGGCTGGCCATGGGCATTGCCCGCAAGTGTATGCGGATCGTGTATGAAAACATCGTGTTTGCGCTGGGCGTCAAGGCCCTCTGCCTGATCCTGAGTGCGTTCGGCATCGCCAACATGTGGTGGGCCGTCTTTGCGGACGTGGGCGTCATGATCCTGGCGGTTCTCAACGCCATGCGGATGCTCGCTGTCAGAAAATACCGTTCCTGAAAAAATCCGACAAAATGGCCCCGCACAGAGCCTGCGCTCTGGTGCGGAGCCATTTTTTATGAGTCGGACTGGGTCTCGGGGTCCAGATAACCGCCCTCGGCATCCAGACATTCGAGATGCAGATGCGTGCCCTCCTGCGCTTCGGCCGGTACGCCGGACAGCGTCCCCAGATCGGCGCCGGCGCGGACGGACTGCTTTTCCGTGACCTGCGGGTCTGTCAGACCGCAGTAGCGCCAGACACGATCCTGCGCATCGGTGATCTCCACGATGCCGCCCCAGACGGCATCCTCGAGCACCGCCGTCACGGTGCCGCTGCGGACGGCCATGACGGTTTTTCCGGCCTCGGCGGCGTAGTCGGCGCCGTTGTGGGTGCGCCAGTCGCCCAGCGTCTTGTTGTAGACCAGTTCATCCCCGCTGAAAGGAGCCGTGAGTTCACCGCCCGAGACAGCCGCCGATGCCGCGGCCGACGAATCGGATGAGGCGGCAGAGGGCGCGGTCACGCCGGAATTCGCGCCAGATCCTTGCGACGCCGAAGACGACGACCCCGATGCAGAGGACGAGGCTGACGGCATTGACGAGGGCTGCGGTGTCTCCACCGGGACGTCCTGCGCCTCCTTGTTCACGGCTGCATCGGGTGTATCCCATGCGGTTCCCTCCTCCAGTGCTCTCTGTTTGGCTTCGGTCAGTTCTCCCACGCCCCGGACCACGCTGCGGATCGCCGCCACGCCGGTGATCGTTGCGGCGAACACCAGTGCCAGGCAAAGCAGGTACAGACCTTTCTGTTTCAAAAATGCTTTGATGCTGTTCATCTTCCCCCGTCCTTTTCCGCGTAAGTTTTGTGTTGCTCCTAGTGTGACACATCCTCCGGGGTTTTATTCAGCCGCAGACAATTTTCGGCAAACGGAATCCCCAACACCGGGTCCGCCGCTATTTTGACAACTTCCGCTTGTGCTTTTTGTATAATTGTTGTACTTGCGTTTTCGGTATTTTCCGTTTATACTAACTATAGTAGGACTATTGCGGCCACCGGGGCCGCTGTATTCCTGAAGATTGAATGCGAGGTGGAATTATGGAACCTATGGTAATTACAATGGCTCGTGAATACGCTTCCGGCGGCAGTGAGATTGCCCAGCGGGTGGCGGAACTTCTGGGAGTTCCTCTGTACAACAAGGAACTGATCACCATCGCCGCCAAGAAGAGCGGTCTGACGGAGGAAGCCATTGCTGCCAGCGAGACGCAGCGCAGCGGAAGCCTGATCTACAGCCTGTACATGATGGGCAACACCATGCCTCTGGCTGACCAGGTGTACATTCTGCAGTCCAACGTCATCAAGGAAGTTGCTTCCAAGAGTTCCTGTGTCATTCTGGGCCGCTGCGGCGACTACGTCCTGCGTGACCGCCCCAATGTGCTGCGCACCTTCGTGTATGCACCGCTGAACCTGCGTGTCGAGAATGCCAAGGTGCGTCCCGACGCCAAGGATATGCCCGACCGTATGTGGGAAACCACCCTGGCCAAGCATGACCGTGCCCGTGCGAGCTATTACAATTACTACACCGAGAATCGCTGGGGCGAAGCCAAGAACTACGACCTGTGCCTGAACGCTGCTCTTGGCCGCGAAGCCTGCGCCCAGCTGATTGTGCAGGCTGCAAAAGCGATGGAGGCCGCCAATCGTTCATGAGGAAATCTCACGACATTTCCGCGGCCCGGATGGGCACGGCACCGGTCGGTCCCCTGCTGTTGTCCTGTTCGGTGCCGATGATGATTTCGATGCTGGTACAGGCTCTGTACAATGTGGTCGACAGCATCTTTGTCAGTCACATCAATGAGGCCGCCCTCTCGGCCGTCTCGCTGGCATTTCCCCTTCAGAACCTGATGATCGCCTTTGCGGTGGGTACCGGTGTCGGCGTGAATGCCCATCTTTCCCGGTCCCTGGGCGAGGGAAACCAGGCGGAATCCAACCGCGCTGCGGCCAACGGCATTGTGCTTTCCATCTGCACGGCCGTGGTCTTTATCCTTTTCGGTCTGTTCGGGGTCCGGCCCTTCATGGAATCCCAGACTTCCGATCCGCTGATTCTGAAGTACGGTGTGGACTATCTGACGGTCTGCTGTGTCTGGGGTCTGGGTTTGTTTGTCCAGTGCATGCTGGAAAAGATCCTGGCTGCCACCGGTCGGACTTCCTTCGCGATGTTCAGCCAGCTGATCGGCGCCGTGATCAACATCATCTTTGACCCGATCTTCATTTTCGGTCTGTTCGGCGCGCCCAGGATGGATGCCGCCGGTGCAGCCATTGCCACCGTCATGGGCCAGTGGATCGGCGCCTGCTGCGGCATCGTGATGAACCTGGTCTGGAACAAGGACGTACAGTTCCACCTGAAGAACTTCCGTCCGTCCCGGCGCACCGTGGCGCGGATTTACACGGTCGGCGTCCCGTCCATCGCGCTGAGCGCCATCGGCAGTGTGATGACCTTCCTGATGAACAGCATCCTGATCGCCTTCTCCAGCACGGCCGTGGCGGTGTTCGGCGTTTATTTCAAGCTGCAGAGCTTTGTGCTGATGCCGGTTTTCGGACTGAACAACGGCATGGTGCCCATCGTGAGTTACAACTACGGCGCCCACAAGCCTGAACGGATCATCAGGGTCTTCAAGCTGGCCGGCATCACCGCGACCTGCATCACCTTCATCGGTTTCCTGCTGGCGCAGTTCATCCCCGGTCTGCTGCTCAGCGTCTTCAATGCCAGCGATGACATGCTGGCGATGGGTGCCATGGCGCTTCGCATCATCTCGATCCACTTCATTCTGGCCGGGCTCGACATTGTCATGACGGCAACCTTCCAGGCGCTCGGCAAGGGCCTGATGGCGCTGTGCGCCAGTCTGATCCGTCAGCTGGTCGTCCTGATTCCCGTGGCCTGGCTGCTGAGCCTGTCCGGCAATGTCAACATGGTCTGGTGGAGTTTCCCGATCGCCGAGCTGTTCTCGCTGACCGTCTGCACGATCTTTACCATCAAGATCTATCGCGAAATTCTCAAACCGATGATGAATGCCCCGAAAGCTGCAGAAGCTGTGGCTGTGTGAGGCTTTCTTCCGTTCCAAAGGAGGCGCTGTGATGCTGCGCCATGTTCGACCGGGTCTGCTCGCCTACAACGTAGGCTGTATTCTGCTGGGACTGCTCGTTCTGCTGCTGCCCCAGCAGATGGCCCGTCTGCTCTTTTCCTGTCTGGGCTTTTTTCTGGCCGCAGGCGGTGTGATCCACATTGCAGGGTATCTGCGCACAGAATCCCCCGGTGTTTCGGAGACCGGCCGGATGTTCTCCGGTCTGGCGCTGCTGCTCTTCGGGATTCTGTGGCTGCTGCGTCCCGATCCCCTTTCCTCCGGCAGTTTCCTGCCGCCGCTCTTCGCGGTACTGATCCTGGCAAGCGCGTTGATGCGGTTCCAGGCCGGGCGTGCCCTGGCACGGGCCAAGGGCCAGAAGGCATGGGTCATCCTGCTGCTGGCGCTGGTATCGCTGGGATTCGGGCTACTGCTCTGTGCCTCGCCGCTGCTCAACCGCCGGCATGTGGACCTTGTGATGCTCTCCGGTATTTTTCTGCTGGCAGAGGGCATTGTAAGTCTGTGCTGCACGATGTACACCGCAATGGAATTCCATGCGCTGGACCGCGTTGCCGCCGCCCTGGCGGAGCAGGCATCCGGCAAGGAAGCGGACACGGCACCGGAGGAGGCAACCTCTTCGTCCGATCCGTCCCCTGCACCGACAGACGGAGAAAGTTCCGAACTTCCTTTGAACTGAAGGTTTTGTTCCCGTAAGGAGCGGCCCCGTGCGGCCGCCCGGGAGATATTCCCGCAAGGGTATCTCACGAGCGATCGCCGGGGTCTTTTTGCGGGGTTTTATTCCCCGCTGTCCTATTCTGATCCCATATTGATGAAGGAGAACCCCCATGAAGTACGACCTGATTATCGTCGGAGCCGGCCCGGCCGGTATCTTTACGGCGCTTGAACTGCTGCGCAAAAGCGCCGATCCCCATGCACTGAAGATCTGCCTGATTGAGAAGGGCAAGCCGGTGGAAAAGCGCCATTGCCCCAAGGACAAGACCGGCCACTGCGTCAACTGCAAGCCCACCTGTTCCATCACGACCGGATTTTCCGGCGCCGGTGCGTTTTCGGACGGCAAGCTGTCCCTGTCCTACCAGGTGGGCGGCGAACTGCCCGAGCTGATCGGGGAGGAATTTGCCCAGCAGCTCATCGACTACACCGACAAGATTTATCTGGAGTTCGGCGCCGATCCCCATGTGGAGGGCGTCTATGAGGGAACCGAAATCAAGGAAATCCGCCGCCGTGCCATCCAGGCCGGTCTGCAGCTGGTGGATTGCCCGATCCGTCACCTGGGGACCGAGAAGGCCCAGCAGCTCTATCTGAACATCCAGAACTATCTGCTGGATCAGGGCATTGAGATGCTCTTCGAGACCGAATGTGAGAACATTCTGCTGGAAGACAATGTCTGCAAGGGCGTGATTCTCAACCGCAACGGGGAACGCACCGAACTGCATGCCGACCAGGTCGTGATTGCCACCGGGCGGCGCGGCGCAGACTGGCTGGAAAAGCTCTGCGCTGAGCACAACATTGCCCACAAACCCGGCACCGTGGACATCGGTGTGCGCGTGGAGTGCCGCAACGAAGTGATGGAGACCATCAACAAGGTGCTGTATGAGGGCAAGCTGATCGGCTATCCGAACCCCTGGAAGAACAAGGTCCGCACCTTCTGCCAGAATCCGGGCGGCTTTGTGGCCCAGGAAAACTAT
Organism: Gemmiger sp.; assembly: GCF_036306485.1. Lineage (GTDB taxonomy): Bacteria > Bacillota > Clostridia > Oscillospirales > Ruminococcaceae > Gemmiger. The sequence goes on along the minus strand of NZ_JAXJZK010000014.1, from coordinate 93,369 downwards.
GACAATGACCTGGCCGTTGTCAACGGGCACAGCTACAAGGATCTGAAATCCGGCAACACCAACCTGGCCATTCTGGTCAGCCACAACTTCACCGAGCCGTTCAACCAGCCCATCGCCTACGCCCAGAAGGTCGGCGAGCTGACCAACATGCTGGGTGCCGGGCACATCCTGGTGCAGCGCTACGGCGATATTCTGGACGGCAAGCGCACCTGGGCCAAGGAGCTTGCCCGCTCCAACGTCCGCCCGACACTGCGGGACGCCGTGGCCGGCGACATCACCGCCGCCATGCCCTACCGCGCGATGGTGAGCATCATTGAATTCATCCGGATGGTGGACCATGTGGCGCCCGGCTTTGCGGCACCGGAAACGCTGCTGTACAGCCCTGAGCTGAAATTCTACTCCAACAAGGTCCGGATGGACACCGATCTGGAGACCAACATTGCGGGTCTGCACTGTCTGGGCGATTCGTCCGGCTGGACCCGCGGCCTGATGATGGCATCGGTCATGGGTGTGCTGATGGGCCGCAAGCTCATTGAACTGCACGGATTCTGATCCGACGGTTTTCAAACCTTGTCATGACAGCAAAAAAAGGGAAGGCAGTCAAACTGCCTTCCCTTTTTTGTATCAAAACGCGATCACTGCGTCTGCGTGCTCTCGCCCAGGACCACCTGATAGCTGGCAATCTTGCCGTCGCGTTCAATCTGCAGCGTGACGGTATCGCCGACCTGCTTGCTCTGGCAATACTGGATCACATCGCTGGAGGAGGACACCGCGACATCATCGATCGAGACGATGCGGTCGCCCGCTTTCAGACCAGCCTTCTCGGCACCGCTGCCGGTGCTGACCTGGAAGATGTAGACGCCGTAGTTGCTGACGCCGTACTGCATGGCGGTGGTGGCATCGGTGATTTCACGGACCGTGATGCCCAGCACCGGGCGCTTGACGTAACCGTTCTCGATCAGTTCCTTGGCCGTGCTCATTGCGGAGTTGATGGGGATTGCGAAGCCGAGGCCTTCCGCCTCATCGGCGCCGCTCTTGGCGTTGACAATGCCGATCAGCTCGCCGTTGGCATTGAACAGGCCGCCGCCCGAGTTGCCGGGGTTGATGGAAGCACTGGTCTGGATCAGGTTCATATCGTTGTTCTCAACCTGGACCTGACGGTTCACGGCGCTGATGATGCCGTCGGTCACCGTGCCGCCCAGCGTACCGAGCGGGTTGCCGACGGCAATGCTGACTTCACCGACGGCCAGCTTGTCGCTGTCGCCGATGACGGCCGGCGTGAGGCCGGTGGCCTCCACCTTGATGACAGCAATATCCGAAGTGGAATCCGAGCCGACCAGCGTGGCGGTGTACTCGGTGTTATCGGACATCTGGACCTTGATGTTGCTGGCGCCTTCCACGACATGCGCACAGGTCAGGATGTAACCATCCTGAGAGATCACAACGCCGGAACCAGCGCCGCTCTGCACATAGCTGCCAAACCAGATGTTGGAGCTGACCATCTGCTCGGTGGTGATGGCCACCACGCTGGGCTGGACGATCGCCGCGACATCCTGAATGGACAGCGTAGAACCCGACGCACTGCCCTGATTGACGGAATCCGCCTCTCCGCTGCGGTCGACGGTCTGCACAACCACCTGATTGCCCATCAGGCCGGTGCGGCTGGCTACCACGGTGCCGGCCAGGCCGCCGCCGAAGCCCAGAACCACAACGCCGACGCCGGCCACCACGCGGAGCAATACCTTCTTGGCGTTGCCCTTCTTCTTGCGCGGCGGCTCCTGGGGCTGCTGCGGTGCGCTGGAATAGCTGTATCCGTTATAATTGTGAACGGTGCCGGTCTGCTGCGGCGCGGCACCCGCGTTGGCACTGCTGCCGGAAGCGGCCTGTGCATCCCCCGGCACGCCGGAATAATCGGTCCGTGCCGTGTTGGCGGTGTTGGCGCCGCTGCTGCCTACGTTGGGATAACCGCCCTCGTTCTGGGAAGCCTGCGGTGCGGTGTTGGCCTGCGGCTGACCTGCGGTCTGGCCGTTCTGACCATTCTGGTCATTATGATTTTGCGGGCCGTTCTGATACAGACCCGAATAATCGTATTCACTCATACTATCTTCTCCTTTTTCATGCGCATCCCGGAACGCTTGGGGGCCGCTCCGCGGTGTTTCCAGGTTTCTTTCAACCTTGTGACTACAGTATAACCGTCAATTGTGAAAACAGTTTCTCGCCGCCGTGAAAGAAATGTGAAAATCCATCGGCTTTTTCGTTGACATTGTACGCCCCCTGACGTACAATCAGAACAAATCCTGTCAGGAAAGGAGCATCCCGGATGGAAGTACAGTGTGACGGCGGGCGGTATATCCTCTTCAAGGAGCGGACCGTCATCGGACAGGCGGTCCTTGCCGGCGATCGGATCACCGGGCTGGCGATTGATCCCCGGTGGCGGCGGCACGGATACGGCAGTTTTCTGCTCAAGGAGCTGCTGCGCCGCAACGGCGGATATGACCGGGCGGCACCGTCGCTGTTCTATGCGCCGCTGCCCCGTCCGGACGATGCGGCAGCCCTGGCGCTGGCACAAAAATTCGGGTTCACGGTCCAGGGGGATGCGCTGTGCCGGCGGCGGGTTCCCGACCTGACCGCGGTGGAACTGAGCCACCGGTTTCTGCGGGATTCCCTGCCGTCCGGCGGGCTGTATCTCGACGCAACCTGCGGCAACGGACACGACACGCTGTTCCTGTGCGGGCTGGCCGGAGCGCACGGCCGGGTGATCGGGCTGGACATTCAGCAGCAGGCGGTGGACGCCACCAATGCCCTGCTGCACGACAACGGCATGTCCGGCATCGGCCGGGCCGTCTGCTGCGATCACCGGGAACTGCTGCGGTTTGCCCCGCCCGGCAGTGCCGATTGTGTGATGTTCAATTTCGGATGGCTGCCCGGCGCGGACCACGCAATCCATTCGACAGCGGGGTCCACCCTTCCGGCGCTGCGCGCCGGGCTGGAAGCGCTGAAACCGGGCGGTGTCCTGGCTGCCGTGCTGTACAGCGGCAAGGTGATCGGCAGCAGCGAAAAGCAGGCGGCACTGGATTTTTTCCGCGCTCTGCCGCTCAAAGATTACACCGTGCTGATCTGTGAGTTTGCCAACTGGAGCGACACCGCTCCCCTGCCCTGCTTTGTCCTTCGCCGCCAACACTGACAAAAAGGAGCCGATGACTTAAGTCATCGGCTCCTTTGCTTTTGAGAATCAGACGCTGGGGGAATATTCGCCCAGAATGGAATCCAGCAGGCGTTCGGCGCTTTCGCGGGTATCGGTCATGCGGACCGCATTGCGCAGCGGCAGAACGGCGCGGGGGCTGACGGAGAGCTCGTCCACACCGATGGCGAGGAAAGTCTCGGTCAGGGTCAGGTCGGCGCCCAGTTCACCGCAGATGCCCACCCAGATGCCGTTCTTGTGGGCATTGTCGGTGACCAGCTTGATGAGGCGCAGCACCGCCGGGTGATGCGGGTCATAGAAGCGGCCCAGGTCATTGTTCTGGCGGTCACAGGCCAGCGTATACTGCGTCAGGTCGTTGGTGCCGCAGCTGAAGAAGTCCACTTCCTTGGCCAGGCGATCGCTCATGACGGCAGCCGCCGGCGTCTCGATCATGATACCGATTTCCACATCCTCGGCGTAGGGAATGCCTTCCTTCTTCAGGTCGCGCTTGACTTCCTCGCAGATCTTCTTGGCTTCGCGCACTTCCCAGACGCTCGTCACCATGGGGAACATGATGCCCAGCTTGCCATAGGCGGAAGCACGGTACAGGGCACGCAGCTGGGTCTTGAAGATTTCGGGCCGGGTCAGGCAGATGCGCAATGCGCGCATGCCCATGGCCGGGTTGTCCTCCTTGGGGAGGTTGAAATAGCCGATCTGCTTGTCGGCGCCGATGTCCAGCGTACGGATGATGACTTCCTTGCCGTCCATATCGGCCAGGACCTTCTTGTACGCCTCAAACTGCTCGTCCTCGGTGGGGAAATCCGGGCTGTTGAGGTAGAGGAATTCGCTGCGGAACAGGCCGATGCCGCCGCCGTCATTGACCTGCACGGCGTGGACATCATCCGGCGAACCGATATTGCAGTAGATGCGCAGGCTCTTGCCGTCCTTGGTCACATTGGGCTGGCCCTTGAGGGTCTCCATCAGGCGCTGCAAGCGCATCTGCTCTTCCCGCTTTTTCATCAGGCGGTCACGGGTCATGTCGTCGGGATCAATGACCACATTGCCGGTGGCGCCGTCAATGATGCAGGGGCGGCCCGCATACTCCGGCTTGAGGGCGTCGCCGACGCCGACAATGGCCGGAATGCCCATCGTGCGGGCCAGAATCGCCGTATGGCTGGAACCCGAACCGCCGGCGGTGATGAAGCCCAGAATCTTGGACTTGTCAAGCTGCACCGTCTCGGAGGGTGCAAGGTCGTCCGCCGCCAGCAGGACCGGAACATCGGAGGCAATACCGCCCTGCACGGCACCCGACAGAATGGCCAGGATGCGGTTGGAGACATCCTTGACATCGGCGGCGCGGGCCTGCATATAGCTGTCGTTCATCGACTCGAACATCGCCGCAAACTGCACCGCCGTGTCGGCAATGGCGCTCTCGGCGTTCATCTTGTCATCGTTGATATGTCCTTCGATGGCTTCCTCGTAGTCCAGATCCTCCGCCATCATCTGGTGGGTCTCGAACAGCATGGCCGCGTCATCGCCCGCTTCGGCACGGGCCTTCTCCGCCAGCTCGCCGAGCTGCTCGATGGCCGCCGTCTGCGCACCCTTGAAGCGATGCCATTCGGCGTCGGTGTCCGTGACGGTATAACGCGGAATTTCATTCTTGGCGCGCTGATAGAAGTACAGCGGGCCCACTCCTACGCCGGAAGAAACGCCTTTTCCCTGAATACTGATCATCGGATCACTCCTTTTTTGTAAAGCGGAACGGCCGCCCGACTTGATACAGGCGGCCGTCCGTAAGATCGTATCGATTACAGATGCTCTTTGAAGAACTGCTCCATGGCCGGCGCCGCAACATCCTCGTCCTCGCCTTCGACGGTGACGGTGACGGTATCGCCGCACTTGATGCCCATGCCCATGAGCGCCATCAGCTTCAGTGCATTGCAGGATTTGTCATCCTTGGCAACGGTGATCGTGCTCTTATACTTCTTGACCTCTTTCACCAGCAGGCCCGCCGGACGTGCGTGGATGCCAACGGCTTCCTGAATGGTGTAAGTAAACTGTTTCATAGATGTGCGCCTCCTGTACGGGTGTTCTTTTTTTGATCAACCCGTATAATTTTATCATTGTCATAGTATCATTTTTTTATTGGAAAGTCAATCCAAAAGCCCCGGGTTCCCCCGGCATTTTTGGTCAGTCCTTTTTATCGGACAAGCCTTCCGTGCGCAGCAGCTCCCGCAGTGTCTGTTCGGGGGCGGGGGTCTGCCGGGGATACCGCTCCCGGAGCGGCTCGGCGGCCGTCTGCATCAGGTAGGGATGACCGACCAAATCCAGCATGGCAACGTCATTATAGTTGTCCCCGAACGCCATCACGTCGGCCGGGTCAATGCCCAGCACCCTGCACAGCGCCTGCACGCCCGTGCCCTTGTTGGACAGGGTGGTGTCGATCCATTTGGGGCCGGCCACCGCGCAGTTGGCCTGCTGCCAGCGGGGCACAAAGCGGTCGGCGTAGGCGTCCACGCCCTCGTCAAGATAGACCGAGACCTTGACGATCTCCTCGGGAATCTCGGCGGGGTCGCGGATGATCCGGTAGTTGTTGCCGATGAACCGGATCCGGTCCACGATGCCGCGGCCGCGGTCCATGAGGTAGGATGTGTTCTCCCCCGAGAGCATGATCTCGCCCTTTTCGTCGGTGCGGTTCCAGAAATCCCAGGCGATCTCCTCGGCCAGGGCACGCGGCATCGGGGTCTTGGCAATCACCCGGCCATCCCGGAAGATGACGGCGCCGTTCTCGCACAGATACACGCACTGGTCCGCCACCGGCGCAAACAGCCTGCGCAGGCTCGTGTACTGTCGGCCGCTGGCCGGGCAGAACAGGATGCCGCGGGCATACAGCGCCCGGATCTGGTCAAAGATCTCGCCTTCCAGCGATTGTTTTCCGTATTGCAGCAGCGTACCGTCGAGGTCACTGCAGACCATCTTGATCATCGTGATTCCCTTCCTTTACACAGGCATGCAGCCGGTCCAGGAGCTGCATCACCGTCAATGTGCGGGCACGGGCCTCCGCCTCGGCGGCGGGGTCCCGCTGCCGGACCAGGCGGGCAAACTCGGCGAACTCATACGCCATGCGGTGGCGCACCGGTGCCGGCCCGTCCACCCGGGTTCCGCCGCCCCGGATGCCGCCCAGCACCGCATAGACGGTGGGCAGGGCGTTGGTTCCGCCCTCGACATGCAGGTGCCCGCCGGGACCCTGGATCACACAGCCGTTGACGCCCTCGGAGTCCTTGGCCGCCAGGGCCGCCGCCGTGAAGCCGGGATAGTGCAGCAGCGCCAGGCCGGCGGTGTCAACACCGTTGTACCCGAGGCTGGGGTGATATGCGCAGCTCTGCGGCATTCCCAGCAGCCCGGTCAGCAGGTGGAGGTTATAGACATTCATATCGTTGAGCGCACCGCCCAGGCAGGCGGGGTCAAAGGTGGTGTTCCAGATTCCCTGCAGGTACTCATCATACCGCGCACTGCGGGCACAGAAGCTGGCCATGACGCCGCGCACAGGCCCGATGGCGCTGAGCTGTTCCTGTAAAAACCGGTACTGCGGCAGGTAGGGCGTGGTGATCGCTTCCATCAGCAGCAGGCCGCGGCGGTCCGCCAGGGCATACAGGTCCTGCGCCTCGGCCAGCGTGCCGGTGAAGGGCTTTTCCAGCAGGACCGGATAGCCCGCTTCCAGCGCGCGCCGGGCCGCCGCATAGTGCAGATGGTTGGCTGTACCAATATAGACCGCATCAAATCCGCCCGTGCGGTAACAGAGGTCCTCGTCGGTATAGACGGCGGGAATCCCGTACGCATCGGCCCAGCGCCGGGCCTTGGGCTCGCTCTGGGGGCGGCAGCACAGAGCGGTGACCCGGACTTCGGGCCAGTCCCCGATCTGCGTCATCAGTTCCGCCACAATCCGGCTGGTGGAAAGAACGGCAATCCGTAAAGGGTTCATGGCAGGCTCCTTTCCTGATACCCATTTGCTCCAGTATAGCAGAGCCCGCCGGGTTTTGCAATTTTGAGTGAAAAGTTGTATGATGGGGGCAGTATTCCGACAGGAGGGATTGGAATGTCGATTTTGACGGTGGATGGCAAAACGCCCCGGGTGGACCGGGATGCCTTTGTGGCGGACAACGCCACGGTGGTGGGCGCAGTGGAACTTGCGCCCGGCAGCAGTGTCTGGTACGGCGCGGTGCTGCGGGGAGATACCGGCTGTATTCATGTCGGCCGTGACACCAATATTCAGGACGGCGCGGTGCTGCACACCGGGCCGGAGATGGATGTGACGATCGGGGATCGTGTCTCGGTGGGGCACTGTGCGGTGGTGCACGGCTGCACCGTCCGGGAGGATGCCCTGATCGGGATGCACGCCACCGTGATGAACGGGGCCGTGGTGGGACGCGGCGCCGTGGTGGCGGCGGGCGCCCTGGTGACCGAGGGAACCGTGATTCCCGACGGGATGGTGGCGATGGGCGTGCCGGCCAAGGTGCGGGGCGCCGTGTCGGAGGAGCTGGCACGCAGCAACCGCGAAAATGCCGTTCACTATGTCGCGATGGGACATCTGCACGCCGAAGCGCAGAAAAAGGCGGCCGACACGCAAAAATAACGTTGCAATCCGGTGCGAAACAGAGTATGATAGGAAGGTATTTGATACAATAGAGGAGTGTGCCCCCATGTGATGCACCTTGTGCAACCGGTCACATTGAAATTGAAGGAGTTTTGACCCAATGGCATCTTTGCGTGAAGAAATTGAACGCCGCCGGACTTTTGCGATTATCTCGCACCCTGACGCCGGCAAAACCACCCTGACCGAAAAACTGCTGCTCTACGGGGGCGCGATTCAGACCGCCGGTTCCGTCAAGGGCAAACAGAGCGCCAAGCACGCGGTTTCGGACTGGATGGATATTGAAAAACAGCGTGGTATTTCGGTCACGTCCTCGGTCCTCCAGTTCAACTATGAGGGCAAGTGCATCAACATTCTGGACACACCGGGACACCAGGACTTTTCCGAGGATACCTACCGTACCCTGATGGCGGCGGACTCCGCCGTCATGGTCATTGACGCGGCCAAGGGCGTCGAGGCCCAGACCATCAAACTGTTCAAGGTCTGTACCCTGCGCCACATCCCGATCTTTACCTTTATCAATAAGATGGACCGCGAGGCGCGTGATCCCTTTGAACTGATGGAGAACATCGAGACCATCCTGGGCATCAAGACCTATCCGATGAACTGGCCCATCGGCTGCGGCAAGGAGTTCAAGGGCGTATTTGACCGCCAGAGCCGTCATGTGCTGGCCTTTGAGAGCGACGGCCGTGCCAACGGCGTCAAGCGGGTCAACGAGGTCGAGGCAGAACTGGGCGACGCCAGCATGGATGATCTGATCGGCGCCGCCAACCATGAAAAGCTCGCCGAGGACATCGAACTGCTGGACGGCGCCGCTGAGGAATTCGATCTCGAAGCCGTGCAGCACGGAGAACTTTCTCCCGTGTTCTTCGGCTCGGCGCTGACCAACTTCGGCGTGGAACCCTTCCTGAAAGAGTTCCTGCGGCTGACCCCGCCTCCCCTGCCCCGCACCGATTCGCTGACCGGCGAGACCGTGGACCCGATGAGCGATCATTTCAGCGGTTTCATCTTCAAGATCCAGGCCAACATGAACAAGAATCACCGGGATCGCATTGCGTTCCTGCGGATCTGCTCGGGCAAGTTTGAGCGCGGCATGGAGGCTTTCCATGTCCAGGAGAACAAGAACATCAAACTCGCCACCGGCACCAGTCTGATGGCTGACGACCGCGCCATTGTGGACGAGGCCTATGCTGGAGACATCATCGGCCTGTTTGATCCGGGGATTTTCTCGATCGGCGACACGCTGTGCACCGGCAAGCCCCATGTCCAGTTTGCCGGCATCCCGACCTTCGCGCCGGAACACTTTGCCCGGGTGACCCAGGTGGACACCATGAAGCGCAAGCAATTCGTCAAAGGCATGGAGCAGATTGCCCAGGAAGGCGCCATCCAGATTTTCCGTGACCTGGGCGCCGGCATGGAGGAAGTCATTGTCGGCGTTGTGGGCGTGCTGCAGCTGGAAGTGCTGGAATACCGTCTGCGCAACGAGTACAATGTCGATATCCGGATGCAGACCCTGCCCTATGAGCATCTGCGGTGGATTCTCAACGATCCCGATGAGCTGGACCCGCACAGCCTCAATGTAACCAGCGATACCCGCTGCATCGAGGACCTCAAGGGCAACCACCTGCTGCTGTTCGGCAGCCCGTGGAGCATCGACTGGGCCACCCAGCACAACGAGACACTGCGTCTGTCCGAGTTCGGCAACCTCACCTTCTGAGCCGAACGGCAAGGAAAATAGTACCTTTTTTGAAGTTTCTGACAGCGTATCCTGCGCCTATCATAGCGCACGGAGAACGGTCTGTCGTATGATTTTGATGCGGACCTGTCCGGAATCCACCGGGCGGGTCCGCTTTTGTATGGGGGAGCCTCGACGGATTCTGACGATGCCCGATTGTATTTCCCCACGCCCTATGATATAATGTACAAAAATCGCCGCCTTTTCGGTCCGGAATTTGGCAAAGCCTGCCTTTTCCCGGCCGGCGGCGGATGTCTGATTGCTATGCCTACAAACTTTGGAGTGGTTGTGATGAATCTGCTATCCTATGCCGAGCGGGCGTACCTGCGCCGCCACCTGGACACGGTCCGACACGTCACCCTGGACCCGGGCGGTCCGGAAAGTCTGCGCATCCATCTGATTCCCTGCACGCGTCAGCTGACCGACGTGCCGTATATTGTGCTTCTCAACGGGCGGGACCTGCTGCCGCTGAGTATCTCCTGGTCCATTCTGCTGTCCGGCCTGATGGATGCCCTGCAGCCCTTTGAGGGGCAGCAGATCACCCCCGAACAGTGGCAGACCGTGCTGGACCAGGCGGTTGCCGCCACAAGGCAGGTGTATAAAAAGGAATCTGCCGCCCAGATCCGCAGCGACCTGAATTCCATGCTGGCGTCCTTCCGGGCGGTTGCGGCCGGCAAGAAGCCGCCGGTTGCGGTCAAGCCGATGGACCTGGGCAGCTATGCCCCCTATATGCGGACGCCGCACCGGATGGACCTGATGGTGAGTTCCATGCAGAAGGACGGCGCCTGGCACTGCAACCAGAAATGTCTGCACTGTTATGCCGCCAACCAGCCCCTGGGCGCCGTGCCGGAGCTGGACACCGACCAGTGGCTGGCGGTGATCCAGAAATGCCGGACGGCCGGTATTCCCCAGCTGACCTTCACAGGCGGTGAACCGACGCTGCGCCATGATCTGGTAAACCTGATTCAGGCGGCACAGTGGTTTGTCACCCGGCTGAACACAAACGGCCGGCTGCTGACCAGCGCCCTGTGCCACGAACTGTTTGAGGCCGGGCTGGACAGCGTTCAGGTCACACTGTATTCTGCCGACGCCGACATTCACAACGAACTGGTCGGGGCGGCCGGCTGGAATGACACGGTCAGCGGTATCCGCAACGCCGTGAAAGCCGGGCTGAATGTGAGCATCAACACGCCGCTGTGCACCCGCAACCGGGATTATCGCGGCACGCTGGCGCTGGCACAGGAGCTGGGCGTGCGGTATCTGACCTGCAGCGGACTGATTCCGGCGGGCGGTGCGGTGACCGATTCCAGCAAGGCCACCCGGCTGAGTGCGGCGGAACTGACCGACGTGCTGCGCACGGCCATGGCCTATGCCCGGGAGAACGGGCTGGATGTGGACTTCACGAGTCCGGGCTGGCTGCCCGACGAGACGCTGGAATCGCTGGGATTCAAGAGCATTCCCAGCTGCGGGGCCTGTCTGTCCAACATGGCCATTGCGCCGGACGGCACGGTCCTGCCCTGCCAGAGCTGGCTGGATGCCGACGCCGGACTGGGCAATATCCTGCATGATTCCTGGTCCCACATCTGGAACGGCTCCGCCTGCCGACGCATTCGCAGCGTGAGCGCCCGGATGGAACACCGCTGCCAGCTGGCCGACCGATAAGGAGGAAATCGATGAAACTGTTGCATCTGCGGATCAGACATTTTTGGGCTGTCCTGGCACTGCTGTTTTTGCTTCCCCTGCTGGCAGTGCCCTCCCATGCCGACGCGGGAGACCTGGACCAGATCTCCCGCTATGTGGTGACGGTGGACCCGCGGGAGGACGGCACGGCGGATATTACCTATGAGATTGACTGGGACGTGATCGGCGGCGACGCCGGGGACGCCCTGAGCTGGGTGAAAATCGGCCTGCCCAACGCCCACAACGACAGCTTTGAAAATCTGACGCCCAAGACGGTGAGCAGCGTCACGCCGCTGAACGAGAACGGCTCCTTTGCCAAGATCGTCTTTCTGCAGCGCTACTATGCCCCCGATGTGGCCGCCGGAAACGGAGGCCAGAGTTCGGTGCAGTTCGCCTTCCGGGTTCATCAGTCCCATCTGTTCGTGTACAACAGCGACGGGTCGGCGGATTTCACCTTCACGCCGGGCTGGTTTGAGGATCTCTGCATCTCGGAGCTGGTGATCCGCTGGCGGGCCGACGAGGGGCTTTCGGCGGACAACACCGACACGGAAGACGGGTATCTGGTCTGGCGGGCCGAAGATCTGGGACACGGGGAAAAGCTGACCGCCCAGGTGAAGGCGGATGCCTCGCTGGCCCTGGGATTTGACAGCAGCTCCGCCGCCACCGAGGATGAAATCTATTACACCACCACCGAGGATGACTCCAATGCCCCGCTGATCGGGGCGGCCTTTTGCGTGATGCTCGCCTTCCTGGTGATCGGGCTAGTCCGCCGCTCCCCGGTCTGGCGCGGCGGATTCGGGCAGGAGGATGACGAAAACTGGGCCTGGTATTCCAACGGCGTCAATGTCATTCATATGGCGCCGCACCTGCCGCCGCCCTCCGGCTATCATCCGGTGGAACCGCCCGTCCACACCGGCGGCGGTTCCACCCGGGGCGGCGGAGCGGGGCGCAGCTCCCACCATGCGGGCTGTGCCTGCGCCTGTGTTTCTTCCTGTGCGTGCGCCTGTGCCTGTGCAGGCGGCGGACGTGCGGGATGCAGTGTGAAGAATTTCTACCGGGTTTCCATCCGGCCATCTTCCGAGGAGGAGAACGGAGGTTGCCATGAGTCTTGAAGACCAATATGATGCCTGGGTGCGCAGCGTGACCGGCGGGCGCCGATACGGGGCCACCCGCGAGGAGAGCGATGCCGCCCGCGAGAGCCTGGATGAGATGCAGGCGCAGCTGGACGCCCTGAACGCCGCCCAGAAACGCCAGCGCGGTGCCGCCGATGCCCTGGATGCCGTTCAGCGGGCCGGTGCTGCCACCGCCGAGAGCGTGCGCCGGATGAGCAGCGAACTGACCCAGAGTCTGCGCCAAGACGGGCTGCTGGGCGGCAAGATTGCCCAGCCTTCGGCCGCGCCGGCGCCCCGCACCGACGCTTCGGGTTTTGCCGGCCTTGCCGACCGGGTACGCAGCCAGGTTCTGGGGCAGGATGCCTTTGTCCAGCAGCTGGTCAAGGCGTTCCGGCGTCCGTTCATACTGGGCGGCGTTGACAAGACCCACGCCCGCGGCACGATGCTGCTCTGCGGTCCGGAAGGCACGGGACGCCATTTTGCACTGCGTTGCGTGGTGGACGAGATGGCCGGGCGCGGGCTGCTGGGGAGCAATCTGATCGAGACGATGGATCTGTCGCTCTATCCGGGTCCTGCGCAGGAAAAGCTGTTTTTGCAGGACCTGTATGCGGCGCTGCAATCCTCGGCCGAGGTCATCGCGTTTGACCGGTACGAAGGCTGCGCGGCGGGGTATCTGAACATGCTGGCCACACTGGCCATAGACGGAACGCTGCCGCTGTCCAACCGGTATGTGCTGCAGCGGGGGATTCTGGTCGACGTGGGCACCGCGCTGGCCCCCGGTGCGATCGGGGAACTGCAGGCCGCGGGCAAATATTTTGTCTTTTTCAGCACCCGGGATGAGTCTGCCCTGGCGGACAAGTTCGGGGCACGGTTTGTGGATGCGCTGGAGGGGGATATCTGCCGCACCCAGCCCTTCACGCCCGAAAGTCTGACGGCCATTGCCGCACGGGAACTCAACGACCTGGCCCAGCGCACCAAAACGCAGTGCGGTCTGACGCTGACGATGGGCGCTGATGTGCGGGATCTGGTTGCCGCCCAGTACGGCAAGACCAGCGGCATGACGGCGATGCGGGAGTATGTGGACACCATCTTCCGCGCACTGGCGGAGTATCTGCTCGACGCCGATCCCCTGCCCGCTTCGGGTGCGGCGGTGGTTCTGCAGGTGCGGGACGGCCGTCTGACCGCGGCGGTGGCCGGTGGGGAGCCTTTTGATCTTTTCTCCCTGCTGCCCCAGCAGTACCGCGGCGATGTGGAAGCCGTGGAGTCCGAACTGAATGCCATTGTCGGCTTGGAAGAGGTCAAGAATTTTGTGCGCGACATCGCCGACAATGTCCAGGCCCAGCAGCGGCGCAAGGCGCAGGGGCTCAAGGCCGCTGCCGTCAATATGCACATGATCTTCACCGGCAATCCCGGCACCGGCAAGACCACCATTGCCCGGATACTGGCCAAGTATCTCAAGGCGATCGGTGCGCTGCGCGGCGGGCAGCTGGTTGAGGTGACCCGCGCCGACCTCGTCGGCCGGTATGTCGGCCACACGGCGCCGCTGGTCAACCAGGTAATCCAGAGTGCACTGGGCGGCGTTCTCTTCATTGACGAGGCGTACAGTCTCTACCGCGGCGGCGAGGACAGTTTCGGTCTGGAAGCCATTGATACCCTGGTCAAGGGCATTGAGGACCACCGCGACGAGTTCGTGGTGATCCTGGCCGGATACAGCAAGGAGATGGCGCTCTTTCTGACTGCCAATTCTGGCCTGGCGAGCCGGTTCCCCAACCAGATCGAATTTCCCGACTACACGGGGTCCGAGCTGCTGGCCATCACCCGCAGTCTGGCGATGAGCAAAGGTTACCGGCTGGAGGAGAGCTGTTCCCTGCCGCTGGTGACCTACTATGACCGCAAACAGGCCGAGGATGCCGCCGGCAACGGCAACGGACGGATGGCGCGCAACACGCTGGAAAAGGCGATTCTGAACCAGTCCAAGCGTCTGGTGGCCGATCCCTCCGCCGCTCTGGACCTGCTGCTGCCCGGGGATTTTGAGCTGGACTGATCTGCGATTTCAAAAAAGCAAAAGACGCCTTCCGGACCCTGCGGGTCCGGAAGGCGTCTTTGTTTTGTATTACAGGACCTTGGAGAGGAAGGCCTTCAGACGCGGGTTTTCGGGGTTCTTGAAGAACTCCTCCGGCGGCTTGTCCACCTTGATGACACCCTCGTCAATGAAGATGACGCGGTTGGCAACCTCGCGGGCAAAGCCCATCTCGTGGGTGACCACCACCATCGTCATGCCGTCCCGGGCCAGCTCCTTCATGAGTTCCAGAACCTCGCCCACCATCTCGGGGTCCAGGGCGCTGGTCGGCTCGTCAAAGAGCAGGACTTCCGGTTCCATGGCCAGCGCACGGACAATCGCAATGCGCTGTTTCTGGCCGCCGGACAGCATATTGGGGTAGGCATCGGCCTTATCGGCCAGCCCGATGCGGCGCAGCAGGTCCATGGCCTTGGCGTCGGCGGCTTCCTGACTCATCCGGCCCAGGCGCACCGGCGCCAGGGTGATGTTCTTCTTGACGGTCAGGTGCGGGAACAGGTTGAAATGCTGGAACACCATTCCCATCCGGGCGCGGATCTTGTCGATGTCCTTCTCGGTCACCGGGGTACCGTCCAGCGTGACGGTTCCGCCGGTGGGCTCTTCCAGACGGGTCAGGCAGCGCAGAAAGGTGGATTTGCCGCAGCCGGAAGGGCCGACGATGCAGACCACATCTCCCTTGTTGATGGTCAGGTCGATGCCGTTGAGCACCGAAAGACCTTTGTAACTCTTCTTCAATCCTTTAACGACGATCACTCTGCGCCATCCTCCTTTCCAGTTTGCCCAGCAGCCAGGTGAAGATCATGACCAGCACGAGGTAGATGGCCGCCGTACCCAGCAGCGGGAACATGGCCTCATAGGTGCGGGTCGTGATGGCCTGGGCCGCATACAGCAGCTCCTTGCCGCCGATGACCGTGATGAGCGAGGTATCCTTGAGCAGGACGATGAACTCGTTGCCCAGCGAGGGCAGCACCGAGCGCAGTGCCTGCGGGATGATGATGAGCAGCATGGTCGTCATATAGTTGAGGCCCAGGCTGCGGCCGGCTTCCATCTGGCCGGGATCGACGGCCATCAGGCCGCCGCGGATGATCTCGGACACATAGGCGCCCGAGTTGATGCCGAGCGTCAGGGCGCCGACCATCGTGAAGGCGCGGGAGTTGATGAAGATAACGCCGCTCATGATGAGAAGCTGGACCATCATGGGCGTGCCGCGGATGACGGTGGCATACACACGGCAGATCAGGTTGAAGAATCCGAGCACCGGGTTGCGGTGGCTGCCGCGCTGCTGATCATGCGCCACGCGGACCAGCGCCACGATGCTGCCCAGGACGATGCCGATGGCCAGCGCAATGGCGGTTACCATCAGCGTAGTGCCTACGCCGCCCAGATACTGCTGCCAGCGGTTGGAAAGCAGAAACGCCTGATAGAATTTTACGAACATGTCCTGCCAGAAGCTGAGCCTGACGCCGCTTTTGGCCAGCTCCGACAGCATTTCAAACTGTGCGGCCATTCACACCCTCACCTTTCCTGTTTCACGAAAAGGGAGGCGGCCCGGTCCGGGCCACCTCCCCGTGGTTATTCCGCAGAAATTAGTCCGCGTTGATGTACTTGTCCACAATGGCCTGCAGCGTGCCGTCCGCCTTCAGCTCCTTCAGAGCGTTGTTGACGGCGTTCAGCATCGCGGTGTTGCCTTTGGCAACGCCGATGGCGTAGTCTTCCTCAACGTAGTTGGTGTCGAGGATCTTCAGGCCGGGGTTGGAAGCAACGAACTCCTGGGCGGGAGCGTTATCAATGACAACGCAGTCCACCTGGCCGTTGTTCAGGGCACGGACGGCGGTCAGACCGTCATCGTAGGCAACGACGCTGTCCTCGCCGTAATCGTCGGTGCAGTACAGCCAGCCGGTGGTGCCGCGCTGGGTGCCGATCAGATGGCCGGCCAGGTCATCGATGGAGGTGATGTCGGAATTTTCCGGAACGATGACGGACTGGATGCCGGTGGCGTAGCTGTCGGTGAAGTCCATGACGGCCAGGCGGTCATCGGTGACCGAAACGCCGGCCATGACGATGTCGCTCTTGCCCTGCTGGACGGCCAGCAGCGCGCTGTCAAAGTCCATATCGTCGATCTGGAGCTCCAGGCCCAGCTTGTCGGCAATGGCCTGAGCGGTCTCGACATCAATGCCCTCGAAATCACCGGAGTCGGTGGTCATCTCGTACGGAGGGAAGGCAGCGTTGGTGGACATGGTCAGCTTGCCCTCCACCACGGTGGTCAGATCCTCGGAAGCGGTCTCGGCAGAAGACACGGCCTCGGAGGAAGAAACGGTCTCGGTGGAGCTGACGGTGCTGTCAGCGGAAGAGCTGCTGCTCGTGCCGGTGGCGCCGCAGCCGGCCAGGCTCAGCGTCAGGGCCGCAGCGGTCATGACAGAAAGTACTTTTTTCATTGTTCTTTACCCTCTTACTCTTTGTTCTTGGCGGAGAATTTCCCTCACTCCGCCCTACCATTACGGTATAGGATTAAGTATAGTACATAAATATTCAAAGTCAACGCATAAATATCAATTTCAGCGAAATGTGGCAACACTGCCCCCCTTTGTGCGATAAATTGTGCATTTTTCCGCAAGGCTCCGGGCAGTATTGACAGGGTCAGTTAGTTGTGGTAAACTTTGTCCGTATTGGATGGGTTTCCTATTATAATACACATAGAGATTGGGAAATTTTGACGGAGGAATGAGGTTATGTTGACACTTGCAGAGCTGCAGGTCGGTCAGGACGCCCTGATCGAACGTGTGGGCGGTACCGGCGAATTGCGGCATCATCTGCTGGACATGGGGCTGACCCCCGGCACCGAGGTCACGCTGCGCAAGGTGGCGCCGATGGGCGACCCCATCGAGGTGGAACTGCGCGGCTACGAACTGACGCTGCGGCTGGACGATGCCCGGAAGATTGAGATTGAGGGCATCCATGCGACCGACCGTGCCGCCCGCAGCGAGGAACGGCACAAGATGGTCGCGCATCCCGGTGTCGGCGAGCTGGGCAAGGCGCCGAGCTACCGGTCCCGCAAGGCCGGTGCCCCGATTCCGAAAGGTGCCAAGCTGACCTTTGCACTGGTCGGCAACCAGAACTGCGGCAAGACGACGCTGTTCAACCAGCTGACCGGCTCCAACCAGCATGTCGGCAACTTTCCCGGCGTGACGGTGGACCGCAAAGACGGTGTGATCCGCGGTCATGCCGAGGCGACGGTGACCGACCTGCCCGGTATCTATTCCCTCTCGCCCTATTCCAGCGAGGAGATTGTGACCCGGGACTTCATCCTCAACGAGAAACCCTGCGGTCTGATCAACATTGTGGATGCCTCCAACATCGAGCGCAACCTGTACCTGACCATGCAGCTGATGGAGCTGGGCACCCCGATGGTGCTGGCCCTGAACATGATGGATGAGGTCCGCGCCAACGGCGGCACCATCATGGTCAACCAGCTCGAAGAGATGCTGGGCATTCCGGTGGTGCCGATCTCGGCCGCCAAGAATGAGGGCATCGACGAGCTGATCGAGCACGCCATCCATGTGGCGCGTTACCGCGAACTGCCGGGCCGCATCGACTTCTGTTCGGCCGGTTCCGATCCCAACGACCCCAAGGGCGCCGTTCACCGCTGCATCCATGCGGTGGCCCACCTGATTGAGGACCATGCGGCCGCCGCCGGGCTGCCGCTGCGGTTTGCCGCCACCAAGCTGGTGGAGGGCGATCATCTGATCGAGCAGGCCCTGCAGCTGGACAGCAACGAGACCGAACTGCTGGGCCACACGATCACCGAGCTGGAGACCTCCACCGGGCTGGACCGGGAGGCCGCTCTGGCCGATATGCGGTTCACCTTCATTGAAGGACTCTGCGAGAACACCGTCGTCAAGCCCGGCGAGAGCCGCGAGCACAAGCGCAGTGTGGCGATTGACCGCATCCTGACCGGCAAATACACGGCCCTGCCCTGCTTCTTGGGCATCATGGCGCTGGTGTTCTGGCTGACCTTCGGTGTGATCGGCGCTGTGCTGGCCGACCTGATGACGCTGGGCATCGATGCGCTGACCGGTCTGACCGATGCCGCCCTGACGGCCTACGGCATCAACCCGGTGGTACATTCTCTGGTCATTGACGGCGTGTTTGCCGGTGTGGGCAGCGTGCTGAGCTTCCTGCCCACCATCGTGACGCTGTTCTTCTTCCTGTCCATCCTGGAAGATACCGGCTATATGGCCCGTGTTGCCTTTGTCATGGACAAGCTGCTGCGCCGCATCGGCCTGTCGGGGCGCAGTTTTGTGCCGATGCTGATCGGCTTCGGCTGCTCGGTCCCGGCCATCATGGCCACCCGGACGCTGTCCAGTGACCGCGACCGCCGGATGACCATCCTGCTGACCCCCTTCATGAGCTGTTCCGCCAAGCTGCCCATCTATGCCCTGTTCACCACGGCATTCTTCCCGCGGGTGTGGCGGGCTCCCGTCATGATCTTCCTCTATCTTTTCGGCATCCTGTGTGGTATACTGTATTCGCTGCTTCTCAAGCGCACCCGGTTCCGCGGTGAGCCGGTGCCCTTTGTGATGGAGCTGCCCAACTACCGTCTGCCCTCCG
This sequence comes from Gemmiger sp., assembly GCF_036306485.1. Classification (GTDB taxonomy): domain Bacteria; phylum Bacillota; class Clostridia; order Oscillospirales; family Ruminococcaceae; genus Gemmiger. Next base: position 74,325 of record NZ_JAXJZK010000014.1, on the reverse strand, counting down.
CCCGCAGTGTGGGACAGCTGATCTGGGAAAAGGCCCGCGACTTCATCCAGCGCGCCTTCACCATCATCTTTGTGGCGGCCGTCGTGATCTGGTTCCTGCAGACCTTTGATACCCGTCTGAATGTGGCCGCCACGCCGGACGCCAGTCTGCTGGCGCTGGTGGGCAGCTGGATTGCCCCGCTGTTTGCCCCGCTCGGTTTCGGCGACTGGCGCGTTTCCACCGCCCTGATCACCGGCTTTACCGCCAAGGAGAGCGTCGTTTCCACCCTGACCGTCCTGCTGGGCGGCAATACGGCGGCGCTGGGTTCCCTGTTCACCCCCTTCACCGCGATGGTATTTCTGGTCTTTACACTGCTCTACACCCCCTGTGTGGCGGCCATCGCCGCGGTGCGCCGGGAACTGGGCAGTGCCCGGGCCGCGGCCGGCGTTGTGGTGGTCCAGTGCGTCATTGCCTGGATCATGGCATTCCTTGTCCACACCGTGGGCGTGCTGTTCGGCTTGATTTAAGGAGGCGTTTCGTATGAACGTGCAGAGTATTATCATTCTGGTTGTCGTGTTTGTGCTGCTGGGAGCCGCCATCGGCTTCATCTGCAACAGCAAGCAGGGCTGGCAGGGCGGCTGCACCGGCCATTGTGCCAGCTGCCACCAGCATTGCAGCGACGATGAAAAAAAGAGAAAAACGCAGGGCTGAGTTTGCCTGCAGGGCCGTCCGCCGTTCAGCGGGCGGCCTTTGTTGACAGGGTGTCCGGTTGATGGTACACTGAGAGGAAAGTCCACGCCTGGGAGGAAATGTTATGGTTGCCGTGCAAGAGGAACGCTCCGCCGCGGTATCGGCGCCGGTCAGGGCCGGCAGTCACAAGCGCATCGAATGGGTCGATGTCGCCAAGGGTCTGTGCATGATGCTGGTCGTGCTGGGACATACGCTGCCCTACGGAAATCTGCTGCGCAACTTCATCTTTTCGTTCCATATGCCGCTGTTCTTCTTCCTGACCGGGTACACCGCCCGCCTACCGGACAGCTGGTCCGCCTTTGCCCGACGGGTCCGCAAGGATTTTGTCGGCCTGATTGTGCCGGTACTGGGGGTAGTTCAGGTCTTCAACGTCCTGCTGAACTACGCGCTGGCAGACGACAAGAGTCTTGCCTCCCTGTGGGAGATCGCCCGCTACAACGCACTGACCCTCTTCTGGGCCAGCGGCAACCCCGCCGACGGCATTCCCTCCTGCGGTATGCCCTGGTTCCTCTTTGCGATGTTCTGGGGCAAACTGATCTGGGAAGCCCTGGCGGTCGCCTTCCCCAAGGGCAGCTTTGCGCTTTCGATGATTGTGGCGCTGTTCGGCGCCTACATCGGGCAGGTCCGCTATCTGCCCCAGTGTCTGGACGTGGCCATGCTCGTGGTTCTCTATCTGGCACTGGGTCACTGGTTCCGCGGGCTGCAGGAGGTGCTGGAACAGTTCCGCATCCCGCTGCTTCTGGCCATGGTGGTGCCGTGGGCCTGGTGCTGTCAGGCCGGCATTTACATTGAGCTTGCCTCGCGCACCTATGAAAATTTCATTCTCTGTGCCCTGGAAAGCGTCTGCGGCATCTGGATTTTCTGCCAGCTCTGCCGGGAGCTGAGCGCCAACCTGGCGCTGCGGCGGTTTTTCTCCTTCTGGGGACGGCACAGTCTGTGGCTCTTCTTTGTCCACCACATGGATGTCTTTACCGCCCCGCTGTGGCAGGGTGACAATCTGGTGCTGACCTGTCTGCGCCGGTTTGCCCTGGACCTGCTGCTGACCGTGCTGCTGCTGGGCAGCTGGACGCTGCTGCGTCAGATGCTGCGCCGCACGGCAAATCGTTCTTAATAGCGCTGTTGTTCCGCGGAGTGCCTGCCGGCCTCCGCGGATTTTTGCTTGCATGAATCCCGTAAAACGGTTATACTGATTTTGTATATCCCCGTAATCCGGGCAGGAGGTGTTTGTCTTGAAAGCAGATCATTACCGGTTCGACGGCTCGCATCCCTGCGAGATCCGCAGCCTGCCCACCGATGCCGGTGAGGCGGATGAGGAAAAGGCAGCGATCCTTCGCAAAACGGAGGAGAATCTGGAAAAAATGGCCGCTTTGCAGGACGCCTTCTACGCCGACGGCCGGGAAGGTCTGGTCATCGTATTGCAGGCACTGGATGCCGCGGGCAAGGACAGCATCGTCAAGCATGTGATGGGCGGTCTGAATCCCCAGGGTGTCCGGGTGACGAGCTTCAAACAGCCCACCGCCGAGGAACTGTCCCATGATTTTCTGTGGCGGGTCAACCGTGCCCTGCCTGCCCGGGGCAGCATTGCAATCTTCAACCGCAGCTACTATGAGGACGTGCTGGTTGTCCAGGTCCATGACCTGCAGAAAACCTACCGGATGGCCCCCCGTGTTCTGCAGGAGGACCGGAAGGAGTTTTTCAGGAAACGGTACCGTCAGATCCGCAATTACGAGGAATATCTGTATGAGAACAGCTACCGTGTGGTCAAGATTCTGCTGAATGTGTCCAAACAGACACAGAAAAAGCGGTTTCTCGAACGGCTGGAACGGCCCGAAAAGAACTGGAAGTTTTCTGCATCGGACCTGAAGGAGCGCGCGCTGTTCGATCAGTATCTTGATACGTTTGACGAGGTCATCTCGGCGACGGCCACCGAGCACAGCCCCTGGTTTGTGCTGCCCGCCGATCAGAAATGGTATACCCGGTATCTGGTCAGCGAGGTCGTCGTGGATGCCCTCGAGAAGAGCTGTCACGAATATCCCGAGGTCTCCGACCGGATGCGTGACGAGCTGAAGGAATGTCGCCGTCTTCTGGACGAGGAGGGCTGAGCGCATTCCGATCCTATCCCGGAAAGGAGGGGGCGTATTGCCGCCAATTCGCGTTTTACAGATCATGCCCGCCATGGATACCGGCGGGATGGAAACGTTTGTCATGAACATCTATCGGGCGATTGACAAGAGTCGGGTTCAGTTCGATTTTCTGTACCACTATGACAAGCCCTGCTTCTATGACGAGGAGATCCGCTCCCTGGGCGGTCAGATCACCAAGCTGACCATCCGGCAGGACAACAATCTGCCCAAGTATCTGTACGATCTGCACAGGTTCTTCTCCTCTCATCCCGAGTACCAGATCATCCACGGCCATTACAGCGGTTTTGGTATGTTCTACAATGCCGAGGCGCGGCGATGCGGCGTTCCGGTGCGCGTGGGGCACAGCCACAACACCGCCTACGAGCATAATCTGGTCGGCACGCTGGACCGGCTGATGAGTTCCCAGTTCAACCGCGGGCTGACCCACCGGTTTGCCTGCAGCCGAAAGGCCGGCGAGATGCTGTTCGGGCACAGTCCTTTCACGGTCCTGCCCAACGGCATCAACACCGATCTGTTTGCCAAGCGTGATCCCGAGGACCGCCGGGCACTGCGCGCCGAGCTGGGCGTGCTGCCCTCCGAGACGCTGTTCGGCCATGTCGGCCGGTTTACCGAGCAGAAGAACCACGCCGGATTGCTGGAAATCTTCCGTTCGGTGCGTCTGCGGATGCCTTCCGCCCGTCTGGTCCTGTGCGGCGGCGGGGCCCTGGAGGCTGAAATCCGGGCACTGGCTGACAAGATGGGTCTTGGCGACAGTGTGATTTTTGCCGGGGTCCGGGGCGAGATGTACCGGTACTACCGTGCGATGGATGCTTTTTTGCTGCCCAGCCTGTTTGAGGGGATGCCCGTGGTGCTGATTGAGGCCCAGGCGGCGGGGCTGCCCTGCTTTGTGTCCGATACCGTGGACCGCGGCGCGGCCTTTGCCCGCAACGTGCATTTTCTGCCGCTCGGCGACCCGTCCCTGTGGGCCCATGTGATTGCCCGGTCCAATCTCAAGCGGGACCCCAACGCCCAGGCCATGGCCCGGGCCGCCGGGTTCGATGTGCGCACCAGTGCGCGGAAACTGCAGAAGTTCTATCTGGAGCAGTCTTTCCGGTACGGGAAGGCGGTGAAAGGATGAGCGACCTGTGCGCGGAATTTCACAATCCCTGCATTGCAGTGATCGTTCCCGTCCACAATGCGGCGGCGTTCCTGCCGGATTGTCTGCGGGCCATTGCCGTACAGACGTTCCGGGATTTCGCCTGCATCCTTGTGGATGACGGTTCCACCGATTCCTCGGGCGCGATCTGCACCCGCTATGAGGAGCGGGACAGCCGGTTCGCGGTGATCCACCAGCGGCAGAGCGGTGTTTCGGCCGCGCGGACCGCCGGGGTACGCGCCGGGCTGAATCTGGGCGCCCAGTGGTTCGCCTTCTGTGATGCCGACGACCTCTACCACCCCCGCTTCCTGCAGACGTTGTACGAGGCGGCGGTCTCCACCCACTGCCAGGCGGCCTGCTGCCGGTACGACTGTTTCACCGACACGGTGCCGTCCGAGAGCGCCCCGCCCTCCGAGACCACCGTCCTGCAGCCCCCCGCCCATCTGGACGCGCTGCTGCATGACCACCGGGTGGATTATGCGCTGTGGAACAAACTGTATTCCCAGCAGATCATTGCCCCCGAACTGTTCGACAACGGGTTTGCCCACAACGAGGATCTGCTGGCCAACTGGAAGGTTCTGACCCAGGCCAACGGCTGCGCCTATGTGGATTTTGCGGGGTATCATTACCGGCAGCATCCCGATTCGGCCAGTCACCGGGCACTGCCGCCCGAGAGCATTGACGAACAGCGCCGCACGGCCGTCTACATACGCGAACACGCCGCCCCGGAGATTCAGCAGTCCGCCAACGCCTTCTACTACGAAAAACTGGTGTATCTGTGCAGCATGATCCTGCGCCGGGACGACGCCGCCAACTATCGCGCCCAGTTCAACGAGCTGGGCGTGGGCATCCGGTCGGGGCTGCGGGACCCCAATCTGGGGCGCAATCCGCGGCTGCCGCTCTCCATCCGGGCCGCGGCCTGGGCGACCGTCTACTGTCCCGACCTGTGGTGCCGTGTCTGCCGCCGGCTGCTCAAAGACCGCCGATAAAGGAAGTTGTCCCATGCGTATTTTGTTCATTCTGGACAGTGTGGAAAACCCCACAAGCGCCAACGTGCTGCTGGGGCACCGTCTGGCAGCCGCCCTGGCCGGCTGCGGGCATCAGGTCCGGCTGCTGGAACTGTGGGACGGTGCGCGCCGCCCTGCCGTGCCGGAGGGGCTGAAGGCGGAGTATCTGGCCTTTCCCGACGAGCGGATGATGAACGCGGCGCTGGAAAACGGTGCCCGGCAGGGGTCCGCCCTGCCGCTGCGGCTGCTCCGGCTGATGGCCCATCCGACCGCGGTGGCGGCGGCCTTCCGCCAGCTGATCCTGCACCGGCCCCACCGCGTCATGCGGACCATCCGCGAACTGGAAAAACTGGATGCCGCCGAGCCGCAGGATGTGGTCTGCGCCGTCTGTGCCCCCTACCGCAGCGCCTTTGCGCTGGAACAGGCCCGGATCACCGGGCGGCGGGTGCTGTGGCAGCTGGACCCCTATGCCTCCAACCGGGATTACCGGGCCCCGGGCGGGTATCCCCGTGAGCTGGCGCTGCTGGACCGGATGGATGCCTCCTTTGTGACGCGGCAGGCGCGGAAGGACTATGAGCCGGGGGCTCCGCTGGCCGCGGCATCGGCGAAAATCCATCTGCTGGATTTCCCGGCCCTGGTCCCGCCCGCCGAGGCGGTTGCCGACCGTTCCGGTTCCCGGCGCTGCGTTTTCTGCGGCTCGCTGTATCCGGGGCTGCGGGAGCCGGGGTTTGCGCTGGAACTGTTCTCGGCTCTGGGGGCGCAATCCGGCTGGACCCTTGTCATGGCGGGGGGCGGCTGGAAGCCCTTTGCCGCCCAGGCCGAGCGCGCCGAGCAGGCAATGGGCGGGCATCTGCAGATTCCCGGCCCGGTGCCGCTGGCGGACGCCCGTGCTCTGCTGGCCGGGGCCGATGTGCTGCTCAACCTGGGCAACGCGGTGGAAAACCAGTTGCCCAGTAAACTGTTTGAGTATTTTGCCGCGGGCAAACCGGTGCTGCATCTGGCGATGATCGAGAATGATCCGGCCCTTCCGTATCTGGCGCGGTATCCGCTCAGTCTGGTGCTGCACCGCGGCCAGCCCGACGCGGCAGACCGTCTGGCCCAATGGCTGGACCGGGTGGCCGGGAAACGGCTGAGCTTTGCCGAGGTGGAAGCGCTGTTCCCCGAACTGCGGCCCGATGCGGTGGCCCGGCAGTTTCTCAATGCCCTGTAAGGAGGATGTCATGAAGGTTCTGTGGCTGGTGAGCGTGACCATTCCCGCGGCTGCGGCAGCCTGCGGGCTGGATGCGCGGGAGATCGGCGGCGGATGGCTGACCGGTGCCATGCGGGGCATCCGCGAAGCACCGAACGCCCCTTCCCTGCTGCTCTGCAGTGTGGATGCCCGGGTGACCTGTCTGACGACCGGCAGCCGGGAGGGCGTACAGTATGCTCTGCTGCCTGACGGCAGTGCCGAGGGTTTTGCGGCGCTGCTGGCCGACCGGAAGCCGGACCTGGTGCACATCTGGGGGACCGAGTACCCCGCCGCCTCGGCGATGCTCAAAGCGGCGCGGCAGGCGGGAATTCCGGTGCTGGTGGGCATTCAGGGTGTCATGCGCGCCTGTGCCGAGCACCTCAATGACGGTGTACCGGCCAGATACCTGCACACCGGATGGCTGGAACACCGCATTGACCGCGTGGTGCCGGGCTGGCTGCCCGATGTGTGGCAGGCACGGTTTGATGACCTGGCCGCCCGGGAAGCCAATCTGCTGCGGCAGGCCGGGTATGTGACGGGGCGCACCGGTTTTGACCGGCAGGCCGTCGCCGCCCTGGCCCCCGCGGCCCGGTACTATCCCTGCAACGAGACGCTGCGGCCGGAGTTCTACCAGCCGCCGGTCTGGCATCCGCGTACCTTCGGCACCGCGCCGGTGCTGCTGCTCAGCCAGGGAAACTATCCTCTGAAAAACCTGCACACCCTGCTGCAGGCCATGCCGGCGGTGTTGGAGCGGTTTCCCGGCGCCGTGCTCCGGGTGGCGGGCTGGCCGCCGCTGGACAAGGGGCCGCTGCTGCGCCCTGTGATCCGCCGGATGTTCCCGTACCAGACCTACTGCCGCCGTCTGATCGACCGGCTGGGTCTGGCCGGTCATGTGCAATACACCGGCCCGCTGGACGCTGCCGCGATGCGGCAGGCCTATCTGGACGCCGACCTCTATCTGCTGACCTCCTTCACCGAGAACAGTCCCAACAGTCTCGGGGAGGCCATGCTGCTGGGGCTGCCCTGTGTGGCGAGCCGGGCCGGCGGCATTCCCGACATGATGCTGGACGGCAGCGAGGGCCTTGTATACGGCGAGGCCGGCGACGCCGAGGCGCTGGCCGCCGCCATCCTGCAGGTGCTCTCGGCACCCGACCACGGCGCGGAATTCGGGGAAGCGGCCCGGCGCCGGGCGCTTGTGACCCACGACCCGGCCAAGAACGCGGCCGATCTGCTGGCCATCTATGCCGAGATCCTGAACCGGGAGGAACCGTCATGAACACGACACTGCCGCCTGTCTCGGCGGTCATCCCCTGCTACAAGGCGCAGGACACGCTGCGGCGGGCGGTGACGAGTCTGCTGGACGGCGCACCGGACAACCTGCAGGTGCTGCTGGTGGAGGACGGAAGTCCCGACAAAACCGGTGCGCTGTGCGACGAGCTGGCAGCCGGGGACCCGCGCATCCGGGTCATCCATCGCCCCAACGGCGGGGCATCGGCTGCCCGCAACACCGGTCTGGATGCCGCCGCCGGAGACTGGGTGCTCTTTCTGGACGCCGACGACGAGCTGCTGCCCGGTCTGTGGCAGGCCCTGCCCGAAGCCCTGAAGAGCCGTCCGGCGCTGATTCTTTTCGGGATGACGCGGGCCAGCGGTCCGGCGCCCTGTCCGCTGGCGCCGGGCCGGTATGACAGCCCCGCAGCGCTCGGAGAGGCATTGGACCCGCTGCTGTTTGAGAGCGGTTATCTGGCGGCGCCGTACCCGAAACTGTTCCTGATGGAGCCGATCCGCCGCACAGGTCTGCGGTTTGACGAGACGCTGCAGATCAACGAGGATGTGCTGTTCAATCTGGAATTTTTGCAAATTTTACAATTTTCACAAATTTCCTCTGCCATTTATTGCCTGCCGGGTGTATACTATAGGCAGAATGATATGCTGGCGGGGAGTTTGTCCCGGCGGCTGCGGGGAGACCTGCTGGACGCCGAGGAGACCACCCGCCCTGCGCTGTGCCGTCTTGTGCAGGCGATGAACCTGCCGCCGGAGGAGCAGCGCCGTCTGACGGAAAAAAGCCGTGTGCGCGCCGCCCTGAACCAGTACGGACTGCTGACCGGCTGTCCGGGGCCCATGCCGCTGAGGCAGCGCCGCGAACTGTTCCGCCGCATTCTGGCCGACCCGGCCGCCCGTGCTGCGCTGCGCAGCCGTCTGGCGTGTGACCCCAACCGGCTGCTGGCACTGCCCTATCGTCTGGGCGTTGCCCTGCATCTGCCCGGCTGGCTGGCCGTCTATACCAAATTCAAAAACCGATTCTTGCCGAATTGATCGGGAAAGGATTTTTCCATGCCGAATCCCACCATCTCCATCATCACCACCGTCTATGATGCCAAGGACTATCTGCCCGGCACCGTGCGGAGCATTCTGGCGCAGACCTTCCGGGATTTTGAACTGCTGCTTGTGGAGGACGGAAGTCCCAACGGCTGCGGGGAACTGTGCGACGAACTGGCCAGGACCGATCCGCGCATCCGGGTGTTCCACAAACAGAACGGCGGACCGGCCTCGGCGCTCAACGTCGGACTGGAACACGCCCGGGGGGCATACATCGGCTTTGTGGATTCCGATGATCTGATCGAGCCGACGATGTTTGAAACGCTGCTGGGTGCAATCCGGGACAACGGTGTTCGCCTGGCAGCCTGCAATGCCGACGCCGTGGATGAGCACAATGCTCCGGTGCCCGGCGCGGGTGTACAGATCGAACCCACCGGCCGGCGGGATGCGATGGAGCTTTTGTTGGATACCTTCCGCACCGGCGGATTTTACGGGCTGCTGTGCTGGAACAAGCTGTTTGACATCCGCCTGTTCCGGGACAAGGGCGTCCGTTTTGACGAGAGCATGTTCTTCGGCGACGACGCCAGCGAACTGCACCGCGTTTATGACGGGGAACAGGTCTACTGCCTGCCCCTGACGCTGTACCATTACCGCCGCCGCAGCGGCCAGATGACCGAAGCGGTTTTTCCGCCCCGCAAGCTGGATGATCTGAAGATGTACTGGAACTGGCTGCGGTGGTTTTCCGACCGGCCGGAGCGCCGGGACTATTACCGCTGGGCCGTGGCCTGGTACTGGAAGGCCTTCTATCTGTTCTGGTGTCAGGCCGCCGAGGCCGGCAATCTGAAAGAACTGAAGGACCGGTTCCTGGCACACAAGAAGCATCTGGACTCGATATTGCCGGATATTCTGCGCTGTCCCTATGTGGCGCCGTTTGAAAAGATCCGCGCTGTGGCCTTCTGCGCCGCGCCGGACCTGACCTATCGGCTGGCCGCTGCACGGGGCCGGATGCAGAAACCGTGAGAAAAATGAGGGGGAAGTTTTGATGGAACATATCGCTGTGAGCGTGATTGTACCGATCTACAATACCGCGCCGTATCTGGAGGAGTGCATCCAGAGCATCCTGGATCAGGATTTCCCGGCCGAGAACGGTGCCATGGAAGTCCTGCTGGTGGATGACGGCTCCACGGACGGATGCGGCGAGATCTGTGACCGTTTTGCCAAGCGGGATGCCCGGGTCCGGGTCATCCATCAGGAGAATCAGGGGTTGTCCGGTGCGCGCAACACCGGCATTGACGCTGCGCGCGGTAAATATTACGCCTTTGTGGATTCCGACGACGTGGTCCGCCCGGCGTACCTGAAAAAGATGTTCGACGCCTGTGAGGCGCATGACGCCTACATGGCCATCTGTGCGGTCGAGGACGTGCAGGAAAACGGTCAGCCGCTGGACGAGCCCGCCTACACGCCGCCCACCGAAGTGGGTGTGTTTGTGGGCAAGGAGCTGCTGAACAACTTCTACACGCCCAACGGCACCTATTACACCGTGGCATGGAACAAGCTGTACCGCGCCGAGGTGTGGAAGCTGCTGCACTACCCCGAAGGGCGGCTGCACGAGGATGATTTTGTGGCGCACCGGCTGTTCTGGCGCTGCGACAAGGTTGTCTGCCTGCCCGATGTGCTGTACAATTACCGGCTGCGCAGCGGCAGCATCTGCCGCACCACGATGAAGCCCGCCGCCTTTGACGCGGTGGACGGTCTGGCCGACCGGTACCGCTTCTATGTGGAAAACGGCGCTGACCGCTCGGTCATTGATGCCGCCTACGCCGCCTGCTGGCGCCGGTATCTGTTCCTGTGCGCCAAGGTGCGCCAGAACCCCACCCATGAGATGGTCAAGGCCATCAGCAAAGAACAGTTCCTGATGCAGGGGCTGATCAGCTACCTGCCCAACTGCCGTCATATGAAGATGGGCGAAAAGCTTTCCGCCGCGCGCTGGTCCATGATGCCGGCCGAAAGTCTCTGCCCCGTAAAATAACGGCGGTTCTTCGATCAAAGAAAAGAAAGGGTGTCCGCCTTGCCGCTGCTCTCCTCCAATACGCCGCGTCTGCCGCGGGTCCTGCTGATCCCGCCGCCGGAACTTCCGGTGCCTGCCGTCCAGGGCGGTGCGGTGGAAACGCTGGTCTCCCATCTGATCCGGGAAAATGAGCGCGAAGGCAAACTGGACCTGCTGTGTGCGAGTATTCCCGACCCCCAGGCCGAGGAACTGGCTCAGGATTTCCGGCACACCAAGATGCTCTATGTGGCCAAGCCCCGGGGCGTGCGCCGCTACTGGCCGCTGGTGTTTCTTGAACGCTGTCTGGGCGTTGCGGCCCCGTATGATCCCTGGTATCAGAAAGTACAGCTTTCTCTCGCACTGGAACTGCCCCCGCCCGACCTGATTGTGGCGGAGGGCGGCACACTGACCCAGTGCAGTGCCATCAGCAAGATGTTCGGGCGGCGCCGGTGTCTGGCACACCTGCACGGGCTGACCAGCTGCGGGCATGAGATGGATCAGATTTACGGCGGTATTCTGGCGCTGAGCGAGTTCATCCGCGACGAGTATCTGCGGACCAGCGCCCTGGACCGCAAGCACGCCTATATCCTGCACAACTGTGTGGACACTTCCCACTTTGTACCGGGTCCCGCCGACCGGACGCTGCGCACCTCCCTGGGATTTTCCAAGGAGGATTTTGTGGTGCTCTTCTGCGGACGGCTGGAACCCGACAAGGGCATCCACAAACTGCTGGAGGCCATGGAGTCGGTGAGTGATCCCCGCATCAAGCTGCTCATTGTGGGCAGCCCGTTCTTCGGCCGCACCCAGCAGAGTCCCTTCCTGCGCAAGCTGGAATTGCAGGCGCAGGCACTGGGAGACCGCGTTCACTTTACCGGCTACGTTCCCAACGAATCCATGCCGGAATACTATCGTCTGGCCGATCTGGTCTGCGTGCCAACCCTGGTGGAGGAAGCCGCCGGTCTGGTAGCCGTCGAGGCCATGGCCTGCGGCCGTCCGGTACTGGCCACCCGCAGCGGCGGCATGCCGGAATATCTGGAAGGTAGCCAGGCCGTGCTGGTGGACCGCGAGGGTGATGTGTCCGGTCAGCTGAGCTGGGCCATCCGGATGCTCTTTGAACACCCCGAGCTCTGTTTCCAGATGGGAGAAGCGGGGGTCCGGACGGCACAGAAGTTTTCGACGGCCCGGTTCTACCGGGAGTTTGTCCGCATCGTCAATGATTTTGGAGGCAACCTATGGAGCAGCCCGCCGTCTGCGTGATCGTACCGGTTTACAATGCCGCTGCCACGTTGCCGCGCTGTGTGGAGAGCGTGCTGACCCAGACCGTCCAGGGCGGGCTGCGGCTGATCCTGGTTGACGACAACAGCCCCGACAACAGCGGCGCCATCTGTGACGAGTATGCCCGCCGGGATGCCCGCGTGACGGTGCTGCACCGCCGGGAAAGCGGCGTATCCAGTGCGCGCAACGCCGGCCTGGACGCCGCCTTCGGCCGGTATGTGGTGTTCTTGGACAGCGACGATGCCCTGCGGCCGCAGGCGTTGCAGACCGCCCTGCTTGCGCAGGAGGCCGATCCCGATGCCCTGATCGTCTGGAATTACACCACCGACGAAAAGGACACCGCCGCCGTGACCGCAGCCTGCCACACGGCGCAGCAGCCGGCGTTGGCACGGTTGTATCTGGACTGTCTGATCGCGATGCCCTGGAACAAGCTCTACCGCTGGGACTGGGCCAGACAGCTGCGCTTTGACGAAGCGTACACCCTTGGTGAAGATTTACAGTTTGTACTGGATTATCTGGCACTTTTAGGGCAAAAATGCCCGGATTTTCATTACACCGTGCTGGAGAGTCCGCTGACCTTTTACGACTGCAGCCGGACGGGAACCCTCTCGACACGGTATCATGCGGATTACTGTGAGATCTGGCCCAAGCACTTTGCCAGACTCAATGACGCCTGCGGCAAGGCCGGGTGCCCGGACAGCGACCTGCTGCCGCTGCACCGCGCCGAACTGCGCGTGTATGCCGAAGGCGTGGCGGACATTCTGCGCCGCGATCCGCTGCAGGCCGGTGGACTGCGCCGCGACAAGGCCCGCCGGGCGCTGTGCCATCCCTGGCTGACCGCGCTGCTGGACCGGATGCGTCGCGAGCGGTGTTACAGCCCCTACTACCTGCCCTGCCGCTGGCACAGTCTGCGGCTGCTGTGGATGCTCTCGGAATCGCAGCGAACCGGCAGTGCCTGGTTCGGCAAGCTGGACTGGGCGGGATATTATCTGCTGCTCGGCCGGATGCGCCGGGACGCACTGTGAAAAAACGGACGGTCCCTGTTTTCCGCCCTAAAGGCGGGGACGGGGACCGTTTTTCTGTCGGTATGGATGCCGCCAATGTTCCCGGCGAGAATTGCATTTTACCGCCAGACATGGTAGAATAGCACTGAATAATGCATAACTATACCGTATGACAACAGAAAGGGCTGTTTATGGCAGAACAACATGAAAATCGCGGCGCCGCCCCCCAGGGCTGGACAACCGTGATCCGGCCGCGCACCGGCTGGTTTGACATCAATCTGGAAGAGCTGTGGCGCTACCGCGACCTCATTGTCATGTTTGTCAAGCGGAACTTTACCGTCATGTACAAGCAGACCATCCTGGGACCGCTGTGGATCATCCTGAATCCCCTGATCACCACCGTCCTGTTCAATGTGGTGTTCGGCGGCATTGCGGGGCTTTCCACCGACGGCACGCCCTCCTTCCTGTTCTACATGGCGGGCAACACGGTATGGACCTTCTTCGCCTCCTGCATCAACAACACCGCCAACACCTTTGTGGCAAACTCCCAGGTGTTCGGCAAGGTGTATTTTCCGCGTCTGACCACCCCGATCAGCCAGGTGCTGACGAGTCTGATCAACTTCTTCATCCAGTTTGCGATGTTCGCGGTGTTCTGGCTGTACTATGCGCTGACCGGGGCCTCCATCTCGCTGACGCCCTGGGTGGCCGCGCTGCCGCTCGTCATTCTGGAAGTCATGCTGCTGGGTCTCGGCGTCGGCATCATCGTCTCGGCGCTGACCACCAAATACCGCGACCTGGCCATCGCCGTCAGCTTCGGCGTCCAGCTGTGGATGTATATTTCCCCGGTGGTCTATCCCCTGTCCAGTCTGGAAGAATCGCCCCGGCTGCAGGCCCTGATGCGTCTGAATCCCATGACCGCCCCCATTGAGGTGTTCCGCATGGCAACGCTGGGTACCGGTACCGTGGAAGTCGGCAACCTCGTGTACAGTCTGATCGTGACGGCCGCCGCCCTGGTGCTGGGCGTGGTGCTGTTCAGCCGGATTGAGAAAACCTTTATGGATACGGTGTAAGGAGGCGCACGAACCATGCAGAATCCGTCGGACGGGCGCATTCCCGTCATTCAGGTTTCGGGACTCAAGAAACAGTACAAGCTCGGCCAGATCGGCGGCGGCACGCTGACCCACGATCTGCAGAGCTGGTGGGCCCGGGTGCGCGGCAAGGAGGACCCCAACACCGTCATCGGCACGGATGCCCGGCTGTTCGGCAAGACCTTCATGGCCCTCAACGGCGTTGACCTGACGGTCTACCAGGGCGAGGCACTGGGCATCATCGGGCGCAACGGCGCCGGCAAGAGCACGCTGCTCAAGATCCTGTCCCGCATCACCGCCCCCACCGAGGGCGAGATCCGGCTGCGCGGCCGGGTGGCCTCGATGCTCGAGGTGGGCACCGGTTTCAACAACGAGATGACCGGCCGGGAAAACATCTATATGAACGGCGCCATTCTGGGCATGACCCGCGCCGAGGTGGATTCCAAGATCGACCAGATCATTGAATTCTCCGAGTGTGCGGATTTTATCGACACCCCCGTCAAGCGTTATTCCAGCGGCATGTTCGTCAAGCTGGCGTTTGCGGTGGCGGCCCATCTGGACAGCGAGATCATGGTCATGGACGAAGTGCTCGCCGTGGGCGACATGAAGTTCCAGCAGAAATGTCTGGGCAAGATGGGCGACATTGCCAATCAGGACGGACGCACCGTTCTGTATGTCAGCCACAACATGAGCACCATCCGCCAGCTCTGCACGCGCTGTGTCGTGCTGGACAAGGGCCGGGTGATTTTCGACGGGGATGTGGAAAAGGCCATCGCCGTCTATATGGAGACCACCGATGTCAATGTGGTGCACTATGATCTTGTGGATGTCTCCCGCATGAATTCCAGCGCCGGCAAACGGCTGCGTCTGGAGACGCTGGACTTTGTGGGCAAGGAATCCAGTGTCTTTGCCGACACCGAGAAAGTCCGCGTCCGCATTACCTGGCGGGTCTCGGAACCCTTTGCCGGGGTGCATCTCAAGCTGAACCTGCATTTCCGGGATTCCTCGCCGGTGGGCATCACCCATCCGGTCAGCCTGGGTGCCGCCGAGCCCGGACGGCTGTACACCACCGAATTTGAATTTGACCCGAGTCTTTTGGGCGAGGGACAGTATTTCTTCTATATTGATGTGTTTGACGGCGCACTGGCCCGGGCGACCTGTCTGGACAAGCCGGTGACCGAATTCGCCTTTGAAGTGACCTCCGGCGACCTTTCGATGCCGGAATGGGCGGCCGGATGGGGACGCATCCACTTCCCGCCCGTCAAAGTGCTGGAGAACGGATAAATGGATCTGTATATCTGCCATACGCTGTATCATGTTCTGATCGCGCTGATCCGTGCGCTGCGCAGCCGCCCGGCCCCTTCGGCGCTGGTGCTGAGCCAGACGGTCCCCGAGGCCGCCGCGCTGCGCCAGAAACTGCTGGACGCCTGTCCCGGACTGTGGGACAGCATCCGCATTGTGGACGAGACCGCACTGGACGCCCAGAATGCCGAGAGCATGCTGTACCGGCTGCGGCATCCCGGCCGCAAACCGGTGTTTTCCCTGCCGCGACAGGGCGTGCGGATCTACATCAGCAACGACTGGAGTGCCCTGGGCCGCTATCTGCAGCGGGAGCGCCGGGTTTACACCCTGTGCGAGGACACGCTGGGCGGTACGCTGGACCCCGACCAGCATCTGCTGGACCGGCAGCGCGCCGCCCCCGCGGGGCGGTACCGCTACTGGGGGGACAGCCCCTGCTGCTGCACCGTTGAGAGCGAAGATGCCAGCCGGTGCACGATCTTTCCGCCGGACAAGCTGGTCACCTTCTCCAAGGCGGAGCTGCTGGCCCATCTGTCCGAGGAGGAAAAGGGTGTGGTGCGGGCGGTCTTTCTGAGCGAACCGCTTCCCGAACACGCCGAGGGAGCCTGTCTGCTGCTGCCCCGCAGTTTTGTGCAGGACGGACTGATGGACCAGGCCGAGCAGGACGCCATCTTCCGGGCCGTGGCAGACCGGTATTGCGGCAAACCGCTGTTTATCAAGACGCATCCGCGGGATACCACGGATTACCATACGCTGTTTCCGGACGCTGTGATCCTGCCCCGCACAATGCCCAGTGAGGTGCTGAATTTCTGCCTGCCGTTCAAGTTCCGGCGGGCTGTGACGGTACAGAGCTGGGTGCTGCGCGGCTTTACCGCGGCGGAGGAAACAATCTTTGTAAGCCTGGATGAGGCAAAGGAATTGGTGAAACAGTCATGAAAATTTTAGGTGTGATTCCCGCACGCTATGCCAGCACCCGGATGCCCGGCAAACCGCTGGCCGATATCCTGGGCCGGCCGATGATCTGGTGGGTCTATCAGGAAGCCAAACGGTGCGCCCGGCTGGATGATGTGCTGATCGCCACCGACGACGATCGGATCGCCCGGGCTTGCGAGCAGTATGACATGAAATACTGCATGACCAGCCCTGACCACGATACCCCGACCGGACGGATCTGGGAGGTTTCGACCCGGAAAGAGGCGGACCTCTACCTGCAGATCATGGGCGACGAACCGCTGATCCAGGCGGCTGCCTTTGACCTGATTCTGCCCGGGGAACTGCCCGACGACCCGTACTATGTCGCCGTGCTGACCAACCGGATGGAACATCCGGCGGATGTGATCGACTTTTCCAATCAGAAAGTCGTGACCAACGCCGCACGGGAAATCCTGATGATCTCCCGCAGCCCCATCCCCTACCCCAAAGGAACCCTGGATTTTGAGTATGAGAAGGTGACGGGAATCCAGCTGTATTCCCGTCAGGCCCTGGCCTTTTATCATGAGACCCCCAAGTCCCTGCTGGAAAAGGCCGAGGAAAACGACATGATGCGCTTTGTGGAAAACGGCCACAAGGTCCACGCGATTCTGAGTCCCTACAAGACGGTCAGCGTGGACACCCCCAAGGATCTTGCTCTGGTCAGTGAGGTCCTGCGCAAGAAGAACCCTGCCGTCTGACGACGGGGCCAACCGGGATACAACCCGAACAGGAGGTACTATGGCAAACGTAAAGCTTCTGGACTGCACGCTGCGTGACGGCGGCTATGTGAACGACTGGAAATGGGGCCATTCCACGGCCCGGGATATTGTCTCGACGCTGACCCGCGCCGGCACCGATATTGTCGAAGTGGGATTTCTGCGCAATGTCGAGGCCTATGATCCCAACATCACCGTGTGCAACACCATTGAAGAACTGAACCGTCTGCTGCCCGAACATACCGGGCACACGATGTACAGCGGCATGGCCATGCGCTCCAACTACGACATCCGCAAGCTGAGCGCCTACGAAGGGCACGGCATCGAGATGATCCGCATCACCGCCCACGACTACGACATCCGGGAAGGCATGGATTTTGCACGGGAGGTCAAGGCCCGCGGCTACAAGCTCTCCATCAACCCGATCAACATCATGGGCTATTCCGACAAGGACCTGCTCTGGATCTTTGACCAGGTCAACGCCATTGAGCCGTATCAGTTCTCCATCGTGGACACCTTCGGCAGCATGCGGCGCCGGGACCTGGAACGCATCGTGAGTCTGGTCGATCACAACCTGGCCCCCGAAATCCGCGTGGGTCTGCACCTGCATGAGAACATGGCGCTGAGCTTCTGCCTGGCGCAGGAATTCCTGGACAAGCATCTGAATCGTGACACGACGGTGGATGCCAGTCTGATGGGCATGGGCCGGATTCCGGGCAATCTGCCGATCGAGCTGGTCGCCGACTATATGAATGAGACGCTGGGCTGCCATTACGACATTGACGAGCTGATGGACGCCATCCAGGATCACATCGCACCGCTCAAGGGGGAGACCGCCTGGGGCTACACCCCGGCCTATTTCCTGAGCGCCCGGTACAACCTGCACCGCAACTATGCCGAGCATTATCTGGGCAAGGGCGATCTGACCAACCGCGACATCAACCACATTCTGGCCGGCATTGACCGTGCCAAGGCCACAGTGTTTGACCGCGAGTACGCCGACCGGCTGTACCGGGACTATCAGAACCGTGCCATTGACGACCATGCGGCACTGGAGGAGCTGCGCCGCGCATTCGGCGGCAAGACCGTCCGGGTCCTGGCACCGGGTGCGAGCCTCGGCACCGAGGAGGGACAGGCAGCTGCGGCAGCCGCTGACGCCGACTGCACCGTTTCGGCCAACTTCTGCCCGGAGTTCTGCCGTCCGGATTACGTCTTTTTCACCAACAGCAAGCGGTTTGAAAAGCTGGATACCGCTTCCCTGCCCTGCCCGGCCATCCTGACCTCCAACCTCCGTCCGCTGCCGGACGGGGCCCTGGCTGTCGGGTATGACCGGCTGTCCGGCCCCGACGCGCAGGACAGCACCCTGGGCGGCAACAGCGTGCTGATGCTGCTGCGCCTGCTGCGTCTGTGCGGCGCGGCCAAGGTTCTGCTGGCCGGCGCGGACGGATACCGTCCCGGCGAGCGCGCCTACGCCGACGACCGGCTCCACACCCACACCGGACGCGGTGCGGCGTACAACACCGCCATGGCGGGTGCCATCCGCGCCTGCGGCATGCCGGTGGAATTCCTGACCCCCAGCGAATACGAGAAACTCTGAGGAACGACCGATGATTGAACTTCTGGTTTTGGATGTGGACGGTACCATGACGGACGGCGGCGTCTATTACGATGCCACCGGCAACGAACTGAAGAAATTTGCCATCAAGGACGGGGCCGGGCTGGTGATGGCCCATGCCGCCGGGCTCCGGGCGATGATCTGCACCGGCCGCAGCTGCGAGGCGGTGAACCGCCGGGCCGCCGACCTGGGCATTGAGGTGTTCCAGGGCGTCCGCGACAAGGCGGCTTTCCTGCGCCAGTATCTGGCAGAACACGGACTCAGCCGGGACCAGGTGGCTTACTGCGGCGATGACCTGAACGATCTGGCCGCGATGGCGCTGTGCGGATTTGTGACCTGTCCTGCCGATGCGGTGCAGGCTGTGCGCAGCCGGGCGGATTACATCTGCCCCCAGAAGGGCGGCGAGGGAGCCGTGCGCGGTGCCGTGGAGGAGATTCTGCGCCGGGACGGACGGCTGAAGGAGGCCGCCCTTGCCGCGTTCGGTGCCGTACTGTGATACCAACTGAGACTCCGGGAGGGTCCTTATGACCAAGACACAGCAATTTGCAAAGCGCCCGCTGCTGCCGGCCCTGATCGCCGCCGCGGTCTGTCTGATCGCGGTGGTGCTGGTCTGGGTGGCGGCGGTCCGGCCCAACGCCTCCAAAAGTCTGGCTGAGTATATCAGCGACGACTACACGCTGACGAGTGAGGCCATCCAGCCCGGGCAGAGCGCCGAGCAGACCTTCCAGACCGACAACGATCTGCTGGCGATGGCGTTCGTGTTCGGAACCGAGAACGGCCAGCCCGCCGGCGATCTGGAACTGGTCCTGTCCGATGCCGACACCGGCGAGGTTCTGGCCCGGTCCACCGGCGACATGGCCAACATTGTGGCCGGACAATACACCGGCATGGGGCTGGATGCGGCCGTGGCCGGCCAGGAAGGACGGCATTACCGTGTGACGCTGACCCCCCGCTACACCGGCGACGGGCGGCTGAGCATCGGCCAGAGCGACGGCGCCGTGCTGTGGAATGAGAGCTATACCGTCAACGGTCAGACCCTCGACGGCACAATGGCCCTGATGGTCACCTACCGGCAGATCGGCGGGTTCCTCTCGCGCTTCTTCCTGGCGGTGGGCGGACTTGCCTGCGTGGTGGTTTTCTTTGCCGTCTGGGCGGCCATCGGCAAAAAGATGGCGCTGCATCGCCTTGTCTTTGTGCTCGTTCTGTGTTTCGGCATGCTGTACAGCGTCGTGCTGCCCCCCTATGCCGCGCCGGACGAAAAATATCACATCAACCAGTCCTTCACGCTGGCCTGCCGCTGGGCAAACACGTTCAGCAGTGAGGACTGGCGGATGGGCAATGTGCCCCTGACGATGAGCTATCGCCGGGAACATGATTTTGACCCGCTGCTGCAGCAGGAGCGCACCACGGTGTTCAGCTGGCAGGAACTGAGTGACCAGTTCTTCACCGTGACCACCGACAGTTTTGACAGCCATGTGGCGCTGGAAGAGCTGCAGACCGACCGCAATCCGACTTTGTATCTGGTCAGTGCGGCCGCCGTCTTTGTGGGATTTGTGCTGCATCTGGGCTTTGTGCCGACGCTGATGCTGGGACGAACGGCCAATCTGCTGGTCTTCGCACTGCTCGCGGCGCTGGCCGTCAAGCGTGCACCTTTCGGCAAACGGGTATTCCTGACCGTTGCCCTGCTGCCGATGACACTGCATCTGGCAGCCAGCTTCAGCCGGGATTCGCTGCTGCTGGGCCTGAGCTTTGCTTTTACCGCCCTGTGTCTGCAGGCCATCTTCGGATGCCGGGACGGGCAGGTACTGCCGGTCTCGGTCTGGCTGCCGCTGGCCGTCTTCGGTGTGCTGCTGGCGCCGGCCAAGCTGGTCTATCTGCCGCTGGCTGCACTCTTCCTGCTGATTCCCGGTTCCCGGCTGGGCCACAGCGCCGTCAGCAAAAAGGCGGCCTATCTGCTGGCCTGTCTGCTGCTCGCCATGAGCGTCAACCGCGCGATGCTGACCAGCTCGGTGCTGGGCGGTTCCACCGCCGCCACCGAACCCGCCGCAGCCAGCGAGACCGCCGCCCAGGACACCGCGCCCGCCGAGGCACAGACAGTCGCTGCGCGTTTGGTCCATGCCGCCCCCGCTGCCGCGTCCGAGCCGGAAACGGCCGAGGCGGTTCCGGTGAGCGCTGATTTCTTCAACATGCCGGCGGAATACTATGAGAACACAGCATCCAATTTTGTGCGCCGTCTGTACTACTGTGCGGCCGGTGTGACCGAGATTCCCCAGAAGGAACTGGAATTCTGGGTCCAGGCTCTCCAGGAGGGCGATGTGACCGCCGCCGTGCTGGGACAGAGTTTCTTCTTCAGTCCCGAGGAAGTGGAGAACCCCACGCTGACCGATGAGGAATTCATGCGGGCCACCTCGCTGGTCTATCTGGACCGCGACCTCTATGAGGCCGACCCCGAAGGGTGCCGTGAACGGCTGGCCAAGAGCGACCGCCGGGATTTCTTCAAATCCATGTACGCGAGCGAGGAATGTGCCGAGCTGCTGGCGGCCTGCCAGATCTATCCCGGCATCGAGGATGACCGGTATCCGCTGGACCGCAACGACCTGATCGAAGAGATTGAGGCCGCCCGGGCTGTCCGGGCCAGCCAGAGCACCCCCAGTGCCGAGGACCAGACCTGCTACACGCCGGGCTATGTGCTGACCCATCTGCCCCAGACTTTCCTGCTGGTGGTGCGCAGTGTCCTGCAGGATGCCGATGACTGGGTCCGCGGCCTTGTGGGCGGAAGTCTGAGCTACAATTCGCTGGACCTGTCCTGGATCTGGGTCATTGCCCTGTATCTGATGCTGTTCTATGCCGCCATTCCGGCCCAGGACGTGGAGGCGCCCGGCCTGCCGCAGGGGCGGTACCGTCTGTGGTGCGGTGCGGCGGTTCTCTGCTGCGGGGCGCTGGCGCTGGCCGGCTGCATCGTCTGGACCCCCACCTACTATGAAACCGTATACGGCTTCCAGGGGCGGTATCTGCTCCCGGTCCTGCCGCTTCTGCTGCTGACCTGCCTGCCCCGCCGGCTCAAGACGGTCAGCGGGGAAAACGCCGCCATGGAACTGGTCTGCGCGCTGAGCGTCCTCAATGCCGGCGTGCTGGTCAATGCCATGCTGGCCATCATTGCCCGCTGAGCGCTGCGGAGGCTGAGAGTTTGCCTATGACGATCTGTTTTTTCTCGGCGCAGTACCTGCCCACGATGGGCGGTGTGGAGCGCTATACCTGGAACCTGGCAAAGCGGGCCGTCGCGGCCGGGCACCGGGCACTGGTGGTGACCAGCGCGCTGCCCGGTCTGCCGGAGCGGGAGACGGACGCCGACGGCATCGAGATTTTCCGTCTGCCGGTCTGGCCCGTCATGAAGGGTCGGTTTCCCGTTCCCCGCCCCGGGCGCCGGTTTGTCCGGCTCAGTCGGGCGATCTGGGATCAGCACCCGGATTTCTGTGTGATTCAGACCCGGATGTACCTGCAAAGTGTCTGGGCGGCCCGGGCCGCGCGGCGGCGCGGGATTCCAGGGCTGGTGATTGACCATTCCACCGGCTATATGCCGATGGGCGGCGGTGTGACCGGGGCGGCCGGGCGTCTGTATGAGCATACGGCCTGCCGTCTGGTGCGGAAATGCGGGTTTCCCTTTTATGGGGTGTCCCGGGCGGTCTGCCGCTGGCTGACCACCTTCGGCATCACGGCGGCCGGCACGCTGCCCAACGCCGTGGACCCCGAAGAGCTGCGCGCCGAGGCGGACACAGCGCCTGCCGTGGACTGGCATACCCGGCTGGGAGCCCGGAAACTGGTGCTCTTTGCCGGGCGTCTGATTCCCGAAAAAGGGGCCGGGCTGCTGGCCGAAGCCGTGGCCTCGCTGCCCGGCGTGGTCCTGGCAGCGGCCGGGACCGGGCCCGAGGAGGAAGCACTGCGTGCCCGGGGGGTCCGGGTGCTGGGTGCCCTGCCCCACCGGGAGCTGATCGGGCTGATGCGGCAGGCGGACGTCTACTGTCTGCCCACCCGGTACGCCGAAGGATTTCCCACGACGCTGCTGGAAGCCGCGGCCTGCCGGTGTCCCATCGTATGCACTGCGACAGCCGGCACCGAGGAGCTGCTGCCCGGGCCGGAGTACGGCGTGGTGCTGCCCGGGGCGCCGAAGGATGTGACGGCACAGACGCTCCGGGCCGGGATCTGCCGGCTGCTGGACGACCCGCAGGGAGCACAGCAGTGCGCCGATGCCGCTTACCGCCGCCTGTGCGGACACTTTACATGGGATGCGGTATTTGCTAAAATAATGGAGATCATAAAGGAAAACGGCTGAGTGGAGCCGTCAGGAGTTGCCAATGTCTAAACTGCTCATTGTGATTCCCGCCTACAACGAGGAAGCCAACATTATCCGGGTCGTACAGAACCTGATTGACAAATATCCGCAGTATGACTATGTGGTCGTCAATGACGGCAGTCGGGACAAGACCGCCGCCCTTTGCCGGGAACATGGATTCCGGCTGATTGACCTGCCGGTGAATCTGGGTCTGGCGGGCGCCTTCCAGACCGGGCTGCGCTATGCGGCGGAAAACGGGTATGACTGCGCCATGCAGCTGGATGCCGACGGTCAGCACCGGCCCGAGTATATCCCGGCCATGCTGGCCGAACTGGAGGACGGCGCCGATATTGTGATCGGCAGCCGCTTTCTGACGGTGAAGAAGCCCAAAAGTCTGCGGATGCTGGGCAGCTACATCATCAGCTGGGCCATCCGTCTGACCACCCATCGCGCCATCTGCGACCCCACCTCGGGGATGCGGATGTTCAACCGTGCGATGGTGGAGGAGTTTGCCCAGAATCTGAACTACGGGCCGGAACCCGACACGATCAGCTATCTGATCAAGAACGGGGCCGTGGTCCGGGAAGTCCAGGTCACCATGGGGGAGCGTGTTGCCGGGCAGAGCTATCTGACGATCTGGCGCAGCGCCGAGTATATGGTCAAGATGGCCATCTCGATCTTGCTGATCCAGTGGTTCCGCAAGCGGGACACCGAAACCCCTTACCCCGAAAGGAGCCTGTAATCCATGCTCGATCAGCCTATCATCCGCGTCTGCCTGGTTCTGGGCAGCCTGATTACCGCCTTTTACATTCTGCGCCGCGTGCGTCTTGCCAAGGTCCAGATTGAGGATACCATCTTCTGGCTGCTGTTCAGCGCCATCCTGCTGATTCTGGCCATCTTCCCCGGCATCGCCTACGAGGCGGCTTTTCTGCTGGGATTCCAGAGCCCGATCAACTTTGTCTACATCGTCATCATTTTCCTGCTGCTGGCCAAGCAGTTCTTCATGTCCATCCGGCTGAGCCAGCTGGACAGCAAACTGCGGATTCTGACCCAGCGGGTGGCGCTCAATGAGGAAAAGGTCGAGCGGGAAAAATTAGATTTGTAATCCCTTTGCCCCCATGTTATAATACTAATGTGAATGAATCCGAAAGAAGGTTTGACCGATGGCTTTTACTCCGAAACTCACGTATAAAGGGCGGCCTCTCGTGCGCTGCGGCAACGATATTTACTATGGTTCGATGACGGACCCGTATGTGGTTTATCTGCAGGTTCTGACCACCAAGAAGGAAAACGGTGCGGATGTTGCAGACAAGGTCCATATTGTGCTGCTCTCCACCGATGAAACCAAATCGCTGCCGGAGCGCGTGGTGCGCCAGGCCAACAAATCCGGCGGGCTGTTCAATGCGCTGTCCTTCGGGGACATCATGCTCCGCAGCCAGATGAAAAACGAAAAGAAGTAACCGTTCTGTTTGACGGCCCGGTAGTTTCGGCAAAAGGGGTCTTGACCGCCTGCGTTGCCGCTTCCGGGCCGATTTTTTATCAAAGGATGTGTAGACTGATGCCCTCCTCTCACCGTTTCCGTGACCATGCAGCCGCCCTGGCCACCGTCCTGTGCTGGTATGCCCTGGCGCTGCTGCTCTTTCATTCGCTGGCGGGCGGCACACTGCTGGACCCCAACCCCTACGACAGCTACACCCTTCAGGCGCAGAACTGGCTGGCCGGACGCAACTACATTGCCGACGGGGAATCCTATTCCTGGCTGGAGCTGGCCATCTACAACGGCCGCTACTATCAGTCCTTTCCGCCGGTCCCGGCTGTTCTGCTGCTGCCCTGGGCGGCGGCGTTCGGCAGCGCGGTGCCCAGCAATCTGTTCATTGCGCTGTGGGGGCTGCTGGCGGCCGCCGGCGTGTACGCCTGCTTCTGGAAGCGCGGTGCCGAGCCGTCCCGGGCGGCCTTCTTTGCGCTGTTCTGTCTGATGGGGTCCAACCTGTTCTGGCTCTCGACGAGCGGCGGGGTCTGGTTCCTTGCCCAGGTCTGCGGCTTTGCCCTGGCGGTCTGGGGCATCTTCTGGGCGCTGTGCGGCAGCGCCTGGGGGCAGGCGCTGGCCGGGCTGTGTCTGGCTGCGGCGGTCGGATGCCGGCCTTTCTACGCCGTACTGCTGGCGCTGTGGGGCTGTTCCCTGCTGCTGCGGGCATACCGCGGCCGGGTCCCGCGGCGCTGGCTGGCTGCGGCGGCGGTGCCGGTGGCGCTGGTGGCCGCGGCCATGATGGCCTACAACGCTGTGCGGTTCGGGTCGGTGCTAGAATTCGGTCACAACTATCTGCCGGAGTTCCAGCGCGAGGAAACCGGTCAGTTCAATCTGGAATACCTGCTGCCCAATCTGCTGCAGCTGCTTCGTCCCGTCACGCTGGACAGCCGGCTGCAGCTCCACTTTGAAGTCTTCAACGGGTTTCTGTTCTTTGTGGCCAACCCGCTGTTCCTGTACTGGTTCTGCTCCGGGGTGGCGCAGCGCCGGCATCCGCTGCCTGCGGCGCAGGACGCTCCCCTGCCCCGCAACGGTCTGCTGCTGGCAGGCTGCTGTCTGGCCGTGACGCTGATGACCTGCATGCACCGCACGCTGGGCGGCTGGCAGTTCGGAGCCCGCTATCTGGTGGATCTCTTCCCTCTGATCCTGCTGTGGTATCTGGGGCGGGAACCGTCCGGGCGGCGGCCGGGAACCGGCGGCTGGGCCCTGTGCGGAATGGCCATGCTGTTCAACCTGTACGGCGCCGTCTATATGCTGAATGCCTGAAAAAAAAGCGCATCGCCCCTTGCGGAGCGATGCGCTTTTTGATAAGGGAGGAACCTTATCGGAGGATATTCCATTCACTGCGCAGGACCAGGCCGGTGATGACCGGAACCAGGGCTGCGCCGAACAGCGACATACCGATGGCGAGCGGAGCGCTCATCCCGTTGAGGATGCTGCTCACGGCGCCAATCAGGAAGGAGAACACGGCACAGACACAGACGACCTGAAAGCCGCGTTTTTTATGCTGGAACAGCAGCGACGCCAGTCCGGCCAGCGAGATGATCGCCACCGCGACGGTCAGCCAGCGTCCGCTGAAAGCATTGAGGATGGTTGTGCAGATGCAGAGGACAAAGGCCGTCCAGAGCCAGAGCGTTGTCGTTTTTTTCATACGTTGGTTTCCTCCTTGTGTACCGCAGCGGCCAGTGCCTGGAGATCCGCCGCATCGGGATGGGTCAATGCCTTGTCGAAGTTCTCGATCATGGCAGGCAGGTTGGGCATATGGACCGGCGCCTTGAGCATGGCTTCGTACCGGTCACGGACCGACATCGGCATCTTGCCCTGGCACATATAGCCGCCCAGGACGGTGACGCTGCTGTCGAGATGTTTGCGGACATTGGTGAGAATCCGGTCATAGTAGGCCGGGTCTGCCCCGAAACCTGCCGTGCCGAACAGGAACACCTCCTTGCCGCGGATCTGTTTCAGGAAGGCGGCGGTGTCGGCGTCGCAGGTGCCCTTATCGGTCCAGAATCCCACATACAGGCGGTCGGCGTTCAGCGCCTCGGCGGCGGGTTCCCCGAAATAGAGGCAGCTCCCGGCAGGCAGGGTGGTGTGCAGGGTATCGGCCAGCATCCGGGTATTGCCGGTGCGGCTGCTGTAAACGATGGCGTACGTCATGTTCTGTTTCCTCCTTCATAGATGCAGTGGACGCCCTGGTGCTGCTGGATGCCGCCAAGGCATTTCCGGTTGCAGCGCAGGCAGCGGTGGATGTCACCGGTCTGACCGTGCAGGGTTTTGTTGACCCAGTCGGGGTCGGCGATGAGCTGACGGCACATGGCGGCGCAGTCGATGCGGCCGTCGGCCAGCTGCTTTTCCACAAAATCCGGCGACGTCAGACCGCCTACCCCGCAGATGGGCAGCGAGGTGTACTGACGCACCGCATCGCAGAACGGCAGGAAGCAGCCTTCCGCCGAGAATTGCGGATGTTTGGCCCCGGGAATGGTATCCTCGAGGTTGGAATGGTTGGCCAGCGTGACATGGAAGCTGGTGACGCCCGCCTGTTCGAGCAGCGGGACAAAGACGGACAGCTCCTCCACCAGGACGCCGGCATTGCCGTAGTGCGGATTTTCCTGCCGGACGGCCAGCTTGTAGTCGATGGGCAGATCGGGCACGCTGCGGTGCACGGCCTGCACGCACTCGACGGCGAACCGGGCACGGTGTTCGGCACTGCCGCCGTACTCGTCGGTGCGGTGATTGAAGACCGACGAGCTGAAGCTGCCGCACATCCGGTCACCGTGGACCTGCACCATATCAAAACCGGCCTGACGGGCCAGCTGAGCGGCCTTGCCGAAGCCCTCGGTGATTTTGCGGATCTTGCGCACCGGCATGCCGGTGATGTAGGGTCCCACCTGCTGGTTGAGCAGAACCCGCAGGTCCTGCATGCTGATCTTGTGGGTGAGCACCCCGGGCAGGTAACGGATCATCGCTGCCAGGTTGGAGTCCGACTGGTGAAGCTGCGCACAGATGCGGCAGTCCTCCTTGTGGACGATCTCGGCCAGGCGGCGGTAGAATGCAAAGCCTTTGCGGGTGTACAGCGACGGCCCGAATCCGCCCTTGAGGACCGGCACGTCCCCGATGATGATCATGGCACAGCCGCCGGCGGCGATGCGGCGGATTTTTTCAAAGTATTCGTCCTGCGTCAGGCCCATGGAAGTCGGCGCAAAGATGATCCGGTTTTTCAGCTGCAGTCCGCCGTAGGAGATCGGGCTGCCAATGGTTTCATACTTCATAGCGTTCCTGTTTTGCCTCTCGGATTTTCTGAAGGATCTCCAGCAGGTGGGTGCGATCTTCCTCGCTCAGGGTGCACAGCGTCTCTTCATCCCAGCTGTAGAACACTTCATGGCTGACCTCAAAGGCTTTCTGTCCTTTCTCGGTCAGGTGCAGATGATAGGTCCGCCCGCCGTCGGCACTTTTCTCCTTGGTCAAGAAACCGCCGTCGGCCAGGCGGGTGATGGTCCGCTGCGAGTGGCCCCAGTCCATCCGCAGCGCTTTCGTCAGTTCAGTCGGCGTACAGCCCGGCTTTTTGCCCACAAACACCAGAAACGGAAGCGCTCCGAAACTGAGTCCCAGTTCCTGCAGACGCTGTGCCGTATAGGCAGAAAAGTCCTTGTACAGCAGCGTGGTAAAAAATGAGAATGTTCTGAACATACCGGTTGTTCACCTCCTTCACTTGACTTGGTCAAGTATAACGCATGTACTTGACCAAGTCAAGTATCTTTTCAAAAAAAAGAACAGTCTTTACAGACTGTTCACAATTCAGTAGATTCCGTCCCGGCGCAGGAACGCGGCGAAATAGACCAGCCAGAGCACGGCCAGGGCGCCGGCGACCGCTCCCCTGCGGGATTCGCGCGGGGTGATGGTGCAGAGTGCGGGGGCCAGCGGCGCGATGCCAAGTGCATACCGCTGGGCGCTGATGAGCCAGATCTGGCCATTGGCGAGCGCGAAACCGGCCAGACCGAGCAGCAGCCAGGGAACCGGCAAACGGCGGCAGGCCAGCAGCAGAATCAGCACCTCGGCCAGCATCACGGCAATCCCCCACCCTGCCATATAGATCCGCACCCCGCCTTCCAGGTAGCCGCAGGCATTCCAGAGGGTCCGGATGGTGGTGCCGAAGAATCCGAGGCCGTTGTTCCAGTTTTCCCGCTGGTAGATGGTAAACTGCCAGGGGTTGCCGTAGACGGCCTGATTGATGGCCAGGTAGACACCGAACCCCGCAAAGGGCAGCAAAATGGGCAGGCTCCAGCACGGCGAGGGGTGCCTGTGCTGGCGCAGATGCAGGATCAGCAGGGCCGCGGCACAGCCCGCCAGCAGCACACCGTTGGCGCGGCAGAGTGCCGCAAGCAGTCCGAAAAGCCCGGCCCGGACGAGGCGGCGATCCTGCAGTGCCTGCAGAAAAGCCCAGCTCAGGCAGTAGAAGAGGGCCTCGGTCTGGGGCATGACGAAGAAAAAGCTGCCGGGAATCAGGAACTGGAAGAGAACGGTCCCGCAGGCGGCGGGTTCGCCGAGCAGCCGGGCGACGGTGCGGTATTGCAGCACCGCGCCGCAGACCGTGAAGGCCGTGCTGAGGGCCATGCCCGCAAACCAGAGGTTTTCCCCCAGCCAGACAAAGGGGCGCAGCAGCCAGGCGTAGAGCGGGAAAAACACGATGAGAAGATGCCGGCCCTCCACAAGGTCCTGGGTGCCGTAGCCGTACCGGGCAATATTCAGGTAGTGGCGGGTGTCATTGTTGACGCCGAAATACTCCCACATGGCGGCGCCGGGGCGAAGGCCCGGGCATTGCCGGGCAGCCCAGACCAGCAGGATGCACCACAGCACGCCGCACCAGATCAGCACACAGAGGCCCACCCGGAACTGGCCGGCGGGCGGCGGCAGGGCGTGGGTGCGCATTCCGCCGCCCGCAGGTCCCGCGAAGAGGCGCCACAGCGCCACGGCGGCCGCCAGCACAAAGGGCACCACCACAAGGACGGAAAGCAGGTTTTCCATCAGAACCTTCTTTCTTGTTGAAAAAATCCCCCGCCCAGCGGGACAAAGCCTGCCTGGCGGGGGAATGGAGCATCTATCAGTCGATGCGGATATTCTTGGGCGCGGTTTCGTCAGCCTCGGGCTGCTCTTCCTCCGGCTCCTCGGCAGCGGCTTCCTCGTTGTCTTCGGGAAGCAGCTCAACGTCAAAGGACGCGCCGCAGTTCGGGCAGACGAGTTCCTTGTTCATCAGGGTCTCCTCGTCCACCGTGCTCACGGCACCGCAGTTCGGGCAGGTGACCTCATACTCGGTCTCGCCGTCCTCCTCGTCTTCCTCGTCATCGTCGAGGTCGTACAGATCGCTGACCAGATCATCCATATCCTCATCCAGCGCATCCAGCTCATCGTACACCTGATCCAGCGCATTGTCGTGCTCGGTGACGGTGGCGGCCATCTCTTCGAGAAGGTCCATCATGGCGGCAATGATCTTGCCGTTCTTGCTGGTGGGATCAAATTCCATGCCGGTCATCAGGCCCCGGATATAGGCGGCCTTTGCATTCAGGTCCATAGCCATGGGAAAACCCTCCTTTTAAACATAAAAAGCCGGGCAGACGCACGTCAGCCGTGCGGCCCGGCAAAGATTCATCAGACGCGCTCCATATACTCGCCGGTGCGGGTATCGATGCGGACTTTGTCGCCTTCGTTGATGAACAGCGGCACACGGATCTCGGCGCCGGTCTCAACCTTGGCGGGCTTCAGGGTGTTGGTGGCGGTGTTGCCCTTCACACCGGGCTCGGTCTCGGTGACTTCCAGCTCGATGAAGTTGGGGATTTCAACGCTGAACACCTTGCCCTTGTAGGACAGCAGCTTGCAGACTTCGTTCTCTTTGCAGAACTTGAAGTTCTCGGGCACGTCGGAGGCGGCCACGGGGATCTGCTCGTAGGTTTCGTTGTCCATGAAGTAGTACAGGCCGCCATCCTCATAAGAGTAGGTGACTTCCTTGCGCTCAATGAAAGCCTGAGGGAACTTGGCGGTGGGGTTATAGCTGGTTTCGACCACGGAACCGGTAATCACGTTCTTGGTCTTGGTGCGCACAAAGGCAGCGCCCTTACCGGGCTTGACATGCTGGAACTCGACGACCTGAAGAACCTGGCCGTCCTGTTCAAACGTCACACCGTTGCGAAATTCGCCTGCAGAGATCATATAGGGATTCCTCCAATGATTGAAAAATTGTTTAGTAGTCCATACCTGTAACCATTTTACCCGAAAAGCCCGGGCAATGCAAGAGTCTTGGGGGGAGTTTTCATCATTTTTTGCGCAAAAGTCAGCTTTGCGCATACAATTCGGCCAGCACGGCAGCGTCCTCCGCTTGGGTTCCGGCGGATTCACAGATCACCGTGGGCGTCAGGCCGCGGCTGCGCAGCAGCGCCATCAGCGGCGCGGGCGGCGGGCCGTACTCGGTATCGGAAAAGGTCAGATGGCACTTTTCCCCGCCTTTCGTGTAGGCGATGCGGGAAAAATGCACATGGAAGCTGCGGGCCCGTTCATCGGGCAGCGCCGCCGCGATGCGGTCGAGAATGGCGGCGTAATCCTCTGGCGCCTGCTGGGACAGGATGGTGCCCTGGCTGCGCGCATACAGATGCCCGAAGTCAATGCAGGGGGTGATGCGCGGGTCCACGCTGCACAGCGTCAGGACCTCGTCCAGGTTCCCGAGCTGGTTGACCTTGCCCATCGTCTCGGGGCAGAGGATGCAGTCCCCGTAGCCGGCCTCATCCACGGCCGCCACGGCGCGGGCCATCGTGTCCATCGCCTTCTCGAGCGCCGCTTCCCGCGACTGTTTGCCGCAGCTGCCGGCATGGAAGATCACCCGGCGTCCGCCCAGCGCCCGCACCAGCGCACAGCTTTGCAGCAGGTAGTCAATGCTGTGCAGGCGTTTGTCCTCCTCCAGACTGCTCATACTGATATAGTAGGGCGCATGGACCGACAGGACAATGTCGTGCGCCGCACAGGCGGCTCCCAGCGCCCGGGCCTTGTCCTGCGCCAGCCGCACACCGCGGCCGCACTGGTATTCAAAGGCGGTCAGTCCGAAGGAGGCCGTGTAGGCGGCCATCTGTTCGGGGTCGAATTTTTTGGCCGGGTAACTGTCCGACAGACCCGCCGGGCCAAAGCGCGGCCGATCACTCATACAGTTTCCCGCCCTTCTTATAATATTGTGCAATCCAGTGGGGTTCAAACCGGCGCTTCCAGCGCACACCGCGCTGGGTATCCTCGCCGCGGGGCATCGTGTACAGGCAGGGTATGCCGTACAGTCCCGCCGCCAGGCGGTCGGTGAAGATCTGGTCCCCCACCATGGCCATGCTGTGCTTGCTGACGCCGAGACGGTGCCGGGCAACCGACAGCCCGATGGGCAGCGGCTTGGCGGCCAGCGGAACCCAGCGCAGACCCACACGCTCGGCAAACGGCCGGACGCGGCGTGCCGTATTGTTGGACACGATGGTCAGGCTGACGCCCGCCTTACGCATGGTATCCAGCCAGCGGCAGACCGAGGGTTCCAGCGTCTGGCTGCCGTCGCCGGTCAGGGTATTGTCCACATCCAGGACCAGGGCCGTGATGCCATGGTTCTGCAAGAATTCCGGCGTGATGCACTCGATGGATCGGAAAATATACTCTGGGGTTAGCAGCATACACAAAACACCTTAACTGAACAAAAAAAAGAAGGAACAGGCCCGCTGTGCGGACCTGTTCCTGCCGTTCCTGTTGGTAAACACGGTTATCGAAAACGACGGCGTAGCCGCTGCGATGGTTCCGGGATTACTTGTACTTGCGCTTGCGGGCGGCTTCGGACTTCTTCTTGCGGCGCACGGACGGCTTCTCATAGGCCTCGCGCTTACGCACCTCGGCAAGAACACCGCTGCGGGCAGTGCTGCGCTTGAAACGGCGCAGGGCGCTCTCAAGGGATTCGCCCTCTTTGACACGGATCTCCGACATCTTTTTCCCTCCCTTGGTCTGAGACAGGAGTTTGCCGGTCAATAAATAACAATCAACCAGTAACTGAAATTATACTATACTTTGCCCACCTGTGTCAACCGCGTTTTGGTCAGTTCCCTCAAACTTTACAAAATTTCATAAAAAGTTCAGGACTTTGCCGGTGTTATCCGGCCAGTACCGCCGCGCGGTCACAAAGCCACAGTATACCGTAAAGAACCGGCTGATGGAGCATATAGATCAGCAGCGTCCGGCTGCCCGCCGCACACAGCGGCGCAAGCGGCCGGGGCGGGGCGGTCATGTACCGGCGGAGCACCGGCCAGAACCGCCGGCCGAGGAAGTAGCCGGTCCAGAACAGAAAGAGCCAGGGCACCAGCGGGAAATAATCCGACGAGAAAAAAACACTCAGATCGGGCAGTCCCACAACAAACCAGTTGCAGCGATACCACGCGGAGGGAAGTTCCGCAAGGCAGAGGTTCTCAAACCCGAGCTGCCCGTAAGGGAACTGGTTGAGCAGAAAGAACAGCAGTGCCGAGCCCGCGGCGCCGGCCAGCGGCGGAATCCGGTCGAGCGCCGGACGGAGCAGTGTGGTGAGCAGCATGGCGGCTGCCAGCAGATGCAGCACGCCGAACAGTATCTTTTCTTCGGGGATCACCAGCAGCGTGACGGCCGTGAGCACCGCCGCACAGCCCGCCGTCAGCAGGCCGTTGCGCACAAGGCGGCGGGAAATCACGGCGCTGAAGCCCGACAGCAGCAGGAAGCTCCAGCAGATATACTGCTGCCACACATGGCAGTGGGGCGACCAGATATCGTACCACGCCACCGGATGGCCGAACACATACACCCAGTCATACAGACCATGGTAGACAATCATGTTGAGCAATGCCAGGCCGCGCAGGGCATCGATCTGCCACAGGCGGGCGGCAGCCGGTCCGGTTTTGTGCATCAAAGACATCTCCCCCGGGGATCTATTGGGACTGACAGCACCTCAGTTTACCACATTTTTGCCCCATTGTACAGCCGGGCACTGTTGCAAAGTGTCTTAAAATGCGCTAAAATCTTTGTTGAAGCTGTATATTGACGGAGGGAATTTCTATGCAGGACATTCGTTTGATCGCGCTGGATCTGGACGGTACGGTTTTCAATGATGAAAAAGTGATCACGGCCCGCACGCTGACGGCCATGCAGCAGGCCATTGCCCGCGGCGTGGACGTGATTCCTGCCACGGGGCGGACCGTGGCGGGCGTACCGCAGGAATTTCTCAAGCTGCCGGGGGTACGCTATGCGCTGACCTCCAACGGCGCCAGCGTGGTGGAACTGGCCACCGGCCGCCGCATCGCCGGTCTGCCCTTCAAGGCGGAACTGACCGGGCCGATCTACGATCTGGTGGCCCATTCGGGCGGTGCGCTGAGCGTGTTTGTGAACGGGCGCTCCTACACCGACGAGTTCAGTTCCGAAGCCGCCCTGCAGTTTTTCCCCGCCTCTTTGCATCCGTACCTGCGCAGCAGCCGGACCGTCGTGAAGGATATGCACGAACTGTTCCGGCTCTACCCCCACGATGTGGAGAAATTCAGCATCGCCTACCCCGACGCCGCCACCCGCGACGCCGCCTGGAAGGCCGTTGCGGACCGGTTTGATGTGGAGATTACCTCCAGCATTCCCAACAACATGGAGATCAACGCCCCCGGCGTGAGCAAGGGCCGCGGCCTGGAGCTGCTGGCCGAGACGCTGGGATTGTCCATGAATCAGGTCATGGCCTGCGGCGATTCCGGCAATGACCTGACGATGGTCCGTGCGGCCGGGCTTGGGGTGGCCATGGCCAACGCCACGCCGGATGTGCTGGCGGCGGCCGATTACATCACCGACGACAACAACCACGACGGTGTTGCCAAAGCGATTGAAAAGTTTGTTCTGCAAGATTGAGGAGCTGACTGTATCATGTCTCAGATTGTCACACAATTCGGGAAAACGGTGGAGCGGGCCATTCCCCGCCCCACCCTTGCCAGAGCACTGCTGCTGACCGGGTATCGGGTCAAGAGCGTGCAGCTGGCCATGGCGCCCGACAAGCGCCTGCCGCCTGCCCGGCAGTATGCTGCCCAGGCAGCCATGGAAACCATCATCGGACCGATGGCCCACCCGGGCCGTTCGGCGATTGTCAATGTCTTTATGCCCTGCGAGCTGCTGCAGGCCTTTGATATTCTTCCCTTCTTCGCGGAGGCGGCCGCCTGCTACCTGAACGGTGCGGAAGCGGAGCGCGGTTTCATCCGCTATGCCGAGAATGCCGGTGTCTCCCCCACGCTGTGCAGCTACCACAAGGCCCTGCTGGGTCTGGGGCTGTCCGGCGCCGTGGGACGCCCGCTCTTTACGGCGTGCACCTCCCTGGCCTGCGACGCCAACAACCTGACCTTCCGCAAGATCGCCCAGGAGCTCAAGATTCCGTCCTTCTATCTGGACATCCCGTATGACCGGGACGAGGATGCAGTCCGGGATGTGGCCGACCAGCTGCGGGAGTTTGCCTCCTTCCTGGAACGCGTGACGGGGCGTCATCTGGACAAGACCCTGCTGTCCGACGCTGTCGGCCGCAGCGGGGAGACCCTGTCGCTGCTGCGGGAGATTCAGGCCGCCAAAGTTGATCACGCTCTGCCGACCGATGTAACCTCGGAATCCTACGAAGTCTTTCTGACCCATCCGCTGCTGGGCACGCCCCAGGCCCTGCGCTATGCGCGGCAGATGCGGGATGACCTGAAGAGCGCGCCCGCCGGCAAGGGTCTGCGGCTGCTGTGGGCCCATACGATTCCCTTCTTCCAGGCGCCTGTGCGGGAGATGTTCAACTTTGCGCCGGATGTCCAGATCGTGACCTGCGACATGAACATCGACACGCTGGACTGCGTCATGGACCCCGATCATCCGTTTGAGAGCATGGCCCGGCGTCTGGTGTACA
Organism: Gemmiger sp.; assembly: GCF_036306485.1. Classification (GTDB taxonomy): domain Bacteria; phylum Bacillota; class Clostridia; order Oscillospirales; family Ruminococcaceae; genus Gemmiger. The sequence goes on along the minus strand of NZ_JAXJZK010000014.1, from coordinate 38,971 downwards.
ACAGCTTCAACGGCAGCTCGGAGAACCGCATCCGCCGGGATCTGGAGCTCTGCCGGTCCCAGAAGCTGGACGGCGTGGTTTACTTCTGCCAGTGGGGCTGCAAGCAGACGATGGGGTCCGCCCAGCTGTTCCGCCGCGCCTTTGAAGAGGCCGGCATCCCGGTTCTGCTGCTGGACGGCGACGGCTGCGACCGTGCGAACACTTCGGACGGTCAGACGGCCACCCGTCTGGGGGCCTTCCTGGAGATGCTGCGGGCCCAGAAGGAGGCAAAGTGATGAAAACCCTGTACTATTCCTGCAAATACGCGCCGCTGGAACTGATTGCCGGCTACGGGCTGGAGTTTTCCGCCCTGGACCCGCTGGCCGAGAGTTTTTCCTGCGCCGAGCGCTGCGCCCACGCCAACCTGTGCGGCTATGCCAAGGCCGTGCTGGAACAGATTGAACAGTCCGACATCCGGGCGCTGGTCCTGACGGACTGCTGCGACGCCATGCGCCGCGTGTACGACGTGCTGAAGGCCGGCGGCAAGATGGAGTTCCTGTATCTGCTGCCGGTGCCCCATCAGTCCGATGAGATTGCGCAGGCCCGGCTGACCCGCGACCTGGCCAAGTTCGCCGAGGCGCTGCATCAGGCCACCGGGCGGGACTTTGACCCTGCCCGGGCGGAGTCCTTCTTCACCCAGGCGGAAAAGGTTTCGGGGCCTCATCTGACGCTGCTGGGTGCCCACGGCGGCAGTGTGCTGGCCGATACGGTGCGCAAGGCCTTTTCGCTGCCGGTGGAGGACGGAACCTGCACCGGCAACCGGTCGGTGAAGACGGTGAAAGCCGCCGCGCTGGAAGAGTTTCTGCCCGCGTATGCGGCAGCCCTGCTCGGCCAGACGCCCTGCATGCGGATGCACGTTCCCGCCGAGGCACGGGCCTCGCTGGTGGACAAGGACACCGTGGGAATTCTGTACCACACCATGCAGTTCTGTGACTACTACGCTCCCGGCTTTACCTCGCCGGAGAGCTACGGCGTGCCGGTCCTGAAATTTGAGACGGACTGCACGCGCCAGACCTATACCGGCGGCAGCGGCCAGCTCCGCACCCGACTGGGTGCCTTTGCCGAGAGTCTGCACGCCGTACCGAACCAAAACGAAGGAGGAATTCAAGTGAATCCGGAAGCGGAATATGTGGCGGGAATTGACAGCGGCTCTTCCAGCACCGATGCGGTGATCCTGGACCGGGCCGGACACATCTGCGGGTCGGCCATCGTGCCGACCGGCGCCGGCGCTGCCACCGGTGCCCGCAAGGCGCTGGAACAGGCGCTGGCCGAAGCGCGCATCCCCGAATCGGCGCTGGGTGCGCGTGTGTACACCGGATACGGCCGGGAATTCCTGGGTCAGGACGGTTCCGCCGTTACCGAAATCACCTGCCATGCGCGGGGCGCCCATTTCCTGGACCCGGGCATCCGCACCGTCATTGACATCGGCGGACAGGATTCCAAGGTCATCCGTCTGGGCGAGGACGGCACCGTGGAAGGCTTTATCATGAACGACAAGTGCGCCGCCGGCACCGGCCGGTTTCTGGAGATGATGGCCCGCACGCTGCAGATGCCCATTGACCAGATGAGCGAGCTGGGCCTGTCCTGGAAGCGGGACGTGACGATCTCCAGCATGTGCACAGTCTTTGCCGAGAGCGAAGTGGTCAGTCTGATCGCCCGCAGCACCGCCCCGGCCGACATCATCCACGGTCTGAACAAGAGCGTGGCCACCAAGACGGCCTCCCTGGTGCGGCGCGCCGGCGGCGGTCCGCGGTATATGATGACGGGCGGCGTGGCCCGCAACCGCGGCGTTGTGGAGGAGCTGGAAAAGGCCATCGGCGCCTCTGTTGCGGTGAGCGAATACAGCCAGCTGTGCGGCAGTCTGGGCGCCGCCCTCTTTGCCCTGGATAAAATCGGCGGCCTGCAGCGCTGAACATCTTGCCAAATTGCGCGCAATCGCATACAATGAATAAGATAAGGGGAAGTTCCCCGCAGGCATTTACGGAATCCGCGCGCCGCGCGGCTGGGAAAATACAGGGAGGATTTTTCTATGGCATGGGCAACCAATGTACTCGTAGGGCAGTCCGGCGGGCCGACCGCCGTCATCAACTCCAGTCTGGCGGGTGTCTATGAATCCGCCAAGGCGCTGGGTGCGGCGCATGTGTACGGCATGCAGTACGGCATCGAGGGCCTGCTCAAAGGCAAGATTGTCGATCTTGACCAGTATCTCGGCGACAAGATGGAGATCGAGCTGCTCAAACGCACGCCTTCCAGCTATCTGGGCAGCTGCCGTTTCAAACTGCCCGACCCCGACACCGACGAGCGCCCCTTCCTCAAACTGTTTGAGCTCTTTGCCAAGTACGGCATCGGCGCGGTGTTCTACATCGGCGGCAACGACAGCATGGACACCATCGCCAAGCTGGCTGCCTACGGCGCGGCCCGCAACAGCGAGATCCGCTTCATCGGCGTGCCCAAGACCATCGACAACGACCTGATGTACACCGACCACACCCCGGGCTACGGCAGTGCGGCCAAGTACATTGCCACCATTCTGAAGGAAGTCATCTGCGATTCCAGCGTCTACGACATCCGCAGCGTCACGGTGGCCGAGATCATGGGCCGTCACACCGGCTGGCTGGCCGGTGCGGCCAGTCTGGCGACCGGTGCGGACTGCAGCGGGCCGGACATCATCCTGCTGCCCGAGCGTCCCTTTGACGAGGATGTCTTCCTGCAGCGGGTATCCGAGCTGGAAAAGACCCGCCACAACGTCATCATTGCCGCCAGCGAAGGCGTGAAGAACCGTGACGGCGTCTTCCTGTGCGACTTGGTCAGCACGGCCGGTCAGCTAGACGCCTTCGGCCACAAGGCGATTCTGTCCGGCACCAGCCGGTATCTGGCCGACCTGATCCGCGTCCGGCTGGGCTGCAAGACCCGCGCCATCGAGTTCTCGACGCTGCAGCGCTGCGCCTCCCATCTGGCCAGCCGCACCGACATCACCGAGGCCTATCAGGTCGGCGGCGCCTCGGTGGAAGCCGCTGCCCACGGCGAAACCGGCAAGATGTGCGCCATCCGCCGCATCTCCGACCAGCCGTACCGCACCGAGACCGAGATGGTCGATGTCTCCAAGGTAGCCAACCTCGAAAAGAAGGTTCCCGACAGCTGGATTACCCCGGACGGCATGCATCTGACCGACGATTTTGCCCGGTATGCCCGCCCGCTGATCCAGGCGGAACTGACGCCCATCTACATTGACGGTGTCCCCCGTCACCTGCATCTGGTCTGAGCGATCCTCTGCCCCGCACCCTGTGTGCGGGGCTTTTTTTGTGCCGGGGATTGACAAGGGCAGCTTTATGTGCTATGGTTAGTTACAGAAGTAATGAACCATAGAACCTACTGCGGTTCCTTACCGGATTTCCGAGAAAAGGAGGGCAGGCCAGTGAATGGCATATTGAATGACCAGCATCTGATCTATCGGCAGATCGCCAAAATGCTGGAGGACGGCATCCTGAGCGGTGAATATGCAGAAGACGAGCAGGTACCGAGCACCAACGAACTGGCGCGGGTGTTCCGGATCAACCCGGCCACCGCGGCCAAGGGCATCAACCGGCTGGTGGATGACGGATTGCTGTACAAAAAACGCGGGATCGGCATGTTTGTGATGCCCGGCGCGGCCGCCGCCCTGCGCAAACGGCGGCAGGAAGTGTTTGCGCGCGAAAAAATAACGGCCCTTGTGGAGGAAGCCAAAAGTTTGGGGATCTCTGCCGACGAGCTGCTTCGTCTGGTGGAGGCACAGGCAAAGGAGGAGTCACTATGACACAGCAAAACACCTTGCAGGCGCAGGGCGTCTGCAAACATTACGGCAAACTGACCGTGTTGCAGGACCTGGACCTGACCATTGAACCGGGGTGCATCTACGGGCTGATCGGGCGCAACGGCGCTGGCAAGACCACACTGCTGAGCATCCTGACCGGGCAGAATACGATGGACGCCGGCACGGTATGCTACAACGGGGAGCCGGTCTGGGAAAACCAGAACGCCCTGCGCAACCTCTGTTTTTCCCGCGAGCTGAACGTCACCATGACCAACGGCAATACGTCCAGTCTGCGGGTCAAGGATTATCTGCGGGCGGGCAGTCTGTTTTTCCCTTACTGGGACAGCGCCTATGCCGACCGTCTGGTCGAGAAGTTCGGCCTGGACCGCAAAAAGAAGATTTTCCGGATGAGCAAGGGCCAGTCCAGCATGGTCACCATCATTCTGGCATTGGCCTCCCGTGCCCCCATCACGATTCTGGACGAGCCGGTGGCCGGGCTGGACGTGGTGGCGCGGGAACAGTTCTACCGGCTGCTGGTGGAGGACTACACCGAGACCAACCGGACCTTCATCATCTCGACCCACATCATTGAGGAGGCCGCCGGCGTCTTTGAGCGGGTGATTGTGCTGGACGAGGGCCGGGTGGTTGCCGACAGCCCCGTGGACGCCTTTGTGAACGGGTTCCGGTATCTGTCCGGGCCGGAGGAGATCATCGATGCAGCGCTCTCGGACTATGGTCTGACGCCGCTGCAGACGCAGCTGCTGGGACGGCACAAAATGGTCGCCGTCCGCGGAGATCCGCAGATGCTGGAACAGCTGAGCGGCCGGCCGGGGCTGGAAGTTTCCACAATGAATCTGCAGAATGCCTTTGTGGCATTGTGCGGCCACGGGGAGGAATGAGTCATGCGCCATACGCTGCGGCTTTACACACCGATTTTTCTGCAATCCTACGCCGTGATCCTGTGCTTTGCGCTGATTGTCTGCATCGGCGTGCGGTGGACGGATTCGCTGGACAACCTGTTCGGGTCCTATGTCCGGATCTTCCCGTTTCTCTTGATCATCCTGTCCTGGGTCACTGTGCCCAGCCTCTCGGACTGGACCAACGCCGCTGTGGGGATGGGGGCCAGACGGCTGCACTGTTTCTGGTGCATTGAGCTGGGGTCCCTCGGATTCTGTGCGGCACAGGCGGTTGCGGCGGCCCTTGTGACGGTTTTTTCCCGGAGTTTTGATGCCAAGCAGCTGCCGTTCCTGACGGTCCCCTGCCTTCTCTTTGCGCTGCTGGTGGGGCTGCTCTGCGGGCAGATGGCATTGCTGGCAGACTGCCTGCCGGTCGGCAATGTGAAGAAGCTGGTGACCACCGCCGTCTTTGTCCTGCTTCTTTTGGTCGGCATTTTCCTGACCGTCCTGGTGGGAATCTGGGACACGGCAACGGCCCTGCTGCCGTATCTGTCCGCGGGGGTCCTGGTGTCTGTGCTGGGAGTGGCGGCGCTGTACCGGCATCGGATGATGCTGTTTGTTGTGAGGTGATGTTCCATGAAAAACACGTCTCTCCCGTGTCTTACCTTCAATCTGGTCCGGCTGCAGCTCCCCTTTTTCATGCCGCTGTTGCTCATCGAGGCCGGGCTGGCCGTTCTCGCGGTGGCGGCGATGCAGATTCTCTTTCCTGTACTGGCTCTGGCCGATTTCAAGGAACTGCTGAGCGTTCCGTCCCTTCTGCTTCTGCTGTTCGGCATGATCCTCAATCTGCTGGCTTCCATCTCCCTGTTCAGCACCGGGTGGTCGCTGGGCGTTGAGATGAGCATTTCCCGCCGGCGGATTCTGGCGGCGGCCTGGGGCGCGGGGCTCCTCTTCTCGGCTCTGCTTCTGGTAATTCCGCTGCTGTGCGAAACCGTTCTGGCGTTCCGGTGGGACGGCTTCGGCTCGATGCTGCTCTTCCGGATTCCCTGGTGGGGCTGGGCGGCCATGCTGTTCCTGGCGGTCAGCACCGCCTGTTTTCTCTGTGCGATTGTGCAGGTGTTCCGGTCCGCCGGCGCCCTGGTTCTCTGGGCGCTCTTCATGGGCGTCTGTCTGCTGGCACCGAGCAAGTCTCTGCGGCCGACGCTCGAGACCATCCGGCTGGAAGATCTGCTGGCTGTTCTGCCATGGCTGCTGCTGGCCTTCTTTGTTGCGGAGGCCGTGGCCGGGACCGTGATGCTGAGCCGGGCTTCCATCCACTGAATATTTTACATAAAAACACCCGGGCGGTGCAGACCGTCCGGGTGTTTTGGGGTTTATGTTGCGAAGCGGGTCAGGTCAGATGGCCTTGGGGCCGGCTTCCGCGATTTCCTTGGGCATGTTGGGATACTTCTTGGCGAAGTTGTCGGCGAACATCTGAGCCAGCTTGTTGGCCTGCTCGTCGTAGGCAGCCTTGTCGGCCCACATGCCGCGGGCATCCAGCATCTCAGAGGGGACGTTGGGGCAGCTGGTCGGGTAATCGACATTGAAGACGTCGTGATGCTTGAACTCGACGTTGTCGAAGGAGCCGTTCAGAGCGGCGGTGACCATGGCACGGGTGTAGCTGAGCTTCATGCGCTTGGCGCCGGAAGCGGCGCTGCCGCCGGCCCAGCCGGTGTTGACCAGGTAGACCTTGGTGCCGTACTTATCCAGCTTCTCGCCGAGCATCTCTGCGTAGACGGAAGGATCCATCGGCATGAAGGGCTCGCCGAACAGGGTGGAGAAGGTGGGCTGCGGCTCGGTGACGCCACGCTCGGTGCCGGCCAGCTTGGAGGTGAAGCCGGTCACGAAGTGATACATGGCGGCCTCGCGGCTCAGGCGGCTGATCGGGGGCAGAACGCCGAAAGCGTCGGCCGTCAGGAAGATGACAACCTTGGGAACGCCGCCGATGCCCGGGATGGCGCTGTTGCTGATATAGTTGACAGGGTAGCCGACGCGGGTGTTCTCGGTCAGGCTGCCGTCGTCGAAGTCCAGCTCACGGGTCTCGGGATCCATGACAACGTTCTCCACCAGAGAACCGAACTTGATGGCGTTGTAGATGTCGGGCTCGTTCTCCGCGGACAGGTTGATGCACTTGGCATAGCAGCCGCCCTCGAAGTTGAACACGCCGTCGGGGCTCCAGCCATGCTCGTCGTCGCCGATCAGCTTGCGGGCGGGATCGGCAGACAGGGTGGTCTTGCCGGTGCCGGACAGGCCGAAGAAGACAGCGGTCTCATGGGTCTCGGGGTCCATGTTGGCGGAGCAGTGCATGGGCAGGACCTTCTCCTTGGTCATGACGTAGTTCATGGTGGAGAAGACGCTCTTCTTGATCTCGCCGGCATACTGGCTGCCGCAGATCACGATGGTATGAGCTTCGTAGTCGATCATGATGGCGGCTTCGCTGTTCACGCCGTCCACTTCGGGATCGCACTTGAAGCCGGGAGCAACCAGCATCGTGTAATCGGGCTCGCCATACTCAGCCAGCTGCTCGGCCGTCGGACGGATCAGCAGCTGATGGATGAACATGTTCTGGCTGGCCAGCTCGTTGATGATGCGGAATTTCTTGGTGTACTTGGGATCGGCACCGGCAAAGCCGTCGAAGATAAAGATCTCACGGCCCTGCAGGTACGCAGCCACCTTGCCCTTGATGGCATTGAACTTTTCGCGGCTGATGGGGCGGTTGACCTTGCCCCAGGCAATCTCATTGTGAACGCCTTCGGTGTCCACGATGAACTTATCGTTGGGGGAGCGGCCGGTATACTTGCCGGTGGTGACAACCAGGGCACCGGTGTTGCTCAGGCTGCCCTCACCGCGGCGCAGTGCAGCTTCGGTCAACTGCGCGGGAGTGAGGTTGCGATACACAGCCTTGGGGCCGATGATCCCCAGTTTTTCGATTCCATAGGTCTCCATGGGATATACCTCCTTAAATGCCTTGTTACCCACTATAAGAATCTATAATGGTACTATCATCAGTATACCGGAATTCCTACAAAAGCGCAATACCAGAAATGAAAAATTTGACAAAAATTTATCGGACGATTTTGAGGATCTGAACCAAAGAAATTCGACACCGCGCAACGGAATGTGGTATAATAGGACAAAGAAAGGCAGGTAATGGATATGACAAACGAAGTATTGAAGACGATGCAGACCCGCCGCAGCTGCCGCCGGTATCAGGACCGCAAACCCGATCCCGAAGCCCTGCAGGCCGTGCTGGAAGCCGGCACCTGGGCCCCCACCGGCATGGGCCGTCAGAGCCCGGTGATCGTGGTGGTGCAGGACCCCGAGACCATCCGCCGGCTGTCCGCCATGAATGCCGCCGTCATGGGCCACGACGGTGACCCGTTCTACGGTGCTCCCTGTGTGGCCATTGTGCTGGCCGACAAACGCATTCCGACCTATGAGGCGGACGGCAGCCTGGTGATGGGCAATCTGCTCAACGCTGCCGAGAGCGTGGGGCTGGCCTCCTGCTGGATCAACCGCGCCCGCGAGGTGTTTGACACCGAGGAGGGCAAGGAGCTGCTGCGCCGCTGGAACGTGCCCAACGCCGACTATCTGGTGGGCATCGGCAACTGCCTGCTCGGCTACGCGGCCGAAGGCGGCACCAAGGAACCGGCGCCCCGCAAGCAGGATTACATCGTCTATGTGCGCTGACCGCACCGGATTGCAAAAGGAGGAACGGAGAGATCTCCGTTCCTCCTTTTTTCAGTTCCATCGCCGGCAGCGGCGGTTCCAGGCTTTTTCGGCCAGCAGAACCACCGCGCTGACTACGAGCGGGAAATAGAAGTTGGCGCCGTGGCTGACCAGCAGCGACGGGACGAGCAGCGCGCTGCCGAACACCGTCGCAAAGACTGTCTGGTACACCAGTTCGGTGACGCCCTGGGCGCCGGGCACCGGCAGCATATCCACGGCGATATAGACCGACGCCTGCAGCAGAATCACCGTCACTGCGCCGGTCTCGTGCAGGCCCAACCCGCGATAGACCGCATAGGTCAGGAAAAACAGGGTACTGCGCTGCACCAGGGTCAGGAAGAACAGTCCGACCAGCAGGGCTTTCTGGCGGCCGAAGAAGCGGGCCACCCGGCCGTACTGGTACACAAACCCGTCCAGGCGGGTCTCGGCGGCACCGTCGGCGGGCAGCAGGTGCACGCCCCGGAGCAGCCGGATACAGCCCTGGCCCAGGCCGCGAATCCAGCCGGGGCGGCGCATAACGGCGAGCAGCAGCGCGATGACCACCAGGTTGAGTACCAGACCCAGCAGAAAGAGGGCAAAGTACTGGCGCATATACTGCCGCAGCGGCGAAAGCCAGAAAACCAGCATGAAGGCCCCCACCACGACCAAAGCGAGCTTATACAGGAACGCAACCGTCATCAGGGTGAGCGAGCACTTGGCCAGGTCCAGCCGGTCCCGCTTCATATAATAGAGCTGGACAGGCTGGCCGCCGGTGGCGGACGGCGTGATGGCGGAATAGAAGAATCCCACAAAGGAATAGACCACGCACCGCCCCAGTGAGATGCTCTCCCCCGCTTTGCGGAGCATGATCCAGATCATCGTGCCTTCCAGCGCCACAAAGGCCAGCGCCGCCCCCAGGGCCGGGAGCAGGAGCAGCGGATTCATCGTGCGGACCGCGCCCCAGACCTGGCCCAGGTCCTGTTTGGAAAAGAGGGTCCAATAGGTCAGGACCAGAATCAGCGCAAAGAGAAGCAGCGATCCCGCGCGTTTGCGGCCGCTCATGCATGGGTCTCCGCCAGGCAGGGACGCAGCGGCATGGCCGCCCGCCGTCCGCCGGGGCCGACCAGTTCCTCGAGCCGTCCTTCAAAGATCACCCGTTTGCCGGGCATGTGGTAAAAGTCCCGGGGCGTAACCAGCGAAAAGTGTTTGTCAAACCCGCAGACCCCCGCCTGCTCCAGCAACCGCGCCAGCAGCGACGCACAGGTATAATGGTTCTTCTGGTAGAAAGGCACGTTGCCGAGCAGGAAGGGCAGCCCCAGCACGGCATAGTGGTACCGGAAGCGGCTGTCATACAGGCGGGCCAGCTCATTGCGCAGCCACTGTTTCTGTTCCGGCGTGCAGGAGACGGCACAGATCATGTATTCGGCGGTGGGAAAGGCCCGGAGGATTTTTTCCTTGTCCTCCCGCTCAAAGCCCGCGATGAGGGGGACGGCGGGATTGCGGCGGCCCATGCTGTAAGCCTCGTTGAGGGAGGCATCCATGGACAGGACCACATGGACATATTTCTGACGGATGGTGTGCCGGATCATGCCGGCAAACAGTCCCGGCGTATCGACGAAGGCAAGATAGATTTCAGCCATAGGTAGTTCCTTTCCCCGTTACTGGAATTGATAGACCCGCTTGGCCAGCCGATATCCGTTGAGGGTGAGCCAGTCGCCCAGCGGTCCGGGCAGGTTGGTCCAGCCGCACAGGCTGGCGTACCGCAGACGGCGGTACAGCGCGGGGTTGCGGCGCCGGATGCCGTTCCAGAGCTGGCGCCGTTTTTCGTCCGCTTCGGCGGTGTGGATCAGCAGCAGATGGATGTCCGAGATGGCCATCATGATGGAGATGTTGCGCACCAGGTAGCGTTCCAGCTTGGGCGAGGTGCGCCGGACCGCCTCGAGGTCGGTGCAGAAGCTGACGTACTCGGTGACATAGATCTGCTGGTCAATCCGCCGCATCAGGACCTGCTCATTGACGGACTGATCGCTGCGGCCCAGATAATAGTGGTAGAGATCGAGGTCCAGGTAGCGCAGCGTCCGCACCCAGGGCAGCGGTTCGTTGGCAAAGATATTGTCCACATAGAAGGTATGTTCGGGCAGCTGCACGCCGCTGCGGCGCAGCACCTCGGTCCGGAACACCTGGGCGTGCATGATCAGATACTGGGACGGGCGGAAATGGCCCAGATCCTGCCAGCCGCAGACGCGGTCCGCGGGGAACAGATTGCGGTAATCCATGACGGTGCTGCGGCCCTGGTCCAGATGGTCATAGACATAATTGCAGATGTAGAGGTCCGGTTCCTCCCGCCCGCCCCGGCGGATGGCTTCGAGCAGAAACCCCAGCGATGTGGGGTCCAGCCAGTCGTCGGAATCCACAACCTTGAAATACCGTCCGGTGGCCAGTTCCAGACCCTTGTTGACGCCGGAACCGTGGCCGCCGTTTTCCTTGTGGACGACCCGGACAATATCGGGATAGGCCTCGGCATAGGCATCGGCCATGGCCCCTGTGCGGTCCCGGGAACCGTCATCGATCAGAAGGATTTCGACGTCCCGGCCGCCGGTCAGCAACGATTTGACGCACCGGTCCAGGTAGTCCTGGGAATTGTAACACGGCACGGTAATGGTCAGATACTTCATGCGCTTGCCTCCGTTTTTGGTTTCTATCTAATGGAACGACCGGTCGCGGCAGAATTTGGCAGGCGAACAGAAAAAATCCGCGTCCTGGTTCCGGCATCCGGGGCGCGGCAAAGAAAAATACCGCTGATCCGCATTTTTTCGGACCGGCGGTATTGGAAATTCCGGGGCAGAGGAAGTGCCATCCCCGGCTCACAGTCCGGGGCGGCAGAGGATGGTGACGCTGACCGGTTCCAGCAGGACCGTGCCGGACAGCACGGGGCCGAAGGGATCGGCGCTGGCGCTGCGTCCGTCGCAGAGGCAGCGCCAGGACCCGGCGGGCAGCTCGACCTGCTGGGCGGTGCGCTCGGGATTGTAGTAGATGACCAGCCGTCCGGGGGTGTTCTCCCCTTCCCGCTCGGGCACAAAGCCGATCAGCCAGCCGGGCAGCGGAAGCAGACAGGGCTCGGCGCCGTCCTCGCCGGACAGTTCGGGATAGGCACGGCGGATGGCCAGCAGGCCGCGGTAATACCGGACCAGCTCGCTGAGCTGGGCGGCACGGCCCCAGTCCAGCCGGTTGAGCGCCAACGGGCCTTTGTAGGTATTGGGGCGTCCCCGCTTGGTGCGGGCGAACTCCTCACCGGAGAGCAGCAGCGGCATTCCCTGACAGGTCATATAGATGCCGGCCGCCATCCGGTTCTGGGCCAGCAGATCGGGGTCGATGACCTCATACCGGGCACGGCCGCGATCTGCTGTGAGTTTGAGTTTATCCCAGAGGGTGTAATTGTCGTGCACCGAGACATACTGCACGACCTGGCCGGGGCGCTGCGGCGTGAAGCCGGCCGCCCCGCTGCGCCAGGCGGAGATGGCGTGCAGGATATCATAACCGCGGCGGCTGCCGCCGTTGACATAGCCGGCATCCCCGGCGCTGAAGACCCCGCCCTTGATGGCATCGCGGGTGTCATCGCAGAAAAAGCCGATGCGGGCATCCAGCAGGCCGGCCGCCGCCTTGTTGGCGGGGACGGCGCCGCCTTCCATCCGGGTACTGCCCCCCTGCCAGGGTTCGCCGTACATCAGGATTTCCCGACCGCCGGGCAGCGCGTCCAGCGCGGCGCGGATGGCGTTCATCGTCTCGACATCCAGTACGGCCATCAGGTCAAACCGGAAGCCGTCCAGATGGTATTCCCTGGCCCAGTAGACGCAGGAATCCACCAGATATTTGCGCACCATTGCGCGCTCCGTGGCGAGGTCGCACCCGCAGCCCGAGCCGTTGGTCAGCGCGCCGTTTTCCCACCGGCGATCCCAGTAGCCGGGCACGATGCGCTCCATCCAGCTGTTGGCGAAGTAGGTGTGATTGTACACCACATCCATGACGACGCCCAGGCCCGCTTGGTGCAGGGCTGCGATCATGGCGCGGCATTCCCGCACACGCACCTCCCCATGGAACGGGTTGGTGGCATAGCTGCCCTCGGGGACATTGTAGTTGAGGGGATCATAGCCCCAGTTGTAACCGCCGGGGGCCGTCTCGTCCACGGTGGCGAAGTCAAAGATCGGCTGGAGCTGAACGTGGCTGACGCCCAGCCGTTTGAGATAGTTCAGGCAGGTCGGGTGCAGGCCGTCGCCGTCCAGCGTGGTGCCGTCCAGCGTGGTGCCGTCCACCGTGAAGGCAAGGAACTTGCCCCGCAGGGGTTCCGGAACGCCGCAGCGGGGATCGGCGGAAAAGTCTGCGACATGAGTTTCCCACACGCTGACGGCATGCGGGGAAACGGCGGGGCGGCGGTCCTGCTGCCAGCCATCCGGCTCGGTGCCCGGCAGGTCCAGCACCATGCTGCGCTCCCCATTGGCGCCGGCCGCACGGGCATACGGATCGGCGGCCGTGGTGGTGTGTCCGTCGGGAAAATGCAGCTCATACTGGTAATACTGCCCCCGCAGGTTCCCGTCCAGCACTGCCAGCCAGGTTCCCTGTTCGGCGCGCTGCAGGTCGGTACGGCCCAGAAAGGCCGCCCCGGGTTCGGCATCGGTGCCGGTGGCGTAGCGGCAGAGCGTGACCGCATCGGCCGTGGGAGCCCAGAGGCGGAATGTCGTCCGGGAGGGCTGCCACACCGCCCCCAGATCGCTGCCGTCATAGACCGGCAGGGCCCGGGCCTGTTGTTCATTCATACAGCATCTGCCTCCTTCCGGCGGACAAAAATCGCGCGGCCATTGGCCGTTTTCCTCGGTCAGCCGCGCAATCCCGCGCTTTTTCTCGGTTTTATTGTAACAGGTGACGGATGGGAATGCAAGAGCAACGCTCAGCCCAGATGCCAGATCCCGGCATTGTATTCGGCCACGGTCCGGTCGGAGGAGAAATACCCCGCCTTGGCGATATTGACAAGACATTTGCGCCGCCAGCCCAGCGGGTCGCAGGCATAGTCGGCCATGGCCTGATTTTTGCGCACCAGGTAGGCATTGAAATCCGGCAAGGTCTGGAACCAGTCCTTGCCGATCAGCTCGTCACGCAGCCGGTTCAGCGACTCGGCATTGCCGGCGGCCAGCATTTCGGGGCCGGTGAGGAAATCCAGGGCACGCTGCAGGTTGGGGTCCCCCTCATACCATTCCCGGGCGCAGTAGTCGCCCGACGCATACCGGCGAAGCACCTGCTGCGAGGTCTGCCCGAACAGGTAGATATTGTCCCGCCCGACCCGCTCGGCAATCTCAACATTGGCGCCGTCCAGCGTACCGAGGGTGACGGCGCCGTTGAGCATGAATTTCATGTTGCCGGTGCCCGATGCTTCCCGCGAGGCCAGGCTGATCTGTTCGGACAGGTCACAGGCAGGGATGAGCTTTTCGGCCGCCGTGACCGTATAGTTTTCCACAAAAGCGATCTGAAGCCGTGGAGAAACGCGCGAATCGGCCGCAATGACCCGGGACAGGGTGAGCAGCGCATGGATGATATCCTTGGCAATCGTGTAGGCCGGTGCAGCTTTGGCGGCAAACAGGCAGCACAGCGGCACCGGCAGCGCATGGCCGGCGCGCAGCTCGAGGTATTCGTGAATCAGGTACAGCAGGTTGAGCTGCTGCCGTTTGTACTCATGCAGGCGTTTGGCCTGTATGGAAAAGATGGCATCCGGCCGGATGGTGATGTTCTGGGTGCGCTGCAGCCAGTCGGCAAGTGCCTGCTTGTTGGACTGCTTGATGGCGGAGAACTTTTGCAGCACCGTGTCATCCCCGACAAAGGGCAGAAGGTGTTCCAGTTCGGCGGCATCGCGGCGGAAGCCCGGACCGATCAGTTCCTCGATCTGGGCGGTCAGGGCCGGGTCACAGACCAGCAGCCAGCGCCGGAAGGTGATGCCGTTGGTCTTGTTGTTGAACCGCTGGGGGTAGAGCTCAAAGAAATCATGCAGTTCGCTCTGTTCCAGAATCCGGGTATGCAGTGCCGCCACGCCGTTGGTGGAGTGGGTGAAATGGATGGCCATGTTGGCCATATGCACACGGCCGGCGCCGTCCATGATGGCCACCGACTCCCGGCCGCTGCGGGAGCGGGCCACCCCGTTCAAAGAGTCCAGAATCGGCATCAGGTGGGGCACCACCCGTTCGAGCTCGCCCCGGGACCAGGTTTCCAACGCTTCGGCCAGGATCGTGTGGTTGGTGTAGGCGCAGGTATCGGTCACGATGGAAACCGCCTCGTCAAACCCGATGCCCGCCTGCTGCAGCAGGCGGATGAGTTCGGGGATGACCAGGCTGGGGTGGGTATCGTTGATCTGGACGGCGGCATAGGCGGCAAGATCATGCAGATTGCTGCCCCGGGCCCGGCATTCGGCCAGCAGGTGCTGCGCCCCCGCCGAGACCAGCAGATACTGCTGATACAGCCGCAGCAGGCGGCCGTTCTCGTCGGAGTCATCGGGATAGAGGAAGAGGGTCAGGCCGTGGTCCAGATCGGTCTTGTCAAAGGAGATGCCCTCCCCGATGATGGATTCCTCGACGGTATCGAGGTCAAACAGGTCCAGCCAGTTTGTGCGGCCGTGGTAGCCCACCACCGGCATCCGGTACAGCCGCGCCGTGAAGGTCCGGTCGGACAGGCGGACCGGATAGGTGATCTCGGTGCGTTCAACCCAGGAAGGGCGGTCCAGCCAGGGGTCCGGCATCTCGCGCTGGAATCCCTGCGAGAGGTCCTGCCGGAACAGCCCGCAGTGGTACCGAAGTCCGATGCCGTCGCCGGGCAGGTTGAGGGTTGCCAGCGAATCCAGGAAGCAGGCAGCCAGACGGCCCAGCCCGCCGTTGCCCAGCGAGGGTTCGGGTTCCAGTTCCTCGAGGTCGCTGAGATGTTTGCCGGCCTGTTCGAGGGCATCGCGCACCTCGTCGTACAGGCCGAGGTTGATGAGGTTGTTGGAGAGCAGCTTGCCGACAAGGAATTCGGCGCTGAAATAGTACAGTTTGCGGCCCTCGGCCGGGCGGACTTCGCGGGAGGCGCAGTTCCGCACCAGAAGCAGAAGTGCCATGTACAGTTCCCGGTCACTGCATTCCGCCGGGGCTTTGCCCGCCAGTTCCTGCAAAACGGCTGTCATATTCATAGGAAAAGATCTCCTTTCGGAAGTTCCATGGGACGGTGGTCGTGTTCGATATCAGTATTCACACCTTTTGCACCGCATAGCCTGCCGGTTCGGGACGAAGTTTGGCAGGTCCGGCAGCCGTCTGTCGCCGCACGGCAGGAAAGACAGCCGCCGCTTCCTCTATCGTATGCGCCGCAGCGCCAAAACGGACCGGAATTCCTGCCAAGGCTCCCGAAAAAACAAAAAGCCCCGGCCGGGGCGGGGGTCCGCCGGGGTCGGGGTACGGGTTGCGGATGGGTCAGACACGGTCTTCCATCTGGCGATATTCGCGCGGTTCCATGATGCTCTGGTAGGCGGGGCGGATGATCTTGTCCACGTTGACAAGCTCCTCCATGCGGTGAGCGCTCCAGCCGACGATACGCGCCACGGCGAACATCGGGGTGTAGAGTTCCACCGGAATGCCCAGCATGTTGTACACGAAGCCGGAATAGAAGTCCACGTTGGTCGAGACGCCCTTGTAGATATGGCGCTTTTCGGCAATGACCTGCGGGGCCAGCCGCTCGACGCTGTTGTAGAAGTCAAAGTCCTCCTTGCGGCCCTTGGCCATGGCCAGCTGCTGCACGAAGCTCTTGAATACCACGGCACGGGGGTCGGACAGCGAGTAGACCGCATGTCCCATGCCGTAGATCAGGCCCTTGCGGTCAAAGGCCTGTTTGTCCACGATTTTGCCCAGGTAGGTTTTGAGTTCCTCCTCATCGGTAAGGTCGGATACATTCTCGCGGATGTCCTTCATCATCTCCATGACCTTGATGTTGGCGCCGCCGTGTTTGGGGCCCTTGAGGCTGGAGAGCGCCGCCGCGATGACCGAGTAGGTGTCGGCCCCCGACGAGGTGACCACGCGGGTCGTGAAGGTGGAGTTGTTGCCGCCGCCGTGCTCCATGTGCAGCAGCAGCGCAATGTCCAGAACGTGCGCTTCGAGCGGCGTATACTGCCGGTCGGGGCGCAGCATCTGCAGCAGGTTTTCCGCCGTGGACAGCTCGGGCTGCGGACGGTGGATATACATGCTGCTGTTGTTGATATAGTAGTTATAGGCATGGTAGCCGTAGATGGCCAGCATCGGGAAAACGCTGATCAGCTTGATGCACTGCTCCATCTGGGTCTGCAGGCTGTTGTCCCCCACCGAATCATCGTAGGAGGCCAGCGTCAGGACGCTGCGGGTCAGGCTGTTCATCAGGTCCTTGCTGGGCGCCTTCATGATGACATCCCGCACAAAGTTGCTGGGCAGGTCCCGGCATTTGGTCAGGCAGTCGTTGAAGGTTGCCAGCTGTTCCCGGTTGGGCAGGTCGCCGAGCAGCAGCAGATAGGCCACTTCCTCAAACCCGTACCGCTTGCCGCGCAGGCCGCGGATCAGGTCATATACGTTGTAGCCACGGTACCAAAGGCGGCCGTCACAGGGTGTTTTTACGCCGTCGCGGTCCTCGAACGCGTCGATGCGGGAGATGTTGGTAATGCCGGCCAGGACGCCCTTGCCGTCTTTGTCGCGCAGGCCGCGTTTCACTCCGAACTTATCAAACAGCGACGGATCGATGACGTCATTCCTGACGCAGGTGTCGGTAAAGACCTTGGCTTCCTTTTCAATCGCAGCGTATTCACCCATGGTGATGCCTCCTTCATGATCAAAGTGTACCTTTTTATTATACACTTTGTATAACTGTCAAAGAATGAAAAAAACGTAAATTTTTTCCGCACAAAGAAGTCCAATTGTCTGAATTTCTCTGCCGGAATACGTTCTTTTCCTCTCCGACTCAGCCCTGCCGCGCCTGCATGGCCGCCATCAGCGGCGGGATCAGCTGCTTTTTGCGGCTGACAACGCCGGGCAGAACGGCCTTGCCCTGCTCGGGCTCAACATGGAAGGCTTCCCGCACGATCTCGTCGGCGTCATGGCCATAGAACAAAAGATCGGTGGTTTCCTGCAGCATATCGGTGCACATGAAGAAGACCAGCGGCACCCCGGCCTCGCCCATCGCCTTGGGCAGATACGGCGCCACCAGGGCTTCGGCGGCGGCCCGGGATTTGGCCGTCATATAGATGGACTGTCCCACGCCGAAGCGGGCATCGCCGCGGCTGAACACCTTGAAGTCCGAGAAGAAGACATCGTCCGCCGTGCGGCCGGTCAGGTCCGACCCGGCTTCAAACATCTGTTCGGCGTAGGTCGGGATATCCTCCCCGGCAATGCGGGCCAGTGCCTCGGCCGCCGCCTTGTCCAGGAAGGTGGAGGTGGGAGAGCGGAACATCAGCGTATCGGACAGAATGGCCGAGAGCAGCAGTCCCGCAATCTCGCGCGGAATCTCGATCTGCTTTTCGCCGAAAATCTGGTAGATGATCGTGGCCGTACAGCCCACCGGCACGTTGCGGAAATAGACGGGGCCGGCAGTTTCCAGCGCACCCAGGCGATGATGGTCGATGATCTCCAGGATCTCGGCCTCCTCGAGGCCGTCCACCGCCTGGCTGCGCTCGTTGTGGTCCACCATGATGAGCTGTTTGCGGTGGACATTGAGCAGGTTCCGGCGGCTGATGACGCCGCAGTAGCGGCCGTCCGTGTCCAGGATCGGGAAATAGCGGTGGCGGACGCTCGCCATGACCTTGCGGGCATCCTCGACGGGCGTATTGACGCTGAAGGTCAGCAGATCCTTGGTCAGCATGAAATGCCGCACCGGGGCCGCCGTCGAGATCAGACGTCCCGCCGCGTAGGTGTCGAAAGGCGTGGTGATGACAAAGCAGCCCTTTTCCTGGGCGCGGGCCAGAATGGTGCGGGGCACCGCCGACCCGCAGCAGACCACGATGCAGCCGGCGCCGCAGTCGATGGCGCACATCTGCACCTCGTAACGGTTGGACACCAGCACGATGTCCCCCGGCTTGACGGCGTCATCCATGATCTCGGGGCTGGTTCCGACGACAAGGCGTCCCTGGGTGATGCGGGCATCGGGATCACCGAGCAGCATCTCCCCTTCCAGCGTGCCCAGCACATTGCGGTAGCTCGTGTTGGCCTTGGCCAGCACGGCCGTGTCGAACAGGTCCATGTTGGCGTTGGCAATATCCTTGACGGTGATCAGGCCAAGCAGTTCCCGGTCATCGTCCACGGCGCACAGGGTGTCAATCTCGGCATCCCGCATCATGGTCCAGGCCGCGCGGATGCTCATTTCGGCGTCGATGCCGGGCTGGCGGCGGATGTCGATGTCCTTGACCTGCGGGCTGACATCGGTGCAGAGCCGCGGCGCCTTGACGCCAAAATGCTTCAGCACAAACGCGGTTTCCCGGTTGACCTGACCGGCGCGGCGCGCTTCATAGGTGGCGTCGCCGATCTGATTTTTCAGGTATGTATAGGCCAGGGCCGAACAGATGGAATCGGTATCCGGATTGCGGTGGCCGATGATATTGACCTTATGGCGTGTGTTTTCCATACAAACGTCCTTTCGCGGGGAGTTTTCAGCACTTTTGGCGGATTTTACCAGAAAACCCGCGTCTTCTCCCGGATTATTTTTTATTATACCACAGGAAAAAATAATTTGCGATTCTTGACAATTTTGCCATAGTGCCGTAGAATATATTACAAGTGTGCAGCTGCACACGACTTTTCGTTTTTTGAGGATATTTGAAAGTATAAAGAGGTATCGGTTTTTATGATCCAGGAAAATCTTCGCAACATTGCCATCATCGCGCACGTTGACCATGGCAAGACCACGCTGGTTGACCAGATGCTCAAGCAGTCCGGTGCGTTCCGCTCCAACCAGCAGGTTGCCGAGCGCGTGATGGACAGCGGTGCCATTGAACGGGAGCGCGGCATCACCATTCTTGCCAAGAACTGCTCCTGCATGTACAACGGCGTCAAGATCAACATCGTCGACACTCCGGGCCACGCCGATTTCGGCGGTGAGGTCGAGCGCGTGCTCAAGATGGTCAACGGCGTTCTGCTGCTGGTCGACGCGGCCGAGGGCTGCATGCCCCAGACCCGCTTTGTTCTGCAGAAGGCACTGCAGCAGAACCTGTCCCTCGTGATTGCCGTCAACAAGATCGACCGTCCCGACGCCCGCATCAAGGAAGTCATCGACGAGATCCTGGAACTGCTGATGGATCTGGGCGCCACCGACGAGCAGCTGGACAGCCCGATGGTGTTCTGCTCCGGCCGCAACGGCACCGCCAGCTATGACTGGGTGCATCCCGAGAACGGCACCGACCTGAAGCCGCTGTTCGATACCATTCTGAAATACGTCAATCCGCCGGAGGGCGAGCCCGACGAGCCGATGCAGATGCTGGTTTCCAGCGTGGACTACAACGAGTTTGTGGGCCGCATGGGCGTGGGCCGCATCCAGAACGGCGTCATCAAGGTCGGCCAGCAGGTTCAGGTGTGCGACTGGCACAACCCCGATCTGCACATGACCGGACGCATCACCAAGCTGTTTGACTTCAAGGCCAACGGCCGCGAAGCCATCGAGGAGGCTTCCGCCGGCGACATCGTCGCTTTCGCGGGTCTGCCCGACATCACGATCGGCAACACGGTGTGCGATCCCGCCAAGGTCCAGCCCCTGCCCTTCGTCAAGATCAACGATCCGACCGTGGAGATGACCTTCTCGGTCAACGATTCTCCGTTTGCCGGCAAGGAAGGCAAGTATGTGACTTCCCGCCAGATTCGTGACCGTCTGAACCGCGAACTGCTCAAGGACGTGGCTCTGAAGGTTGAGGATTCCTCCACCACCGACAGCTTCCGCGTGATGGGACGCGGTGAGATGCATCTGTCCATCCTGATCGAGACGATGCGCCGCGAAGGCTATGAGCTGCAGGTCAGCCCCCCGCACGTTCTGACCCATGAGGAGAACGGCAAGACGATGGAGCCTATGGAGCGTGTGGTCATCGACGTGCCCGAGACCTACCAGGGCAACGTCATGACGGCGCTGGGTTCCCGCAAGGCCATCCTGATGAACATGCAGATGATGAACAACCGCACTCGTCTGGAGTTCCGGATGCCCAGCCGCGGCCTGTTCGGCTACCGCAGCCAGTTCCTGACCGACACCCACGGCGAAGGCGTCATGAACACGATTTTTGACGGCTACGACGAGTGGTGCGGCGATATTGCGACCCGGTCCACCGGTTCGCTGATCAGCTTTGACACCGGCGACGCCGTGACCTACGGTCTGTTCAACGCCCAGCAGCGCGGCACCCTGATCGTGACCGCCGGCGAAAAGGTCTACGAGGGCGAAGTTGTGGGCTACACCCCGACCGGTGAGGACATCACCGTCAACGTCTGCAAGACCAAGCACCTGACCAATACCCGTGCTTCGGGCAGCGACGATGCCCTGCGTCTGATCCCCGTAACCAAGTTCAGCCTGGAAGCCTGCCTGGAATTCCTGGCGCCCGACGAACTGCTGGAGGTCACTCCCCAGAGCCTGCGTATCCGCAAGCGCATCCTGGACCATGACCTGCGCATGAAGGCCACCAGCAAGAAGAACAAGTAATTCCGTACTCCGCCGCCCGGACCGTCTGGTCCGGGCGGTTTTGCTGTCCCGGTCCTGCAAAAAGGCCGCCGGCACGATGTTGCACCGTGCCGGCGGCCTTTTGTATCGGAAATCTGAGCGGGTCAGCCCTCGCAGAGGAGGTCGCACCGCCGGGGCAGATCATACTGCGCAAAATAGCGTTCTTCCATCGGAATCCACCGTGTACGGAAGGCGTCCAGCTTTTCGGGGCTGCGGCGGGCAAGCCGGCGCAGCTGTTCCTCCGGATCCACCGTGAGGAAGATGTGCAGGGCACAGAAATCCCACAGTGCCGGATGGCAGGCATAGGAACCCTCGAGCAGCACCACCGGGCCGGAGGGCAGCGGCAGGCGCTGCGGCCGGAAGGCCATGGTATGGCAGTCAAAGACCCGGTAGCTGCCGGGTTGGCCCTGCTGCAGCGGGCACAGCACTTCCTGAATCAGCCGTTCCCGGTCCAGGTTGCCGCCCGGTTCCGTGAGACGCTGCGGCGTGCGCTGTTGCGGCTGGAGAAAGAAATCATCCAGATGCACCACCTCCCAGCCGCACTCCGCCTGCAGGCGGGCTGCCAGGGTGGTTTTTCCGGCGGCACAGCGGCCGTCCAGCGCCAGCAGCAGCGGCGCGGCGGTATGAGGCAGCGCCTCGGCGGCGCGGCGGATCAGTTGGGCATTGCGGCAGACGGTTTCCATGGTTCCTCCCTGGGGCGGGCAGATTTCCCGCCGGTATGATACTTCCATGATACCCGATCTGCCGCCGGTTTGCAAGAAGTTACTGGCCCGAGGCGCCGTAGTTGACCAGGACGCGGGCGCTGGGATCGTTGACATTGCAGTTCGGCCAGCTCTTGTTGGGCATCCAGTAATCGGCAATCATCTCGGCCTGGCCCGGATAGTACTTCTCGAACAGTTCGCGGTAGAGCAGGCTTTCCTTGGTAAAGGGCCGGCAGTAGGTGTAGCGGCTGCTCTTTTCGGCAAATTCCTCGTCGGTATACAGGCCCTCGGCGTACTGTTTGATCTCGTCCACCATGGAGTGGCCCACCGCGTCGGAGAAAGCGGCCTTCTCGCGCCAGAGAATGCTCTCGGGCAGCCAGTCCCCTTCAAAGGCCTTGCGGAGCAGATACTTGCCCTTGCCGTAGTGGTTGCGCTTGCGGGCCGGGTCAATGGCCATGACGTACCGCACAAAGTCCAGATCGCCGAAGGGCACCCGCGCTTCGAGGCTGTTGGCGCTGATGCAGCGGTCGGCACGCAGCACGTCGTACATATACAGTTCCCGGATACGCTTCTGGCTCTCCTCCTGGAAGGCTTCGTCGGTGGGGGCAAAGTCGGTGTATTTGTAGCCGAACAGCTCATCCGAGATTTCACCGGTCAGCAGGACCCGCAGATCGGTATGCTCGTGGATATAGCGGCAGACCAGCGCCATACCGACCGAAGCCCGGATCGTCGTGATGTCCCAGGTGCCGAGGATCGAAACAACCCACGGCAGCGCTTCCAGCACGGTGTCCCGGTCAATGACAACCTCGGTATGGTCGGCGTGGAGATAGTCGGCGGTTTCGCGGGCATACTTCAGGTCAATGGCGTCGCGGCTCATGCCGATGGCAAAGGTCCGGATCGGGCGATCCAGGCTGCGGGCGGCAATCGAGCAGACCAGGCTGGAATCCAGGCCGCCGGACAGCAGGAAGCCCAGCGGGGCATCTGCGTCCAGCCGCTTCTCGACGCCCGCAATGAGCTTGGTGCGGATGGAGGTGAGCATGGTATCCCAGTCATCCTGGCTGTAAGACGAAACCTGCGCGGGGTCGTCGTAGCGGACAAACTTGCCATCGCAGTAGTAGCTGCCGATCGGGAAGGGATAAATCTTGCGGCACAGCCCCACAAGGTTCTTGGCTTCCGAGGCAAAGGCAATGTTGCCGGAATCGCTGTACCCGTAGAAGAGCGGCCGGATACCGATGGGGTCCCGCGCCGCAATCAGACGCTTGCGGCGGCTGTCATAGAGAATCAGCGCGAACTCGGCGTCCAGATGGCGGAACATCTCGAGACCATACTTGTCATAGAGCGGCAGAAGCAGCTCGCAGTCCGAATCCGAGGTGAAGGTGACGCCCTCCGCCTCCAGTTCCCGCCGCATCGCGCGGAACCCGTACAGCTCACCGTTGCAGACCACACAGTCGCCGTTGCGGTAGAAAGGCTGCATGCCCTCCTCGGTCAGGCCCATGATGGCCAGACGTCCGAATCCGATCAGACCGAATTCCGTCTCGGCCACCCGCTGTTCATCGGGACCACGGGTCTGGGTACGCAGCAGATAAGATAAAAATTCTTCCTTTGAAAGATCGTGCCCCGCATAGCCCATAATACAACACATAACCAGATCACTCCTTGTACCCTCTGTGCGAAATGGTAAAAAAAGAAGCAGCCCATTCGCCCTTTTGTTTAGGACGAATCGCTGCTCAGATCCGCGGTGCCACCTAAATTATCGCATACCTATCCCGGTATACGGTCACTTTTTCCGTACACGTTCACCTTTGAAACGCTGCCGCGATAACGCGCGGCCGGCGGCGCCCTTACTGACGGGTTGCCCCGCGTTCGGTTTGCAGCTCCCGGGTGTTCTTTCGCTCCCCTTCCCCGTCCCGGCTTTCAGCAAAACGCCGGGCTCTCTGTGCGGATCGTGGAAGGTACTTTTCCCGTTCAATGCTTTTAACAGGTAAAGGATACCACCATCTGCGGCCACTGTCAAGCCATCCGCCCGCAAAAGAGGCCTTGCTTTTTGCGCTTCGTTGCTGCGGCAACATCCTTTCGCGGCAAAACCCGTTATCCTGTATGCGTAAGGTTCCCGACAGAACAGCCTGCTCCCCCGACCCGGCAGCCATTGCGCTTTTCGTCGCTTCGTGGTATAGTAATGTAGGTTTTCTGTTATGAATATTTGAATATGGAGGCATTCCATGCTTGAACTTCGTCACGTCGGCTATGAAACCGACGACAATAAAGAAATTCTGCACGACATCAACCTGACCGTGCAGGAACGGTTTGTTGCCATCACCGGTCCCAACGGCGGCGGCAAATCCACGCTGGCAAAAGTCATTGCCGGCATCTATCAGCCGACTTCCGGCCAGATTCTGCTGGACGGGGTGGACATCACCCATCTGTCCATCACCGAGCGCGCCAACCTGGGCCTGAGCTATGCGTTCCAGCAGCCGGTGCGCTTCAAGGGTCTGCGCGTCAAGGATCTGCTGAGCCTGGCCGCCGGCAAGAACACCAGCGTCAACGAGGCCTGCGAATACCTGAGCGAAGTGGGCCTGTGCGCGCGGGATTATGTGGACCGCGAACTCAATGACAGCCTTTCGGGCGGTGAGCTCAAGCGCATTGAGATTGCCATGGTCCTGGCCCGCGGCACCAAGCTCTCCATCTTCGACGAGCCGGAAGCCGGCATCGATCTGTGGAGCTTCCAGAATCTGATCCGCGTATTTGAAAAAATGTACGAGCAGACCAAGGGCAGCATTCTGATCATCAGCCACCAGGAGCGTATTCTGAACATCGCCGACACCGTGGTTGTGATCAAGAACGGTCAGATCTCCAAGTGCGGTCCCCGCCAGGAGGTTCTGCCGGCACTGCTGGGCAGTGCGGATGCCACCAACCCGGCCTGCAGTATCCTGACTGACAAAGTTGAGGGGGTGCGCAAATGATGGACGCCATTGAAAAGAACCTGCTGCACGAGGTGGCCGATCTGGACGCCCTGCCCGTCGGCGCCTACAACATCCGCGCCAACGGCAAGCTGGCCAGCCGCAACACCACGGCCAACATTGATATTGTGACCAAGACGGACAAGCCGGGCATCGACATCTTCATCAAGCCCGGCACCCGCAACGAAAGCGTACACATTCCGGTCATCCTGAGTGAGGCCGGACTCAAGGATATGGTCTACAACGATTTCCACATCGGGGAAGACTGCGACGTGACGATCATCGCCGGCTGCGGCATCCACAACTGCGGCGGCTCGGTCGGCAACGAGGCGCGCCATGACGGTATCCATACCTTCTGGCTGGGCAAGAATGCCAAGCTCCGCTATGTGGAAAAGCACTACGGCGAGGGTGACGGCCGCGGCAAGCAGGTCATGAACCCGACCACCATCGTGCATCTGGGCGAGGGTGCCCAGATGGAGATGGAGACCACCCAGATTGCCGGCATTGACGACACGCTGCGCAAGACCAGCGGTGATCTGGCCGCCGGCGCCAGCCTGGTCGTCCATGAGAAGATCATGACGACGGGCGATCAGCACGCCGTGACGGACTTCAATGTGGACCTGAACGGCGACGGCTGCAGCGCCAACGTGGTCAGCCGCAGCGTGGCCAAGGATGTGAGCCGCCAGGAGTTCATCAGCCGCATCAACGGCAACTGCGCCTGCGCCGGTCACACCGAGTGCGATGCCATCATCATGGACCACGCCTGCGTCCTGGCCAGCCCGCAGCTGACCGCCAACAGTGTGGACGCCAGCCTGATTCACGAGGCCGCCATCGGCAAGATTGCCGGCGAGCAGCTCATCAAGCTGATGACGCTGGGCCTGACCGAGAAGGAAGCCGAAGATCAGATTGTCAACGGATTCCTGAAATAAACGATTCCCCCATCCCCGGCTTCCCGCCGGGGATTTTCTGTTGCATGCAAAACCGCCCCCTGACCGGACTGGCCGGCCAGGGGGCGGTTTGTTGCAATGATTCAGACGGTGGCGGTTTCCCGCTCCTCCTCTTCTTCCGTTTCGGCCAGAGCGTCGTCCAGCGGACGGCCCTGGGCGTCAATTCCGCGGCGGCGCAGGCACCAGTGAGCGAACTGCCGGACCAGGCCGTAGACCGTGGCAAAGACCGGGACACCCAGCACCATGCCCACGACGCCCATCAGGTCGCCGCCCAGCACAATGGAGAACAGCACCCACAGCGCCGAGATACCGATGGATTTGCCGAGGATTTTGGGACCGATGAAGTTGCCGTCAATCTGCTGGATCACGATGATCAGAATGAGGAACTTGAGGGAATCCCAGGGATTGATGAAGAGCAGAATCACCAGACAGGGAATGGCACCGATGAAGGGGCCAAACACCGGGATGATGTTGGTCACACCCACGACAACGGCGATGAGGGCCGCGTAGCTGATGTTGAGGACCAGGCAGCTGAAGAAGGTCATCACGCCGATGATCGCGGAGTCAATGACCTTGCCCACAAAGAAGCCTTCAAAGTTGCTGTTGGCAAAGCTGCAGATGTCCAGCATCGTGGCAGCCACCGGGCGGGGCAGGAAGGCATGGACCAGCGTGCGGAGCTGGCGAAGGAGCATATCCTTTTCCGCCAGCATATAAATGCTGGAGGCGATGGCGGTAAAGACATCCACCACATTGGAGGCCAGTCCGCCCACATAGGCGACGGCTTTGGGGGCGTATTCGGTCAGCAGCGCGGTGACCTGGCCCATGACATCCTCGGTGCTTTCTAACATCTCCATTGCGCCGGGGAGCTGGACGCCGTACTGATCCTGCACCATCAGGATGGTATCCTGCAGGTTGTTGATGTAGCCGGGGATATTGGCGATCAGCACCGAAACGCTGCTGAACACCTGCGGGATCACCAGAGATCCCAGCACCCCGATGGTCGCGGCGGCCAGAATGTAGGCAATCAGGATGGAGAGCCATCGCAGGCGGGGGTTGTCCCGCATGACCTTATGTTGCAGCGGGCGGACAATGCAGTCCAGCACATACGCCAGCACGATGCCGGTGGCAAAGGGGGCCAGAATATCCAGGATGCGGCCCAGCGCCCCCATGAAGATATCCAGGTACCCCAGCATGATGTAAAAACCGATGCTGAGCAGGATAATGCCCAGCCAGTCCAGAACGCTTTCCGGCCTCTTTTGCAGCCAGAGATGATTACTCATACCAAAACTCCCATCCTGTTCGATGTGCGATCCTATCGTCGTACTTACCCATTGTATCACCGAACAGGGTCAATTCAAGTGGGAAATTCTGAACAATTAAGAAATTATAAAGATTTTTCCGATTTTTTACCGGAAAGCTGCCGATTGCCGTCGGCATCGATGCCCCGGGCACTCAGTCCCGCCCCGACGAAGGATTTGGCCAGTGCGGCAACGACGCCCAGCAGCGGCACCCCGATGACCATGCCGGGAATGCCCATGAGGCCGCCGCCCACCACGATGGCCACCAGCACCCACAGGCCGGAAAGGCCCGTGGCATCCCCGAGGATGCGGGGCGCAATGAAGTTGCCGTCCACCTGCTGCACCACCAGAATGATGATCAGGAATTCCGCCATCTTGATGGGGTTGCCGCTGAGCAGAAGCAGAACGGCGCCCGGCACCGCGCCCAGATAGGGACCCAGCACCGGGATGATGTTGGTCACGCCGACAATGACGGCGATCAGCGGGGCGAAGGGGATGCGAAGAAGCAGCATGAGCACAAAGGTTTCGATGCCCACGAGGACGGCATCCAGCAGCTGACCGCCGATATACCCGCAGAAGGTGCGGTTGGCCAGCGTGAACACCGACAAAACGCTGCCGGCCGTGCGGGGCGGCAGGGCGGCACGCAGCGCCGCCCGGGCACCGGTGAGCAGGTTCTGCTTTCCGGCCAGCAGGTAGATGGAGGCGGCCAGCGCCACGAAGAAGTCCATCAGCTGACCGGCCGCTCCCATGGCTGCCCCCGCCAGCGAGGGTGCCATCTCGGAGAGCAGCGACTCGATGTTCTTGCCGGAATTGTCCAGCCAGACCAGAATGGCCGAGGTGTCAATGCCGTATTCCTCCTGTGCCCGTTCGAGCAGGAGTTCGGCGTTGTCCAGATAGCCGGGCAGTGCCGCGGCAAAGGTGCCGACGCTCTCGACCAGCTGGGGCACGACCAGACCGATCAACGCCGCCAAGACCCCGAAAAAGACCAGGTAGGACAGTGCGATGGCCGGGATGCGGCGGCCGCGGAAGATTTTCTGTGCAAACCAGCGCGTCGGGATGTCCAGGACATAGGCCAGCGCAATGGCCAGCAGGAAGGGCGAAAACAGCGAGAGGACCTTGCCCACCCCGTTTGCCAGGGCCGGCAGATAGAGCACGGCCGCCAGTGCCAGGCCTGCCATGACGATCAGCAGAATCCAGTCCCGCATCAGCCGGGGCGGCCGTTCATACCAGTGGTTCATACCATTCTCCTTTTATCTTTTCACATGGTTCCCGGTCAACGCTCCAGCGCGCCGTCCCATTCATAAATTCCGCCCAGGTCCAGCACATGGGCCCAGCCCAGCGCCTCCATCGTTGCGGCCGCCACGGCGCTGCGTACACCGCTGCGGCAGTAGACGATGACGGTCTGCTGGCGGTCGGGGACGAGGCGTTCCACTTCGGAAATCCGGTCCACCGGCAGGTTGACGGCTTTGGGAATATGGCCTTCCCCATATTCGGCGGGCGTGCGCACGTCCAGCAGGACCGCGCCGTGTTCCAGTTCGAGGCGAGCCTGCGCAGCATTGATCTTCATACAGTTTTCCCCCTTTGTTCGGATTCAGAAACCAATCTATGTTCCGGTTTTGTTTTTTATGATATAATAGCATGTATGACGTATTTGGGCAATATTGGGAGGGAACGCAAATGAAAATTCTGGTCAGTGCCTGTTTGCTGGGCATCGCCTGCAAATACTCCGGCGGCGACAACCTGTGTCCCGCCCTGGTGGATGCCCTGCAGCGGGGCGGGCACGAGATTGTGCCGGTCTGCCCCGAGGTATACGGCGGTCTGCCGACGCCCCGGCCGCCCGCCGAGCGCTGCGAAAGCCGGGTTGTGACCTGCGAGGGCACCGATGTGACCGAACAGTACCGCAAGGGCGCCGGCATTGCCCTGACGCTGGCACGGCTGACCGGCTGCGACGGGGCGATCCTCAAAGCCAACAGTCCGAGCTGCGGGCATGGGACAATCTATGACGGGACCTTCGGTCATCGTCTGGTGCCCGGCAGCGGCATGGCGGCGGAGCTTCTGGCCCGCAACGGCATTCCGATCTGCAACGAAAACAACTATACCGCACTGTTGGAGGAGTGAGTGCGGCGGGCGGCGGCCGTGACGGCGCCGCCGGGATGGGAGGTATTGATATGGCTGCTGTAACGCCTTTTGGAGAACGACTGGGTCTTGTGCTGGAAGGCGGTGCGATGCGGGGCATCTACACCGCCGGTGTGCTGGATGTATTCATGGAGGAAGGGATTCTGGCCGATGTGGTGGTCGGCGTATCGGCAGGTGCGCTGCACGGATGCTCCTATGTTTCGGGGCAAAAAGGGCGTTCCATCCGGTTCTACCGGAACTATCGCCGTGACAAGCATTTCATGGGGCTGTATTCCCTGCTGACCACCGGCGAACTGGTGGGATCGAAATTCTGCTACGAGGAAATTCCCATGCGGCTGGACCCCTTTGACGAGAAGGCCTTTGAGGCCGCGCCGATGGATTTCTATGTGACGGTGACCAACCTGTACACCGGCAAGGCGGAATACATTCTCTGCGATGAGCTGCGGCTGGACTCCAAGATGAAGGTGATCCGGGCCGGTGCCTCGATGCCGCTGTGTTCCCGTCCGGTGGCCTGGAACGGCGGGCTGTATCTGGACGGCGGCGTGGCGGACAGCATCCCCTATGCGAAGATGCCGGACTTCGGGTGCCGGCGCAGCATTGTGGTGCTGACCCAGCCGGAGCATTATCTGAAAAAGCCCGTCGCCATGGCGCCCTTCCGGATGGCCTACCGGCGGTATCCGGCCTTCATTGAGGCAATGCACCGCCGCGACCAGGTATACAACACCGAGGTCTGTGCCGTCGAGCAGGCCGCCCTGAACGGCGAGGCGTTCCTGATCCGTCCGAGCCGTGCTGTACCGATCAGCCGCATGGAACGCGACATTGAGGTCATTGACACACAGTACGAGCTGGGTCGCCGCGATGCAGCCGCCGCAATGCCGGCGCTGCGCCGCTGGCTGGCAGACTGACCGTTCGCTCAACACAAAACGGCGCCCTCCCCGGTTGGGGAGGGCGCCGTTTTTTCATTTCTTACAGGGCTTCCTTGACGGCAGCCACCGTGGATGCGAGATTCTGCATCTCGGACGGGACAATGATCTTGGTGGCCTGGCCGTCGGCGACCTTTTCCATCGCCTCCAGGCTGCGCAGGGCCAGCATGTTCTGGGTCGGGGCGGCTTCGTTGATGAGGCGGATGGCGTCCGCCTTGGCCTTCTGCACCATCAGCAGGGCCTGTGCCTCGCCTTCCGCTTCCCGGATGCGCTGCTGCTTCACGGCCTCGGCGCGCAGAATGGCGGATTCCTTCTCGCCTTCGGCGCGGGTGATGGCCGCCTGCTTCTCGCCTTCCGCCAGCAGGATGGAAGCGCGCTTCTCGCGGTCAGCCTTCATCTGCTTTTCCATTGCCTGGCGGATCTCGGCCGGCGGCTCAATGTTCTTGAGTTCCACCCGGTTGACCTTGATGCCCCAGCGGTCGGTGGCTTCATCCAGGCTGGCGGTGATCTTGGTGTTGATCAGGTCGCGGCTGGTCAGCGTCTCGTCCAGCGACATCGAGCCGATGATATCGCGGAGCGTGGTGGCGGACAGGTTCTCGATGGCCTGGATGGGGCGGTTGACGCCGTAGGCATAGGCCTTGGCGTCAAAGACCTGGAAAAAGACCACCGTGTCAATCATCATCGTGACGTTGTCGCGGGTGATGACGGGCTGGGGCGGGAAGTCCGCGGCTTCCTCCTTGAGGCTGACGCGGCGGGCAATGCGCTCCACAAACGGCGTGCGCAGATGCAGACCGGCCCCCCAGGTTTCGCGGTAGACGCCCAGCCACTCGGTCACATAGGCGTTGGACTGCGGAACGATGACAATGCACCGGACCAGGCCGATCAGGATGACGACCAGCAGGACAGCTAGAACAATGAACATGATTTCCTCCTTTTCAGATACCTTTTTTCGGACGCTGCGGAACTCAGAGGGTCCCGGCAGCCGTTTCGGCGGGAACGGGGTGCACAATCAGCACGGCGCCGTCCACGCTTTCTACCTCACACTTGACGTTTGCCTCCATGACAACCTCGCTGCGGGCCTGCCAGTCCAGTCCGTCCACGCGGACACGGCCCAGCTCCCCCGGATGGATCGGCTGCAGCACGATTCCGCGTTTGCCGATCGTGAGCGGGGAACCATTGGTGACGGGAACCTTGCGCGATTTGCGGCGCTCGGCCAGCAGCGGCACCATGATGGCCAGTGCCACCGCCGAAACCACCGCGAACACACCGAACTGCAGCGTCAGGGAATCGTTGAACAGGCTGGTCACCAGCGCGGCGGCACTGCCCACCGCGAACCAGACCGAAACCAGCGCCGTTGTGGAACCTTCGACAACCACAAACGCGGCAAACGCCACAAGCCAAAGAATGCTGTTCATACGGACAACCTCCCTTTGTGTCCATAAACCAAAATCCGCCGCGAAATGCCTGCGGAATTTGTTCATACTGTAACGGATTTGCGGGGCTTTGTCAAGAGAGCGCCGGGAATTCCCAGTCCCCTGCTGCCGTTGTATCCCTGAACGGTCCGGTTTATGACAGCGGGAGATCCAAAACGGAACCCCCGGCCCCGTCTGCCGAAGCAGTGCGGAGCCGGGGGCGATAAGGGGAAGAGAGATTCCGGTTGTACGGTGTCAGAAGATCAGGCGCGACCCCTATCAGAAGGGAATGCCGCAGGCCCACAGGTAATAGCAGCGCAGCGTGTCACCGAACTTGGTTTCCAGGTCGGGGTGCTCGTCGCGGTAGGTGTAGACATTGAAGCTGGAGATGGCCTGACGGCCTTCATCCATTCCGTAATTGACAAAGTGCTGCAGGTAGGCGTCGGCGTTGTTGCCGAAAGCCTTGCGCAGATCGGCATTGTTGTTGCGGTAGTAGTTGTAGTCGTACACGTTGGCGTAATTGTATCCGCCGTACCAGGTGCTGCCGTTGGGGGTGGAGGACGAGGTGGTGGATGCGGAGGTGATGTTGGCAGCGGGCAGGCCGTCGATCAGCCGGGTGGCGATGTAGCCTTCGGTATCACCCCAGACCACATGGGCCCAGCCGTCCGCGTAGCTGTCCACCTTGACGGTGAAGCCTTTGGGCACGACGGTCAGGACCGAGTGACTCATGCCGGGTCCGCTGCGCAGATTGGAATTGCTGTTGAGGGTGGCTTCCACCGCGTCGCCGCGGTAACTGGTATACTGGGTGGATGCGGTCTCGAGCGTCGTGGCAATGTACTTGGTACTGACCCAGCCGACGTTGTCGGAGGTTTTGACATACGCCCAGCCGCTGCCGTCATCCGGCGTTTCGATGGTAAGCTGTGTACCGTGCGGGAGCACGGTGATGATCTTGAACTTGGTTCCGGGTCCCTGACGCATGTTCACGTTGCCGCCCCCTGCGCTGATGTAGGCGGTAGTACCCGCAGCGAGCGCCGTGGTGGCAAACAGGCAGACAACCGCTGCCAGGGTGACAAGTGTCATCAAAATCTTTTTCATGGCAGTGCCTCCTCTTTTCACGAGCGGTTTCAGTCTTACATCCCGGTTCTGGGATTGTCTAAATTATAGCATATCAGGGGCAAAAATTCAAGGAATTTCAGTAAATGTGACGGGTCCGGAACCTCAAAATCAGAAAATTTACAATTCTTGTGCTAACCGCACAAAATTCTCATTTTTTCTTTGGGCAGAGTGCCCCGATGCCTGGAGTTCCTGCGGCCGGCGGCGAAAAAAATGACGGCTGACGGCGTCGGAATGATTGACAAAAAGGTTCGGTGGTTGTACATTGTAAACAGGAAAGAAGTTCTGGCTCTGCCATGATCTGGGAGGTTAGTTATGAAAATGCGTGTCGGTATTCTGACGTCCGGTGGCGACTGCCCCGGTCTGAACGCCACCATCCGCGGTGCGGCCAAGGCGCTGTATCAGCGCATGGGCGATAAAGTGGAGATCGTAGGCATCATGAACGGCTACGACGGTCTGATCCGCGGCAACTACCGTGAGATGGACCCCAGCGAGTTTTCCGGAATCCTGACGGTGGGCGGCACGATTCTGGGCACCAAGCGCACCCCCTTCAAGATGATGCGGGTTGTGGGCGAGGACAACGTGGACAAGGTCGCCGCCATGAAAAAGACCTACAAGGAAGCACGGCTGGACTGCCTGCTCTGTCTGGGCGGCAACGGCACCCACAAGAACGCCAACCTGCTGAGCCAGGAGGGTCTGAACGTCATCGGTCTGCCCAAGACGATTGACAATGACATCTACGGTACCGATGTGACCTTCGGGTTCCACACGGCCGTCGACATTGCCACCGAGGTCATCGACCGCATCCACACCACAGCCGGCAGCCATAGCCGCGTGATGTGCATCGAGATCATGGGCAACAAGGCCGGCTGGCTGACGCTGTATTCCGGCATTGCGGGCGGCGCCGACATCATCCTGATTCCCGAGCATCCCTATGACATCAAGAAGGTCGCGGCCGCCGTGGAGCGCCGTGCCAAGGCCGGCAAGAATTTCTCGATTCTGGCTGTGGCCGAGGGTGCCCTGTCCACCGAGGAATCCAAGATGAAGCGCAAGGAATGGACTGCCAAGCGTGCCGAGGCCGGCTATACCACGGCCACCAACCGCATTGCCAAGCAGATTGAGGAGCTGACCGGCGCCGAGACCCGCATCTGCGTGCCGGGCCATATGCAGCGCGGCGGCAGCCCCAGTGCCTACGACCGTGTGCTGGCCACCCAGTTCGGCGCCTATGCGGCCGGTCTGGTGGCGGACGAGCATTACGGCGTGACCGTCGCAATGGTCAACAACCATGTGACCGCCAACCCGCTGATTGACATTGCCGGCAAGACCCGCGGCGTGCCCGATAACTGCGACATGCTCAACGTGGCGCGTTCGATGGGCATCAGCCTGGGCTGATCTGTTCTGTTTTTCTGCCGTCGCGGACCCCGCGGCGGCTTTTTTGTGTCTGCCCGGGAGAAAGCGGGCATTACCGAAAGAGAGAAGATTGCTGTGCCTGTCATCGTAAACCGGCATCTGCGCGAGCAGATCACCCATGAAGAAAGTCTGTTCCCGATCAGTTACTTTGAAAATGAACTTTCCGGGCTCCCCAACCGGGAAGGGCCGCTGCACTGGCATCCGGAGTTTGAGATTGCCAGGGCCGAGACCGGTACCCTGGAGTATCAGGTGGGACAGAACCATATCTTGCTGCAGGCTGGGGACTGTCTGCTGGTAAACGGCAATCTGCTGCACGGTGTGAGGCAGATTGCCGGCGACCGGCCGGACCCGATGCCCGTCATTGTGTTTTCCGGCACTCTGATCGCTCCGGAAGCCAGCACACTCCATCAGAAATACATTGCACCGATTGCGGAGTGTGCCTCCCTGCCCTGCATCGTGTTCCGGCGGCAGGAGCGGCGGTACGACGAGATTCACCGCCTTGTGGACGACATCTTCACGCTGCTCAAGCAGCGGCCGGACTGTTATGAAATGGTCGTGCAGCGCGACCTGAATCGTCTGTTTGAATATCTGTACCGTCACTTTGAAGAGCTGCCGAGATGGCAGGCCACCCGCATCCAGCTCCGCACACAGGTGCGGGTGCAGAAAATGCTGTCCTACCTCTATGCCCATTATGCGGAGCCGATCACGGCGGCGGACATTGCCCAGGCGGCCAGTATCAGCCGCAGCGAGGCGGCACGCTGTTTCCGGGACTATATGGATTGTTCCCCCGTCAACGCCCTGATCCGGTACCGGCTTCAGACAGCGCATCGCCTGCTGCACGATACCTCCTGGACGGTTCAGCAGATCAGTTCGGCCTGCGGATTCCGTTCGACCAGCTATTTTACCCGCCAGTTCCGGAAAGTCTACGGATACACACCGGGTCAGATCCGGAGTTTGGGTAAATAGTGCTATGTTTTGGCGGGATTCTCCCTTATGGCATCCCCTTTTTGCTGTTATAATGCCATACGGCACGATACCTCGCGCCGTACTTTACTGCCTATCAGAAAGGGATTGCCATGACGATTCAAGCCAACTACCGAAAGACCCTGCGTGCCTGTTATCTCGGCTATGTGACGCAGGCGATCTGTGCAAACTATGCGCCGCTGTTGTTTGTGATGTTCCAGAAAACCTACCACATCTCGCTGGCAGAGATTGCGCTGATTCCCAGTGTATTTTTTCTGACGCAGCTGCTGGTGGACCTTGCCGCCGCAGAATTCGTGGACCGGATCGGGTACCGCACCTGTGTGGTCGCAGCGCACCTGTTGTCCGCCGTGGGGTTGGGGATGCTGGCCTTTCTGCCGGATCTGCTGCCGGTTCCCTTTTTGGGAATCCTGATTTCGGTGATGGTCTACGCCGTGAGCAGCGGCCTGATTGAGGTTCTCGTCAGTCCCATTGTGGAGGCCTGCCCGTTTGAAAACAAAGAGAGCCGGATGAGTCTGTTGCACTCTTTTTATTGCTGGGGCATGGTCGCCGTCGTTCTGGGTTCGACGCTCTTCTTTGCCGTGTTCGGGCTGGAAAACTGGCGGATTCTGACCCTGCTGTGGGCGCTCGTCCCGTTTTACAACCTCTTCAACTTCCTGACCTGCCCGATCGAGCGGCTGGTGGAAGACGGCGAGGGAATGCGGATCGGGGAATTTCTCCGGCTGCCCGTATTCTGGCTTCTGATTCTTCTGATGGCCTGCTCCGGGGCCGCCGAAACCTCCATGGCGCAGTGGGCGTCCACCTTTGCCGAAGCTGCGATGGGGGTTCCCAAGACCATCGGCGACCTTGCGGGGCCGTGTCTTTTTGCGGCGCTTATGGGGACGTCCCGCGTGCTCTGCGCCAGAGTGAGCCGCAAGGTGGATCTCCGCAAGCTGATGCTGGCGTGCGGCCTCCTTGGGGTCGGCTGCTATCTGCTGGCCTCCTTGTCGGTCTCCCCCTTTTGGGGCATGGCCGGCTGTGCCCTTTGCGGATTTTCTGTCGGCATCATGTGGCCGGGAACCATCAGCCTTTCTTCCCAGACCTGTCCCACGGGCGGGACGGCCATGTTTGCATTCCTGGCACTGGCCGGCGATCTCGGCGGGACGGTCGGCCCGCTGTCCGTGGGGTTTGTGTCCGGTCTGGCGGGCAATGATCTGAAAAAAGGGTTGTTCGTTGCCACCGTTTTTCCCATTGCGTTTGTGCTGGGGCTGGCGGCACTGCGAAAGAAACGCCGGTAACGGGTTTACCGGGTGCCTGTGAAAAAACGGCTTTGAGAAGGTGACGCGCAAGCCAAGAAAAAGCCCCGGCGCTTTTCCGGTCAGAGATGGCCGGAAAGGCGCCGGGGTTTTTGCAGTTCGGGAGTTTTCCTTCCCTGCTCAATAATACTTGAAGTAGCCGATATGGTGCGGGAAGCGATCCTCGACCAGGATCGTGAAACCGCCGGGGTTGACCTCGGTCTGCTTGCCGAAGGCCGTGCGGACCAGCAGGTGGGAACCGCGGTTCAGGATGATCTCGGCGGCCTGGGTCTTGCCCTCGCGGCGATAATGCAGCACGTCGCCGGACGCTTCGAGCATCTCGATGCTGCCGCCGTTGAAGGCATCGCAGCTGCGGCGCAGCCGGGCCAGATTGGCCAGCGGGGCGCGCAGGCCGCGCTCGGTGGAGTTCCAGTCATAGTACGCGCGGTTGAAGGGATCGCGGTACCCCTGCATGCCGATCTCGTCGCCGTAGTAGATACAGGGCGTTCCGGGCAGGGTGAAGAGCATGGCATAGGCCAGCAGCACCTTGCGCAGTGCCGGCTCCACGAGATCCGCCGGAATCCGCCGCTTGCTCTGCCAGTAGCGGTCGCGGCCGTTGGCCGGTTCGCCGGCGATGGCGGTGATGCCGCGCTCGGTGTCATGGGTGGAGAGGAAGTTCATCGCACAGTCCAGAGCCGGTTTGGGATAGTTTTCGCAGATGGACATGATCCGGTTGCCGATTTCGGCCGCATCGGTGCCGCGGACATAATCGACGGCGGCATTGCGGAACGGATAATTCATCGTGGTATCCAGGCCCTTGCCGCGCAGATAGGTGCGGCGGCGGTTGTACGCCTCCTTGGTGGTGGCGTCCTCCCAGACCTCGCCGATCAGCAGCTTGTCCTCGCCATGGGCCTTGACGGCGGCGCGGATCTGTTCGATGAACTCATCGGGCAGTTCGTCCGCCACATCCAGGCGGAATCCCGAGGCGCCCAGCGAGAGCCAGGTATCGATGACGCCGCCCTTGCCGCAGACAAATTCCACATAGGAAGGCGATTCTTCCTCCACTTCGGGCAGCGTGTCAAACCCCCACCAGCTGCGGTAGCCGCAGGCATAGCCGGAGTCGAAATCGTACCAGGAGCGGTAGGGCGAATTGCGGTCACGGTAGGCGCCGCCCGGCCCGTACCGGCCTTCGCGGTTGAAGTACAGCGAATCCGAACCGGTATGGCTGAACACGCCGTCCAGGATGATGCGGATGCCGCGCTTTTTGGCCTCGCTGCACAGGTTGGAGAATTCTTCGTTGGTGCCGAGCAGCGGGTCCGCCTTGAGGTAGTTGGCGGTGTTGTAGCGGTGGTTGGCGTGCGCCTCGAAGATCGGATTGAGGTAGATGCAGGTCACGCCCAGCTCCTGAAGATAGGGCAGTTTCTGGCGGATTCCCTCAAAGTCGCCGCCGTAATAGTCCATATTCAGGTAGCCGTCATCCTGCTCATTGGGCCAGAAGTAGGGTTCGCCGGTCTTGTCGGGGCGATAGATCCGGTCCGCAAACGGCATGGGTTTATTCGGAACGCCCTCATAGAAGCGGTCCGGGAAGATCTGGTACATGGTGCCGGATTTGATCCAGTCCGGGGTCTGGAAGTCCGGCTCGTAGACCGTGAGCTGCCAGCTTTCGCCGTCCACCCAGGTCAGGTAGCCTTCCCCGTCCTCCCGGCGGAAGATCTTGCGGAAATCCGTGTACAGGTCAAAATAGTAGAAATAGAGTCCCGGCGTCGTGGGGGCCAGCGAGAAGGAAAAGTGATTGACCCCGGGGGTCTGCCCTTCAAACTGCATCCGATAGTGCACCGGATCTTCCCGGTCCTTGGTCAGGACCAGGTGCGGGTCCACATATCCGAGGTTTTCCGGCACAGTGAGGTGCCAGGTGACCGTCTCGCCGGCACGGGTGGCACCGAAAGGCGTTTTATATTCCTTCGCCCGGGAATTGAAATAGGTATGTTCTGCCACGAGCTTCAGTCCTTACATCATTAAAAAACGCTGTGCTCCTGGTGACCGAATGAAAACGGAACGCCGGGGGACACAGCGACAGGTTTTGAGAGAAAACTCCCTTGGGGGAGAAAGGCATCCGGCCGCATGCGGAATCCGGCAGGCGGCAAAGCCCCTCCGCGCAGCTCAGCGCAGGGCGGCGGGGTTACGGCATGGCCTTATTTTACGGGCGTGGCGCCCCAGATGTCGCGGGCGTACTCCATAACAGCGCGGTCGGCCGAGAAGATGCCGGCATTGGCAATGTTCATCAGGCTCATGCGGTTCCAGGTTTCCTTGTTCTTGTACAGTTCCTGGACCGTGCGCTGGGCGCGGCGGTAATCCTTGAAATCTGCCAGGACCATATACGGGTCGCTGTTGCGCAGGTTGCTGGTCACTTCGCTGAAGTTCTCACCGTTCCAGCCCTTCTCGAACAGATCCAGCACGGCCATGGCGACGTTGTCGTCGGCAATGAAGGCCTGGGGATGATAACCCATGCCCTTGAGGGCATTGACTTCCGGCGTGAGCATGCCGAAGATGATCTCGTTGTCCTGACCGGCGGCATTGGCGATCTCGACGTTGGCGCCGTCCAGGGTGCCCAGCGTGACCGCACCGTTGAGCATGAACTT
>NZ_JAXJZK010000013.1:0-41460 GCF_036306485.1 Gemmiger sp. | reverse complement strand
CCCTGCATGCCCTCGTAGTCCATGTAGACCTCTTTATCGACGGCCTTGGCGCCGCCCTGGATGGCGTCCAGCCAGTACCAGGCATCCGAACCGGGGTCATAGATTTCCTTGCCGCGGCCCGTCGTGCCCTGCTTGACGCCGTTTTCATACCAGAACTGTTTGCCGTCCTCGGTTCTCCAGCCGGTGTAGGTGTCCTGCGTGGCCTCTTCGGCGAGCACAAAATCGCTGAAGCTGGTCAGCGAGAAGCGGATCATCTCGACGCCGTCCACCGTGACAAAGGTGGGCCAGATGACTTCCACCGTGCCGTCGCCGTGATAGTGCAGCACCCGCAGCGCCTTCCGGAAGGAGTCCTCCGGCACGGGCATCGTGATGACGACCGGCACATCGAGCTCTCCGCTCTGTGCGACGCCGTCCAGCTTCATGCTGACCTGCAGCACGCTGCGCAGCATCGGATTCAGTACGCGGTCCGGCTTCTCGGGACGGTCGATGCGCAGCGTCACGTTCTTCTGGTCGGGCGCGGCATTCAGACCGGCGCCCATGATGCTGACCCCGTCAAGGTCCACATTGCTGATCTCGGTGGAGACCTTGATTCCCTTTTCCTGATTGTAGAGATCCTCGGTCTTCTGGATGAGGCCGAAGGTCTCCTCGCTGGCCTGCATGCCCACGCGGAGCGTCTGCACCGGCTGCTCAGTCAGCGCCTTCTTGGCGTCATCCACCGTGGCGGTGCCCTGCTCGATGGCCGTCAGCTGCTCCTTCACGCTGTTGTTGATGTTGGTCATCAGCGCGGTCACGTCCACCGGGTCGCTCATGGCGGATTCGTCGCCGTTGGCCACCTTCAGGATGTCCGGGCTGCAGGTGGTGACGGTAAAGGCATACAGTCCCGCACGGTCCATATACTGGCTCATGTCGCTGTTCCGGGTGACGACCGAGTCGGAAATCTCGAAGTAGTGATAGGTGGTGGCGCTGCGGCTCTGCCATTCGTCGGACTCAGAGCTGCGCCAGTACAGTTCCACCGTGTAGCCGATGATGTCCGCCGGCAGCGTATAGACCGCCTTGGCCGGATTTTCGGCATCCCAGTGCAGGTCGGTGGCCAGACCGGTCTGGACATCCGGACGCTGGTAGACAAACGGCTCACTGGTCGCCACGGCGCTGTTGCTGTAGGTGCGGCCGTCGCCGATGGCCCAGACCTCAAAGACGTAGGTTCCGCTCTCATTGATTTTGCCGGAGGTATTCATCCGGGAATAGCCGTACTCGTTGGGTCCCAGGCCGCTCCATTCCCCGCTGGCAAACTTCTGGCCGTCACGGTAGATCGTGTAGCCGTAGACGCCTTCGCATTCGGGAACGCTGCGGAAATTGAGGGTGCCGTTCAGAAGGTGATCCGGATTGCCGTCGTTGTTCCAGGACAGCTCGGTCGGCGTTGCGAGCGGGATCAGCTCGGAGGACGCCTCATAGAGCGGCGCCTCGGCGACTTCGGCGGTGTCCACCTCTACCGTCGTCGTGCCGTCAGGGAGCGTCTCGACCGATTCGGCTGCCGTCGGGACCGCCCAGAGCAGACAGGCCAGGGCACCTGTCAGCAAGGCGGTCAACACCTGTTGTTTTTTCATCATGCTTCCTCCTTTTCCGGGTAAAGATTTCCTTCTCATTGTAACACAGGCGTTCCGCGCTTGATAGCGACAGTTTTTACAAAAACACAACGGAATTCTTGGATGGTTTCCCGGATACCGGCCAAAAAAATGCCCGGAAAGGCTGCGGCCTTTCCGGGCGTTTTGCATGGTTCAGGGGTCAAAGCGTCATCCGCGGCAGCCGGTCTCCTCCCAGTTGCCGAAATCTTCTGCTTTGGCGATGGTGGTAGGGTCCACGGTGCCGTCCTCATTGCGCTTGGCCGGCTCGGTGACATCCCGCACCGGGTTGGCGTTGGGGGTCTCGTCATCGGGGGTGGCGATGGGAATGTTCACGGTGCCCACCGGCTCCTCGGGGGCCGGCTGTGCGGCGGGCTGTTCGGGGGCGCTGTCGGACGGCGTCTCCTCGTCGGATGCGGGCTCGTCGGCGGGTTCCTCCCCGGCAACGTCACCTTCCACCAGGTCCTCCTCTTCCTTCGCGCTCAGATATTTCCCCAGCACATAGGCGCCGACGCCGACCGCGGCGCCGATCACAATGGGCAAAAGATGCAGTTTGGCCATAAGACAAAGCTCCTTTCAGACCGTCCGCAGCGGGACGTGATAATTTAGTGTCAGTATACCACCCGGCCCGGTGCAAAACAAGTGGAAATTATGAATTTTCCGCCGGGCGGCCGCCTTACATCTTGTGGTCGGCAAAGATCGGGTCATCCTGCCACAGCACCGCATGGCCCGCCGCCCGCGAGGCGTTGAGGTCCAGGATGCGCTGGTTGCCCGACCCGCGGAACCGCAGGCTGATGTCGTACTCGTCCTTGAGGAAGGCGCCGTCCACCAGCACGTCGATCAGGCTGAGCATCTCGTCGGTGACCTCACACCGGGCATGGCTGGGCTGCAGCAGCTCGGTTTCGTAGACGTTGCCGGTATAGCACCAGATGGTCTTGTTGGGATAGAGCACCCGCACATCGTGCAGGAAGGGCACCAGCGCCCGCTGGTTCTCCGGCTCGAAGGGTTCCCCGCCCAGCAGCGAAAGCCCGTTGACGTACTCCGGGGCCAGGCTGCCCAGGATCTGGTTGCGCACCGCCTTGTCAAAGGGCTGGCCGTAGTCAAAATCCCAGGCCACGGCGTTGAAGCAGTCGGGGCAGTGCCGCCGGCAGCCCGAGACAAACAGGCTCGTGCGGACGCCTTCCCCGTTGGCGATATCACAGTATTTGATCGTTGCGTAATTCACAGTCGTATTCTTCCTTCCGGTTCGTTGGGGGTACCAGATGTTGTGTCCGGGCGGCAATCCGGCCCAGCATCTGCCCGTCTGGGATCAGTATACCAGCCCCGGGACCGAAAAGCAAGACGCCCCCGGCCCCATATTTCTCGTTATGACGTACTTTTGAAAATTATGCCCATTTTTGCTAAAAAAACGGGCCGAAATTCAGCACTTTGATTTTTGCGCGCATCATCGCCGGTTGTGGAACATTTAGGCATATTTTTGAGGCGCACCACAATATATTGAGGTGCAGGGCCTTGACTTTCCCCGGCGGATGCGATAAGATAATCATACTTTCTCCTGCGGCCCCGGCGCCGTGGGGAAGATGCACCGGCAAGCCCCCCGCGGGCTTTTTTCACTGTTATGGGTCAATGAAGGAGAATCACCATGAAGATCATCAAGCGCAACGGCAGCGAAGCCGTCTTTGATATTTCCAAAATTATAGCCGCCGTGTCCAAAGCCAACAATGTTGTGGCTGCCAACCTGCGCTTGTCCAAAGAACAGATCCTGAGCGTTGCGGATCAGGTTGCGCAGCAGTGCCAGAGCCGCGGCCACGCGATGAACGTCGAGGAGATCCAGGATCTGGTGGAGGATGCGATCATGGCCACCGGCGCCTACGAGGTTGCCCGCAAGTACATCACCTACCGGTATGTGCAGGGTCTCAAGCGCACCCACAATACCACCGACGACCGCATTCTCTCGCTGATTGAGTGCAACAACGAGGAAGTCAAGCAGGAGAACGCCAACAAGAACCCCACCGTCAACAGCGTGCAGCGCGACTATATGGCCGGCGAGGTCAGCAAGGACCTGACGATGCGGATGCTGCTGCCGGCGGACATCGTCAAGGCGCATGAGGAGGGCATCATTCACTTCCATGACGCCGACTATTATGCCCAGCATATGCACAACTGCGACCTGGTGAACCTGGACGACATGCTGCAGAACGGCACCGTCATCTCGGGCACCCTGATCGAGAAGCCGCATTCCTTCTCGACGGCCTGCAACATCGCAACCCAGATCATTGCGCAGGTGGCGTCCAACCAGTACGGCGGCCAGAGTATCAGCCTGACGCATCTGGCGCCCTTTGTGGACATCAGCCGCAAGAAGATCCGCCGCGACACCGAGGCCGAGATGCGCGAGCTGGGCATTGATCCCGGCGAGGAGAAGCTGTCCGCCATCGTGGAAGGCCGTCTGCGCGAGGAGATCAAGCGCGGCGTGCAGACCATCCAGTACCAGGTGGTCACGCTGATGACCACCAACGGCCAGGCGCCCTTCATCACGGTGTTCATGTACCTCAACGAGGCCGGCGACAACCAGCGCCTCAAGTCCGACCTGGCCATCATCATCGAGGAGATGCTGCGTCAGCGTTACCAGGGCGTCAAGAACGAGGCCGGCGTCTGGATCACCCCGGCGTTCCCGAAGCTGATCTATGTGCTGGAGGAGGACAACATCCGCGAAGGCACGCCCTACTTCTACCTGACCAAGCTGGCCGCCAAGTGCACCGCCAAGCGGATGGTGCCGGACTACATCAGCGAGAAGAAGATGCGGGAATACAAGCTGTCCAAGGGCGAGACCGAGGGTCACGGCGACGTGTACACCTGCATGGGCTGCCGCAGCTTCCTGACGCCCGACCGTTCGGGCAACGGCTGGGACAACGTGGCCCGCGCCAAGAACTACGAGCCGGGCAAGCCCAAGTATTACGGCCGGTTCAACCAGGGCGTCGTGACGATCAACCTGCCCGACGTGGCGCTGTCCTCGGGCGGCGACATGGATAAGTTCTGGAAGATCTTTGACGAGCGC
The DNA here is from genome assembly GCF_036306485.1 of Gemmiger sp. Taxonomy (GTDB): domain Bacteria; phylum Bacillota; class Clostridia; order Oscillospirales; family Ruminococcaceae; genus Gemmiger. The sequence goes on along the minus strand of NZ_JAXJZK010000013.1, from coordinate 36,786 downwards.
CTTGAGCTGTGCCACCGCGCCCTGCAGTGCCGCCACAACCGTCTGAAGGGCACGCTGTCCGACGCAGCGCCCATCCTGTGGCAGTACGGCGCCCTGGCCCGCCTGGAGAAGGGCGAGCCCATCGACAAGCTGCTGTACGGCGGCTACTCGACGATCAGCCTGGGCTATGCGGGCCTGTACGAGTGCTGCAAGTATATGACCGGCAAGAGCCACACCGATCCCTCCGCCAAGCCCTTTGCGCTGAGCGTGATGCAGCATATGAACGACAAGTGCCAGGAGTGGAAGGCGGCCGAGAACATCGACTATTCGCTGTACGGCACGCCGCTGGAATCCACCACCTACAAGTTCGCCAAGTGCCTGCAGAAACGGTTCGGCATCGTGCCCGGCATCACCGACCGCAACTACATCACCAACAGCTACCATGTCCATGTGAGCGAGAAGATTGATGCCTTCACCAAGCTGAAGTTCGAGAGCGAATTCCAGCGTCTGTCCCCGGGCGGCGCCATCAGCTATGTGGAAGTGCCCAACATGCAGGACAATCTGGAAGCCGTCATCAAGGTGATGCAGTTCATCTATGACAACATCATGTATGCCGAGCTCAACACCAAGAGCGACTACTGCCAGGTGTGCGGCTACGACGGCGAGATCAAGATCGTCGAGGACGACGGCAAGCTGGTCTGGGAGTGCCCCCACTGCCACAACCGCGACCAGAGCAAGCTGAACGTTGCCCGCCGCACCTGCGGCTATATCGGCACCCAGTTCTGGAACCAGGGCCGCACGGCCGAGATCCGGGACCGCGTGCTCCATCTGTAAGTTTCTTCCTTCGGCGCGGCGTGCGCTCCGTGAAAGACCGGGCTTTTTCACGGGATGCACGCCGCGTCCTTTGTTTTGCGCACTTTTCCGGCCATACTAAAGGGTGACGGCCGGCGCTCTGTCGCCGGCGAACAACCGGAAAGGAAGCTGCAACTATGACAAATCCATCCGTCCCCGCCGCCCGCCGGCCCTTCGGCCTGCGGGACAAGGTGGGATATATGTTCGGTGATTTCGGCAACGACTTCACCTTTCTGCTCTCGTCGGGGTTCATGATGAAGTTCTACACCGACGTGATGGCGATTCCGGCCGCCGTGGTCGGACTGCTGATGATGGCCGCCCGGTTTCTGGACGCCTTCACCGATGTGACCATGGGGCAGATCGTCGACCGGTCCAGCCCCACCCCCGCCGGCAAGTTCCGGCCCTGGCTGCTGCGGATGTGCGGGCCGGTGGCCGTCGCCTCCTTTCTGATCTATCAGTCAGGGTTTGCCGGCCGGTCCTACGCATTCCGTCTGGTCTGGATGACCGTGACCTATGTGCTGTGGGGGTCGGTGTTCTACACCGCCGTCAACATTCCCTACGGGTCGATGGCCTCGGCCATCTCGCCGGAGCCCAAGGACCGGTCGGCGCTGTCGGTCTGGCGCACCATCGGTTCCACGCTGGCCTCGATGGTCATCGGCGTGGGGACCCCGATGTTCGCCTATGTGACGGTAGCGGGCCGCACCGTGCTGTCCGGGCCGCGGATGACCGTCATTGCAGGGGTCTTTTCGCTGCTGGCCGTCGTGTGTTATCTGATCTGCTACCGGCTGGTCGAGGAGCGGGTGCCGGTGCCCCGCAACAACACCCGGCTGGACATCGGGCGGATGCTGCGCAGTCTGCTCTCCAACCGGGCGCTGCTGGGCATCCTCGCTGCCGCCGTGCTGCTGCTTCTGGCCCAGCTGGGCATGCAGGGCATGGCCGCCTATGTGTTCCCGAACTTCTACGGCAGCGCCTCGGCACAGTCCCTCTCCTCCTTCACGGGGTCGCTGGCCGTGCTGCTGATCTGCGCCCCCTTTGCGGTGCGGCTGAGCGACCGGTTCGGCAAGAAGGAGCTGGCCGCGGTCTCGATGCTGGCGGGCGGGCTGGTCTATCTGCTCTGTCTGGCGGCCCACCCCGACAACGCCTATCTGTATGTGGCGTTCTACACGGCGGCCTTTGTGGGGGCGGGCTTCTTCAACGTCGTGATCTGGGCGATGATCACCGACGTGATCGACGACGCCGAGCTGCGCAACGGGGTGCGGGAGGACGGCACGATCTATGCGGTATACTCCTTTGCGCGCAAGATCGGGCAGGCGCTGTCCTCCGGCATGGTGGGCGGTCTGCTGACGATGATCGGGTACAGCGACGCCACCGCCTTTGACCCCGCCGTGACCGAGGGAATCTTCCGGCTGTCCTGTCTGGTGCCGATGATCGGGTTCCTGGCCGTGGCGGCCGTGCTGTGGCTGCTCTATCCGCTGGACCGCGACACGGTGCGCGCCAACGCGGTCGAGCTGGCACGGCGGCGGCAGCACTGACAAAACAAAAAGCGCTCTGCGGGCGGCCTGTGCCGTCGCAGGAGCGCTTTTTTAGATTTGCGGGGAATTAAACCCACATCAGCAGGATGCCGCAGCAGGCGCCGAAGGCCCACAGCAGACCGGTCATGAAGAGGTTCTGTTTCCAGCTGGGATTGACCCGCCAGAGCACCGCCAGCCCGATGCCGGCCCCGGCGCACAGCCCCGCAAAGAGGCTGCCGAAGGAGATGACCCCCTGCACATAGAGCTGGGCCAGCAGCACGCTGGCGCCGCAGTTGGGGACAAGGCCGATCAGGGCCGCCACCAGGGGCTGGAACAGGCCCAGGCTGCCCAGGAAGTTGGCCGCGGCGGTGTCGCCCACCAGGCCGAAGATCAGCCCGATGGCAAAGCTGAACAGCAGGATGAAGAGGAAGATTTCCAGCGTATGGCGCAGGGCCGCCAGGAAGATGCCGCTGTGTTCCTCGTGTTCCTCGTGGCAGTCCACCTCATCGGCGTGGCCCGCATAGCCGCCGTACAGGCTGGCGGGCAGAATCCGGCGCAGCGGCACATCCAGCACAAAGCCGGCCGCCATGCCGAACACCACCTTGAGGACCAGCAGGGCGATCAGACTGCCCCAGAGTTCCGGTTCGGCGGCCAGCAGCGGGATGGCCTCGTCGGAGGTTGCCACAAAGACGGCCAGCAGTGTGCCGGGCGTGATGACCCGGCTGGCATAGAAGTTGGCCGCCACGGCGGAGAATCCGCACTGCGGTACGCAGCCCAGCAGGGCGCCGGGCACAAAGCCCCAGCGGCCGCCGCCGGCCAGGGCATTCTCGATGCGCTGGCCATGGTGGCGCTCCAGCCACTCGATCAGCAGGTATGCCAGATACAGAAAGGGCAGCATTTTGGCCCCGTCGATCAGAGCGTCCAGCAAAGAATCCAAGATCAGTTCCATAAATCTCCTTATTTGGGTGTTTCAAAGGTCTTGAGCAGCCGGACGGCTTCCCGGACCTTCTCGGCCGGGATGCGGGTGCGGAACCGTTCCATGCTGCGCGGGGAAAACGGGACGTGGTCGGTGAAGGTTTCAAAGCCCAGGAAATATTGCAGATAGGGGCTTTCCCGCACCAGGGCAATGGTCTGCCGGTCGGTGGCATGGTAGGCGGCCCGGATGATCAGGCTGCCGTAGGCCATCCGCGCCGGGATGGCGGCCTTGCCCCCCGCCGCGAACAGCGTGCTGTACTCCTGTTCAAAGGCATCCCAGTCAATCGCCTCCGCCAGGCGGACCCAGCGGTTCTGCTCCGCCAGCTCGCCGTGGTAGGGCGGCAGATAGTCATAGATGCTCATCTGAAGATGATTGGCGCGGTACATAACGCAACGTCCTTTGCTTGTATTGTAGGGATACGGCCCGACGGCGCGCTCAGTAGCGCTGCAGCATCGGGAAGATCATCGCCATGACGGCCCAGGCAATCTGATACAGGACCATCACGGGCAGCGGCAGGCCGGCCAGACCGCCCGCCAGCACCATGATGACGGCCAGGACACAGCTGATCAGCACCGAGGCGGACAGCACCATCGAGGCCTTGTGTTCGCCCTCGGCGGCGCCGGCGGCGGCTTCGAGGCCGCCGACAAAGCTCGCGAAGCTGCCCAGGTGGAGCATATTGCCCTCGCTCTCGGGCAGCCAGGCCACAGCGGGGTTGAGGGCCTCGCGCTCCTTGCCGGACAGCACCTTGACGGTACCGGCCGACAGGTTGTACGCGGTCTGGAGCAGCGTTTCATCGCAGTTGAAGTCGTCGCAGTCCACGATCAGCGAGATGTTGGCTTTCTGCAGGGTATCGAGCACGGCGGCGGTGTCGGGGTCGCTCTGGTAGGCCACCTGGAACATGCCGCGCAGCTCGCCCGAGACTGCCAGATAGATCATCCGGCGCTGGTTGACGGTGTGGCGGCGCTCGTATTCCATGCTGGGCACCTTGACCTCATACCGTTCCATGAGGCGGCGGGAGCCGAACAGGACACGCTTGTCCTCAATCCAGCCGAGGTAGCCCATGCCGTAGATGGTTTCAAAGTTGGTGACCTTCTTGAGAAGTTTGCGGTTGTTGCCGGTCATCTCGAGGAAGGCATTCTTGAGGGGGCTGTTGGAGAGATCCAGCAGCGAGGCGGAATCCACAATGGCGCTCTCGATCTCGCCCTTGGGGATGGCGCGGATGCCGCCCAGCGTGATGCAGCCCTTGGGGAAGAGGTCCTGCGCCGTGACCTGAAGCACATTGATCTGGCCCAGGATGCGGATATCCTTCCAGCCGGGCACCACGGCGCCGATCTGGGCCGCGCTGCGCTGCATGAGCCACATGGGCAGCGCCGAGATCAGGGTGCCGGCCAGCGGCGTGCCGAAGCAGAGCACCGACGCCAGCACCGTGAAGGCCATGCCGGGGCTCTTCTGGTAGAACAGGGTGAACACGAAGGCGGCCAGGGCGCAGAGCGCCAGCATCCGCGCAAACTGCTGCTGATTCTTGTCAGAGGTGCGGCGGGAATCACTGCCCGCAAGGAATCCCTTGAGCAGGCGGGTGGGACGGCTGACCAGCACGTTGGGGCGCGGTTCGGCCAGGCCCGCCGTGACGGTGTGCAGCACCGAGATGTCCTTGATGCGGTGGGCCACGGCGTGGTCCACGCCGGCGCTGACCAGGCGGAAGTTCTCCCGCACGGTGCGGGCATCCAGCGCCTTGCCGGCCGCGTTGCCGCAGAGCAGCAGGGCCGCCGGGCCGGCCAGCAGGCAGAGCCGGTTGGCGCTGTACCACTCCGGCTTGAACAGAAAGACCAGGCACTGCAGCACGGCCCCCAGGGCCGCCAGCGTCGGCATGCTGTCCGCCGCCGAGCCGCGGCGGTGTCCCAGGAAGCCCAGGACGCCGTTGAGCAGCGTCTGCCAGGAGGCGGCGCAGGCGGCAATGAGCAGGATCAGCGTTGTGATGAGCAACGGCGCGGGGTCCGCCGCGGGGTCCAGGGCCGCAGGCATCGGCGGGGTGCCGCTGACCGCGGAGGTGCCCAGCCAGACCAGCACCAGGGCCGCCGCGCCGCAGACAATCGCCGTGATGGTCTGGAACAGGACCCGCTGTTCGAGTTCCTGCCGCACGGCGGGGGCGTCGTCGGCGCTCTCGTACTCGCGGCGGCGGGGCGCCTCGGACTTCTCATCAAAGGGGGCCTCGGCGTCGGCGTTCTTCTCGTCGGCGGGACGGCCGGTCAGACGGGTGCGGCGGCGGGCCTTCTCGGCCTTCTCCTGCTTCTCCACCGCGTCGTTCTCGGCCTGGATGTCGCTGAGATACTGCGCCGCGTTCTGGAACCGCTCCGGCTTGGCGGAGGGTTCAGCCTTGCGGGGGGCCGTGCCGCCGGCTGCGGCGGGGCGCGGTCCGTTGATGGACTGGGCAATCTCCCACACAAACTCGGCGGTGTTGGGCTTTTCCTCCACCGGGGTGTCCAGGAGGGCATCAAAGTTTTCTTCCTCCTCGGGCTCGTCCTCGGCCGGGGATGCGGCGGGGGCGGGCTGCGGGGCGGCGGACGCCTGGGCCGCGCCGGAGGCGATCTCGGTCAGGCGGACCTGGCCGGTCATCGTCTGGACGACCTCGGGGGCCAGGTTTTCAAACGTATCTTCCGGCACCGGGGCGGCGGACCGGCGCTCCGGCTGTTCGGCCGGCTCGCGGACCGGTTCCGGCTCGGGCATCGGTTCGGGGGGCAGCTGCGCGTTGGAGGTCATGACCGGCTCGCCCACCGGCTCGGTGGGGCGGGGCTGGGGTTCGGCCTCCGTGACAGTGCGGCCGCGGCGATGTTTGCGGGGCAGGAATTCCACGGTATCCCGCTTTTTGCGGTAGATGGTGGAGGTCTGCTGCCGGGATTCGGTGCGGGCGGGCTCGGCGGGCGCCGTGTCCTGCCGGGGCATGGACAGCGTGCCGTCCGACAGCCGGATGCCCGCCTGGGTGGCGCTGGGCAGCGAGAACTCGAGGCTCTCCTGCGCCGTGCCGCTGTCGGGATAGGTCTCGGCCTCGGTGGGCAGCGCCTCGGTCGGCGCCTCGGCCTGCGGTTCCTCGGGTTCCGGCTGCGGGGCCTCCCGGCGGGCCGTTCCGCCGAACAGCCGGGCCAGCAGGCCGGGCTTCCTGGGAGCGGCGTGCTCCGGTTCGGGTTCGGGCTCCCGGCCGGCGTCCTGCGTGTCGGCATCGCCGAGCAGGCTGATCGGCACAAAGGCGCCGGTGTCCGCCGCACTGCCCAGACCGAACCGCTTCTTTTTCTTGCTGGGGTCCACCAGGCGGCCCTTCTCGTCCGGCAGGACGGCGGCACTTTCGCCGAAAAAGTCCTGGAACTGCTGCTTGCCGCGGTTGAGGGCCCGCTGGTCGTTGCTCTCATCGGTCGGGACCATCTTTTTCAGAAAATCCTTGATGATGCCGGTGCGGGTCGTATCGCCGAGCTCACCGGTCCGGGCGGGCTGCTCGGGTTCGGGCTGTTCGGGCGCGGGCTGCTGCGGTTCCGGCTGGCTGGGCTGCGGCGCCGTGCGGGCAGGCCGGGCCTCGGGCTGCGGCTGGGGTGCGGGCTGGGGCCGGGGCGTTTCTTCAGATTGTACAGTTTCTTTGGATTCTACATTCTGTATATCCTGTACGGCCGGTCTGCGGCGGGGGGAGGGCGCAGCCGGGCGCGGAGCCCGGCCGGCCTTGGCGGCCCGCAGGCTGGGCAGGTCCCCGAGCAGATCGTCGAGGATGGTTGTGGAGAACCGGTCCGTGGTGGCCGTGATGTCGGCCGCATTGAGTTTGATCTTGGGCAGATCTTCCTTCTGGATGGGGCCCAGCGAGACCCCGCTGTGGGCGGACGCCGAACTGCGGCTGTCCAGACCCATACTTTGCAGGATCGCATCGACCTGGCGGTCGGTGACGCTGTCGCGCACGCCCTGTTCCGCCTGCTCGTGGCTGAGTTCCTCAAGAATCCGGTCCACCGAATCGTTTGTACGTTTGCTTGGCATTTTGTTCTCCCCTTTTGGGTGCGGGATGGTTCAGCCCTTGCGGCGCTGCATGATGTTGTACAGCAGGATGCCGGCCGCCACACTCACATTATAACTGTCCACGCCGGTCTCGCCGCCGGCCATATCCAGGGTCACGGCGCCGTCGCAGAGTTTGCGCACCAGCGCGCCGGGCCCGGCGCCTTCGCTGCCCAGCACGAGCGCCACCGCGCCGGACAGGTCAGTCCGTTCCAGCGGGGTGCCGCCCAGGTCGGCACAGTAGACGAAGATGTTCTGTTCCTTGAGCTGCCGGATAGCCTGGCTCAGGTTGGCCACGCGGGCCACCGGGATGCGCGCCGCCGCGCCGGCACTGGCCTTCATGACGGTGCCGGTCACACCCACACCGCCGCGCCGCGGAATCACGACGCCGTGCGCGCCGCACAGCAGCGCACTGCGCAGGATGGCGCCCAGGTTGTGCGGGTCCTCGATGCCGTCGCAGAGCACCAGAAAAGGCGGCTCGCCTTTTTCCCGGGCCGCCGCCAGCAGGTCGTCGAGGGTCGCGTACTGGATGCGCGCCGCCCAGGCGGCCACGCCCTGATGATCGGCGGTGCCGCAGAGTTTCTGCAGCTTGCCGGAGGGCACCCGCTTGATGACGGCGCCGCTCTGTTTGCCCAGCGCCGTATAGTAGCCGGCCGCCCGGGGTTCCAGGCTGTCCGCCAGGAGCAGGGTATCCACGCCGGTGCCGCTCTTGAGCAGCTCGGTCACGGCATTTTTGCCCCACACCAGCGTATCGGGGTGTTCGTTGGGTTCTTTTTGTGCGGGCGCTGCGGCCCGGTTCCTGTTATCCATGCAGACTCCTTCATTTTTTCACGAAAGGCCGTACCTTCGGCCTGTTGACACACAATGAGAATTATACAGATACAGTATAGCACAAATCCCCCCGTTTTGTCACCCTGTCCGAGGCGTCAAAAGTGCAAATTCTTTTGTCGGAAATCCGCCCGTCTTTTTCGTGGAATCGCGGTTTATACAAAACGTACTGGAAAAGTTTTCCTCCGGGGATGTTGAAAACCCTGTTGAAAGCGTTGAAAACCTTGCCGCTGAGCCGGTTTTCCACCATTTGGGGGGCAGTTTTCCACAGGCTGTGGAAAACCTTTCAACATAACGGAGCGGATAAAACGCCCTGTCAAGTGGGCAAACTACTGATTTTGGATGTAAAAAATCGGCAATTTGCCACAAAACCACCAAGAATCCCGGGCCTTCGGGGCGGTTCGGAAGTTTTCCCCACCCCCGATGTGGACAAAAGTCGAAAAGTTCATCCAAGGTTTTTTTGCGCCGCCCACCAGTCCGCAATGGCCCGCATGACGGGGGCCGCATTGGCGCCGCCGCCCCCGTATTCAATGACCACGGCGGCGGCAAATTCGGGGGATTCGGCGGGGCCGTAGCCGATCAGAACCGAGTTGGTATAGTGCCCGCCGTCCGGCAGCTGTTCGGCCAACTGGGGGCTGCCGGTCTTGCAGGCCAGCGTGACCGGCGCTTCCCGCAGCACCCGCAGCGTCGAGGCCATCTGGACCATCCCTTCCCGGATGGGGGCAAAGACCTCCGCCCCGCCGGGCGCCCGGTCCAGCACGCTGGGCTCCTGCTGCCAGAGAACCGTGCCGTCCGCGGCCTCGGTGCGCAGCGCAAAATGCAGGGCCGGGCGTTCCCCGTCCCGGGCCAGCGCGCAGGCGTAGGCGGCCAGCTGCAGCGGCGTGACCGCCGCATTTCCCTGCCCGATGGCGGCCATCAGCGTCAGGCCGGCCTGGTAGTTGTCGTCCTGCGTCGTGGTCAGCCGCCCTGCCGCGGCGGGCAGCTCGGCCCCGGCATCGGCGGCAAGGCCCAGCTGCCGGGCCGTCGCCGCAAAGGCATCCACCCCGACGCGGCGCCCCACATCATAGAAAAAGATGTTGCAGCTGCACCGCAGTGCCGTGAGCAGATCCACCGCCCCGCTGTGGTTGAGCTGCAGGCAGCCCGGCTGATAGCCCGCATAGTAGGAATAGCGGCCGGTACAGCGCACCGTCGAGGCGGGGGTGATGACGCCCGCCGCCAGCGCGGACGCCGCCACGGCGGGCTTGAAGGCCGAACCGGGGGCATAGAGGCCGGTTTCGGCCCGGTCGACGAGCGGCGCGCCGGGGTCGGCGCTGAGCGCCGCATACCGGTCCTGCCAGCCGTTGAGGTCATAGTCCGGCAGGCTGACGGCGGCCAGGATCTCGCCGGTGCGCGGGTCCGCCACGACGGCCGCCCCGGCACAGGCCTCCCGCCCTTCGCCGGCAGGCTTGCCGGTCTGCAAAGCCTCGATCTGGGATTGCAGAGCCTGCCGCACCGTGCGCTGCAGATCGGCGTCCAGCGCCAGCACCAGCGTGCCGCCGGTCCGGGGTTCCGCCTCGACCTCCTCGGTGCGGCTGCCCGTGCTGCGGTCCACCGTCACCCGCAGCGTGCCGTCCTGCCCGCGCAGCACCTCGTCATAGGCGGCTTCCAGCCCCCAGCGGCCGATCAGGGCGTCGGCGGGGAGCGATTCGTCCCGGGTGGTCTCGGTCTGCGGCCCGACGCCGCCGAGAATCTGGGGCGCCAGGCTGCCCTGCGCCCAGACCCGCTCGCCCCGCGGGGTCAGCCGCACCGCCCCGCTCTGGGGCAGGCCGGAGGCCAGCAGCGCCTGCCGCTGTTCGTCGGTAATGCCCTGCGCCAGCGGCAGTTCCCCCGACGAAACGGCAGAACAAAAGGCGGCAAGTTGTGTTTCCACATCCTTGCCGCCCCATCCGAGCTGTTCCAACGTCCGCAGCGTCTGCTGCAATTCGGTGCCCGGCGGTGCCGGAACACACAAAGAGAGGTCATAGACCGTGCCGTCCGAGGCAAGCGTCTGCCCGTCGCGGTCGGTGATGCGCCCCCGTGCCGCCGGGAGCGTGACAGTGTACCCGGTCCGGGAAGCCTGGGCCACCCGTTCGGCATAGTGATCCGCCATGACGAACTGCATCCAGAACAGCCGCACAAAGAAAAGGACAAACACCGCCAGGCAGATCGCCAGCAGGATCTTGACGCGCGGTTTACCGTTGTTTTTCTTCATGGCCTGGGTCCCTCCCGGAGTGTTCGGCGCAGCAGATCGGTCCCGGCGGGGAGCTGCGCCGCCCCCGGCCTGCCGTTATTATACACCCCCGGCAGGGAATTTGTCACGCCCCGGCAAAATACAGGCAGTCCCCCTCGTCGGCGGTATCCGCCAGGGTCAGCGTCATTGCCAGGCTGCCCGGCTCGGCCTCGGGGGCCGCGGCGGCGCATCCGACCCACCAGCCGCCGTCCGCCGTGACCACCGGCGCCCCGGCTTCACAGACGGTGCCCGCCGGCAGATCGGTCACAAGCAGCGCCGTGCCGCGGCGCGCCAGCACCCCGAGCGCCGTGCCGACCCGGCAGGCCACAGCCCCGCTGCCCTGCCCCGCCGGGTCCACCCGGCCGCTCTCGGCAAGGATTCCCGCAAAACGCCCCGACCGGTCCACCACCGCCGCCCCGGCCCGGCCCCCCGATTCCAGCGAAAAACCGCCCGGCCACCGCGCCGTGACCCACAGCGGCTGCCAGGACGCGGCCGGTTCGGGCACACAGTCCAGCAGCGTGCGCAGGGCGGCGTTCTCCTCGGTCAGGCCCGCCGTACCGGCCAGCGCCGTGCGGAGCGCCGCATTCTGCCGCTGCAGGGCCGCGACCCGGGCATCGCAGAGGCGGTCCGCCAGCCGCCGGGGCAGTCCCAGCCCCCACACCCGGGCGGCCAGCACCCCCAGCACCGCAATGCAGACCGCCGCAGCCAGCACCCGGCACAGGCCCCTGCCCCGGCGCGGACGCCCGCTTCTTGAAAAATCCAGATCCCGTCCCACTCTGCTCACCCCCGCTCCAGCTTATGCCCGCGGGGTTCCGGCTAGACTTTGCCGCGGGATTTGGTATAATAGGGATAATGTTTTTGCAACCGGAAGGAGTTCAGACCCATGCCCCAACTGTTGATTCTGGATATTGACGGCACGCTGCGCCCCCAGGGGGAGCCCCGCGTACCGCGGGAAAATGCCGATGCCGTGGCGGCCGTACAGCGCCACGGCGTACAGGTGGCCATTGCCACCGGACGCTGCCGGGCGGAGATTCCGCCCCGGATGCTGCGCGGCATCCGCCCCGATTACTGGATTTGCTCGGCCGGCGCCGAGGTGGAGGATGCCGCCGGCAATGAGCTGTACGCCTCCCGCATGACGCCGGAGGAGATGTATGCGCTGGTGGATTTCTGCGAAGATTACGAGTATGCGCTGGGATTCAGCTTCTCGGACGGCGGATACGTCTATCTGGACTATCCGGCCATGCAGGCCCGGGAGAAGGCCGCCGCGCTGGAAGGCTGTCTGGTGGACGGCGAGGACCAGGACCGGCATCTGACCGATCTGCCCTTCTCGGCCTTCGGTCTTGTGCCGCAGGAGGGCATTGCGCGCTTCCAGGAAAAATACGGCTATCTGGGACTGCGCTTCCTGCACTACGGCGCCGACGCCTGCGACATCCTGCGCGACGGGCAGGACAAGGCCGTGGGGCTGCAGGTGCTGCTGGACCGGATCGGGCTGACGGCGGCCGACTGCGTGGCCATCGGCGACGGCGAGAACGACGCCGGGATGCTGCGGGCCGCCGGGATCTCCTACTGCATGGCGAACGGCACCGCCGGGGCCCGCGCCGCCGCCAAGGCGCTCGGGCCGCAGGCCGCCCCCGACGGGGTGGCGCAGCTCTGCCGCACCCTCTGGCCGGAGGCGTTCTGAGATGCCCGCCGCCCCCTACACCCGGGTGGGGCCGGGTCTGCCGCCCCTCTTCGCGCCGGAGGGCGCCCGCGCGCTGATCCTGGGCAGTTTTCCCAGCCCCAGAAGCCGGGCCCAGGGCTTTTACTATGGCCATCCCCAGAACCGGTTCTGGCCTCTGATGGCCCGGCTGACCGGCGAGCCGGTGCCCGCCTGGGATGACCTTGCGGCCAAGCGGGCCATCCTTCTCGGGCACGGTCTGGCGCTCTGGGATGTGATCCGCAGCTGTTCGATCCGCGGCGCCTCGGATGCCTCCATCCGCGACGTCGAACCCAACGACCTGGCCGGCCTGATTGCCCGGCTGGGCGTGGAGGCGGTTTTCTGCAACGGGGCGACCAGCGGGCGGCTGTACCGCCGCTACGCCGAGCCGCTGACCGGGATGCCCGCCACGGTGCTGCCCTCCACCAGTCCGGCCAACGCCGCCTGGACGCCCGACCGGCTGCTGGATGCCTGGGGCCGGGCGCTGGGGCCGTTTGTAAATATTTCGTAAAAAGGGACCGGCGCTGTGTTCCGGCGGGCAAAATCGTTTGCAAAGCGACAGCCTTTGCATTATAATGAAGCCATATATTTTCCTGTCGGACCCAGCAAGGAGTTTGTGATGAGCAAGTGGATTGAAAAGCGTTCCCGCCCGGTGCTGCCGCTCTATCTGGCAGCGCTGGTCTGGCCGGTCGCGGCGCTGGTGCTGCCGCTGTACAAGGCCGGATGGCTGGCGGCGGCCGCGGTGCTGAGCCTGGCGGTGTATCTGGTGACGGCCCGGCTGTGCCCCACCCGGGTGCGGCGGGTGGAGATCCCGTTCGCCACGGGCAGCGAGAGCACCGACGCGATGCTCAACGGCATTGCCGCCAACCTGGATGCGCTGCAGGCGCTCAACCGCGATATTCCCGACGAGGAGCTGTCCCGTCAGCTGGACCGGATGGAGAAGGCCGGCCGGGGCATTGCGGCCGCCGTGGAGCAAAAGCCCGACAAGGCCCGCACGGTGGACCGGTTTGCCCGGTACTATCTGCCGGAGGTCGTCAAGATCATGAGCACCTATGTGCGGATGGAACAGGGCGGCATCCGGGGCGAGAACGCCGATCAGATTCTCGGCGAGGTGCGCCGCAACGCCGGCACGATGGCGACGGCGTTCGAGAACCAGCTGGATGCGCTGTACTCTGCCGAGGCGATGGATATTTCCACCGACATTGAGGTGCTGGAACAGATACTGAAGAGCCAGAACCTGGCCGAATAACCCAACAAGAAAGGAACGATTGCCGCATGGCTGAGATGGATTTTGACCTGAACGTGCCCGCCGCGCCTTCCCTGACGCTGGACGCGGACCCCGCCCCGAGTCTGACGCTGGACCCCGAGGCCGATGCCAAAGTGGTCGAGGACGCCAAGAAGGCGACGCCGGTGACGGTGGAGGACACGCCGCTGTCCCCCGAGGAGCAGAAGATGGTGGAGGATTTTGCCGCCAAGATTGATCTGAGCAACTCCCAGATGATCCTGCAGTACGGCGCCGCCAGCCAGAAAAAGCTCAGTGATTTTTCCGACACGGCGCTGTCGCGGGTGCGCACCAAGGACATGGGCGAGACCGGCAAGCTCATCACCGACCTGATCGGCGAGCTGCAGGGCTTTGACGCCACCGAGGAGAACCAGAAGGGCATTTTCGGTTTTCTGCGCAGGAAGGCGAACGACCTGGAGGACCTCAAGCTCAAGTACGACAAGGCGGATGTCAACGTCGAGCGCATCCGCGCCAAGCTGGAGGATCACCAGGTCACGCTGCTCAAGGACATCGCGATGCTGGACAAGATGTACCAGCTGAACCTGGTGTACTTCAAGGAGCTGAGCATGTATATCCTGGCGGGCCGCAAAAAGCTCGAGCAGACCCGCGCCGGCGCTCTGAAGGACGCCGAGGAGAAGGCCCGCCGCACCGGCCTGCCCGAGGATGCCCAGGCCGCCCGCGACCTGGCCGATCAGTGCGACCGGTTTGAGAAAAAGCTCTATGACCTGGAGCTGACCCGCAACATCAGCATCCAGATGGGCCCGCAGATCCGGCTGATCCAGAGCAACGACACGATGATGGCGCAGAAGATCCAGACCACCGTCGTGAACACGATTCCGCTGTGGAAAAACCAGATGGTGCTGGCCCTGGGCATGGCGCACAGCCAGCAGGCGATGCAGGCCGAGCGCGCCGTGACCGACGCCACCAACGAACTGCTGCGCAAGAACGCCGCCACCCTGAAACAGGGCACGCTGGACATTGCGCGGGAGTCCGAGCGCGGCATTGTGGATATTGAGACCCTCAAGGAGACCAACCAGCAGCTGATCAGCACGCTGGACGAGCTGAACAAGATCCGTGCCGACGGCAAGGCCAAGCGCGCCGCCGCCGAGCAGGAGCTGGGCCGGATTGAGGGCGAACTGAAGCAGAAACTTCTGGACCTCAACCAGTAACCATTGCAGGAGCCATTCATGCAGCTGGAACAGAACGAGACATTTGAAATCAAGGGCCCGCAGCTGGAGGTGTTCGGCAAGGCGGAATCCCGTCTTCCCGCCCCGGCCCGGCGGCGTCCGACGGCGCTGGCCGTGCTGGCGCTGGCGGTCGTGCTGTCGGTGTTCGGCATCAGCGGGGCCAGACTGCGCGCCGCCCGCAGCCGCGTGACGGCGGTGTATTCGGCGTCGGTCAACGAACACGGCCACGGCATCCAGGACGACCTGAACACCCAGATTGACAACGCCGCCAACCTGCTGCGGCAGTGCCAGAGCGTGCTGGGCGAGGAGGACCCCCGCTGCACGCAGACCGCTGCCCTGATTGACCAGTGGCAGACCACCCCCGCGACGCCGTCCGCCCAGTATGCACTGATCACCTCGCTGGACAGCGCCGTCGATGATCTGTACAACACGGCCCGGGCACAGGCTTCGGGCAGCGCGCTGGACCGCATTGAGGGGCTCAGTGCCGACTATGCGAGCACCCAGGCCATCCTGGAGCGGGAGATCGCCCAGGACTACACCCCGGCGGCCCGGGAATTCAACGAAACGCTGGGCGCGTTCCCGGCGAATCTGCTTGCCCCGCTGTGGGGCGTCGATGAGGCGGAGGCCTACGGGCCTGCGTCCTCCTGACGGGAAGGGAGGAACCCGCATTGCGCAACGCTTTGCAACGCACGGTGTCGCTGGCGGCGGCGGTGCTGCTGATGGCAGCGGCCGCGGTGCCGGCAGCGGCTGCCACGCCGGAGGGAATCCGTTCGGACTCCTGTGTGGCGGACAACGCCAACATTCTGAACCGCGACACCGAAACCTACATCACCAACCTGACGGTGGCCCTGCAGGAGAGCTGCGGCGCCCAGATCGGCGTGTACACCACCGACTACATCGGCAACAACACGATGGAGGGCTTTGCCTACGAGGTGTTCCAGGCCTGGGGTCTGGGAGACAGCAGCCAGGACAACGGCGTACTGCTGCTTCTGGCCACCGGCGAGGACAACTACTGGGTCACGCCCGGCGAGGGGCTGGAGACGGCCTTCTCGGGCGATACGCTGAGCAACCTGCTCTATGACGAGATGGAGAGCAGCTGGGTGGCCGGCGACTACGACACCGGCACCCGCCAGACCGTGCTGGCCCTGGCCGAGCGGATTGCCGATGTCTACGGCCTGAACATGGACCTGGCCGCCGTGGCGGAAGGCCGCGTGACGGCTGACGGCGTCGAGCAGCCCAGCCACGATGCGTCGGGTCTGGCGCAGATGCTGGTCACCGTCGTGGTCCTGACCTTTGTGGTTCTGCTGCTCCTCGCGCTGCTGACCGCGCCCCGCCATTACGGCG
Organism: Gemmiger sp.; assembly: GCF_036306485.1. Taxonomy (GTDB): domain Bacteria; phylum Bacillota; class Clostridia; order Oscillospirales; family Ruminococcaceae; genus Gemmiger. The sequence goes on along the minus strand of NZ_JAXJZK010000013.1, from coordinate 20,860 downwards.
GGCCGGGCCGGCCCGTGGGGATGCCGCTCTTCTTCTTTTTCGGACCGCGGATTCCCCCGCGTCCCCGCCGGCCGCGGCGTCCCCCGCCCCCGCCGCCTCCGGGCGGTTTCGGCGGCTTCGGCGGCTTTGGTGGTCCCGGCGGCTTTGGCGGCGGTTCGTCCCACGGCGGCGGCTTCGGCCGCAGCGGCGGTGGGTTCCGGCCCTCGGGCGGCGGCTTCCGTTCGGGCGGCGGCTCCACCCGCGGCGGCGGTGCCGGACGGCGCTGATCCCATCCTGACAACAAAACGGCACGTTCCCATCCGGGAACGTGCCGTTTTTCTCTTGTTCAGACAAAGGGATTATAGAACCGGCCGAAGCGCAGCGTGACCGCCAGGCTGAGCAGGAAGAGCAACGCGCCGAGCGCAACGGCAATCACGTCGCTGCGGGTGAAGGGACGGCGGCAGTACCAGGTGCGGCGCCGGTTTTTGCCGAAGCCGCGCAGCTCCATCGCGTTGGAGATCGTATCGATGCGGTTGAGGCTGGTCAGGATGAGCGGCATCAGGATGCTGACCGCGTTTTTGAGCCGGGCAAAGAAGGGTTCGCTGCGGCCCAGCTCGACGCCGCGGGCCTGCTGGGCCTGACTGATGTTGTGGTAGTCGCGCTGGATGTCGGGGATATAGCGCAGCGCGATGGCCACCGAGTACCCGACCCGGTAGGAGATGCCGATGCTGTTGAGGCTGGCGGCGAACTCGCTGGGGTCGGTGGCCGAGATGAAGAGGATGGCCACCGGCAGCGCCACAAAGTATTTGAGCGAGATGTTCAGCATGTAGAACAGCTGTTCGGCCGTGATGTCGTACCGCCAGAACAGGTGGCAGAGCAGATGGCGGGTGCCGTAGAGCGTCGTGCCCTGGTTGGGGTCGAACAGGAAGATGAACAGGTTGTTGAGCAGCAGGAACACCAGCATGAAGATCAGCATGAACCGCACCTCGCGCAGGCGGATGCGGCTGAGCCGGAACGCGGCAAAGCTGACCACCATCAGGCCGAGCAGCACCCAGGTGTTGTAGGTGATCATGCTGGCAAAGGTGAACAGCAGGAAAAACGCGAGTTTGGCGGTGCCGGTCAGCCGGTGGACGACACTCTCACGCGGAAGATAATTCAGTACGGTCTTAGCAGCCATGGGCGCGCACCTCCCGGTCCTCTTCGATAAAGCGCTGCACAAACGCTTCGGGCGGCGTGATGCCGCAGCGGTTGGCCAGCGTGAACAGGCTGGTCTCCTTGAGTGCGGCCTGTTCGATCAGGCCGGGGTCGCAGAGGACCTCGGCGGCGCTGCGGTCGGCGATGAGCCGTCCGGCGCAGAACACGAGCGCCCGGGGCGTGTATTCCAGCATCAGGTGCATATCGTGGGTGATCATGACAACGGTCACGCCCTCGGCGTTGAGGCCGCGCAGGAACTCCATAATCTCGGTATAGTGGCGGAAATCCTGGCCGGCCGTCGGCTCGTCCAGCAGGATCAGCTCGGGCTGCTGCACAAGCACGCTGGCGATGGTGACCCGCTTTTTCTGGCCGAAGCTCAGCGCCGAGACCGGCCAGTTGCGGAAGGGATACAGCCCGCAGATCCGGAGGGTATCCTCCACCCGGCTGCGGATCTCCGCATCGGACAGGCCGCTGCCCTGCAGTCCCAGGGCGACCTCGTCATAGATCATCGTCTTGGAGATCATCTGGTTGGGGTTCTGCATGACATAGCCGATGTGTCTGGCGCGGCTGCGGATGGTCTGGTCCGCCAGGTCCTTGCCGTCAAAGAAGATCTGGCCGGCGTCCTGCGTCTCAAACCCGCAGATCAGCTTGGAGAGGGTGGATTTTCCGGCGCCGTTCTGGCCCACAATGCTGACCATCTCGCCGCGGCCGATCGTGAAGGAGATGTCCTGCAGCGTGTGCTGGTTTTTGTGATAGCCGAAGTTGACGCCGCGCACCTCGAGCAGCGGCCGGGGTTCGGGCTGCGGTTGCGGCGCACGGCCCGCATGGAACCATTGGCGCAGGCGGCGGGTGTCGGCCTCGTCGAGCTGCACCGTGTTGACATGGGCGGGGTGCTTGTCGGGCGTGAGCTCCACCCCGGCATAGCGCAGCGCCGTCAGGTAGAGCGGTTCCCGGATGCCGTTTTCCGCCAGCAGATGGCTGCACAGCAGCTCCTCGGGGCGCATATCGGCCAGAATCCGGCCGTCGTTGACCAGCACGATGCGGTCCACGCTGCGCCACAGGACATCCTCCAGACGGTGTTCGATGATGAGCACCGTCGTGTCGGTCTTTTTCTGGATCTCGTCGATCAGCTCGATGCTCTGTTTGCCGGCGGCGGGGTCCAGGTTGGCCAGCGGCTCGTCAAACAGCAGGATGCGGACCTTGTCCACCATGACGCCCGCCATGCTGACCCGCTGTTTCTGGCCGCCCGACAGTTCGTGCGGGGCACAGTCCAGGGTGTTGCCCATTCCCACCAGGTCGGCGACGCGCTGCGTCACCTGCTTCATCTCGGGCTGCGGCACGCAGTCATTCTCCAGCGCAAAGGCGATGTCCTCCCCCACGGTCAGACCGATGAACTGGCCGTCCGGGTCCTGCAGCACCGTGCCCACATGGGCGGACAGTTCAAACAGGCTGCTGTGCGGCGCATCGACGCCGTCCACCGTCAGGCTGCCGGTGCACTCGCCGGGGTTGGAGAAGGGATTCAGCCCGTTGATGCAGCCCGCCAGCGTGCTTTTGCCGCTGCCGGACGGTCCCGCAATGAGGACCCGCTCGCCGGGATAGATGTCCAGATCGATGCCGCGCAGCGTGGGCTGCTTCTGGGCACGGTACTGGAAGGAAAAGTTCCGAAAGGAGATGATGGGGGTTTTGGGATCTGCCATAACATTACCTCACACAACAAAAGCCTTCCCCCGGCAAAGGGGAAGGCTGCAAAACCGGGTTTATTCCTTATCCAGCGAGCCTTTCTTGGCGATCGTGCGGGTATAGGCAACGATCAGCAGGCCGCCGACCACCACAGCGGTGAGCATGTTGGCGATGGCAGCAAAGACGCCCTGGCTGAAAACCTTGTTGGCCGGCTCGGCAAACATCAGGATGTCCAGGACCGGTGCAATGCCGATCCAGGCCACCGCATGGGCCACGACGTTGGCCACCAGGAAGGTGATGAACTTGCCCTTGCCGAAGTCCCCCTCCTCAAGCTTGAGGCGGTTGGCAACCAGGCCGACGATGACGCCCACGAAGGCGGAGGCGATGACCCAGCTCCACCACACGCTGCCGCCCCAGGAGAGGTCGATGAGCGTATGGCCGATGAAGCCGATCAGGCCGCCGGCGATGGGGCCGTACATGGCAGCCAGCAGGCCCAGAACGGCGTACTGCAGGCTGATGTTGGTGTTGGGAATCGGGCTGGGGATGGCCACAAAGCGGCCCAGCACGAAGAAGAGCGCCGCGCCGATGCCGACGGCGACGACGGATTTGACACTGTTGTTTTTCATGATTCCGTGCTCCTTTTCCAAAACGATGCGTCCGTTTTCGCGTTTTTTTGCGGACACGGGTTAAGTATACCGCCCTGTCGCGGCGGTGTCAATGGGCAAAGGGGCGGAATTGCGCAGTTTCGGGCGGTGTCACAGGTGCAGGCGCTTCTGGAATTCCGCCCACAGCGTCCGGCCCTTGAAGATGACAAGGCCCAGGAAGGTCACAACGCTGATGACCATACACAGCCACCAGGTCAGCGGCGGGCGGGCCGAGCGGTGCAGGGCCAGCGCGATATAGGGCACGATGCCGATGACCATGTTGAGCAGCAGATAGACGAGGGCATTCTCGGTGAACAGGCGGTTGACAAAGGAGAAGATGAAGTTGAGCACCAGCGCCACGCAGCACAGGATCGGCACGACGTAGTCGATGCTGACATCCACGGTGCCCAGGAAGGCATCGCAGAAGACCGCCAGCAGCGAGGCCCCCACCAGGATCTGGAAGATCAGCCGGGGGGCGTTGCGGCCGCGGCGCAGCAAAGCGCGCAGCAGCAGCAGGGCCGCCGCCGCGAAGGCCAGCACCAGCAGGCTCCAGTGCAGATGGCTGCCCTCGGTGAGCAGGAAATCCACCGCGATGCAGACCGCCGCCCCCGCCAGCAGCACAAAGGCAAAGATCTGATAGAGCAGCGAGGCCCGGCGATGCCCCGATTCCACCGCCGGGTAGCGGTCCGGGGTTTCGGGGCCGGGGAGCGGCACGAGCGGACTCTGGCAGAGCGGGCAGTAGTTGGTGGAGCCGCCCACCCGGACATGGCAGTGCGGACAGCTTTTCATTCGTGATCCACCTCCGTCGCATAGAGGGTAATGTCCAGCCCGGCGTCGGCCAGGGAGCGGTAAAAATCGCGCAGCACCGCGGTGCCGCGGTAGGCCCAGGTCGTTCCCAGCACAAGGTCATCCCCGTAGGAGCAGACCGTCGTGAACATCGAGTCGCTGCTGCAGAAGGCCGAGAACCCCTCGATATAGGGGGCCAGCTCGTCCCGCACCGTGATGCGGCCCATGTTGGAGAGGGTCAGCGTGACCTTGCGGGATTCCAGATAGTTGAAGAACCCCACCACCGCGTTCTTGATGAAGAGCGGCACCGGCTTGATGCCGGGCATCCGCTCGAGTTTTTCGTAGCTGTTCATCCGGGCCTTGACGCTGTCGTCCTGCAGGGCGCGGCGGAGCTTGGCGTCAAAGCCGCGGGCCAGCGATTCCAGCGTCTCGGTGCCGTCAAAGACCCAGCCGACCCGCACCGAGTTGAAGAAGTTGCGGGAAGTCTGGGAGTCAAAATAGTTGCGCAGGTTGACCGGCAGACTGACCGACACCGCCTTGCCCCGCTCCACGGCGGGCATCTGGCGATAGACCGCGAGCATCTGGGCGGCCGCCAGGAAGCTGGTCAGGGTGACCCCCATGGCCCGGGACGCCTGCAGGACCTGCTGCACCGAGAGGTGGGCTTCCAGAAAGCGCACCTGGTCGCCGGGCAGCTTGAACCCCCGCATCCGGTAGGATTTGCGCCGGTTCACCGGGTCCTGGGTTTCGCTGCCGCCGCGGGTATAATATTTGCGGAAGCTGTCCTGCCCGGCCTCCTCGTTGCTGGCGCCGGTGTCGTCCGGCACATTGGCGAGGGTGTCGGGGTGCTGCAGCTGCAGATAGTTGCGCACCACCGACTTGAGGAAGATCAGGCCGCCGTTGCCGTCGCTGAGGGCGTGGAACATCTCGACATTGATGCGGCAGCCGTAGTAGCTGACCCGGTAGAGCAGTTCGTTCTTTTTCTCGTCCGGGCCGTAGATCGCGGCGCAGGGGGGCAGCGTTTCGGGCACGGCCCGCGGCTGCTTGGCGCTGGATTCGAGATAATGCCAGAACAGGCCCCGGTGCAAGGTGACCTGGAACTGCGGCTGTTCCCGCGCCGTCCGTGCCAGCGCGGCATCCAGCAGTGCCGGGTCCACCGGCGCCGTCAGCGTACAGCTGACCCGGAAAACCCGCGGGTCCCGCCGGGTGATGGAGGCCAGGAACACCTTGGCCACGTTGTCCACTTGGTACCACGTTTCGGGCATGGCAGGCCCTCCTTTCCAGCGGCGCCGTCAGAGCATCCGCTGTACAAAGCGTCCGACGCTGTCCATGGCCTGGGCAGCATGCGGGGTGGGCATCTGCTGGAAGACATGCCAGCATTCGGCATAGATCTCCAGCGAGGCATAGACCCCCTGGGCACGCATGGATTCATAGAGCCGCTCGGCATCGGATTTGAGGATCTCGTTGGAACCCACCTGGATCAGGGTGGGCGGCAGACCGCGCAGGTCCCCGAACAGCGGGGAGAGCCGCGGGTCCGTCCAGTCCGGCGAGTTGGGGTCAATGCCGCGGTAGGCAATGCGGCAGGAGTCAATATAGGTTTCGGTCAGCATGGGGTCCAGTTCGCGGCAGCTCTCCATCGAGGGGCCGGACATCGACAGGTCGGTCCAGGGGCTCATCAGGATCAGGGCCCGGGGCTGGTGTCTGCCCTGCTGTTTGATGGTCAGCGCCAGTTCCAGCGCCAGGTTGCCGCCCGCCGAGTCCCCCGCCACAATCACGTCGTGGGCGCCGATACCCATGAACATCAGATAATCCCAGACCCGCTGGGCATCCTCGACCGCGGCCGGGTAGGGGTGTTCGGGGGCCAGGCGGTATTCAAAGCTCAGCACATCGCAGCCGGTTGTCAGCGCCAGTTTGCTGGCCAGCACCCGGGCATAGCCCAGCTGGCCGCAGGTGTAGCCGCCGCCGTGGCAGTACAGCACCACATGGCGGCGGTCATGGCCCTGGTTCATCCGCACCCACTCGGCCGGGATGGTGCCGATGGTCAGCGGCGTCGTGTTGATGAGCCGGTTGGGGGTGACCAGCCGGCCGAACAGTTCCTGCGCGCTGCGCTGCCGTTCGAGGTCCTCCGGCTGGGTGGAGCCGGTGCTGGTGACGCTGTGCACCGCCTTGATGGCCTTCATCATGGGGGTCAGGGCATCCGCGTCGGCGCCCGGCACCCGGGACGGCGCATAGGGATGGGCGGCGCGGTATCGTTTGAGGTTCAGACGGGGTCGTTTGATGTCGGGCATGGGTACCTCCAGAACTTCAGAATCCCAGCCGGGCCCGCAGGCGCACCGCAAGGCTGCGCAGCAGCGGGGGCCGGGCGGCCGGCAGGCAGCAAAGCCGCCAGACCCTGCGGTCGGGCGGGAAGCAGCCGTGCCGTGTGTAGTATGTGTAGAGAACCGCCAGCTGCCGCGTCTTGGCGCTGCCCGGAAGGTGCAGCACGCACAGCGGGTCCAGCCGGTAGTTGGTTGAGACATAATAGAACCGGGCCCCCAGCCAGAACCGGAACACATAGCAGTTGGCGGCCCGCACCGGGCGTCCCTGCTGCTGACAGCGGTAGGCTGCGGCGGCCAGGATGGCCTCGTCCCCGTCGGGGCTGCGGACGCCGGTGGCCTGCATCCGGTCAAACACCTCGTCGCAGACTTCGAGGAAGGCCCGCAGCCGCGCCGCGCTGCCCGCCACGAACTCGCCGCCGAAATGGGTCAGCGTGCGGGGCCGGCCGTCCCGGGGCGGATAGAGGGCATTGTAGGTTTCGCTGATCCGCGCCGCCATCTCCTGGCTGGCCGGATGGGGCACCTGGTAGAGCAGCACGGCCTCGTCGGCTTCCCGCCAGATGTCCCCGAAGGGGCGCTGGGTGTAGGTGTCGGCGTCCAGCATCGCCAGATGGTCGTAGTCGGCGGTATCCAGCAGATACCGCAGCGCACAGAGCTTGTAGTAGGCCAGCGACCAGGCCAGGTCGGCTTCAAACCGATAGCGGCTGAACGGGCAGAGCAGCACCTGCACCCCGGCCTCGGCCAGCTGCCGGGCAAAGGGCTCGGGCGGGGCGGTGTTGGTCACGAGGGCCACGTCGCAGTCGGGGTTGCACCGCCGGGCGCTGGCCAGCGCTACCACAAGGCAGCGGTCATACACCCGGCGGCCCAGGTTGGCGTTGGAGCCTTCCCGGTAGCCGTCCAGCGAAGCGAACGCGGCGAAAATCAGATTCATGGCAGACCTCTTTCGGGTATCTCAGAGCAGAAGGCCGAGGGTACCGGCCACCAGCAGCACCAGTCCCAGGGCGGCTTTGCGGCTGAGCCGCTCGCCGAAGACCAGGCGGGAGAATGCCACGGTGACCAGGATGGACAGTTTGTCGATGGGCGCCGCCAGCGAGGCGTCGATGAGCTGGAGGCTGCGATTCTGGCACAGCCAGCTGCCGCCGGTGCACAGGCCGGACAGCGCAAGGAACAGCCAGCTTTTGCCGTCGATGGCCCGCAGGTCCGCCCCCAGATGCCGGCCGCCGGCCACAAAGACCATGACCCACGCCATGACCAGCACGACCGCCGTGCGGATGGCGGTGCCGAGTGTGGAGTCCACCCCCGTGATGCCGATCTTGGTCAGGATGGAGGTCAGGGCCGCAAAGAGGGCGCTGGCCACGGCGTACCACAGCCAGGCCGGCGAGGACTGGGTGCGGGGCGTCCCGGCGCGGCGGGAGATCATGAGCAGCGTGCCGGCCGCGATGAGGACGATGCAGACGAGTTTCTGGGCGTCAAGGCCCTCGCCGAGCAGCGGCACCGCCAGCAGCATCGTCATGACCGTGCTGGACTTGTCGATGGGCGCGACCTTGTTGACATCGCCGAGCTGCAGCGCCCGGAAATAGCACAGCCAGCTGCCGCCGGTGGCCAGCCCCGACAGGGTCAGGAACAGCCAGCTCCGGGCCGAGATGTCGGCCAGGGAGGTGTGCAGTCCGGTCAGGACGACCATCCCGCAGGCACAGATCAGGACCACCACGGTGCGCAGTGCCGTGGCGAGATTGGAATCCAGATGACGATAGCCCAGCTTGGCCAGGATTGCCACTGCGCCGGCAAATCCCGCTCCCGCAAAGGCCAACAGAACGCCGAGCGTCTGTTCAGGCATACCAAGGACTTCTTTCCTTATATAAATATTCTTCCCGGGGCAGACCGCAGGGCCGCCCCGCTCTCATTATACGTTGCCGGACGTGCTTTGTCTACCTGCTCACAGCCGCTGCAGGCCCAGGTCGCGCAGGATGTCGGCGCGGGTCTCCAGCGCCAGGGCCGCCACGCGGCGGATGCGCTCCGGCGTCATGTAGGGCGCCAGCCCGCTGATCGAAAAGGCGCTGTCCGCCTTGCCGCCCGGGCCCGGGATGGCCAGCGCCACGCAGCGGATGCCCAGCTCGTTCTCCTCGTCGTCAATCGCGTAGCCGCAGGCCCGCACCTCGCCCAGCTGCGCCTTGAGCGCGTCGAGGTCGGTCACCGTGCGGCCGGTCAGCTTCTGCGGGCTGCTGTGCCGCCAGATGTCCTCGACCTCCCGCTCGGTCAGCGTGGCCAGGATCGCCTTGCCCACGCCGGTGCAGTACAGCGGGCTGCGCAGCCCCACCCGGCTGGACATCCGCATCGGGCCGCTCTCGGTCTTATAAATGTAGACAATGTCCTGCGCGTCGCGGATCACGAGGTGAACCGCCTCGCCGGTGCGCTGGGCCAGCCGTTCCAGATGGATCTTGGCCACGCTCATCACGTCCATATTGTTGACAATCCCCGACGAGATCTCAAACATCTTGAGGGTCAGCCGGTATTTGCCGGTCTCGGCATCCTGCATGGCATATCCCAGCCCCACCAGACTGCCCAGCAGCCGGTGCGCCGTGCTCTTGGCCAGGCCCGCCTCGGTGGCAAGCCGCTGCAGGCTGGCACCCGACGGATGGGCCGCCAGCACCTCGATGAGCTCAAAAATCCGCGCTACGCTCTGGACACCGCCTTTTTCCCCGCTTTTTTCCATCTGCTCCGCCATGCTTTGACCTCCGCGTCCGAAAATTAACAAAATATTCACAATTTGCAGCAAACCGCGCCCCGTCCGTCGGGAATGGTCCGCGGTTCCGCATTGTGGAATTCAGTATACCAGCAAACGTTCATTTTCGCAAGGGGCATCCCGCAGGACGGAACCCCCACAATTCTGCCAAAAAAAACAGAATCTGGACTGGTAAATTTGACCGATTGACGTGACGCCGCAGAATTTGTATAATGAAATCAGTCAGCTGCGGAACGCGGTTCCACCATGAGGAATCCGTCCGCGCCCGGAACGGTAAACCCGAAGTAAACCAATTTCGATAAGGAGAATGTGTTATGAATCCTGTTCTTCAGCGTGTTTACGAAATCGGCATCATCCCCGTCATTGCCTTCAACAGCGTGGATGAGGCCATCCCTCTGTGCAAGGCCCTGATGGACGGCGGTCTGCCCGCCGCCGAAGTCACCTTCCGCACCGCCTGTGCCGAAGAGTGCATCAAGAAGATTCATGAGGAGCTGCCCGACATGCTGCTCGGTGCCGGCACCGTTCTGACCTGCGACCAGGCCGACCGTGCTCTGGCTGCCGGCGCTTCCTTCATCGTGGCGCCCGGTTACGATCCCAACGTCAACGCCCATGTCATCGCCAAGGGCGGCCTGATGATGCCCGGCACCGCTTCTGCCGGTGAGATGCAGCAGGCCATGAACCAGGGCTGCGAGGTCCTGAAGTTCTTCCCGGCCGAGGCCAACGGCGGCGTCGGCATGCTCAAGAACATCGGCGCTGCGCTGAAGTCCGCCAAGTGGATGTGCACCGGCGGCGTCAACGCCAAGAACGTCAACGATTACCTGGGCTATGACCAGATCATCGCTGTCGGCGGCACCTGGATGTGCAAGAGCGACAAGATCAAGGCCGGCGCCTGGGACGAGATCACGGCCATGTGCAAGGAGGCCGTTGACGTGATGCTGGGCCTCGAGCTGGGCCACATCGGCATCAACTGCGCCGACGACACCGAGGCCATGAAGACTGCCGAGACGCTGGGCGCCCTGCTGAGCATGGCCGTCAAGCCGGGCAACAGCAGCATCTTTGTGGGCAACAAGGAATTTGAGATCATGAAGAAGCCGGGCCGCGGCACCCATGGTCACATTGCCATCAAGTGCAACAACATTGACCGCGCCGTCTATCATCTGAGCCGCCGCGGCGTGAAGTTCGATATGGACAGCATGGTCAACAAGAACGGCAAGAACACCGCCATCTACCTGGCGGACGAGGTTGCCGGCTTCGCGATCCACCTGGTTCAGAAATAACAAGAACCTCGATGCTGTTGAAAGCAAATAACTGATAAAAGGAGTACTCTTCATGAAAGTCGTTACTTTTGGCGAACTGATGATCCGTCTGCAGCCCTACAACTACGAGCGTTTTGTCCAGGCTGACCACCTGGAGTTCACGTTCGGCGGCGGCGAGGCCAACGTTGCGGTCTCTCTGGCCAACTACGGTCTCGATGCCGTCTATGTGACCAAGCTGCCCGCCCATGCCATCGGCCAGGCCGCTGTGAACAGCCTGCGCCGCTACGGCGTTGACACCTCCAAGATCGTCCGCGGCGGCGACCGTGTGGGCATCTACTTCAACGAGAAGGGCGCTTCCCAGCGCGGCAGCGTCTGCATCTACGACCGTGCCCATTCCGCCATCCAGGAAGCTTCCACCGCCGACTTCGACTGGGATTCCATCTTCGAGGGCGTGGACTGGTTCCACTTCACCGGCATCACGCCGGCCCTGGGCCCCAATGTTGTCGACATCTGCCGTGAGGCCTGCAAGGCTGCCAAGGCGCATGGCGTCAAGATCAGCTGCGACCTGAACTACCGCGGCAAGCTGTGGACCCGTGAGGAAGCCCGCGCTGCGATGACCGATCTGTGCCAGTACGTCGACGTCTGCATCTCCAACGAGGAGGATGCCAAGGACGTGTTCGGCATCGAGGCTGAGGCCACCGACATCTACGCCGGCGAGATCAACCGCGAGGGCTACAAGAGCGTTGCCAAGCAGCTGGCCGACAAGTTCGGCTTCGAGAAGGTTGCCATCACGCTGCGTGAGTCTCACTCCGCCTTCGACAACGGCTGGAGCGCCATGCTCTACGACGTTGCCACCAACGAGTACTGCTTCAGCAAGAAGTACGACCTGCACATCATCGACCGCGTCGGCGGCGGTGACTCCTTCGGCGGCGGCCTGATCTACAGCCTGCTGACCGGCAAGAGCACCCAGGATGCCGTTGAGTTCGCCGTGGCTGCTTCCGCTCTGAAGCACTCCATCGAGGGCGACTACAACATGGTCACCGTGGCTGAGGTCGAGAAGCTGGCCGGCGGCGACGGCTCCGGCCGTATCCAGCGCTAAGCTGATTTTCTGCGATTTCCCGTATCTACGGTTTACCTTCCAAAAAAACATCCTCCGGTGGATTCCGCAGGCAGATTGCCCGGCGGGCCGCCGGACACAAAAGGCGGACGGCAAAAGCCGTCCGCCTTTTGTGTTATTCTCAGACCGTCTGCCGCCCGACCGACCAGACATGGTCCTCGCCGGCCGCACCGGCGGTGTTCTGCGCCATGACGCCCACCAGCGGATGCGGCGTATACAGTTCCTCCAGATAGGCGCACTCCTCCCCCGTCAGCCGGAGATCCACCGATCGCGCGGCGCCCTCGATGTGGTGGAATTTGGTGGCGCCCACCACCGGGGCCGTGACCTTGGTCAGCAGCCACGCCAGCGAGATCTCCGTCATCGACACGCCGCGGCGGTCGGCCAGCTCGGCCACGCGGGCGAGGATCGGGGCGTCCTGGTCGTGGGCCGCGCCGTATTTGAGCCGGGCGTAGCTGTCCTCCCGCAGGCGCCTCGAGCTCTCGCCGGGATGCTTGGACAGGCGCCCGCCGGCCAGCGCGCTGTACGGGGTCAGGGCAATCCCCTCCTCCCGGCAGCAGGGCACCATCTCGCGCTCCTCCTCGCGGAAGATCAGATTGTAGTGCCCCTGAACCGAGACAAACTCCGCAAAGCCCTCCCGCTGTGCCAGGGCGTTGGCCTTGGTCAGCTGCCAGGCAAAACAGTTGGAGATGCCGATGTACCGGGCCTTGCCCGCCTTCACGGCGTTGTTGAGGCCCTCCATGATGTCATACAGCGGGGTCCGGTAATCCCACATGTGATAGATGTAGAGGTCCACATAGTCCATCCCGAGGTTCTCAAGGCTTTTGTCCAGCATCCGGCGGATGTGCTCCTGGCCGGTGATGCCGGCCGCGATCTCCTCGTCGGTGCGGGGCAGGAACTTGGTGGCCACAACCACCTGGTCCCGGTCGGCGAAGTCCCGCAGCGCACGGCCCAGATACTGTTCGCTGGTGCCGCTTTGATAGGCAATCGCGGTGTCAAAGAAATTGACGCCCAGTTCCAGGCCGCGGCGGATGATTTCCCGGGAATGGGGTTCGTCGAGAGTCCAGGCGTGCTGGCCGCTGTGCGCATCGCCGAATCCCATGCAGCCCATGCAGATGCGGGAGACCTTCAGATCGGATTTGCCGAGCATTGTGTAATTCATTCTGGTTCACCTCAGAGTTTCAGTCCGGCTACCCATGCCTGCAGTTCCTGTTTGTCCGGGCGGCCGTTGAGCATCCGGCCATCCAGGATTCTGGCGCCGGGGGCGCTGTCCCGCAGTCCCTCCGCCGACCGGCCCAGGCCGCTGCCGCCCGAGGTCGCAAACAGGACGATGGTCTTTCCGGTGAAATCGTAGTGTTCCAGGAAGGTGTTGAGAAGGGTCGGTGCCCGATACCACCAGATCGGGAAGCCGAGGAACAGCACCGTATGGCCGGCAACCGGCGCGTCGGTGTCGGCCAGCGCCGGGCGGGAATGCGGGTCCTTCATCTCGACGCTGCTGCGCGAGCGCGGGTTTCTCCAGTCCAGGTCGGCGCTCGTATAGGGCACGGCGGGCCGGATCTCGTAGAGGTCCGCGCCGAGGGACTCCGGACGGGAACCCTCCGCGGAGGGGAGCTGCTCTTGGGCTCTGTCTTTATTGTACGGCCGGCGGTGAAAAATGTAAAATACTCATTTTGTATGTGCAAAAATTCTTTTCAGGCATTTTTGTCTTGCGCCGCAGGCGCGGACATGGTAGGATGGAACCGAGGAGGGAGCGAGATGGAGCTTCGGGTTCTGCGATATTTTCTGGCCGTGGCGCGGGAGGAAAACATCACCCGGGCGGCGGCGGTGCTGCATCTGACCCAGCCGACCCTGTCCCGGCAGCTGATGCAGCTGGAGGAGGAGCTGGGGGTCACGCTGTTTCACCGCAGCCGCTACCGCATTGTGCTGACCGACGAGGGGATGCTGCTGCGCCGCCGCGCCCAGGAACTGGTGGAGCTGGCGGACAAGACCGTCCGGGAATTTTCCGCACCGCAGACCGAGCTGGTCGGCGAAATCGCGATCGGCGCGGGGGAAACCCGGAGCATGTCCTTTCTGTCCCGGGCAATCGTCACCTTCCGGGAACGGTATCCCGGGGTGGTGTTCCGCATCTTCAGCGCGAACGCCGACGATGTGAAGGAGCGGCTGGACATGGGGCTGCTCGACATGGGACTGCTGACCGAGCCGGTGGATGTGGGCCAGTACGCCTTTTGCCGGATGGCCGAGAAGGACCGCTGGGGGGTGCTGGTGCGGGCGGATTCGCCGCTGGCCGCCCTCGGGGCCGTGACGCCGCAGGACCTGGAGGCGGTCCCGCTGCTGATCAGCGGGCGGGAAAGCGTCCAGCGGGAACTGTCCGGCTGGTTCGGGGAGCGGTGGGACAAGCTGCAGATTGCGGCCACCTTCAACCTGGTGCTGAACGCCGCCAACATGGTGCGCTGCGGCGTCGGCACGGCGCTGAGCTTTGATCTGAACATGGCGTTTGACGATCTGCGGTTCCTTCCCCTCTCCCCCAAAGTGGAAACCGGCACCGTGCTGGTCTGGAAGAAGGACCAGATGCTGACGCCGGCGGCGCAGGCCTTTCACCGGCACCTCAAAAATGTCTGACGGGCATCTCTGAGGAAAGAAAACAGGCATTCGACAGAACCGGAAAAGCGGGTTAGAATGTGGGTATCCCGGGCAGGGATGCCCGCATTTTTCATTGGGGAGGCGGCGTCATGACGATACAGGAAGCCGGCGAACGCTATCGGATTCCGATGTTTGTTCTGCGGGAGTACGAGAGCTGGGGGTTTGGCGGCGCGGACAGCCCGTGCGGCGACACCGACCTTGCGCGGCTGAGCATCCTGCTGACCCTGCACGACATCGGATTTTCTGCGGCGGAGGTGGAGGTCTATCTGCGGCTTGCGCTGCAGGGGGCGTCCACCGCCGGCCGGCGGCTTCTCCTGCTCGAGAAGAGGCGCAGCGCCGTGCTGGAGCAGATTCACGCCATGGAGCGGCAGCTGCAGCGGCTGGATTATCTGCGGCACGAACTCCGCCAGGCCGGGTTCGTTGACAAGCGGGGGCCGGGCGGTCTATAATGGCAGCAATGCGGGCTGTCTGCCCGGCTCAAAGGAGGAGTTTTGATGCATTCCACCACTTCCCGTCACAGCCATGTGCGCCAGATGGTCAGCTGTGCGCTGTTTGCGGCGCTGGCCGGCGTGTGCAGCCAGCTGGCGATCCCCACGCCGTGGGGCATCCCGGTCAATCTGGCTTTGTTCGCGGTCTACATGGCGGGCACGATGCTCGGCCCGGTCTGGGGCGGCGCTTCGCTGGGCGTCTATCTGGCGCTGGCCGCCATCGGCGTGCCCATCATGGCCGGGTTCCAGGGCGGTCCGGCGGCGCTGTTCGGCAAGACGGGCGGCTATGCCGTCGGGTATCTGCTGGGCGCCGTCGTCACCGGTCTGGTGGCGGCCCACCGGCCCCGCGGCTTTGTGCGGCTGGCCGCCGCCTGCGTGATGGGCTGTGCGGCCTGCTACGCGCTGGGCACCGTCTGGTACATGGTGCTGACCGGTCTGGGGCTCGTGCAGAGTCTGGCCGTCTGCGTGGTGCCCTATCTGCCCGGCGATGTGCTCAAGATCCTGCTGGCCAGTCTGCTGACGATGCAGCTGGACCGCCGCGGGTTCTGACCTGCCTTGCGCCGCCGCGGGCGGCGTGCTATAATAGCAGCAAAAAGGGGGCTGTGCCATGAAATGGATCGCCGTCGATTACGGGGAACACCGCACCGGGCTGGCGGTCTGTGACGCCACCGAGCTGCTGGTGACCCCGATGACACCGCAGATCGAAGAGAGAAGTCTGAACAAGGTGGCCGACCGGGCCGCCGAGGCCATGCGCGCCCAGGGTGCCGGCGGCGTGGTGGTGGGGCTGCCCCGCAACATGGACGGCACCGAAGGGTCCCGCTGCGTCAAGAGCCGCCGGTTTGCCGCTCGGCTGGCCCAGGTCTGCGGCACCGCCGTGGTCCTGTGGGACGAGCGGCGCACGACGGTCTCGGCCGCCGGGATTCTGTCCGGCAACGGCGTCTACGGCGCCGACCGCAAGGCGCGCATCGACTCGGTGTCGGCCGCCGTCATCCTGGAAGGGTTCCTGGACTGGCGCCGCGCCCATCCCGACGAGGAGCCGCCCGACCTTGTCCGCCCCGAACAACCGTAAGGAGGAAACTGTATGCCTGCCGAGAGCCTGTCCCGCATTCCCACCCATGCCGCCATCATCGTGGACGGCAACCGCCGCTGGGCCAAAAAGCGCGGCCTGCCGGTGAGTTTTGGCCACAAGGCCGGCTTTGACCGGCTCAAGGAGATCACCCGCTATGCCGTGGGCGACTGCGGCGTGAAGGTGCTGAGCCTCTATGTCTTTTCCACCGAGAACTTCACCCGCGATGCCCGCGAGGTAGGGTATCTGATGGACCTCTTTGCCAACAACTTCAAGAGCATTGCCGAGGAGATGAACGAGCGGGACTGCCAGGTTCTGTTCAGCGGCCGGCGCGAGGGGCTGCAGCCCCGGGTGCTGTCGGCGATGGATTACATGATGGACCTGACCCGCAACAACCGCACCGGCATTGTGAATTTCTGCCTGAACTACGGGTCCCACGCCGAGCTGACCGACGCCATGCGTGCGATGGCCGGCGAGGTCAAGGCCGGGACGCTGCAGCCCGAGGAGATTGACGAGTCGGTTGTGGAGCGGCATCTGTACCGGCAGCTGCCGCCCGTCGACCTGATGATCCGCACCAGCGGCGAGCAGCGGCTGTCCAACTTCCTGCTGTGGCAGTGTGCCTATGCCGAGTTCTACTTCACGCCGGTGCTCTTCCCCGACTTCACCAAGAGCTGCTTTGATGAGGCGCTGGCCGAGTACGCCCGCCGGGATCGCCGGATGGGCGGCAACACCAAAAAATAACCCCCTGCCTGCTGTACCAAAATACCCGCGGAATGCCGACGCATTCCGCGGGTATTTTTTGCTTTCCGGTGCATATACTGAGATTGCAGCGCTCTCAGGATTCCGGCGTGGGTTCGGGCGTGGCCTGCGTGGACGCTTCGGGCGTCAGCCAGGCGGCGCTCTCCTCCGTCGAGGGGCCGGGATAGTTGTCGATGGTGACCTTGTAGATCGTGATGGGGTCCTCGGGGGTGGAACTCTCGGTGCCGTCCTCGTTGCGGACCGTCGGGACGGCCGCCATCGCGTCGGCGACCTCCATGCCCTCGTAGATCTGGCCGAAGACCGTGTCGGTGTTGTCGAGATAGGGCAGTCCGCCGGCCGCCGCATAGGCCGAAACCTGTTCGTCGGTATAGCCGTTGTCCCGCAGCTGCTGCTGCATCTCCTTGCCGACACTGTCCGGCAGGGCCGTGACGAAATAGAACTGGCTGTTGCCGCCCTGCACGTCGCCGCCCGTCGCGAAAGCCGCACAGAGCGCCCCCGCATAGTGGCGCAGCGAGGAGGAGGCCTCGAGCGGATAGGGGTTGTTGGACCAGATCGTGGCGCCGCCCGTGCCGGTGCCGCCGGCGTCGCCGCCCTGCACCACAAAGCCTTCCTCGACCCGCCAGATCACGGTATTGTCATAGTAGCCGCCGCGGGCCAGCCCCACAAAATTCTGCACCGCCATCGGCGCGGCATCGGGGTAGAGCACGGCGCGGATCTCCCCCAGGGAGGTGGAAAAAATCGCGATGAAATCGCCGTCCGCGGGGGCGGTGAACTGCCGCTCGGTGCTGTCCACCGTGCTGCGCGAGACCGTCGAGCCCGCCCCGCCGCATCCGCAGAGAAGCAGTGCCAGCATCCACACCGGCACCATCATGCGTAGAATTCTGTTCATGGGCAGCCCGCCTCCTTTTGTCCCAGGTGTAGAATATTATACCACAGAATTGGTCAAATGAATAGCTTGACGTTTCACGAAAAAAACAGTACACTATAAGCAGACCAAACGAAACAAGACAGGAGAACTACCATGGCAGACGAACTGAACCCCGAAATGATGCAGGAAGCCGCACCCGATCTTCTGACCCTGGAGGACGAGGACGGCAAGGAATGCACCTTTGAAGTGATTGACGCCACCGAGGTCAACGGTACCCGTTATCTGGCCGTGATCCCGTATCAGGAGGACCCCGAGAGCCTGGATGAGGAAGCCGAGCTGATCCTGATGCGCATCGGTACCGATGACGCCGGGGAATATATGGATATTGTGGACGACGACGAGGAGCTTCTGACCGTTGGAAAGGTCTTTGAGGAACGCCTGAAGGCCATGTACGACATCGACGACGACGAGATCGACGGACCGGTGTCCTGACAAATTGCCGTAACCTGCGCGGTTCGACTTGTTGCAGCTTTATATAATCCTACTAATCAATATTCGGGAGCCCGGATTTGTCTCCCACCGGATCGCAGACCTCCCGCCCCGCGTATACGCGGCAAGCGGAAGAAGGGAGCGTGATCGTGGGAGCAGGGCACCCACCTGCCATATACCGGTAGGTTTTGATTGGCTGCAGACGGCCGTGCGGGTGATTTGTGTTTTTTGAAAGGGAGGGAAAACCTCCCTTTTTCCGTATCTGTACGGTTTTTCCGCACGCGGACCAGGAAGGGAGGTGCCTCTGTGTCCAACCGCATTGCACCGGGAGGGCGGGTGCCTTTTTTCCGGTATGACACCCCGTACAGCGCACAGAACAGCTTCCGGGAGCTGCTGGCCGCCCAGTCGCCGCTGGTGCTGGTCTTTATGAGCAACTTCGGGCACCCGGTCACCCGCACCTTTGCGTCCCGCTATGCGCGGACCCGCGGCGAGCTGACGGGCGGCGGGTTTGCGCTGGTTGTGCGGTCCCGGGCGGACAAGCTGGCCCCCAGCATCGGGCCGGATACCCTGCCCTACCCGCTGCTCTGCGACGCGCAGGGCGTGCTGTACGACCTGCTGGACATTCCGACCCGCAGCGGCCCGCTGACCAGCTACAGCCTGGAGGCCTGGCAGATCATGCGGGAGGCCAAGAAGCACGGCTACCGCCCGCCCAAGGACGGCAAGCAGCAGCTGCCGCTGACCCTGGTGCTGGCCGTGGACGGCACCGTGCTGTTCAGCCATTACGGCGCCAGCCTGACCGACGTGCCCGCCGACTGCGGCGCGATGCAGGAGCTGCTGGAAAACCTGGATCTGGCATCGCCACCCGGCCAGCGGGACGACGATGTGACGATCTACGCCGATCCCGGCAGCACGCCGGCGATCCCGGGGCTGGAACGCCCGGTACATGAATACGCGGGGCCGGATCTGGACAAGACCGGCGTGATCGGGCTGTTTGACGACGCCTACCGCAACGAATGACAAAACCCGCCCCCGGAACCGTCTGGTTCCGGGGGCGGGTTTGTTTTGTCAGGGATTACTGCATGACGGCACCGAGGTTGGCCGAGGCCACCATCCGGGCGTAGCGGGCCAGCCAGCCGGTCTTGATGTTGGGTTCGGGCTGGCGGTAAGCCGCACGGCGGCGGGCCAGCTCCTCCTCCGACACGGCGAGGTGGATGGACGCTTCGGGGATGTTGATCTCGATGGTATCGCCCTCCTCGATCAGGCCGATCGGCCCGCCCGAGGCGGCTTCGGGGCTGACGTGGCCGATGGCCGCGCCGCGCGACGCGCCGGAGAACCGGCCGTCGGTGATCAGTGCCACCGTGGTGTCCAGCTTCATGCCGGCCAGCGCACTGGTGGGGTTGAGCATCTCCCGCATACCGGGGCCGCCCTTGGGGCCTTCGTACCGGATGACCACGACATCGCCGGGATGGATGCGGCCGTTATAGATCGCATCAATGGCGGTCTCCTCGCTGTCAAAGACCCGGGCCGGGCCGGCGTGGACCTGCATTTCGGGCGCGACGGCGCTGCGCTTGACGACGCAGCCGTCCGGCGCGATGTTGCCCCAGAGGATCTGCAGGCCGCCGTTGGGGCTGTAGGGATTGTCGATCGGGCGGATGGCCTTCTCGTTGAGGATGTGCGCGCCGGCGATGTTCTCGCCCAGCGTCTTGCCGGTCACAGTCGGCACGTCGAGGTCCAGCAGCCCCGCCTTGGCCAGCTCGGCCTGGACGGCCGGGATGCCGCCCGCGGCGTAGAGGTCCGGCATGTGGGTCGGACCGGCCGGGGCCAGGTGGCAGAGGTTGGGGGTGCGGGCGCTGATCTCGTTGAAGAGCTTGAGGTCGATGGGCACGCCGGCCTCATAGGCGATGGCCAGCAGGTGCAGCACCGTGTTGGTGGAGCAGCCGAGCGCCATGTCGCAGGTCAGGGCGTTGCGGATGGAGCGCTCGTTGATGATACGCCGGGCCGTGACGTTGTTCCTGACCAGGTCCATGATGGCCATGCCGGACTGCTTGCCCAGCTGCAGACGGCGGGAATAGACCGCCGGGATGGTGCCGTTGCCGGGCAGCGCGATGCCGATGGCCTCGCACAGGCAGTTCATCGAGTTGGCCGTGTACATGCCGGAGCAGGAGCCGCAGGACGGGCAGCAGTTGCAGGTGCAGTCCTCGAGCTGGGCGTCGTCGATCATGCCGGCCTTGTAGGCGCCGACGGCCTCGAACATCTTGGACAGGCTGACCTCCTCGCCGCCGTAGCTGCCGGCGAGCATCGGGCCGCCCGAGCAGACGATGGCGGGCACATCCATCCGGACCGCCGCCATGACCATGCCGGGCACGATCTTGTCGCAGTTGGGCACCAGAACCAGGCCGTCCAGCTGGTGGGCCATGAACATCGTCTCGACGCTGTCGCAGATCAGCTCACGGCTGGCCAGCGAATACTTCATGCCGATGTGGCCCATCGCAATGCCGTCGCAGACACCGATGGACGGAATCAGCACCGGCGTGCCGCCCGCCATCCGGACGCCCGCCATGACGGCATCGGCCAGCTTGTCCAGGTTCATATGGCCGGGCACGATCTCGCTGTACGCCGAAACGACGCCGATCAGCGGACGGTCCAGCTCCTCGGGCGTGTAGCCCAGCGCATAGAACAGGCTGCGGTTGGGCGCGCGCTCCGGCCCTTTTTTGACATTATCACTGCGCATAGTCACTTCTCCTCCGCGGGTTGGGTTGTCTTACTTTTTGAGCCAGCTCATCATGCCGCGCAGTTCCTTGCCGACCTTCTCGATGAGGTGCTCGGACTGCATACGGCGCTG
>NZ_JAXJZK010000012.1:0-24791 GCF_036306485.1 Gemmiger sp. | reverse complement strand
GTCACCGCCCGCATCTCCTCGACGCTGAGCGCCTCGGGCGCCTTGCCGAGCCGCAGGAACTGGCTCATCGCACTGCCGCCGAAGATGTCCCCCGCGCCCGTCGTGTCGATGACGTGCAGCCCCGTCGGGGAGGGCACCTCCCCGCTGCCGTTGGCGTTGGCAAAATGGCAGCCCTTCGGGCCCAGCGTCGCATAGACCAGCCGGACGCCGTACTCCCGCAGCAGCTTCTGCGCACCCGCTTCGGGCGTCAGCCCCCACAGGAAGTCGATCTCCTCGTCGCTGATCTTGACGATGTCTGCCTGATGCAGGCCCCACTCGATCTGCTCTTTGGCGGCCTCGTCGCTCGGCCAGAGCGGCTTGCGCAGGTTGGGGTCAAAGCTGATCAGCTTGCCCTGCGCCTTCGCGTAGGCCACCGCCTCCCGGGTCGCCGACCGCGCCGGTTCCCCCGTCAGGCTCAGCGTTCCGAAATGGAACACCCTGCAGCCGTCCAGCAGGCTCTTGTCCACCTCGTCGGGCCGCAGGCAGGTGTCGGCGCCCGGCTTGCGCGCAAAGCTGAAGGACCGGTTGCCCGTCGCGTCCAGCGTCACAAAGGCGAGTGTCGTGAACACCGCCGGGTCGGTCACAATGCCCTCGGTGCCGATGCCGAGGCGCTCCAGCGTGCCGGTCAGCAGGTGGCCGAACGCGTCGTCCCCCACCTTGCCGATCAGCGCCGTCGTGCAGCCGTACCGCTGCAGCGCCGCCAGGAAATTGCCCGGCGCGCCGCCGGGCTGCGCCTTCAGCGTCGGGTAGCCGGCCTCGTCGCTTGAGACCGGCGCAAAATCAATGAGCAGTTCGCCCAATGCGACAACGTCTTTCATCCTCATTACCTCCCGGAAACCTCCGGCATCGGTCCCGGCCGATGCCCCGACACGGCAGCGCGGCGGACAGCGTCCTGTGCGCGTTCCGTCTGCATTATACCACCGTTTGCCCCCCTGTGTAAAGCGGCTTCATGAAACCGCCGGGGCGGTCTGCCCCGCCCGGTTCCGGCAGATTTTCCAGTTTTTCGCACAGTTTCCTGTGCAGAATGACGGCCAGTGTGCGAAACGTTTCACAGCCGGTTGCGGTCCCCCCACTCGCACATCTGGTCGAGAATGGGGATCAGCGAGCGGCCCCGCGGGGTCAGGCTGTACTCCACCTTGGGCGGGATCTGGGGGTATTCCTCCCGGTGGACAAGCCGGTCCGCCTCAAGCTCCTTGAGGGTGGCGCTCAGCGTCTTGTAGGAGATGGTGCCGATGTACTTTTTCATCTCGTTGAACCGCACCACCCCGAAGGTCATCAGGGTATACAGAATGGTCATCTTGTACTTGCCCTGGATCAGCGACATCGTGTAGCTGAAGCCGGTGTCGGCCAGGCGGGCGCCGTCGATGCAGGCGCGGTCGGCGGATGGGGACATCGTACACTCTCCTTTCGGTAAGTATCGCACCGGAATGTGCGTACTTGCGCTTTTTGGTATTCTTGTTATGATTGTAGCCAGAGGGCCCGAAAAAGTCAACCGAATCAGGAGGTCTATGATGAGCAAGAAAATCGTGGTAATCACGGGCAGTCCCCGTGCGAACGGCAACAGTTTTGCGATGACGGACAGCTTTATCCGGGCGGCGCAGGCCGAGGGCCACACCGTGACCCGGTTTGACGCGGCGATGCTGAAGATCGGCGGGTGCCATGCCTGCGAGACCTGCTACCGCACCGGCCGGGCCTGTTCCTTTGAGGATGATTTCAACCGCATTGCGCCCGCCGTGCTGGAGGCCGACGCGGTGGTGTTCACGATGCCGGTGTACTGGTATTCCATCCCGGCGCAGATCAAGGGCGTGATCGACCGGCTGTATTCGCTGGTCGTGGGCGGCAAGCCGATTGCGGGCAAGGAATGTGCCCTGATCGCCTGCTGTGAGGAGAAGGACCCCACCGTGCTGGACGGCGTGCGGATTCCCATCGAGCGGACCGCCGCGCTCAACGGCTGGACGATGGTCGGCGAGGTGCTGATTCCCGGCGTGCTGCGCCCCGGCGAGATTGACGGCACCGACGGCTGCCGCCAGGCCGCCGAGCTGGCCAAAAAAATCTGACCCTGCCATAAAAAGGCCGGAGCACGGTGCTCCGGCCTTTTTCAGGTGTCGGGGTCGGGATGTTCAAGATCCTCGATCAGGCTGGCCAGCGTGATGCCCTCCATCGTGCGGGCGACGGCCTGGCCGATTTCGCGGTAGGGGCGGCGCAGCACCCGGCGGATGTTGCGGGCCACCGGGCAGGGGCGGTCGTCGCAGGGGTGGATGCCGATGAGCTCCGGAACGCCCCGCGGGTCCAGCGCGCGGTAGATCTGCCACAGCGTGATCTGCTGCGGGTCGCGGCAGAGTGCGGCCCCGCCCCGGCCGCGCGCCACCGTGATGAGCCCCGCCTTCTTGAGGGCGCTGAGCACATTGCGGATGACGACCGGGTTGCATCCGGTGCTCTGGGCCAGCAGCGTGCTGGTGACCCGGGTGGTCGGCCCTGCCTCCCAGATAAAGAGCAGACAGTGCACGGCAACGGAACATTTCATGCTGAGCTGCATGGCGGGCTTCCTTTCTGACTTTGATGTAAAGATTGACATTACATCATCGGCGTGGTATAGTGGGGATAAGATGTAATGGGCCGTGTTACATCTCTATTGTAGCGGGCATTGCTCCCGAATGCAAGCCCCTGCGGCGCACGGTTTGAACAATCGGAGGTTTTGAAAATGAACGTGTATGAAATCTTTTTCAGTCCCACCGGCGGTACCCGGAAGGCGGCGGATCTTGTGGCGCAGGCCCTGCCCGGCGAGGTGATTCCGGTGGACCTGACGGTGCATCCGGCCGCCCTTGCCCTGACGGCGCAGGATGTGGCCGTGTTGGCGGTGCCCTCCTACGGGGGCCGGGTGCCGGCGCTGGCCGTCGAGCGGCTGGTCGGGCTGCAGGCCAACGGCGCCCGGGCGGTGCTGCTCTGCGTCTACGGCAACCGCGCGTATGAGGACACGCTGGTGGAGCTGCGGGATGCGGCGGTGCAGGCCGGGTTCCGGGTGGTGGCGGCCGCGGCCGCGGTGGCGGAGCACTCCATCGCGCGGCAGTTTGCCGCCGGACGCCCCGACGCCGCCGACGCCGAAACGCTCCGGGCGTTTGCCGGCCGGATTGCCGACAAGCTGACCGCCGGCGATGACACCGAGCCCGCCCTGCCGGGCAACCGCCCCTACAAGAAGGCCGGCGGTTCCGGGATGGTGCCCAAACCGACCGCCGACTGCACGGGCTGCGGCACCTGCGCCCGGGAATGCCCGGCCGGGGCGATCGACCCCGCCGACCCGCACTCGGTCAACAGCGATGCCTGCATCTCCTGCATGCGGTGCGTCTCGGTCTGCCCGCAGGGCGCCCGCAAGGTCAACGGCGTCATGCTGACCGCCGTCGGCCTGGCCCTCAAGAAGGTCTGTTCCGGCCGCAAGGAACCCGAGCTGTTCCTGTAAGAGTTCGCCGTTCGGGATAGTTTTATCGAAAAAATACATTCTGTTGAATCAGGGAAGATAACAAAACGCCGGATTCCGTCAATCGGCACGGAATCCGGCGTTTTTTGGGTACAGGAAAGGAAGGGTTCCGGCAGTCCTTACAGGAACCGGAAGAAAAACAGATACAGGACCAACAGGAAGATGCCGATGACCACCAGGAGCACCGGCACAAAGACCGCCAGGGCGGCCAGGATCATGGCCAGCCGGTCATTTTTTTCCAGCGGGAGTTCCTCGCGGTCCTTCTCGAACCGTTCCTCGGCCTTGCGGACGTTGAGGACGCGGTCGATCTTTTTTCCGAACAGCATGGTTACTCCTTATGGTGCAGAGGATAGTGGCAGGCAACGAAATGGTTGTTGCCGACGTCGGTCCACTCGGGGACGACCTCCTTGCACTTCTGCTGGCAGTAGTGGCAGCGGGTGTGGAACTTGCAGCCGGACGGCGGGTTGACGGGGCTGGGAATATCGCCCTCGAGCAGGATGCGCTCCCGCTTGTCGTCCTCGTCCACCACAGGAATGGCGGAGAGCAGCGCCTCGGTGTAGGGGTGCAGCGTGTTGGCGAACAGTTCCTCGGTGGGGGCCAGCTCGACCATGTTGCCCAGGTACATGACGCCGATGCGGTCGCTGATGTACTTGACGACGCTGAGGTCGTGGGTGATGAAGAGGTAGGTCAGATGCTGCTTTTCCTTGAGGTCGGACAGCAGGTTGAGGATCTGGGACTGGATGGAGACATCCAGCGCCGAGACCGCCTCGTCACAGACGACGAAGGCCGGGTTGAGGGCCAGGCTGCGGGCGATGCCGATGCGCTGGCGCTGGCCGCCCGAGAACTGGTGCGGATAGCGGCCGAACATGTAGGTGTCGAGGCCGCAGTTCTCCATGACCTTGAAGATGTAGTCCCGCATGGCGGGGTCGCCGCGCTTGAACATCCCGTGGGAGACCAGGCCCTCGCCGATGATCTGGCCCACCGTCATCCGGGGGTTCAGCGAGGAGTAGGGGTCCTGGAAGATGAGCTGCAGGTCCTTGCGCAGCACCCGCATCTCCTCCTTGGAGAGGCTTTTGAGGTCGATGTCCTTGCCGTCCTTGTGGTAGATGACATCGCCGTGGGTCTGGGGGGTCAGCTGCAGCAGCGTGCGGCCCAGCGTGGACTTGCCGCAGCCGGACTCGCCGACCAGGCCGAGCGTCTCGCCGGCATAGATGTCCAGCGTGATTCCGTCATTGGCGCGGACATAGCGCTGCTTTTCGCGCAGCTTGGTCTTTTTCACGGGGAAATACTGCTTGAGGTCCCGGATGGTCAGCAGCACGTTACGCTTTTCATTCTCCATGTTTGTTTCTCACCGCCTTTTCCGGATAGAAGCACCGGATGTAATGATCGGAACCCACCTGCTGCAGAGGCGGTTCGCTGGCCTTGCACTTTTCGGTGCAGTATTTGCAGCGGGGGCCGAACTTGCAGCCCACCGGCAGATACAGCGGATTGGGCACGGCGCCGGGGATGGCTTCGAGCCGCTTGTCCTTGGGGGTATTGAGCCGGGGGATGGAGGTCATCAGGCCCTCGGTGTAGGGATGGGAATAGGTGCCGTCGTGGAAGATGGTCTTGGCGGTCGCCTTCTCGACGATCTGGCCGCAGTACATGACGGCGACATCGTCGGCCATCTCATGGATGACGCCCAGGTCGTGGGTGATGAAGAGGATGGAGGTACCGGTCTGGTACTTGAGCTCGTTCATCAGCTTGAGGATCTGGGCCTGGATGGTCACGTCCAGGGCGGTGGTGGGTTCGTCGGCGATGAGCAGCTTGGGCTTGCAGGCCAGCGCCATGGCGATCATGACGCGCTGGCGCATACCGCCGGACAGCTGGAAGGGGTACTGTTTGGCCACCCGGTCGGGGTTGGGGATGTTGACATCGGCCAGCAGCGAAAGCACCTTCTCGCGGGTGGCCTTCTTGTCGAGGTGCTGGTGCAGGCGCAGCACCTCGCCGATCTGGCGCTCGACGGTGAAGACGGGGTTCAGCGAGGTCATGGGTTCCTGAAAGATGACCGAGATCTCGTTGCCGCGGATGTGGTGCAGGTCCTTGATGCTGGCCTCCAGGATGTTTTTGCCGTCGAAGAGGATTTCGCCGCTGTCAATGTAGCCGTTGCCGTCCAGCAGGCGGATGATGCTCATGGCGGAAACGCTCTTGCCGGAACCGGATTCCCCGACGATGCCCAGGGTCTTGCCGGCCTCGAGGGTATAGCTGACATCATTGACCGCCTTGACGATGCCCTTCTTGGTCTTGAAATAGGTGTGCAGGTTCTTGACTTCCAACAGACTCATGGGTTTGTCACCTCTCCTTCGATTTGGGGTCAATGGCGTCGCGCAGGCCGTCACCGATGCAGTTGATGCTGATGGTGCAGATGCCGAGCATCAGAGCCGGGAACACCCAGCGCCACCAGTAGTTTTCGATGACCTGGCCGTTCTGTGCGCCGGTCAGCATGTTGCCCCAGGTGGCATTGGGCTCGTTGACGCCGAAGCCGATGAAGGACAGGGAGGACTCGGTCAGCATGCAGGTGGCAAAGTTCAGCGTGGCATTGACGATGATGACGGTGATGACGTTGG
Organism: Gemmiger sp.; assembly: GCF_036306485.1. Lineage (GTDB taxonomy): Bacteria > Bacillota > Clostridia > Oscillospirales > Ruminococcaceae > Gemmiger. The sequence continues at coordinate 18,674 of NZ_JAXJZK010000012.1, read as the reverse complement.
GCAGGATGTGGCGGAAGATGATGCCGAATTCCTTGACGCCCAGTGCCTTGGCCGCGGTGACAAACTCCTGTTCACGCTCGGCCAGCACGCTGCCGCGGACCAGTCGGGCGATGCCGGGCCAGGAAAGCAGGCCCAGGATGCACATGATCAGGATGATGCGCTGGGTCTCGCTGATGCGGTTGCCCAGGATGGAGGACAGGATGATACAGAACGGCAGGAACGGAATGGAGGAGACAATCTCGGTCAGACGCATCAGGAGGTTGTCCACCTTGCCGCCCTTGTAGCCCGAGATGCCGCCCACCACGATACCGATGATGGTGGAGATGATGACGGCGATGGCGCCGACCGTCATGGTCATCCGGCCGCCGACGAGCATCCGGCGGAAGAGGTCACGTCCCAGCGCGTCGGTGCCCATCAGGTAGCCCTTGAGGCCCCAGGCCCGGACCGAGCCGTCCTGGGTGATGGCGTAGTTGGCGTAGTAGCCGCTCTCGACCGAGGAGACCTGGACGCCGGCGGGGGCGCTGGCCTGGCCGTGGGTGTTGTCGCCCCAGCCCTTGAGGGTGCCGTCCTTGAGCACGGCGGTGAAGTGGTAGCGGCCGCTGGACAGCGACGCCACCTGGCCCTGGATTTCCTCGGGGACATCCAGGCCCTTCTTGATGTTGTTGCCCCAGGTGTGGACCACGCCGTCCGAGGTCAGGGCGGCGGCGCACTCATCGGTCAGGGCGAGGTCCACGACCTGGCCCTGGATGTCCTCGGGGATGTTGGTGTAGGCGGAAGCCTTGCTGGTCAGCGGCACGACGCGGCCGTCCTTGGTCAGCACCATGACGATGTTGGTGCTGGCGGCAAACTTTTCGATGTTGCCCTGGACGCCCTCGGGGTAGGTGATGCTGAGCAGGTAGTCGCTGCCCCAGTTGTACATCTCGCCTTCCTCGGTGAGGGCCAGCGAGATCTGGTAGCCGGCGAGAATCTGCTTGATGTGGTTGCCGCCGGTGCGCAGATCCATCGGGATGCTGGTCAGGCCCATGCGGTCATTGCCCCAGGTGAAGATCTGGCCGTCCTCGTTGACCGCGATCACATGGTCGAGGCCCGCCGAGATCTGGACCAGCTTGCCGGTCTCGCTGGCGCTGGGGATGTTCTTGAGCTTTTCGTTGGGGAAGGTACCCCACTCGTAGACGTTGCCGTTGTTGTCCAGACCGACCGAGAAGGAGCTGCCCACCGACAGGTCGAGGGCGTTGTCCTTGAGGGCGCTGGGGACGTTGAGCATGCCGAAACCGGGGGCCACGTTGGCCTGGGTGACATCCTGATAGTACAGATCAATCGGGAACAGGTACGGCAGGAAGACGCAGCAAAGGAAGATGAAGGTGAACAGGATGACGCCGGCCATGGCGATCTTGTCCCGGACAAAGGATTCCACCACCATCTGCAGCGGGCTCTGGAGAACTTCTTCCTCCTCCTGGGGCATACCGCCCAGGACGACGCGCTGGGCAGCGGTGGCCGCCGTGGAGCGCTTTTTCTTTTTGTTGTTGAGCATCCTCTTCCCTCCTTCAATCCTCGAGTCGCACGCGGGGGTCGACCATCGTGTAGGCGATGTCCATGATGACGTTGCCCGCCAGGGACAGCACGACATAGAACATCTGCATGGTGAGCACCACCGCAAAGTCACGCTGCAGCAGACCGTCGATCAGCATTTTGCCGAGGCCGGGCCACAGAAAGACCGACTCGATGACGATGGAGCCGCCGAACAGGCCCACCACCCACCAGGTGGTCACGGTGACCACGGGGATCAGGGCGTTGCGGAACGCATGAACGTAGATGACGGTTTTTTCCGCCAGGCCTTTGGCGCGGGCGGTCTTGATGTAGTCCATCCGCAGCACGTCGATCATGGCTGCGCGGACATAGCGGGTGATGCCGCCGATGCCCGAGACCGACATGACCAGCACCGGCAGTGCCATGTGATGCAGCATATCGAGGGCTGCGGCCAGGCCGGTGGCGGTGGAGCCGGGGGAGCGCACGCCGCTGATCGGGAACAGCGGGATCTTGACGGACAGCAGGAAGATGGCAAGCAGGGCCACGATGAAGGTGGGGATGCTGTAACCGACGATGGTCAGCACCTGAACGCTCTTGTCAAAGACGCTGTTCTTGCGCACCGCCGTGACGATGCCCAGCGGGATGGCAATGACAAAGACGACGATCATGGTGAGGATGTTGAGCATGACCGTGTTGGCCATCGGCGCGCCGATGATGTTGATGACTTCCTGCTTGTACTGGGTGGAGTAGCCGAATTCGCCGGTGAGCATGTTGCCCATCCAGCCCAGGTACTGCACCGGCAGCGGTTTGTCGAGGCCCAGGGACTTGACGGTCTTGTCATACAGGGCCTGGTAGGCCTCGGGTTTCATGGTGGTTTTGCTGTTGCCCAGCATGATGTCCACGGGATTGCCCGGCATGGACTTGTAGATCGCGAACATCAGGATGGAGATGATAAAAAAGACGAAGACGATGTAGATCAATCGCTTCACCAGGTATCTGCTTTTTCCCATTCACCGTTCCTCCGTTAAAAAGTTGGGTGGCAGTTTTCCGGTCGGGGGCGCCCCGGCGGGAAACATCCTTGCTACACAAAATCCGGCGGAACCCGGTCACAATGCGGGGTTCCGCCGGACGCTCGTCATGCTGGATCAGGCTCAGGCGTCAACCCAAGCATCCAGGACAGCACGGGACCACTCCCAAACAGAGGTAGCCTTCCAGTCGTGCAGTTTATTGGAGAAGAAGTCGTAGTACTCATCGGAGTACAGAGGAACGTCGGGCAGCTTTTCGTTCCAGACCTTGATGAAGTTCTGCCAGGCAGCCAGCCAGGCGTCGTTATCCTCGTAGGGGATGGACTTCATGGCTTCGGCGGCAGCGGCCAGTTCGTCATCAGCAATCCAGTTGCTGTTGTAGCCGCCCTGCATCCAGACAGGATCGGTGGAGTAGTAGTACCACGGAGAGCTGGCCAGTGCAAAGCCGGTGGCCAGGTTGTACATGTTGTAGATCTTGTCGCCCGTGTGGTCGATACCGGCCAGCATGGTCGGGAAGTCGGTGGTGGTGGGGTTGAGCTGCATGCCCACTTCGTTCATGGCCTCGGGCAGCATGGTGGCCAGCAGGTCGGAAACGGGGTTGCCGTCGGTGTTGCACCACTCGATGATGAGCGGCTTGAGCTCGCCGTTGACATCCTTGTAGCGGACGCCGGTGCCGGAGTACGGGGTGCCGTCGGCGTTGAGGGTCCAGCCGTCCTCCTCGAGCAGGGCCTTGGCCTCGTCGAGGTTCTTTTCGTAGGTGTTCAGGTTCTGGTCAATCCAGTCCTTGGACTCCTGGTATTCCCACTGGGCCATGCCGTAGTAGGAATGGACAACGGCAGCGTAGCCGCCGGAGTACTGACGCGCGAACTCATTGCGGTCCAGGCAGTAGGCGATGGCCTTGCGGACGTTGGCAGAGTCGGTCGGGAACTGGCTGCAGTCGAACTGGATCTTGCCGTAGCCGTTGCGGAAGAAGGTGTTGTCCTGCGCCTCGCCGGCATCGACGAGGTCCAGACCGGCGTTGATGGTGTCGGCGCCGGAGCACTGGAACAGCAGGTCAACCGAGCCGGACTTCAGCTCGTTGATCATCGTATCGCTCTTGACGGTCTTGATGATGATCTTTTCGATGGTCGGCTTGACACCGCGGTAGTCGCCCACATAGCTGGGGTTGACCGACAGGGTGCACTGCGCGCTGGCCACGTCGAAGGAGTCAAACAGATAGGGTCCGCAAGTGACCTTCGGGGCGTAGCGGTAGCCGGTGGTGGGATCGTTGATGGTCTTGAGCAGCAGGTCGGTGGTGAAGTCACCGGTGATGGTAGCGCCCTCGGGGGCGTCCACCACGTCGCAGTCAGGCGCAATCACATGCATGGGACGGGGTACAGCCGTGGCGTAGGTAATGTCGTAATGGTAGGGCAGCTCCTCTGCACGGACGGTGACCGAGTAGGTCATGTCATCCACCAGATGGACGCCGGCGAAGTTGTCGGTCTGGCCGTCAAAGTATTCCTGATAGCCGACCAGCGGATAACCGGCCTGGCTGGGATAGCCGTCCACGCCGTTCATCTCGGGGGAGCTCTCGAGCAGCAGCTCAAAGACGTAGTCCTTGGCGGTGATCGGGGTGCCGTCGCTCCAGGTCAGACCGTCGTTGATCGTGACGGTGTAGGTCTTGGTGCCGTCCTCGTTCTCGGTCTCCTCGTGGCTGGCGACAACGGTCGGGTCAAAGACCCAGGCGCCTTCGGTGTCCGAAACAACGGTGTTGTAGCCGTGGATCAGATCGTAGGTCTTGTAGTTGGTCGCGTTGTTGGAGAAGCTGGTATCGTAGAAGTCGTTGTTCATCTGGGTCGTGGTGCCGATAACCAGCTGACCCTGGGGTGCGGTGGGCTTGGCGCTGGCTTCCTCAGCGCTGGTCTCACCGGTGCTGCTCTGGGCAGCAGTGCTGTCCGGGTTGTTGGTGACGGTTTGCTGACCGCCGCAGGCCGCCAGAGAGACTGCCATGGCGCCCGTCAACAACAAGGACACGAGCTGTTTGTTTTTCATGTGTACATTCCTTTCCTGTCCCATAACGGTAGTTTTGTTTCTGTTTGACGGACAGTGCAAACTTCACTTGCCGATCCGATCCGACAGAATTTACATCCATTTTATCAAAAGTGGCGGCAAAAAGCAACAACAAGTGAAATAAAAGTGAAAAATTCCAGAAATTTTGATGAAAAAATCCCATAAACCGTACAAAAGGAAAAACGGGGCGTCCCGCATGGCGGACAATCGGGGTTCAGCACAGCAGGGATTCCATCTCGGTGAGCAGGCCGTCGAAGCAGGTCAGGGCCTCGTCGATGGGCGCGGGGGTGGACAGATCGACGCCGGCGCCGCGCAGCAGTGTGACGGGGTCGGCGGAGCATCCGCCGCCGAGGAAGTTCAGGTAATCCCGCACGGCTGGCGCGCCCTGGCTGAGAATCCGGCCGGACAGCGCGACTGCCGCGGCAAAGCCGGTGGCGTACTGGTAGACATAGAAGTTGTAATAGAAATGCGGGATGCGGGACCACTCGAGGGCGATCTCGGGGTCGGCGGCGATGTCGTCGCCGTAGTACAGCCGGTTGAGCTCGGCGTACCGGGTGCAGAGCGCCTCGGCGGTCAGGGCGCGGCCCTGGCGGGTCTGCTCGCTGCACCACAGCTCGAACTCGGCGAACATCGTCTGGCGGTACAGCGTGGCGCGGAACTGCTCGAGGAAGTGGTTGATCAGGTAGGCGCGGCGGCGCGGCTCGTCGGTGCCGTTGAGCAGGTAGCGGATCAGCAGCGCCTCGTTGCAGGTGGAAGCGACCTCGGCCACAAAGATCTTGTATCCCGCATAGGTCGGGCTCTGGGTCCGGTTGGACAGGTAGGAATGCAGCGCATGGCCCATCTCATGCACCAGCGTGAAGGCGTCGTCGAGGGTGTCGGTGTAGTTGAGCAGCACATAGGGATGCACGCCGTACACGCCGGCCGAGTAGGCGCCGGACCGCTTGCCCTGATTTTCGTAGACATCCACCCAGCGGTTGGCAAAGCCCTCGCGCAGGATCTGCAGGTACTCCTCGCCCAGCGGTGCCAGAGCGGCCAGGGCCAGCGCTTTGCCCTCCTCGAAGGGAACCCGCATCTCCTCGTCGGCGACCATCGGGGCGTACAGGTCGTAGTAGTGCAGCTCGTCCACGCCCAGCAGCCGTTTGCGCAGCCGCACATAGCGGTGCATGGCGGGCAGATGGTCATGCACGGTGCGGATCAGGTTGTGGTAGATCTCGACCGGGACCTCGGTCTCGTCCAGCGCCGCATGGAGCGCCGAGGGATACCGCCGCGCCGCGGCAAAGAACTGCAGCTGCTTCATCTGGGCGCCCAGCACGGCGGCGCAGGTGTTTTTCAGGCTGCCGTAGCCCGCATACAGCGACCGGAACGCCGAGGCGCGCAGCGTGCGGTCGGAAGATTGCAGCAGCGCGCCGTAGCTGCCGTGGGTCACGGGGTGGCGCTCGCCGCGGCTGTCCACGGCGTCGGCAAAGGTCAGGTCGGCGTTGTTGAGCAGCGCAAAGATGTTGCCCGGCGCCTGGCCCATGCTGCCGGCCGCGGCCAGCAGGGCCTCGCCCTCGGCGGGCAGGGTGTGTTCCCGCTTGCGGCGGATGCGGGTCAGCATCAGGCGGTAGTGTTCCAGCGCCGGCTCCTCGCGGTAGAACGCTTCCAGCCGGTCCTCCGCGATGGCCAGCAGCTCGGGCGTCTGGAAGGACAGGGCCTCCTCCCATTCGACGGCCAGGTTGTGGGCCTCGGTGCTCATCTCCTGGTAGACCGGCTCGCGGGTGTCCTCGTCGGTCTTGCGGAAGGCGTAGGAGAGCAGCCGGTCGGCGGCCACCTCGACGCGGTCCTGCAGCTGCAGGAAGGCCAGCAGCGTCGCGGCGCTCCGGTCCAGCCGGCCCGCATAGCCGGCCAGTTCGGCCATGTCGCGGCGCAGCCGCTCCAGCTCGGCCCGCCAGGCCGCGTCGTTGGGGAAGAGGTCCGCCAGGTTCCAGGTGAAGGCCTCGGGGATCTCGCTGCGGTGGGAGAAGTTCTTTGCCATGATGGTTTGCTCCTTTTCTCGGTGAACTCTGCCGCGGCGGCGGCAGGCTTGCAGACATGGCAACAGTATACCACAGGGCGGCGCGGCTGTCATCGGGGCATAAAAAGGCCGGGCACACCCTGGGGTGTGCCCGGAACGGTCAGGATTCGGTATAATACTGCGCCTGGGCCTGCCACAGGCGGCGGTAAAGCCCCGCCGTGTCGGCCAGCAGGTCGGCGTGGGTGCCGGTCTGGACGATCGCGCCGTCCTCAAAGACGACGATGGTGTCGCAGAACTTGCAGCTGGACAGCCGGTGGCTGATATAGACGGCGGTCTTGTCGCCGGCGATGGCGTCAAACCGGGTATAGATCTCCGCCTCGGCGATGGGGTCCAGCGCGGCGGTGGGTTCGTCCAGCACCAGGAAGGGCGCGTCCTTGTACAGCGCCCGCGCAATCGCGATTTTCTGCGCTTCACCGCCCGAAATTTCCACGCCCGTCTTGTCGAGGTCGCGGTACAGGATGGTGTCGAGGCCCCGGTCCAGGCCGTCCAGCCGGTCGCCGAAGCCCGCGTCGGCCAGGCAGCGGGCGGCCCGGTCCCGGTCATACGCGGCGGCGCCGGCCACGTTCTCGCCGAGCGGCAGGGCCAGCAGCCGGAAGTCCTGGAACACCACCGAGAACAGCGCCAGATACTCCTCGTACCGGTATTTGCGGATGTCGATGCCGTTGAGCAGGATCTCCCCCTCGGTGGGGTCGTACAGACGGCAGAGCAGCTTGATGAAGGTGGTCTTGCCGCTGCCGTTGGGCCCCACGACGGCCAGACGCCGCCCGATGCGGAACCGGATGTTGAGATGCCGCACGGCCCACCGGTCGGTGCCGGGGTAGCGGAAGGAGACATCCCGGAACTCCACCTGATAGTTGCGGTCGGAGCGCTTTTCGGTGGTCAGGCTGCCCTGGTACATCGGGTTGGGCAGGTCGAGGAAGGTGAAGGTCTGTTCGAGGAAGGGGCCGTCGGCCCGGATCTGGCCGAGCGTTTCGAGCAGCAGCGAGATGCCGCCGAACAGCTGGGTGGCCGCGCCGACGTACTGGGTCACCGCCCCGACGCCGAACGCCCCGGCCCACGCCTTGAGGCAGACAAACAGATAGACCGCGCAGGTCAGCACCGCCGAGGCGGACTGTGCCAGCCCCATCAGCACGCCGACCCGGCCCTGGGCCAGCTTTGCCAGCGGGGAGCCCCGCGCAAAGAAGCGGTTGGCGCGCATCATGGGTTCGCAGAGGTTCTCCTGCTGGCAGTAGATCCGCATGTCGGCGGCGCGGCGGCGGTCCATCGGCGCCATGCCGTAGAACGAGAAGAACCGGTTGCCGGCCGTGAAGGTGCGGAACTGCCGGGTCAGGATCAGGTTGGCCCGGCCGCTGCACGCCGAGGAGACCAGCACGGCCGCCACCATCATGGCCAGCACCCCCACCATGCACAGCGGGCTGTTGAGCAGTCCGAGCGGGCCGCCGGCCGGGACATCGGTGAAAAACAGCGTCAGCGTGAAGCCGATGCCGCCCGCCACCTGGACGACGGCTTTGCAGAAGTTGGGGAAAAAGACCAGCGTCTGCCACAGGCCGTAGCCGCTCCAGTTGTCGTTCTGGTGGATCTGGGAATAGAGGTCGTGGATCTCCTGCCGGTCAATCTGGGCGTAGTCCAGCGCGGCCATCTTGTCGGCCAGGGGCCGGAACCGCTGGCTGCTCAGCGCGCTGCGCTCCCGATCGCTCCAGCGTTTCAGCACGCCGTTGCCCAGGGCCAGCAGCGCCGTCGCGCCGACCGTGAGCATCGCCCAGAACGCGAGGCGCCGGGCATCCCGCCCGCCGGACAGTTCGGCGATGATGCGGGCGGACAGCCAGATGGTCAGGTAGGGCGCCAGCGCCCGCCCCGCCGGGCTGAGCAGGTTGGCGGCAAAATAGCCGGGGCTTGTGTGCAGCCACATCTTCCAGGCCCGCAGGTTGAGCGCCCAGGCCCGGCGGAAGGAAACGGCATTGTCAGGCTTCCGGTTCATCGTGGGTCCCTCCTTCCCGGTAATACTGGCTCTGCACGGCGAACAGGGCGGCATACCCGCCGCCCGCGGCCAGCAGGCTTTCGTGGGTGCCCTGCTCGGTGATGCGTCCTTGTTCCAGGAAAAGAATGCGGTCACAGAACCGGGTGGACGCCAGCCGGTGGCTGATGAAGATGGCGGTGCGGCCCGCCGTCATCCGGTTGTATTTCTGGTAGATGTCGTCCTCGGCCAGCGGGTCCAGCGCGGCGGTGGGTTCGTCCAGCACGAGAATCGGCCCGTTCTTGTACAGTGCCCGGGCCAGCATGAGCCGCTGGATCTGCCCGCCGGACAGTTCCACCCCGTCCTCGTAGACGCGGCGGCCCAGCTTGGTGTCCAGCCCCTGGGGCAGCGCCCGGACGGTCCCGGTCAGGCCCGCCTTGTCGAGGCAGCTCCACACGGCCGCGGTGTCGATGCCCTCCTGCCGCTGGGCGACGTTCTGCGCGATGCTGGCCTCGAGCAGCGAAAAGTCCTGGAACACCGCCGAGAACAGCGCGTAGTAGTCCCGCCGGTTGAAGTCCCGGATGTCCCGGCCGTTGAGCAGCACCCGGCCCTGCGTGGGGTCGAGGAAGCCGCAGGCAAGCCGCACGAGCGTGGTTTTTCCGGCGCCGTTGAGGCCCACGACGGCGAGTTTTTCGCCGGCGCGGATGGTCAGGTCGATGTCGTGCAGGGTGTCCCGCTCCGCCTCGGGGTAGCGGTAGCTGACATGGTCAAACCGCAGCTCGCAGGGCATGGCGGGGGTGCAGGGCAGCGGTTCGCCGTCCGTCAGCCGGAACGGCTCGGGCCATTCCAGCATCCCGCGCAGCAGCGAGAGGTCCAGCGACTGGCGGTGCAGCTCGGTGCCCTTGTCGAGGATGCCGGTGACCCACTGGGTGAAGCCGCTGACCGCCGTGAAGTAGAGCAGGAACTGCGAGGCGGGCATTCCCCGGGTCAGCGCAAGCCCGATCAGGTAGGCGTAGGCGATGCCGTCCCGGGCGAAGGTCAGCACCAGGTCGGCCACGTCGATGGCCAGGTAGTGGAGCTGCTGTTTTTTCAGATACGCCTCGAAGAGCCGCATGACCCGGTCCCAGACCTCGTTCAGCCAGGGCTTCAGCCCGAAGATCCGCAGGTCCTTGGCATAGCTGCGGTCGGTGCAGACCCGGTTCAGATAGGCCAGCCGGCTGCGGTATTCCTCCTCCTCGTCGCGGTGGCTGTAAATCCAGACATTGACGCGGTGGCTGAACAGGTACCCCAGCACCGTCGTGACCAGCACGACGGTCAGCAGCAGCGGATGCAGGCCCGACAGCAGCGCGAGGTAGACCGCAAAGCCGATCAGGCTGGTCAGCAGCTCGGTGAGGGTTTTCCAGATTGCCTCGGTGGGGGAGGAATTGTCGCTGCACAGTTCGTTGCTGCGCTCGGCCTGGCGCAGGAACGCCGTGTCGAGCAGGTTGGGAAAGGAGGTCTGCGCCATCTTGCTGCTGACCCGGGTCATCAGCTCGGTGCGGATGGCCACCCGCCCGTACAGGACGTTCTCCTGCAGGTAGGCGCGCAGGCCGTAGAGCACAAAGAGCACCGCCCCGAACAGCACAATCCGCTCCACGAGGCTTGCCAGCGCGGCATGGCTCTCGACCCGGGCGAGCACCGCCGGGGCCAGCAGCAGCTCGGTCACCGTCTGCCCCGCCGTGACCGCCGCGACGGCCACGCAGAGCAGCGGCACGCTCCTGTCGGTGTGCCAGGCCGCCCGCATCATGAACCCCACATTCTGCAGGGTGTTGTATCTCGGTTTTTCCTTCATGCGATTCACCTCTTGTCCCTACCCTATCACAAAAAGAAATCCCCGGAACATTCCGGGGACGAACGGCGGATTTCGCGGGACGAACTGCTCAGACCTGGGGGATCAGGATCTCGGTGGTGAAAGCGCCGTCCTCGCTGTTGCGGCTCAGGTAGCCGTCCAGCCGGTCCACAATGGCGTCGATGCGCACCAGCCCGAAGCCGTGGCCCTGGCCCTTGGTGGTGGCAAACCGGCGGCCCAGCCGGGGTTGTTTGCCCACCGCCGTGAAATTGGTGAAGCTGATGTACAGCTGGCTTCCCTTCATGTCCAGATACACCCGGATGAGCCGCTTGTCCTCCGGCAGGGCCAGGCTGGCCTCGATGGCGTTGTCGAACAGGTTGCCCAGAATCACGCAGAGGTCCAGCTCCGACATGCGCAGCTGCACCGGGATGTGGGCGTCGGCCTGCACCGGGATGCGGCGCGACCGGGCCAGCGAGATCTTGCTGTTCAGGATGGCGTCCGCCATCGCGTTGCCGGTCTTGAGGACGGTGTCCACCGTGTTGAGGTCGGTGTCCAGCTTGTCGAGGTAGTCCCGCAGGCCCGCCAGGTCGTTGCCGGCGGCCAGCGCCTTCATGGCCTGGATGTGGTTGCGGTAGTCATGCCGCCAGCCCCGCATCTGCCGGTACATGTTTTCCACTTCCCGGTAATGGGTGTCGATGAGTTCCCGCTGGTAGGCCTCGAGTTCGCGGTCCCGGCGGTGCGATAACAGTCCCATGGTTTACCCCCTGTCGATGATGGCGCGGTTGATCCGGTCGTAGGCGCCGCGGGGCAGCGGCAGCGTGCTGCCGTCGCTGAGCGTCACCGCCGTGCGGGTCACCCGGGCCACAAAGCCCAGGTTGACGAGCGCCGACCGCCCGAGCCGGAAAAAATGGTCGTCCAGCCGGGCTTCCAGCTCGCTGAGCGTCATCCGGACGGTGTAGTCCGTCCGGGCATGGATCGTCACATAGTTGCCCTGCACCTCGGCGGAGCGCACCTGATAGACCGGCAGCCGCACCATCTCGCCGGACAGTTCCAGCGTGAGCATCCGTTCGTTGCGGCGCAGCTTGTCCGCCGCGCGGTCCAGCACCGCCATCAGCTTGGCCTCGTCCACCGGCTTCATCAGGTAATGCAGCGCCTCCACCTCGTAGCCGTCCGCAATATAGTCGGAATACCCCGTGATGAAGATGATCTGCACGGCGTCGTTGTCGCGGCGCAGCGTGCGGGCCATCGTGATGCCGTCCATCCGGCCCATCTCGATGTCCAGCAACAGAATCTGCACGTCCTTGTTCTCGGCGTACCGGAACAGGAAGCTCTCGGCGGACGGATACAGCGCCACCCGGACCGTGTGGCCCCGCTGTTCTGCCCATCGCCGGGCCAGCCCGGCCAGATAGTTCCGGTCGGTGTCCGAATCATCACAGATCGCAATGCAGCCGTTCATTCCGCACTCTCCTTCCCCGCCCGGCGGGTTTTCCCTCTATTATACCCCGGCGCACCGCCGGCGGCAAGCCGACGCTTTTTTCGCGCCCGGCGCTGGACCGGCAGGGCCGGACCATGCTATAATAGAACAAAAATCCCGCTTTCGGCAGGAAACCGCACTTTTTTTGTCATCAACAGGCAAGGAGGTACCCTATGGTCAATCTCAAGGCAAAACCGTTTTTTCTCAACGACGAGCAGATCCGCTGGGTGGAGGACACCATCGCCGGCATGACGCTGGACGAAAAGATCGGGCAGCTGTTTGTGCTGCTCAAGGCGGAGCCCGGCATCGATGAGCAGCGCATCGAGGCCACGCTGGCCCGGTCCCACCAGGGCGGCCTGCGCTGGGAGGGCGGCGACAAGGAAGCGGTCTGGCGGCAGAACACCCTGTACCAGAAACACAGCAAAATTCCCCTGCTGATCGCCACCTACTCGGACGACGGCGCCGGCAGCATCGTGCCGGAAGGCACCTTTGTGGCCACCGCGGCGGAGTGCGGGGCCGGTGCCGGCACCGACAATGCCTACCACATCGGTCTGGTGGCCGGCCGGGAGTCCGCCGCCGTGGGCTGCAACTGGATGTTCAACCCCGTGGTGGATCTGTACCGGAACTGGCGCAACACGATTGTCAACACCCGCAGCTTCGGCGCCGACCCCGACAAGGTGCTTGCCAACGCGCGGGCCTACATCCGGGGCATCCGGGAGACCAACCCCCACATGGCCGTCACGGCCAAGCATTTTCCCGGCGACGGCGTGGAGGAGCTGGACCAGCACCTGGCGATGGGCGTCAACACCCTGAGCGCCGAGGAGTGGGAGGCCACCTTCGGCAAGGTGTACCGCGGCCTGATTGAGGACGGCCTGGAATCGGTGATGGTGGGCCACATTGCGCTGCCCGCGATGAGCCGCAAACTGCGCCCCGGCATTGCGGACAAGGACATCCTGCCCGCCACGCTGGCGCCCGAGCTGGTCACCGACCTGCTGCGGGGGGAGCTGGGCTTCAACGGCGTCATCATCACCGACGCCTCCCACATGGTGGGCATGACCGCCCGGGTCAAGCGCCGCGAGGCCGTGCCCGGCGCCATCATTGCCGGCTGCGACATGTTCCTCTTCGCCAACGACATTGAGGAGGACATCTCCTTTGTGCGCGACGCCTACGAGCGGGGCGACCTGACCGAGGAGCGGCTGTCCGACGCGCTGCACCGCATCCTGGGCCTCAAGGCCCGGCTGCGCCTGTACGAGGAGAGCGTCCGCTTCCCCGCCCACGAGGGGCTGTCCGTCATCGGCTGCCAGGAACATCAGGCCTACGCGGAGCAGGCCGCCGAGAGCTGCATCACGCTCGTCAAGGACACCCGCGCCAACCTGCCCATCGACCCGGCCCGGCAGAAGCGGGTCTTTCTCGTGTATGTCGGCACCACGCCCAACTCCAAGGGCTATGCCGGCGACCCGGTCAAGCAGGTCGTTGTGGAGGAGCTGGAGCGCGCCGGGTTCGAGGTGGACCTGTGCCCCAACTACTATGACCTGGAGATCCGCAACGGCGTCACGCCGATGAATTTTGTCAAGATGCTCAGCCATTCGAGCCGTCAGGGCTTTGTGGAGACGCACGACTGGGCGCTGCTGGTTTTCAACATCAAGGGCTATGCGCAGGAGAACGAGGTCCGGGTGCGCTGGAGCTGCAACCACAGCATGGAACTGCCCTGGTACAACGAGGAGGTTCCCACCGTGGGCATGAGCCTGAACTACACCAACCACCTGATCGACGTGCCCCAGCTGCACACCTTCATCAACGCCTATGCGCCCCACCGCAGCCACATCCGCGCCGCCATCGCCAAGCTGACCGGTCAGAGTCCCTTCCTGGGCAAGGCGGAGGAAACGGTATTCTGCGGCCGGTGGGACACCCGGCTGTAAGGGCAGGAGGAACATCATGAAGGATCTGCAGCAATTTACCCGCCGGAAAGACTGGCTGGTCTGTGTGGACAGCGACGGCTGTGCGATGGACACGATGAACAGCAAGCATTTCCGCTGCTTCGGCCCCTGCCTGGTGGAGGAGTGGGGCCTGCAGCGCTGGTCGGACACCGTGCTCCGGCGCTGGAATGAGATCAACCTCTATTCGATGACGCGGGGCGTCAACCGGTTCCGGGGCCTGGCGCTGATGCTGGCCGAGATCAACGAAACGCTCTGCCCCATCGAGGGGGTGCAGGAGCTGACCGACTGGGTGGCCGCGGCCCCCGAGCTGAGCAACCGGGCCGCAGAGCAGGCCGCCGCCCGCGCCAAGGGTCCCTGCCTGGCCAAGGCCCTGGCCTGGTCCCGCAAGGTCAACGCGGCGATTGACGCGATGCCCGCGTCGGAGAAAAAGCCCTTTGACGGCGCCGCCGCGGGGCTGGCGGCCGCCCGGGCCGTGGCCGATGTGGCGGTGGTGTCCAGCGCCAACCGCGAGGCCGTCGAGGAGGAGTGGGCCCGCTGCGGCCTGCTGGACAGCGTGGATGTCGTCTGCTGCCAGGATACCGGCAGCAAGGCGGACTGCCTTGCCGCGCTGCTGCGCACAGGCTACGCCCCCGACCATCTGCTGATGGTCGGCGATGCGCCGGGGGACCGGGCCGCCGCCCGGCAGAACGGCGTCTGGTTCTATCCCATCCTGGTCCGGCATGAGGCCGAGAGCTGGGCCGAGCTGGCCGATACCGCCCTGCCCGCGCTGCTGGCCGGCCGGTACGGCCCCTACGGCGCGCAAAAGGAACAGGCGTTTTTGCAGAATCTGGGCCAATGACCCGCAGCAAAACGGGAGCGCAGCGGCTGCTGCGCTCCCGTTTGTGTATTACCGCGGTTCGCTCTTCAGGGCCAGTACCACGCTCAGGGCCAGCACCAGGCCCGCCAGCGCCGCACAGGCGATGGACGGCGCGTTGGCGGCGCCGCTGAACCGCCCCCAGAGCGCGATGCCGCAGGCCAGTGCTGCGGGGATCTGCCATCCCAGCCCCCGGCTGCGGCGGGCGGGGTGCTTCTTTTGGATCTGCGTCCGGTTCATGACGGATCGCTCCTTTCCTTTGGCTGCTCCAGGGGTATTGTAGCGCCGGCGGCGCGGCTTCTCCACCACGCAACGGTAAAACCCCGGTGAAGTTTTGGTAAATCCGGTCAGATTTGAATTTTGATGGCAGAAATAAACACAAAACAGGAAGGATGTAGTATAATGGGTCCGGAAGGCAGCCCGCTGCGCCGCCTGCCTGCGGCCGTCGCCGGCGAACGGTCCGATTCCGACGCCGGAAAGGCCCCTGCGATCCCATGAAAACCGTCTGCGCCTGCGGGCGAAGAGGAATAAGGAGGATTTCTGATGAAAAGCCGAAAGAAAGCAAAAAAGAAGGCTCCTGCGGCCCGTCCCGTGAAGGCGGCGGCCCCGCAGAAGGCCGCCCCGGCAGCCCCCAAGGCCGCCGAGCCGGTCCAGGAGGCGCCCAAAGCTGCCGAGCCTGTGAAGGAGGCACCCAAGGCCGAGGCACCGAAGGCTGCCGAGCCCGTGAAGGAGGCGCCCAAAGCCGAGGCACCCAAGGCCGCCGAGCCTGTGAAGGAGGCACCCAAGGCCGCCGAGCCTGTGAAGGAGGCACCCAAGGCTGCCGAGCCGGCCGGCGAGAGCGACGACGCGGCGTTTGAGCGGCGTCTGGCCCGCCATTACGACGAGCTGAAATGGCTGTACTGCGAGCTGTACCACGACGACGAGCAGGCGTTTGACTACTGCATCGGGATGCTGCGCCGTGCCTGGGCGGACCGCAAGCCCGCGCTGCGGGCGCAGGATGCGGCCCGGGAGGCGAACCCCGACTGGTACCGCCGCCGGGACCTGCTGGGCATGATGATGTACACCAACGCCTTTGCGGGCACCCTGAAAGGGGTGGAGGAGAAGCTGCCCTACATTCAGGAATGCGGCGTCAACTACCTGCATCTGATGCCGCTGCTGCAGAGCCCCAAAGGCCGCAGCGACGGCGGCTATGCGGTGGCGGATTTCCGCACCGTCGAGCCGGAGCTGGGCACGATGGCCGACCTGGAGCACCTGGCGGACGCCTGCCGCGACAAGGGCATGAGCCTGTGCCTGGACTTTGTGATGAACCACACCAGCGAGGACCACGAGTGGGCCAGAAAGGCGCGGGCCGGGGAGCCGGGCTACCGGGAGCGGTATTTCTTCTACGACAACTGGGACATTCCCAACGAGTTTGAAAAGACGGTGCCGCAGGTGTTCCCGACGACGGCGCCGGGCAGCTTTACCTGGCTGGATGACTGCAAGCAGGTGGTCATGACCAACTTCTATCCCTACCAGTGGGATCTGAACTATGCGAACCCGGTTGTTTTCAACGATATGACGGAAAACCTGCTCTATCTGACCAACCGCGGCATTGATGTGATCCGGCTGGATGCGGTGCCCTATATCTGGAAGGAGCTGGGCACTTCCTGCCGCAACCTGCCGCAGGTGCACACGCTGGTGCGGATGATGCGGATGGTCTGCGAGATTGTCTGCCCCAGCGTGCTGCTGCTGGGCGAGGTGGTCATGGAGCCGGCCAAGGTGGTGCCCTACTTCGGCACGCCGGAGAAGCCGGAATGCCATATGCTGTACAACGTCACGACGATGGCCACCACCTGGAACTCGCTGGCGACGGCGGACATCTCGCTGCTGCGCCATCAGATGGACACAGTCTGCGCGCTGCCGCGTGATTTTCTGTTTCTGAACTATCTGCGCTGCCATGACGACATCGGCTGGGGCCTGGATTATCCGTGGCTGGGCGCCCGGTTCGGCACCAACGAGGTGGCGCACAAGAAGTATCTGAACGACTGGTTCACCGGCAAATGGCCGGGAAGCGACAGCCGCGGCGAGCTGTACAACGACGATCCCCGGCTGGGCGATGCGCGCCTGTGCGGCACGACGGCGTCGCTGTGCGGCGTGGAGGCCGCCGACTTTGAGAACGACCCCTTCAAGCTGGAGCGGGCGATCTCCTGCGACCTGATGCTGCACGCCTGGATGCTGACCCAGAGCGGCATTCCGGTGCTGTACAGCGGCGACGAGATCGGCCAGCTCAACGATTACAGCTACCACAACGACCCCGAGAAGTGGGATGACAGCCGCTACATCCACCGCGGCAACTTCCAGTGGGATCTGGCCGAGCTGCGCCACGACACGACGACCCGCCAGGGCAAGCAGTTTGAGGGCCTGCGCCGGATGGAGACCATCCGCGCCGCCGAGAAAGCCTTTGACGCCCAGGCCGACGTCTGGACCTTTGACACCGGCAGCAGCCATGTGCTGGGCGTCGGGCGCTGGTACCAGGGCCATAAGCTGATCGCCTTCTTCAACTTCAGCCCCGAGTTCCTGCACGTCCGTTCCGGGGAGCAGGGTCCCTTTGAGGAACTGATGTACGGCGGCAAGCGCGGCGACCTCAACGACGTCGAGCTGTACCCCTACGGCTTTGCCTGGTTCCTGTATCGTGAGGAAACTTGCTGATTGTCAGCGTATTTGTGCTTTTTTCGGCAATTTGCATTGCGTTTTGCGCCCCGGCGTGGGATAATAGCGGCAGACCATCTTCTGGCGCCGGGGCGGACCCGGCAGTTCCCGTCCGGGCGGCGTCTGCGCCGGACTGTGCTGTAAGGAGGAAACCACTGTGGAACGGAAAGCACTGGACCTGGTGCGCGACGCGGCTGTGATCGCGGTGTGCGGCACCATCTACGCCATCGCCTTTGACTGGCTGTTTCAGCCCAACCAGATCGTCACGGGCGGCTTCACCGGCATCGGCCAGGTCATCCACCGGCTGGTCCCGGTGATCCCGGTGGGCGTTGTGAGCATTGTGCTCAACGTCCCGCTGTTCTATCTGCTGGCCCGGCGCCAGGGCTTCCGGTCCTGCGTGCGCTCCTTCTGCGCGATGCTGGTCGGCGCCGTGATGATTGACCTGATCTCGGTCGTCCCCTTCCGGCCGATGGACAACAAGTTCCTGGCCTGCGTCTATGCGGGTCTGCTGTTCGGCCTTTCGGTCGGCATGCAGCTGCGCATCGGCGTCACGACGGGCGGCTCCGACCTGGCGGCCCGGCTGCTCAAATACCGCTACCGGCATATCTCGATCGGACGGCTCTGCCTGATGATCGACCTGACCATCATCGTGGCCTACGGCGTTGTGTTCCGCAGCGTGGACGGCGCGATGTTCGGCATTGTGGCGATGTATGTCTCGAGCATCACGGTGGACACCGTCGTCTACGGCTCCACCCACGCCCGGATGGCCGTCATCATCAGCGACAAGAACGAGGAGCTGGTCCACACGCTGCTGTCCGAGCATTTCGGCATCACCCGGATGGACGGCCAGGGCGCCTACCGCGGCCGCGGCAAGGATGTGCTGCTGACCACCTTCCGCCCCGAGCAGATCACCGCCCTCAAACGGACCGTGCTGGCCCTTGACCCCGAGGCCTTCATCATCGTCTGCGATGCCCATGAGGTCATCGGCGAAGGGTTCGGCAGCTACTCGGAGGACGCCCTCTGAGCCCGCTTTTTTCCCGATTACCAAAACAGGAGCGCACCGGAACCTTCCGGTGCGCTCCTGTTGTTTTTTGTCAGAGAATCGCGCGGACCTCGTCCTCCGGCACGACGCTGTTGATGCCGCCGTGCGTCTGGGTCGAGAGGCTTGCCGCGCAGCAGGCAAACCGCGTCACCGCCCGCATCTCCTCGACGCTGAGCGCCTCGGGCGCCTTGCCGAGCCGCAGGAACTGGCTCATCGCACTGCCGCCGAAGATGTCCCCCGCGCC
>NZ_JAXJZK010000011.1:0-7664 GCF_036306485.1 Gemmiger sp. | reverse complement strand
CCAACGACGCTCCTGCCAAGGCCCTGATCGCTGCTCTGGAAGCCTGCGGCTGCGATGAAGCCAAGGAAATCCTCAAGGACAAGCAGTACCTCGCCAAGAAGAGCTTCTGGATCTTCGGCGGCGACGGCTGGGCTTACGATATCGGTTACGGCGGTCTGGATCATGTCCTGGCTTCCGGCCACGATGTCAATGTTATGGTCTTCGATACCGAGATGTACTCCAACACCGGCGGACAGGCTTCCAAGGCTTCCAACATCGGCGAAGTCTGCCAGTTCGCTGCGGCCGGCAAGGAAATCAGCAAGAAGAGCCTTGCTGAGATCTGCATGACCTACGGCTACATCTACGTTGCTCAGATCGCTCTGGGCGCCAACATGGCCCAGGCTGTCAAGGCCATCGCTGAGGCCGAGGCTTATCCCGGCCCGTCCATCATCATCGGCTACGCTCCCTGCGAGCTGCACGGTGTCAAGGGCGGCATGACCAACTGCCAGAACGAGATGAAGAAGGCTGTCGAGGCCGGTTACTGGAACCTGTTCACCTTCAACCCGGCGCTGAAGGCCGAGGGCAAGAATCCGTTCACCCTCACCTCCAAGGCTGGCGATATGGACAAGTATCAGGACTTCCTCGCCAACGAGACCCGTTACAGCCGCCTGAGCCGCGCCTTCCCGGAGCGTGCCAAGGCTCTGTTCGCCAAGAACCAGAAGGCTGCCGAGGATCGTTACGATCACCTGACCAAGCTGGTCGAGCTGTACAAGTAATGACCGCTTTGGCTCTCTCAGCCTGAAACGATAAGACCCCCGCCCTTCCGCAAGGAAGGGCGGGGGTTTTTGTCTGTCCCGACATCGGTTTGCCGAAAAAAAGAATAAGGCGCCCCGGACAAGGCGCGGGTGAGATCAGAAACCGAAGGCTCTGCAAAAAACTGCTGCCTCGCAGCAGTCATGGGTTTGCAACTTGGCTTCTTATGGAACCGCGCAAAAATCCGGGACGCCTTTTTCAATGAACGACCGTCAATTTTCTGCCGGGCCGCGGTGCAGCAAACGTGCATACAGCCGCATGATGGGCCGGCGTACCGGCAGCAGCACCGGCCAGACATGGCGGAAAAACTCCCACCAGAAACAGCCCGCCCGCTGGACGCGGCCCTTGCGCTGCGCCTCGTCGGCGATGGCGAGAATCTGGGTGGGGGAGATGGGGCCCTCGATGTCGGACTGGGCGTCCCCGACAAAATAATAGCCCTCCGGCGCGACGCGGATCACCCGGTGCAGCACAAGCCGCCCCGAGGTCCGGCGGTAAAAGGCGATGTCGCCCCGCCGCAGCCGGTCGGGCGCCGGGCGCAGCAGTACCCGGTCCCGCCCCGACACCAGAAACGGCGTCATGCTGAACCCCGTGATGACCAGCGGAAACGCCGTCCCCGCCGCAAAATAGCGTTCCAGTATCGGAAGAATCTGTTCGGGCGTCACGACCCGCGGCTGCGATGCCTCCATCTCTCACGCCTCCTCCTGCATCAGCCGGGCGGCCTCGCGGCGGTCCAGCTCGGTCAGCGTTCCGCCGCTCACCCGGTAAATCCGGCTGCAAAGTCCCAGCACACTGGGCCGATGGGTGGTCACAATGCAGGTGCGCCCGCTGCACTCCTGCATCAGATTCTGCAAAATCCGACGTTCTGTCGCGGGGTCCAGCGCACTGGTGGCCTCGTCCAGCAGCAGAATCGGCGCGTCGCGCAGCAGCGCCCGGGCCAGCGCCAGCCGCTGGGCCTGCCCCTCGGAAAGCCCCTTGCCGCGCTCGCCCACCCGGCTGTACAGCCCGTGGTCCATCCCCTGGACGAACTCCCAGGCACAGGCGCTGCGCAGCACCGCTTCCAGCTCGGCGTCGGAGGCATCCTCCTTCATCATCCGCAGGTTGTCCGCCACCGTGCCGGAAAACAGACTGTTGCCCTGCGGTACATAGGCAAAAAATTCCCGCGTGTCGGCGCTCATCGCAAAGCGGCGGTCCCCCGCGCAGAGCTCCACCCGGCCCTCGGTCGGACGGATCAGCCCCAGCAAAAGGCGAAGGATCGTCGTTTTGCCCTCGCCGCTCGGGCCCACCAGCGCCACAATCTGGTTGGGCGCCGCCGAAAACACACAGTCGTGCAGCACGGGTTTGCCCGGCTCGTAGGCATAGCCGGCATCCTGCATCTCAACCCGCAGCCCGCCGGCCGCCCGCGCCCGCAGGGCGGCGGCCGCCGCGTCGTCGTGGGGTTCCCGCTCCAGCTCGGTCAGCTCCCGCACGCGGTGGGCACTGACCGCCCCGTTCACCATGCCCGGGAAAATCGACACCAGCTTGTTGAAGGTGGAACTCAGCCGGTTGCTCTGCTGCAGGAAGAGCGTCATCGTGCCGAAGGTGATCGCGCCGCTCCACAGCCGGAACAGACAGTACCCGAACGCTGCAAAGGTCACCACGGACCCCAGCACCGAAAGCCAGACATTCGCCTGGATGGAAAACAGATTGTACGCCAGGTTGGTCTTTTTGTAGTCCCGCTGCCAGCCCGTCATGCGGCGGCAGCTGCGCTCGGTCAGGCCGAAACTCTTGATGTTGTCAAAGTTCGAGAAGGTCTCGCTTTCAAAGCTCATCATGCCGCTGTTCAGCTCCAGCACCTTGCGGCGGTACTCCCGCAGCCGGCGCATCAGGTAGCGGCTCGTCAGCAGCAGAAAGGGCGCGCTGAGCAGCGCCAGAAAGGCCATCGTCACATCGTAGTGCAGAATCACCAAAAACGTGGCCAGAAAACTGTATGTACTGATCAGAACATTGGGCAGCCAGTTGACGGCGTTGGAGGCCACCGTGTTCACGTCGTTGGTGAACCGGTTCAGCAGGTCGCCGCTCGCGTAGGCGCTGAGGGATTTCCAGTCGGCGTCGAGGATGCGGGAAAAAATGTCGGCCTGGATGTCGTTGTTGACGTCAATGCTGATCCGCGCCGACAGCCGGCTCACCACCCCGTTGAAGGTCAGGCTGAACACCGTGCCCGCCACCGCCGCCAGCACCAGCAGCCACAGCCGGTCGGTGCTGCGCGCCAGCACAATGTCGATCAGGTATTTGCTGGCCACCGAGGCGCCAATGCCCAGCGTCGAGCTGGCAATGCCCATCAGGACATAGAACACGACCGCCGCCCGGTACCGCCGGCTGTACTCAAAAATCCATTTCCAGTCGCCCAGAAAGGTCCCGAAGGTCCCCTCCCTGCGGGAGGCCTGAAGCCGCGCAATCATCGCGGACCGGAGCCATCGGTTCAGGCCGGTATATTGTGGCTGCTGCGGATGGTCCATCCCATCGCCCCCCAAGAAGTTGTTGTTCTTCCTATTATACACGATTTTGCGCGGTTTGAAAAGACGGGTGCAGCGCCGCGCGCCCTTTGCGGGGCGTCCGGCGGCATGATTTTTCCATATAGCAGGAGAGAATCACAAAAAATCGTCAAAACGATGAATTTTGAAGAGGAAATTCTGCCAAAATCCCCAAAAATGACGGAAACAACGATAAAACGTTTGTTTTATATCTGGGAATCTGTCCCATTTTAAATGGGAAACTTTGACATTTTGCGAAGAAGGTGCTAGACTGGGTGAAACTGGAAATGTGTAAGTCTCTAACATTGCGGGAAGGTCTCGCAGATATGCGCACTTTCCTGTTTGACTATGAGGAGGTCACAGTTATGAACCGTAAGTTACAGAGGGTTGCCGCTGCAGCTGTATCGGTTGCCATGCTGACCGGTACCATGGCGCCAGGCGCCTCGGCAGCCGGTTGGGGCTTTGGCAGCTTTGCGAATTCCGGGTACAGCATCTTCGGTGGTAACAATTCTATCCGGGACTGGCTGACAGGTTTGTTCGGCGGTTCCGAGAGCACGCCTTCTGCAACGCCCGCACCCACCGCGGAACCCACTGCAGAACCCACCGCTGCTCCCGAGGAAAATGGCTCGGCCGATTCCACCGAGACCATGCTCGTGGAGGACGAGTCCACCGTTGAGCCCGGCACCGAACTGCGTGCCACGACCTATCAGGTCACCGCACCTTCCGACCGGGCCGGCACGGAGCTGAAGTATTTCCCCGTCACGCTGTATGACTACGATCAGGAAACGATCAACAACGCGACGCATCAGCTGGAAGTCGACAATGCGCTGAGCAGCGGTTCCATCAACTCTCTGACCCAGTGGAATGGTGTCTACTTCGGCGATATGTCGAGCAAGAGCGACTCCTACACCTACGGATCGGGCAGCACCAGCTACGAGAGAACGACGGTCAACTATACTTATTATGGAAACTACAGCAACTACGTCAACAACGGCTACTATTATCTTACCAACGGCCAGTATTATCTGGTGACCAGTCTGAGCTGCGACAACTGGTTTGGGAGTTATTACTGGAGCATCGGCTATAAGACGGCCAGCGGCACCAAATATGCCAGCTCCAGCCGCAGAAGCATCACGCTGTACAAGGCGAAAAACCAGAATACCACCAAATCTCTGACATATGCCAATCATGACTGGTGGACCGGCAACCTGACCGACAGCAACGGCAACCGTACATATTCCGGCATGGTTCAGCAGACGCTGGACAACAATATGAACATCCAGTTCAACTATCCCGATGCCGGCATCTTCAACAGCGATACCTCTGTCAAGAAGATCTACACCAACGTGGGTCTGCCCTTTGTCTATGATAAAGATACGGGCTACTATACCTTCGACGCCAACACCACCGGCGCTTATTTCCATGACAGCTATTCGCAGGGAACCTCTTCCACGCCGGCCAGCAACTCCAACCTGTACTTCTCCTCGACGCCGCAGCGCCATGATTTCAACGGCCAGGATAAACGTACGAACGGCTGGTTCCCCTTTGATGATACGAGCTATGTTCAGACGGCATCCGCCAACTATTATTTCGGTATGAATGCCACCATCCCGTTCACGATGACCGCCAACGGCCGCATGAACGCGAGCGATGACAAGTCTGATCCCATCGAGTTCCAGTTCTCCGGTGATGACGATGTCTGGGTCTTCATCGACGGTACGCTGGTTCTGGATATCGGCGGTATCCGCAACGGTATGAACGGCACGATCAATTTTGCCGACAACACCTGGGAAATCACCGAGATGGTGAACCTGCCCGGCAAGACCGCTTCCGATATCAATGGCAAGGCACTGAGCGGCAAGCTCTTCAACGAGGTGAGCGAGGACGGTACGGTCACCGAGTACGGTGCGCTGAATATGACCCGCGAGACCTTTGCAGCCACCGATGAGCATCAGCTGACCGTTTACTACCTGGAACGCGGCGCCGGCTCCTCCAACTGCATGATCAAGTTCAACCTGCCCGTCAAGGACAGTGTCTCGGTCACCAAGCAGATCACCGAGTCCAAGACTTCGGATGGTCAGACCTATCCGCTGACCGAAGCGGAAAAGCAGATGGTCAATGGTGTTGACTTCGGCTTCACGCTGTATAAGAACGACAAGCCCGTCGGCAATGCCACCTACGTCCTCCAGAACGAGAACGGCCAGACCATCGCGACGCCTTCCACCGACCGCAACGGTCATTTCACCCTGAGAAACGGTCAGACGGCCAAGTTCATCGGTGAGATCAGCGCCGACAAATACTATGTGGTCGAGGACAGCAAGGAAGGCTACCAGGATCCTGAATTCACCTATTCCGCCAAGGCAGCAAACGGTTCCAATCAGAACGCACCCCAGAATGGCTGGACCAGTATGACGGTCAGCATTTCCGGCAGTGAGGAAGCGGAGGATTCCCTCCAGTTTGTCTGCAAGAACTACCTGAGCGCCGATATCCCCAACCCGAGCGTCTATCCGAGCAACGATCAGGTTGTGCTGGACTACAACCTGCCCGTTGAGATTCAGGTCGAGGATATCCTCAAGAACGATACCTGGAAGGGTGACAAGATCGAGGTCACCGAGGTGAGCGGCGGCAGCTGCGGCACGGCTCAGCTGAGCGACGGTGTCATCACCTACACCCTGAACAAGCCTCTGAACGATGTGGATACCCTGACGTACAAAGTCAAGGTCACCAGCATCGGCGATGACAACAAGGAAGTGACGGCGGAAGATACCGGCACGATCTATATCATCCCCGCCACCACCATGTACTACGAAGAAAACTTCGATGGTCTGGTGTCCTACACCGGCAACTGGACGGATGAGGGCACGGCTGACAACGACGTGCAGGAGACCGGCCTTGTCGGCACCACGACCAGCCCCTACGGCTCCGATCCCGCTTACCTGCAGGATAGCGGCGACAGCAACGGTACCAGCAAGTATGTCAACACCGCAAATGGTTCCGCCAAGTTCAGCTACACCTTCAGCGGCACCGGTACCTCCTTCTTTGCCCGTACCAGCAAAACCAGCGGTTACATGAAGGTGGTCATCTCCGATCAGAACGGCGATACGCTGTACACCCTCATGCGCGATACCAGCTTCAAGGATGAGAAGAAAAATGACGGTGAGGACGGAAACGGCACCGAAACCGTCACCAACAGAACGCTGTACAACATCCCGGTCTTTACCTGGAATGCCGACACCTACGGCACCTACACCGTCACGGTCAGCATTGCCGGCGGTGCGGCTGCGTTCAACTACGGCAAGGACTTCTGGCTGGACGGCATCCGTGTTGTCAACCCGATGAACCCTGAAAGCGACAAGATCGCGGTTGCCGGTGCAGCCTATGCGGCGGATGGCGAGGAGAACATGACCTTCGTCACCCTGCGTGAGAAGATCCTCAACGACTACTCTGTGGACGCCGAGGGCGGCCTGGTCTGGGATGGCGTGAACTTCGTCCTCTTCACCGATACCAACGGTGAGATTGAGAAGGCTTCGGAATACCAGAGCAACGGCCCGAAGGAAGAAGTCTATCTGGCAAAGGGCCAGAGCGTGACCTTCTCGCTGAACAACTGGGATGCCAACACCAACAAGGTGTTCCTGGGCATGAAGGCGCCGATGGGCAGTGCGCAGGCAACGATCAACTATCAGAGCGTTGCAGTGAACAACACGCCGGACAGCTACTACGACATCAGCAGCTATGCCAACATCCGCGACAATGTGGCAACCTTCAAGATCACCAACACCTCCGACCAGGTTCTTGCCCTGACCAACATCAAGGTGACCGGCAGCGCCGAGTTCACGATCGTTGACAACGGCGAGATTGTTCCCGACGAGGAGAACGGCGATGTCGAGGTTGACGGCGATCAGGACATCACGGTGGAGAGCCTGGATGTTGCCGCGATGGCGTCCGCTCCGGTCAGCACGCCGGCTCCGACCGAGGAACCCGCTGCCACCGAGCAGCCCGCCGCCACCGAGGAGCCCGCTGCGGCAGCTCCGACCGCCGAACCGACGCAGGTGCCCGAAGCCACCGAGGAGCCTGCTCCGACGGCAGACACCGAGCCGGAAAGCCAGAACAGCATCACTGCTGGGGAGGAATAATTCCATGACGAAAAAGAACTATCAGGCACCGAAACTCGAACTGGAAGAGTTCCAGCTGGATGCCAACATTGCCAGCAACTGCGGCATTGTGGTCCACAACGGCCCCGCAATGGGATCCCATTCCCAGTGCGAGGATTATCAGGACCCGTTTGCAATGTCCAACGGCATTTCGCTCTTCTCCGTTCCGCACAATGTGCAGTTCTACGAAGATACGTGTGACTGCTACACT
>NZ_JAXJZK010000010.1:0-61342 GCF_036306485.1 Gemmiger sp. | reverse complement strand
TTTCCGGGTTTCTTGACGTTCCAGCGTATTCCCTGAGCCTTTCGGCGGTCGCTGTCTCTCGCGACAGCTCATTTATAATACCACATTTTCAGGGAATGTCAACCCCTTTTTTCGAGTTTTTTTGATTTTTTTCAAAAAAAGCTGTTTGGGGTCTTTTCTTGCTTTTTGCCTCTACTTATTATAGTATAAAGACAAATACTGTGAACGAAAGAAGCGTGGCATGATGCTCCTGGCATTGAATATCGGCAACACCAACATCACCTTCGGCGGATACCACCCCGACGGCAAACTGGTCTTTTCCTCCCGTCTGTACGCGGACAGCCGGCTCAGCTCGGACGAGCTGGTCTACAAGATGGTCAACATGCTGGCCTTGTACGGTGCGTCCCCTCTCGATGTGACCGACGTGATCCTGGCCAGCGTGGTGCCCTCGCTGACGCCCCGGATGCGGGAAGCCCTGCAGAAGATGTGCCAGGTGCCCCTGATGGAGGTCGGGCCCGGCCTGAAGAGCGGTGTGCGCATCCGGATGGACAACCCCGCCCAGCTGGGCGGAGAGCTTCTCTGCGCCGTCGTGGGGGCCCTGCGCCGCCATGAGCCGCCGCTGCTTGTGATGAACGTCGATACCGCCATCAGCCTGCTGGCCGTGGACGAGGCCGCCAGCATCGTGGGCGGCGTGATTCTGCCCGCGCCGCAGCTGAGTCTCGAGGCCCTGGTACGCAATACGGCGCAGCTGCCCCAGGTGGACCCCGAGACCAAGCCGCGCCGTTTTCTGGGCACCAATACCGCCGACTGCCTGCACAGCGGCATCCTGAACGGCACCGCCGCCATGCTGGACGGCATGTTCGCCAAATGCCGTGCCGTCCTCCGCGCACCGCAGGCGCCGGTGATCGTCACCGGTACCCTGCCCGCCACCATCCGCGACGCCTGCGACACCCCTATGGACTACCGCGAGACCCTGATCCTGGACGGATTGTATGCGATCTGGAAGAGGAATGGGAAGAAATAAGGGGTTCGTTTTCATTCGGTAAACTTTAGCCTTCTCTATTATTCCATATATTGGTGCAATACATTGCAGAAACTTCGTGTTATAATGGTTCCTGCCGTACTTTTGCCTGTATGCCCTGTCAATACAGACCGGCGCCGCGATACTCCCAGATCAAATTATGAGTCACATGGAGCAATGTATTTCTATGACCACCATTAACCGCACTTTGACCATCCTCCCCATCACCACATCTGCCGCCGCATACTTCTTATTGGCTGTTCCTCCATCCTTTGGTGGGTTTCTCAGCGCAGCGCTGCTGACTGTCGTTTTCTATTTCAGTATACTGTTTTTCCCCAGAATCTTCGTATTTTCCAAACAACATTTGGGGAAACCCGAACTGTATATCAGTCTGGCGCTTTGCGCTATACTAGGTTTGCGATTTCGAAAGGTATGGTTTTTTTCCTCCCTTGCTTCCGAGATCTCGTCTGCAATCGGCTTGTCTTATGATTTTCTTTTTTCTGTCGCGGGTATCTTTTTAGGTATTACTGCCTTCTATTTTGTATGGAATTGCCTGACATTTTGTTTTCGTTTCCCAGCAGAACACACTCGGACCGGGCTTCCTTTGCTCAAATGGGATCGAAAGCTTCTTATCGGCTTGCTGATCATCGCATCTGTACAAGCAGTATTTCTAATTGTTCTCGGAACACAAAAGGAAGGGTTCCACGTTGACGAGGTATACACTTTCGAATTATCCAATTACGGTGGCACCAATTACGGAGACTCCGAGAATGCGTACGCCTCCTGGAGCCTCGGCACCCGATACCGGGATATCTTGGCACCTGTTGACAGTAGTCTTTTCGATCTGACAATTCCATACTGGAATGCTGAAACAGACAACCATCCTGCCACATATTATTTAATCGTTCATATTTTGTCGTCTCTGCTTAAGCTTTTTGGGTTAAACGCATCCAAATGGGCCGGCTTGATTCCAAACATTATCTTCTGTGCGGGCACCTGTATTTTCACAGGCCTGATTTTATACCAAATAACATCAAGTCGGTTTACGTCATTGGCCGGAAGCCTTTCTTGGGCCTTTTCGATCGGAGGTCTCACAACTGGGGTATATATTCGAATGTATGCCTTGCAGACGCTCTTGTCTGTACTATTCCTATATTTGATTCTGTTGATGCTCACTCGACCTTTGGAATCGCTTTCCGGCAAGTTCTGCACCTTGTTGCAGTCGGTCACCGTTGCAGGCATTTTGTCTCAGTATTATTTTTTATTCGTTGCATTTTTCTTGTGCTTGAGCGTGTGTATATACTATGTTTTGCACAAGCGTTGGTGCTCTCTGTTCTGTTTCATCAAATTGGAATTGTTAGCTTTGACAATTGCCGAACTTCTATTTCCTCGCATGGTCGTTCGTCTTTTCTTTGGAGACAGGGGTCAAGAAGCTCTCACAAGTCTTTCTTCGGAAACCTCTTTCAAAGAGCAGCTAAATCATGTGTTGCAGATTTTTGATCGAGAGCTTTTCGGAGGTTTGGCTGATCCGATTCTGCTTTGTCTGACAATTTTTCTGGTCGTGAATATTGTACTCTTTTCAAAAAAAATCTCTCTGAAGCAAGGATCTTTTCCGGATATTACCGGATTCCTATTCATCGCCTTTACTACAATAGGTTATATCTGTATTGTAACGAAGTTGGCCCCATTCCAGGTTGACCGGTATTTTATGTGTATTTTCCCTTGGATCTATATTGCCATCTTTTGTGTGCTCCACGCTTTTCTGGGGTATGTTTGCCAGACCTTCGGCGTTGAAGACAAATTGCTCAATTGCGGACTATGCCTAATCACCATGGTAATGACTCTCGTCTTCTATAGAAACGGGACGATAAACTATCTTTATCCTGAGAATAAAGTTCGGCAAGAAGCCTTGGCACCTTATAAAAGTCTTCCCGTGATTGCGATAAACGGCGACACATACAACGATAGCCTTGTCCAATGGTTTTTCGAATTCCAGGATCATCCCCAGGTATTTCTCTGTCGTAATACAGGATATGAAGACCTGGAGATTGCCTTCCGGGATCATTCGTTCCAGAACGGTTTTTTATTATATTCTCACTATATTTCAGATGATACGCTCCGAATCATAAGCAGCCTAGAGAATTTTTATGATCTTTCTGACTACGAAATTCTTGCCGATACCCAAAATTGCCGGGTTTTTTATTGTAAGTAAACAAAAATAGAAACGTCAAAAGCCGCAGCAAAAAGCTGCGGCTTTTTTATCAATCTTGGAAAGACCCAATCCGTTATCTAACATTCATTTGATCAGCAAATATGCCTACAGAATCAAGTTTCCGTCTACCGAAATGTTCTGTAATAATCCGATCGAAGGACCGCATCATCCACCGAGTAAAATTTCTGAACCCATTCGTTCATTTGTGCAATCTCTTCATCCGTCATGTTCCCCCGGGCAATTGTTGTTCCATTTTTGACATACGTTCCGTTGGAGACCCAGGTATGATCCGGAAGGACGGCCAGGCCTTGATACTCCGGGTCAAAAATATCATATCCCAACGATTTTGAGGTCATATCGACTCCTAACATATTGGCGATGGTCGGCAGCCAGTCAATGGTTTGGCAAGTTTTTTGAACTTCCGTCGGTTCGCACCCTTGAAACCAGATAAACGCAGGTGTACGTTCCAAGATTTCGTTTCCATTGTTACGGGATAGCTCTTTCACCTGCTCCTGATCCGTTATTCCATAGCTATAATGGTCCGTATATGCAATAATAACCGTTTCATCCAATAATCCTGCCGCTTCCAATCGAATCAGCATTTGCGAAAACATATCGTCTGTTAGCCTTGCCTTTGCACAGAGGATATTGATTTCAGAATCTCGTCCTTCGACATTATATTGCGGATATCGGGACAAAGCATACTTTCCTAGTTCGTCTTCTGTGCTATAAGGCAAATGCGGACTGTACGTTATGATAAAACTCAGGAAATTTTCCTTTCCCATTTTATCCGTCAAAAGATTCCAGACCTCGTCACTTGTAACAAGCGTCGTATCATCCATCGGATTTCCATCGGAAACAAGTTCCGCCGTACAATAGTAGGTGTATCCCAATACACTGTGCATACTGGTTCTGTTGTAATAGTTTCCGGTATTTTCATGAAAAGACTTGCAGGAGTATCCCAAAGATCCTGCAAGATCGGCAATGCTGTAAGGGAACGCATTCCTTGCCAATCTTCCTCCCGCCATAGTAGTGGCTCCTTGATACACACCTGTCTGAAACGCAAACTCTGTGCCAAACGTCCAGCCGCTCCCATAACATGGTGTATACATATCCAGGAAGTTGATTCCTTCCCTCATCATTTTACTGATTGTTGGTGTATTTTCATCGTTGACCATCCAATCATCAATGCTTTCCATCTGTATCAAAATGATATTTTTCCCTTTGAGTAGGCCTGTATAGTTATTTGTAGCAGATGGCTCCTTTTTTCCAGATATTCATCAATTTCATCATAGTATTCCGTCATATCAGCCTTTGGCTTCAGAAAAGACAACCAGCAATCCCTGGCCAAAAACTGATAATATCCCGCGATTTCCATGTCAAACCCGGAGCTGGTAAAGCTTTGATACTCCACCGCCGTGTTCATAGCCGCATTGGAATCATAGCGATACAGATTCGGAATGCACATAATGCCCAGCAGGGAAATTCCCCAAATCTGGCACCGTGCCACAATGGCTTTCAATGCGTGGCACTTCGGAAATTCCGGATAAATGGCAACTCCTAGTATTCCGATACCGATCAGAGCGAGAATATACAAGACAAGGTTCGGATCAATCACACTCCATACATATTGAAAAAAAGCCGCTCCCTCCGTCGCATTCTGTAAATCCGCCAAAAACAAGAATTTATTAAAAATCAGATAATATATACCATAGAATATATAGCAAAACAGCTGTACAAAACCGTATACAGAATTCTTCCTACGCGTTTTGAAAGCAGTGAAAGCCCACCAAGAATGATGCAAACCCAGCAGAGCGTAAAGAGCGACGGAGGAAGACGATAGATACTGTAAAATCCCAACCATCTTCTCTCAATACGCAAAAGTGCGTCAATAGCAAAAAAAGAACCTGCAAGATAGAGGATCGGCACAGCTGATTTTTTCTTCCTCGGAAGCGAAATCCTCTTTACCACAGACCGTCTTTCTTTATCCATATTTTCTTTCATTTTTCTTTTATTTTTCGGAGGAATATCCTCAGAACATTTTTCCACACTTCTCTTAACTTTTGAAACTCTTTTGTCTTCTGGAACATGAGGTAAAACACGACATTACAGACCACACTACAAATCAAAATTTTGGCAGGGACTTTGACAAGCGGGATCTCGACGCATTTCATCAACGGATAACAGATTGCAGCTGCAATTCCCAGAGTCAACAGATAATAAAAATATTTTTGTGCATAGAGTGCGGGAGATTTTCGAAATCCATGGACAAACACCGCATACGGGTCATACCAGAGATTGGTGCATAGTCTGGCGAGAAATGTTGCAAACAGGATTCCGAAAACGCCCCATCGATATCCTAGCACTACAGAGAAAAATACATTCAGAATTGCCGTGACAATTTGCAAAAATCGTCCGTAATGGAACAAACCCATTGTTTGTTTGTAGGTCCAGACTGCATTTTGAAGTCCTACAGTGTAAAAATTTAAAGCCATGACCAAGGGAATGCTGATTGGAAGCGTATACTCCGTTCCAAAGCAGAGTTCTACCAAATCCGTAGAGCAAAAGATGATCCCCAAAGTTGCCCACCCAAAAATCCAGAAATTCATCAGATTGAGGAACGAAAACATTTCATATCTTTTTTGTGAGCTTTCAAGAGTATTGTGGTTTCCAACACTTGCCGTCAACCCATTAAAAATCTGCCCAAGAAGAGAGTTTAAGGTATTCACGAGCAATGTATAATTCGAGGCTACGCCTGTCGTTGCCAATCCCTTGAAAAATGTAATCAAAATATTATCGGTACTGTTAACCAGAAGCCCTGAGATTTTGTATGCCGTAAGATCCCGTATATTTTTAAACAGATCTTTGGTTTCTTCTCTGGACAGCGGTTTTGGATCTTTCCTCTTGATATAGGGATACTTTCGAGCCGCAATATACGAAATTGTGATGTTGTACACAAAAGTTCCAATTGTCTGAATCAATAAATACCCCAGATAATCTCTTGTTGCCGCAAGCCAAACCATCTGCAGAATACTCTGCACAATCGTAATAATATAATTAACACCGATAACAATATAGTTCTGCTGCGCGGCCGAAAGTAGTGAACTGCGGTAGCTGAAGAAATATGTGCTTGATGTATTGAACAAATTGATGAGATACAGCAAATAAATACTTTCTTTGATCTGCGGCGGCTCTTGGATAATAACGCTCAAAAACGGCATTATAAGCGCACCGACAACAGCTACCACCAATCCAATCATTCGGTATGCTTTGCTGTACAGCTGAACCAATGAAGCTACTTTTTCTTCATCATGCTCGGCCAGCGGCTTGTATAATGCATAAACGATCGCGCTTCCGATTCCCAGCTCCGTCAAGGAAAGCATCGTAAGAATATTGGTAAAAAGCCCACTGACTCCAAGATAATCTGCAGAGAGGCAGCGCACAAAAACCATCCGGCAAACAAATCCAAGGACAGTGTTCAAAATATATCCGCCTATTCCAACGAATATATTCAGTAGTGAATATTCTGTTCTTGATCTTTCATGCATATTCTTTCCCCTGTATGTTTCTTACTGAAATTGTTTTTTCCATCTGTCAATATTCTCCCAAGGCATCTGAATCGTTGTGGAGAATTTATTCCGAATCGCTTCCTCCAGCTCCGTTTGTAATTCCGACCTTTCGATGACAGGCAATCCCGTATCACGAGAAATGCATCTTGCTCGGTTATCAATCGCTATAATGACGCTTCGATGTCCCAAAGATAGTGCACGGATGCCTGCGTGCAGACGTGTTCCCACATAATCCAGATCTTCCTGTTGCAAAATGGCATCATATGCCTGCAGACTTGACGGAATACAGGTTACTTTGGATTCCAAGCCCAATGTTTGAAGATATACCAAGTCTTCTTTTCCTTGAATCCAAAAATAGACCGTCTGATAATTTTCAAATAAAACTTCAAACATCCTGGTATCCATGTCCGGATCTCGATTATAGTCCGTAACGGTGCAGACCACCTTCGTACCTTTTTGCTCCGGAATCGACCGGCACACTTCGGGCGTCAGGCTCCACATCGTCGGGCAGCCGGTATATATCACATTGCTAATTCCCATAGACTTCAGCTTCTGCTCTGAAAAACGATCTCTTACAGAGTGAAGAAAATTTCGGTGCAAAATGGTATGAAGGAGCGCT
The DNA here is from genome assembly GCF_036306485.1 of Gemmiger sp. GTDB lineage: Bacteria > Bacillota > Clostridia > Oscillospirales > Ruminococcaceae > Gemmiger. The sequence continues at coordinate 53,942 of NZ_JAXJZK010000010.1, read as the reverse complement.
TTGGTATATCTGTCATATTTTTCCGACTCTGAATCAAATCCGACTCCCATCAAAACAGTATTCTTGTAAGCCGACACATCCGGACCCAGTTTCCACAAACCGTAAGATCTCATATTCCCAGAAAGAATATTTGTTCCGCACAGTATTTTATAAGCTGCCTTTTTCAGTTCGTCCTGTTCTTGCCGGGTTGCGAAGCGATGAGTCGGAATATGCTTGACCTGCTCGATATCCAGAATACCGCGCAGGTGGTTGCCACAACATTCCATGATAATTTGATCGCCGCAGTTATCGCTTTCCAATGCCGTATCCAACAGAATTGGGGGTTCTTTCCCGTTGGGTTGTTTTCCCGCCTTCCAAAGCCCCTGATAGTATGGCATCATCTCCAGTTGAGATACAATCTTTCGTTTTGCTTTTCCGACCAGACGACCAGGCAATTTCGTGACAAGTTCCGTAAGGGAATATTTTTCAAGTACACTTTCTCCCAACAGAACCGTATGTCCAAGCCGAGAGCCGAAAATACGCTTTATTTTCTGCGTATGCTCCAGTTCTTTTCGAATTTTTTCGTCCAGCCAGGACGCGGTAAAATGGTGGATAGAGACAGTCCGTTCTGTTTTATGAAGTTTCCCTGTACGGAAATTTTTAGGGCACAGCACATCCGAAGCGTACACCATCATACCAGGAAGCCTTTGGTCTTCATTCTTCTGGACCAGGCCATACTTTTTCAAGGTCCTTGTTGTATAATGCGGAGACGGGAGCATATTAAAGGACCCATCTTTCCTGAGAAACTCGAGGTCCTCATACAAATCTCGGGCAGCTCTTACAATTTCATGATGCGGTTCGGCACCAAATCCGTGTCCGCAATTGACAAAGAATTCGCCGTCTCCCGTATTTTCAAATCCCATAAACGCAGGCTGTTCCAACAGCTCATCAAAACTCTTGATGAGCTCCACATCCGTGTCAAGATAAATGCCTCCATATTGATAAATAATATCCAAACGCGCATAGTCCGGCACAAATCCCCATTTATGAGCATCGTATGCCTGTTTCATATATTTGTTTTTGGAAAAATCATAGTTGGATTCATTCCACTCTCGGATTTCATAGTCTGGGCAATATTTTTTCCAGCTTTGTATGCAGTACAAGACCGATGATGGTTTCGTAGCATTTCCTACCCAGCAGTAATGGATTATCTTCGGAATCATCGATTTTCCCTTCTTTGAAGAATATTCTTTCCGTTTAGGAATGAAACATAATCAAAATCATCCAGATATCTGCGCACGAAAAACTGCTTTTTGAAATAAATAAGGACTCCAACGCCTTTCTCTTTTTCAAATCCCGGTATATAATATGCGGACTTGATTTCCGGATACGGTATATGTGTGAAAATGACCTTGTTCTGGTAAGGTAAGGCGTCAAAGCGCTGGAGCGTTTCATAGGTACAGTTATCTCCGTCAATTCCCAGCACAAACAGATTGTCCCAATTGATTCTTCTTTTTCTTTCTTCCCATTTATTGACAGCCTGCTCAAAAGAGGAATAATGGTTGAAGCGGATTTCAATATCTCCGAGCATCCCCGTAGGGTAGTCATATCGCGGATCTTCAAAAAATTGAATCGGCTGTTCCATATACCAGCGCAGATTTTCGAGCATTTTAACATAATCATTCATGTCAAAGCTCAAATTGATTGTGGGCGTGAGAAACCGGAGCCGCATATCATAGTACCAGAATTCACCATTACAGTTTGAGGAGATAATGGAAGGCGTCCTGTTACGCAGCCGTAGTCTTTTCCGTTCTTTATAAATTCGCCATTCTAATCGCTGAAAAGCGTTCATACAATTTACCTCAGTATACTTTCACATGCAATTTCGGCAAATATTTCAGCAAAACCAATCTTATTTTCTGTTTGCCACCAATTTTGGCTTCCGGCCTCATCAAGGCCTGATAGGCCTGCTCATATTGCCGGTGAGCCTCTCGGAATTTGTCCTTATTCTGAGGGGTTTTCTTGATATATTTTTCTGCATTTGCCAGTGCCGCATACAGACTCAGGCAGGCGTCTTCCGCGTACCCTGTCACATGATGGCTCAGCAAGAATTCCACTCTCTTCGATACGGCACTGATAAAATCAAAATAGCGATCAGTATACTGCGGCCTTCCCACAATACTGTCTTTTCGCTGCAGATATCTGTAACTATCCTTGCCGGTCAAAGCTACACTGTGTGCACGATACACCAGCTCATGATATACAAACGTATCCTCGTAATATCTTCCTACTGGGAACTTCACGCCTTCAAACAGCTCTTTCCGGAACAATTTGTTGCATACCGATGGCTGATTCAGTGTTTGAAATCTTTGTTCTCCTGACAAGACCGTCATTTCGTGAGCCGGAGAATAAAATGGTTTTTCCCTGCCATCCTCTGTAACCCGAATCATATTGCAAACCGCAATTTCACTTCCGCTTGTTATAGCGCAGTTTAGCATGGATTGGAGTGTATCTTCTGAAATAGAATCGTCGCTGTCGACGAATGCAAGGTAATCTCCTTTCGCCATTTGCATTCCGACATTTCTGGCATCAGAAAGACCGCCATTTTTCTTGTGACATACCACGATTCTCCGATCGCGCTGCTTCCATTGTTCGCATATCTCAGGCGAAGTATCTGTTGAGCCATCATCCACCAAGATAATTTCGAGTTTTTGATAGGTTTGTCCCACAATGCTTTCGATACACTTTTCCAAATAGATTGCAACATTGTAGACAGGAACAATCACCGAAATCAAGTGTTCTCCATTCATGTCTAATGTATCCTCCGGAAGTAAGTTTCTCACTGCCCTGCTATTTCATATATCCCAGGCGTCCGTTTAGCTTTTCATACATGGCTTGCTTTTGGTCAGGGGGTGCCTCCCGCCACTTTTGGCATGGTCCTTCGAATCGCGGTGCGTTTTCCAGCTGCTCCTGGTGCCTTCTTTTAAAGTCTTCCAATGAGCAGATAAAGTGAGCCGGATCTCCCGCATATACGGAGTCTGGCGGGATATTGCCAGATACAACGCTTCCTGCTCCTATAATGGTATTATTTCCGATCCGGGTGTTGCACAGAATAATTGCACCGTAACCGATATACACGTTATCACCAATCACAACCTGTCCAATCTTCGTATATCCACAGACATACTCCGTACTTGTATCATGGGCCAAAATTTTGACATCAGATGAGATGCACACGTTATTTCCTACTACAATCAACCACGGGAATACCGAGTCAAACGCATTTTCCGCATGGATTCTGACGTTCTTTCCCAACCTCAATCCATGAGAGAGAAGATATTTTATCTCTGATTGTTCCGGGCTCATTCCTAGTTTTTGTATTTTTTTCAAGATATTTCTGGGATATTGCATCCATTTCGCCACCGGTCATTCTCCTATTTTCAGCATATTTCTGATTCTGCAGGTAATTCCAAGCGAAATTTTTTCCATGCTCAGCCATATCCTTAAAGTCATCGGATTTTTTCTCGTTGCGACCGGTATAGGATACCGTTTCAGGCATGTTTTCATATAATTCCATGCTTGCTTGTTCTCGGAATCAGTGTTCTCTTTCAACAACTTCTGTCCTTGGTACAGGCATGAAAGCCAAAGATCCTGTGCGCTTTCATAAGTGAGCTCTGGCATAACTTTGCTTAAATATTTATGCCGCTCCACTTTTGCTTCAATGGCATGCATTCTACCTTCCTTGCTCAAAGAATGCATGACCGAGTTTGACTGTTGTCGATATGCATAGAGAACTTTATCCGACCAAATCAACTTATTGCAATTTCCAATGACACGATATGTCCAAAATTCGTCGTCGATCTGTTTGCCAATCGGAAACCTTATTTCCCCGATTGCCTGTCGGCGATATAATTTATTCCAGATCAGTTGTCTGAATATTTGATCATGGATATGCTCTCTCATTGCTTCCTGTCTTGTATAGGTCTTTATATTGCAGGAAGCCGATATTGCGTCGAAGGTCGCTGTATCATCTTCTGTAAGGCAATAGCCGCATTCCACAACGTCAACTCCATCAGAGAACAGGTTATGCAAATACATCATCATGTCCGGAGCAATAAAATCATCACTATCCACAAACGCTAGATATTCTCCCTGTGCGATATCCAACGCAGCGTTCCTGGCACTCCCCCCGCCTCCATTTTTTTGGTGGATCACGCGAATTCTTGCATCTTTTTGTGCCCAGACATCGCAAATTTCCGGACATTTGTCCGGAGATCCATCATCCACGAGAATAATTTCCAGATTTCGATATGTCTGCGCAACCAGAGACTCAACGCATCGGTTCAAATAGGGTTCTACCCGATACACCGGTACGATCACACTGATCAGATCCATAACTGCCCTCTCTTTGAACGCGGCATTCTACACGTCGTATTTTTGGGAAATGCCTGTAATGTTATCATGGATTTTTCGTACTTGGCGATATGCTGACAACCAATATGCTGCTGCAAGTGCCATAAGACGAAGTTTTTGAGATGTGCATACAGTAAGGTTTCCGGATTGAATTTCCTGCCGTAGCTGCCTTTGCGCCTTTCTGCTTTCTTCTGCCCATTGTTTCTGGTTTGCCACACTGATGAGAACACGCAGATATCGGGTATAGGCAACCGGGTAAAGAACATTCTTTCCCTTCAGATCGTTTCGGATCGTATCCATAACTCGCAAAGGATCTGTAACATGCGGTTTAGTCCTTGAAGTTGATGCCGAATGTTTTCTGATAAGATAATGATAATACGGAATATCCTCATAGACCGACTTTTCCGCTCTTGAAAACAGCAGATAGTTCATCAGCAGATCTTCATTGATTTTGATTTCCGGGTCCCACAGCGGGGACTGTTCAAAATCTTCCACAATGTCGCGCCGGAACAGTTTATTCCAAAGTCCCGGCTCAACAAACGTTCCTTCGACAAGGTCCTTCACGCCCTGCTCGTTTGTCTGCTCTACAAACCGGCCTGTCCCATAATGCAGATCGACACGGCCGTCCGGGAACACCATCTGACAGCCGCAGTGGGAAATATCCGCATGACACCGGATTGCGTTTTGCAGCAGATGTTCAAACATTTCCGGTTCGACGAAATCATCCCCATCCGCAAAGCCGATCCATTGCCCGGACGCTCTGCGGATTCCCTCGATGCGTGCACTGGAGACCCCGCCGTTGGGTTTGTGCACCGCAATCAGCCTGGGCTCTTTCTCGGCCATCCGGTCAATCAGGGCAGCTGTCCCGTCTGTGGAGCCGTCATCCACGACCACCACTTCCAGAAACGGGTACGTCTGCCGCAGCAGGCTTTCCAGCGATCGTTCGATATACCGTTCAATATTGTAGGCCGGCACTACAACAGAAATCAAATCATCGTTCATCAGTCAATGTACCCGATTTTCCCTTTCTGATCCATCGAATCGTCTTTCCGGAGTATATATTCTTCTCTATAATAGAGCAAGACAACCATCCGTTGCTTTTTCTTCTAACTTTACATCCCTATCGAGATCAGTTTTTCTGTCATATATTCTCCTCGAATACGGTAGAAAGGTTCTTTGAGATCGTTCATCCTGTTATTCCTCGCTCTTTTCCGAAACGAGCTGCGTCAGCATCTCCTGCACCGCTTCCACCGTCTCGTGCGTACTGAAGGTTTTCCCCCGCACAGCGGCTTTGCGGCGGTACTCTGCCAGACGCTCCGGCTGATCCAGCAAAGACTTGATTCCCTGATACAGCGCCTCTTCGTCATTGGGAACGATCAGTCCATATTGACTGTCCTCTCCCAGCATTTCCCGCATCCCGGAAACCTCCACGGTGCAGACCGGTGTTCCAACGATCAGTGCTTCGGTCGCCGCGGTAGAAAAGCCTTCCGCATAACTCGCACAGACGAACAGGTCACACTTCGCTAAATATTTATAAGGATTCAACTCATAGCCAAGCAAAGTTGCATTATTTTCAAGACCATTTTGGCAGATATAATTTTGCAAACTCGCATGTTCTGGTCCTTCACCAAGAATATAGAGATGCACAGAATAGTCTTCTTCAACAAGTCTTTTAATAATTCTCAGAACACGGTCGAATCCTTTGCTTTTCAGCAATTTTCCTATTCCAATCAATTTGACCTGTTGTTCTTCCATCTGAACATTAACCGGTTGTCTTGCCAGTTCTAAAATTTTTTCGCTCTCATTCGTATTGTAGAGTACTCCATACGAGGACTTTACCCGTAATGATTTGCGAAAAGCATCCTCCACTGTCTGTGAAACACTAATAATCTTGTCAAATTTTCCATAGCAATGTCTGGCCTCTTCTATGCTTCGAAAAGATGCTGCTACCGCCTTGGCGGAGTGCAACTCTATATGAATCCAGCACACCAGTTTTGTATCTGGCGACGTACACCCGCTGATTACTCTGGCACTGGGCCCCTCCAGATATGCCACTTCAACATCATAATGCTCTCTCACGATAAGTTCATGAAGTATCTGCGGTCGAAACAATTTCATGAGATGAGAATTACCGGGAATCATTTTGGGGCACCAAGTTTTATACCTTACATTTGCTCTCAGAAACCGGCGATTCTCCCCACAGTCAAAAAGCGTCATTACCGTGATATCGAATTTTGAATGATCCATATTGTTGACAAGGTTTACCAGCACTTTTTCTGCGCCTCCCTGACCCAAATCATGAATCAGAAAAAGGATTTTTTTCACAATAACGCCGCCTCCTGAATCATCAGATTGAAATCGGATATCGTTTTCTGTCCACATATGCCCTTATCTGTCGGAAATATAATATTTTTCTCGCGACAGCAGACAAGATTCGATATACCTTGTTTTTAAGTATGTATTTGCATTTGTGTCTCTGCATCTTTAACCATCTTTCATCTACCAGTTTGCTATTTGTTGACTTTTCTAGAATTTCGCAATAGTCCTGTCTGCGGTTCATTAATTTTTCAATATTCTTCACCCCAGATTTTTTACTCCACTCTTCTTCTATCATATCCATAATATAAATCTTAGCTAACAGGTTCCCTTCATGAAGACTTCCGCGAACGGGATTCTTCCACTGTAACATCTCCTTATCTGATCGTATATATGCATCAATAATCGGCATATAATATGGAATTCCTTTTTCTCTTGTATGCATTGCTGATTTTGCGTTCTGCCGGTAAAGATACATCAGACGATTTGTGAGATAAATTTTATCCGCAAGGTAAAGGCATTGCATCGAAAATATCTTATCTTCTGAAGCTTTGATCTTATAAAAATAGATTTTAAACTTTTTAACCAGTCCAATCCGATATAGCATTGCTCCCATGTGACCAGCGTGCAACCATACCGCCCTTTCTCCTCCTCTGTACTCTCCTTCTTGCATAGGGATGCAGTCTGATCTTCTTGTCAGAGAAGTATTACAAGTACAAGATTGCAATCCAATCAGGTCATACCCCTGCTTTAACAACCCAATGAGTTGAGTGTCTATCCAATTCGTCGACCATGCATCATCTGCATCCAAAAATGTAATATAATCGCTTTCTTTATTTTTATTTGTGTACAGGTACTCCATACCCACATTTCTAGCTTGTGACACCCCACCATTTTGCTGATGTATGACTGTAATTTGAGAACTTCGATGCGACAGCTCATCACATAATACCGCAGAGCCATCGGTAGATCCATCATCAATTAACAAAATTTGAAGGGCTGAATATGGTTGCAATAATACAGAATCTACCGCCTGACACAAATAATTTTTGCAATTATACACTGGTATAATTACTATTATCTTCCTATCAAAATTGCCGCAATTTTCCCCTCGCATATTTTTCTTCCTTTCCGTCCCAATTGGAAACAGCCTCCGGAAAAACAAATTCTCAGAAAAAGCTTTCCGGGAGTTTTTTATTGCTAGTTTAGAGTTCCGCCATTTATTGCATCATCGCAGCAAAAATTGATATATCCTTCTGTTGCCTTCAGACGAAAATGTATAACGCCGGGGTTTCCAATAACCACAGAATGATCCGGAACATCAAAATTCACATAGGCATTCGGTGCGATGAGCACATCATTCCCCACCTGAATATTGCCGACCACCGTTGAATTAATCCCGATCCACACCATATCTCCTATTTGTGGTGAACCGACCGTTCCTCTGCTCGTCTTTCCTATTGTACAGCCCTTATGTAAATTCACATTTTTCCCAAGGACTACTCCTTCTCCGACAGTAATGTTATACGGATGTCCCAAATATAGCCCTTCACCAATTGTTGCCTTTGGTGATATCTCCAGGCCATACTTGCGCGAAAGAAAGTACAACACTCCTCTTGCAACCCAGCTTCTGTTTGCCTGATATTTTCTGTACCAGAACATATACCGAAGATTGTGGAATAAACACTTTCTAACGAAACTCTTTATACCAGAATGATACGGCTGTCCTGTCATCCGATAGTAATCACTGGCATACAGATCTTTCATTTCCTGTCTTTTGCTCATAACTGCTTCTCCTGTGCTTTCTTTTTAACAATATAGGTGAGCAGCCATCCAAACGGCGTGCAGAGAACTGTCAGAACCTTTCTTGGTGATTCCTGTATATATCTGGAATTATGAGCAATCTGGCTGCTGGAGCAATAGTGAATGCAATCCCGGATCAGCCTTTTTTTACTGACCGGATACTGCATGGCAGTCTTTCTCAAAAATGCGAATCCTCTCGGGTTTCTTAAATACTGCTTCCACATGGTATTGGAAGATCCGTCCGCCTGATATTCCACCTCACAGACTATTTCATTCAATACGGAAAGAGAATATTTTTGATCAACCAGGGTGTACTTATAAACCAATCCTACATATTTTTCGCCCGGAAACACCGGATAGGGTGGAACACTGTTGATTATATCTGTCCGGTAGATCAACTTTTTGTCTCCATATCCCCCTGTGGCATAATATCCTGTCAAGGTCGTTTCCCGCATTCCTACCGGGAATCCTTTTCCGATAATATGTCCGGAGAAATCCGCATCCAGTGCGATCAATCCTGCATATCCTTGATCTTTCACCTTCGCCCAAGCGGCTTTTATCTTCGACACTGCCCCCGGCGCCATTTTATCATCAGAATCTATGCAAACATTCAATTCTGTGTCAATATTCTGATAAGCAGTATTGTGTGCTGTATGCATTCCACCGTTTTCCTTGTAGATATATCGGATTTCGAAACCGTTGTTTCGACTTTGCCACTTTCTGACAAGTGGTGCCGTATCATCGGTAGATCCGTCGTCTATAATCAGCCACACAAATTCTTTGCAATCCTGGGCGCACAAGCTTTCATAGGTCCGCGGCAATGTATGTGCCCGATTGTATGCAGGCGTAAAAACCGTCAGGAATTCCATCGTTATTCCACTCCCGCTTTTTTCAAATAAAATTTTTCCAGTTTTCGGGCTGCAGAAACAATATCATAGCCCGCAGCTGCAATTTCTCGGCTATGGTCTGTTCTCGGTGTTTCAATTCTGTTTAAAATGTGCTCTGCCCACTGCCTGGCTGGGCTGCACAAATCCATGGTTGTGACCAGATCTGAGGTCACAACACATTCTTTGGGGACATGGTCGGAAATAACGCAAGGCAATCCTGCCGCCTGAGCCTCTACCATTGTAACGGGAAGACCCTCATAGTGTGATGGGAACACAAAGACATCCATTGCCTGCATAAGTTCATTCACATCTGATCGTACTCCTGTCAAAATCACCTTGTTTCCTATTCCCAATGTGCGTCCCTTTTCTCGAATGTGTTCCCGCTCTGCTCCTCCTCCCACCAGTAGTAACCTAGCTCTTGGTTCTGCTGCCAATATACTTTGGAATATCTCCAGCAAAAACTCATGATTTTTGGCCGGTGTAAAATTTCCGACATGTCCAATCACGATGTTATCTTCGAGCCCAAGTTCTTTTCGAATTTTTAGTGCGCATTCGGCTGAATAACGATATGCCTGCACATCAATTGCATTGGGTACAACTTGAAAAGGGGTTCCACCAAACATCCATTTTCCTGCCTGTTGTCCACATGCAAATAAATTCGTTGCATACTTTGGAATTTTTGTCATGTAGTATCTTTTAATAGGATATTTAAAATTTTTAACTGCCCCGCTAGAATGACTGTGCGCAATTCTAATCGGGATATTGCACTCTTCAGCACATTGTAGCGCAACCGAACTCAGACAATCCTGGTGAACATGAACAATAGAATATTCAGGATGCTCCAAGAAAAAAGTTTTCAGTTCTGTTCGATACGATCGGCTCCAGGGAATGAGTCGGGAAATATGAAAGATTCTGCCTCCGAGTTGCCGGATTTCTTGATCGTAGTCTGCTTCAAAGTCACGATGCACCAAAAAATCAAATTGGACTTTTTCCCGGTCAATATGCCGATAATAATTCATCAGCATCGTCTCAAGCCCGCCGCGTCCCATATATGTTACAATCTGCAAAATCCTGACAGACATATTCCCACCTCAAATAAGATTCCATGCCATATGCATCTGATAATAAAAGAACGCTAGGTAGCCTGCCACAAGCCCAAATCTGACAAGTCGTGCCGAGTCCTTGGTAAACATTCTGTCAATCAGCCAAGGGCAAACAACATATCCCGGTAATGTCGTATAGATCGGCAGACGTCCAATGTAAATTCCGGAAGTTGCCCCTGACAGAATATAAAACGCGGAAGTTACCACTGCACAGTTGGCAAATATATTCATTGCCGGGTCATCTGCTTCATCAAGATATCGTTTTCCCACCAGTGCAATGACGGCCGGAATGGAATAAAACAGAATCCGGAAAACATTGGTTCCATCATCTGTTGTCCAAATCTCGTTGGTAATCATATCGCTGTACTGTGTCTCTGCCAGCACTGTGTCCAAAATAGATGTGAAATTATCAATGAACAATGTCGCTATCAGAATTACGCCAAGAATCAAAAGTGTCTTTTTATTCCAAGCTTTTCCCTGGATTGCGAATATAACCGGGATCATCAACAGGGCCGAGCCGTGGATTGTAGCTGCGAGCAATATAACTAGGATTGCCGGAAGATATCTTTTTCTCAGAATCAATTTATAGGAGAGCAAAACTATACAGACTGCAATAAACTGTCTGATGCCGTTAAACATCCACGACAGATAATCCGTTGACGCCACAAACATAAAGAAAGTAAGTAAAAAATAGTTAGAATATCTGCGAAAGAACCAGATTACGCAAAACATTTGGAATGCTGCAATCAGGAAAAAGAAAAAATGATCGTTCTGTCCAACAAATATTTTCACGATACATGTTAAAACAGAAAATCCCTGATCCTTAGTATGTCCCATCAAGTACTCTGGGAGCTGGACGGGATTTGACGGAACATCCGCAAAGATTTGGCGGTATACCTCGGTATCGCCAAAATTGGTCCGGTTCATTGCCCAGACAACATAGGGCAGTGCAAGAATGATACAGGCCGGCCAACCCCACTGTCCCACCGAACTCGTCTGTCCTGGCAAAAGCATTGCTTTTTTGGGAAACAGCATTGTGAGTGCAATTCCTGCCACTGCCAGCCAGATCAGCAGCCACCAGTAATTTGTAAGGGTCATCTTCTCTTCCTCAATTTCCGCATCCGCCGGGGGCGATGCCAAAGATTGTCCGCCGCCGGGGCGGGCGGGGTGCCGGGCCGGGGCCGGATTGACCGGCGCGGAAGCCCAGCGAGATAATATAAATTCCCAATTATCTATTATAGCACGCTCTTTGGTGTTTGCCAAATTCTTTTCGCCCCCTTGACGGTCCATGTTTGTCGATGGTCCGTGATTTCCGTCTTTTTTGACAAGACTTGTCAGCGAAATTATCACATTTCCGAAGGTTCCCGAAGCGGCGGGGCCGGGCGGAGATGCGGCAAAGGACGGAGCCGGGCGCAAAGCGCGGCAGTGGCTGAGGTGGGCGGAGAATGGGGACAGGGTGCGGGCCGAGCAGCGAGCCGTGACCCGGGAAGAGCCGGGCGGGGCCGGGCGGGAGGCGGGTCGGGCACAAAAATGTGGCGGGCGGAGAGGGCCTTGGCCAGGGGCCGGGCACAAAAAGACGTGGTGGGTGGAGAAGGTCCCGGCCAAGGGAGGCGCGTCAGAGCACGGTGAAGGACGGTGCGGTGTGCAGCGGGTGGACGGACAGGCCCGGGGCGGACATCTCGGCCTCGGTCATGGGGACGGCGGTGACGGTGCTGTTTTCGTAGGTCTTGTAATAATAGACGCCGCGGGTCGTATTGATGCAGCTGCTGTAAAGGGTGTATTCGGGGCAGCCGTCGGCGGTATAGGCCATGCCGCGGGCGACGGCCACGGCGTCCAGCAGGTGGAAGAACTGCGCCACCGAATCGGGCTCGGTCTCCTCGCAGCGGGAGTTCAGGCGATGGAAGGCCGCGCGGACGAAGCGGGAGGCCGGCGAGGAGTCGCCGGGCAGGCCTACGGCGCCCATGCCCAGGCCGTAGGGGTGCAGCGGCGTCTGGGGGGCGAAGCGGTTGGCCGGGTAGCGGGGCGTCAGGTTGAGGTAGGTATCGAGGTTGATGCGGTGATAGGCAAACGGCGGGTTGTTGGTCAGCACGCCCACGTCGTTTTCCGACACGCGGAGGCCGTCCTGCATCTGCTCAAGCACCAGACATTCCCGGTCGTCGCAGAGCATCCAGTGCAGCGCGGCCACCGGCAGGTCGGGGGCGGCCGGGACGTCGGTGATGCGCAGGCGGGACAGATCGTCCCGCAGTTCGGCGACCGAGGCGTACCGGCCGAGGAACCAGGGGATCAGCTCATGGGCGGCGAGGTTGAGGTGGGTGGCATCGGGCGGGAAGTACCGGGCCGAGCCGGGAAAGTACAGTCCCGCCATGGCCAGGCCGCGCTCATTGGCGGCCTCGGCATAGAGGGGGCGGTCGTCGCGGGTGGCGGCCATCCCGATCATTGCATAGCGGGTGGTCAGGACCTTGCCGCTGCAGAGCAGCAGGTCATGGTTCCGGGGCGTGATGACAACCTTGTGGCCGAACCCCTGTTCCAGGTCGAGATTTCTGCCGAAATAGTGGTCGCGGGTCGTCAGTTCGATGCAGGTGCACATGGTTCTCCCTCCTTCCCCACAAGTCTTGCCCGGACGGCGGGGCGGCAATCGCCGCAGGGCGCTGCCAATCTTGTCCAGCCGAGGAATTTTATTGCACGCGCAGGGAGGGAAACCGCATCCAGGGGCTGTCCAGCGGTTACCGGTCTACCGCAAGGCCTCCGGACCGGGTGCCTGTACATCCGGCGGGTCTGTGCCGAGCCGGGCATCACGCAGGGCAGGCACTGTATCTGAATCCGGACGGCGTGACGCTGGCGGTTGTCGTGGCGGAGCAGGGGTGCCTGTACATCCAACGAGCCTGTGCCGAGGCGGGCATCACGCAGGGCAGGCACTGTATCTGAATCCGGGCAGCGTGACGCTGGCGGCTGCCGCGCCGGAGAAGCCGGGATTTCCCGGGCGGCGGCGCAAGGGGGGCCTGCCCCGCGGAGCGGGCGCGGGAAGTCTGGCCGCACATTGCGGAGCTGCGCCGAAGATGCCGGTCCCGGTGGTCCGTCCGCTGTACGGCACCGCCGACCCGCAGATGACAAAAACCCCGCCGCCGCGGTCGGGCCGCGGCGGCGGGGTTTGTTGATCAATCCAGACGGAAGACCGGTTCCAGCTTGGGCTGGGCGCCGGTTTCGGGGTCCATCTCCAGTTCCAGGACATCCTTCATGTACTCGTTCCAGCGGTCCACGACGGGGCTCTCGGCCTGGGTGCGCTCGGCAAAGGCAATGCCCTTCTCGCACTCGTAGTAGCCGAACAGCTCGTCGCCGTTGGCGAAGATCGTGTAGTTGCAGATGCCGGCGTCCTTGAGGACCTGTTTCATCTCGGGCCAGATCTGATTGTGACGGCGGACATACTCCGCCTTGCAGCCGGGTTTGATGCGGCCTTTCCATGCCATGCGTTCCATTGTACAGTACCTCCCTGTTCACTGAACCAGACCGCGCAGGAACGCCAGGTCGGCGGCTGCGCCGGAATGGATGGTTTCCTCCCGCAGCAGCGGGAGATCGGAATGACCGGCACGGAGCCAGTCGGCGATGACGGTGTAGTCCATCCGTCCTTCGCCGAGCAGCCTGGGACAGTAGGTGCCGGTGTCGTCCCAGACGAAATCCTTGATATGCAGCGCAGTGATGCGGTTCCCGAAGGCTTCGAGCCAGGCCCGCCAGACCTCGCCCTGCCGCCCGATGGCGGCGGGGGTGATGACGTTGGCGGGGTCAAAGATCATCCGCAGGCGGGGCGAACCGTCCACGGCGTCCAGCAGCTCCCGCATGACGGGGATGCTGTCCAGCGGGTACCAGTCCACCGGCTCGACGGCGAAATCCTGGCCCAGGCGCTCGGCCTCGGCGACGATCTGCCGCACGCTGCGGATCATGGCGGGGCGGCGGGCCGCCTTGCCGGCCGCATCGAGATGGTCGTAGGAGGTCTCGGTGCCGACGCAGAGCGCGCCGAGGCGCCGGGCCTGGGCCAGACTGCGGCAGACGCGGTTCACGGCGTCGGTGCGGACCGCCTCGTCGGGGTTGCTGAGATCCACATAGCAGCCCAGCACCGCGATCTGGATGCCGTGGTCCGAGAAGGCGGTGCGGATCTCGTCGAGCTGGGCGTCCGTGACGCGGAGCAGGTCGCCGGCGCCCGCGATGGCCTTGGGGATGGCGAGCTGGGCGGTGTTGTAGCCGCCCTGCTGCAGGATGCGCGCGAGTTCCTGCGGCGGCAGACAGCCGAAATCATGCGCGCGGACACCGATTCTCACAGCGTTCCTCCCTTTCCGTACCAGGCGGCGAGGGCCTCGGCCAGGGCCAGGATGGTCAGCGACTGGCCGTAGGCCATCGGCTCGATGAGGATGTTCTTGTAGTGGTCGGCGTTCATGCCCATGCCGGTGCCGGCCGAGACATTGCGCACCGTGCCGTCCTCGTCGATGTTGTCGAGGATGGCGCGGACCGCGCGGGCTGCGACGGGCAGACAGCCGTCGTCCAGAATGCCGGTCCGGATGCCCTTGAGCAGGCCGGCCGTGATGGCCGCCGAGCCCGAGACCTCCTCGTAGCTGGTGGGGTCGTCCAGGACGGTGTGCCATAGGCCGGACTCGCTCTGCAGACGGCAGAGTGCCGAGACCTGCGCCTTGTAGGTATCGGTGACGAGCGTCTTGACGCCGCGGTTGAGGGTGCCGCGGAAATCCTCGAGCCAGTCCAGGATGCCCAGCGTGAACCAGCTGTTGCCCCGGCACCAGAAAACGCCGCCGAAATTGTCCATCCGGTTGAAGCTCCAGCCGTGGTAGAACAGCCCGGTGTGGGTGTCGTACAGGTACTTGATGTGCAGCAGCACCTGATGGATGGATTCGTCCACCCAGTCATCGCGGTGGTAGCGGTGACCCATCCGGTTGAGGAAGAGCACCGTCATGAAGAGGGTGTCGATCCACATCTCGTTCTCGTTGAGGCGGACCCCCTGACGGTCGCCGTTGGCGCTGGTCACATGCTGGAACCCGCCCTCCCGGGTGCGGGGCAGGCAGGTCATCAGCCAGTCGGCCCAGTCCAGGCAGAGCTTTTCAAACTCGGGGTTGTGGACCCAGAGGTTGAAATCCGCAAGGGTGAGCAGCGGCGTTGTGGTGTTGATGTTGTGGCTGGGCAGGCCCTGGCGCAGGTTGCCGGCGAACCAGTCGTTGAGGAAGTCCACATACTGGCGCGAGCCGGTGTACTGCATCATCCGCAGCAGGCCGTACAGGCCGACGCCCTGGGGCCAGTCCCACTCGGTGATGCCGAAATCGCGGCGGAAAAAGCCGACGGCCTCGCCGCCGTTCTTGAGTTCGTCCTCGTTTTCCGGGCCGCCGAGGTGGAGCAGTTTGTCAATGACGAGATCCAGTTTGGCGCGGATCTCGGTCTCGGATGGTGGATTCATCAGGTTCCCTCCGTTCATTGTCTTGTGCGGGGTTCTTGCGGAACTGCGCAGGGGCGGTTCCGAAATGCCGCTTGAAGATGCGTTCAAAATAGGACAGGCTTTCAAAGCCGACGGCCTCGGCGACGGCGGAGACCGGCAGTGCGGTCTCGAGCAGCAGGCCGCGGGCTTTTTGCAGACGGAGCAGGTTGATGTAGGTGCGGATGCCCACACCGGTGACCTCGCGGAAGGAGCGGCTGAGATAGAACTTGCTGAGGTAGGTGCGGGCCGCCAGTTCGTCGAGGGTCAGCGGCGCCGTGAAATGGTCCGAGATGTAATCCGCCGCCGCATACACCGCGGTGTACTTGCCGGGCGCATCGGTCCCGCCGTCCCGCAGGCAGGAGACGGGGGTCTTTTCGCGCCAGAAGGCGATGAAGAACTCGAGGATCTTGAGGTCCACGAGGGTGCGGCTGCGGGGCAGCGGCTGTTCCATCTCACGCATGATGAGGCGCAGCGTGCCGCACAGCTCGGAGAACTGCGCAGCGGACAGGGCATAGATGCCGTAATGGCTGTGCAGGAACTCGGCCAGATGCAGCTCGGGGAAGATCTCGTCGTAGCGGCGGACCTTGTCGCGGTCCAGGTAGAGGATGATCCGCTCATAGGCGGGGTCGGGGTCGTTGAGGACCGAATGGGACATATGGATCTGGCCGCTGTCCACCAGGATCAGGCTGCCGGCCTCGGCCAGATAGGCGCGGTTGTCGAAGAAGATCTGCCGCCGTCCCTGCACGAGCAGGTAGATCTCGTACTCCTGATGGAAGTGACTGCTGCGCATATCGTAGTGGGAGGGCCGGCGCATCTCCTCGAGGAGGATGCCGTCCCGCCGGCGGCAGAACAGTGTGCTGTCGCCGCTAACCGGGTTGTGAAGCGACCGGGTCTCCATCCGGAACTCCTTTCGACGAAGCCGCCGGTGGGGCGGCGCGCAGAGGGCGGCCGTCGGCACGCCCGCGGACGGGACCCGGTCCGTCGGCGGGAGGGAGATGCCGGCGCCGGGCCCTTTTGCCTATTATACCGCCAAACGGTCCGTCTGTCATGCCCTTTCGGCGGGATGCCGGCAAAAAGAACTGCGCGCCCCTCTACCGCCATGCTACCACATTCCGGCGGCGGGGACTTGCACTTTTTTGCGCGGACGGGGCGATTTTCGCACTTTCTTGCGCACAACGCAAAAGACCCCCGCCCCGCCGGGCGGCGGGAAGCGGGGGTGCGGGGTTCAGATGCGGGTGACGATGACGCGGCAGTTGCCTTCCACCCGGAAGGTGCCGCTGCCGGCAGGCAGGAAATAGCTGTCGCCGGGGGCCAGCGGGGCGGTGTCGCCGTCGGCGGTCAGGGTGCCGGTGCCCTCGATGACGAGCAGATGCACAAAACTGGTGTCGTCTGCGGTGTCGGTGAAGGGGGCGGTGCGGTCGTCCGAGGTAAAGTACCGGCAGCTGCCCAGGTGCCCGGTGGGGGCGGGCTGGCGGACCGGGCCGCGGGTCGTCACGTCGAGGGCCTGGTCGATGTGGAGCTGACGGGGCTTGCCGTCGGTGCCGAGGCGGCCGTAGTCGTAGATGCGGTAGGTCACATTGGAGCTCTGCTGGATCTCGGCCACCACGATGCCGTGGCAGATGGCGTGCAGGGTGCCCGCGGGGATGAAAAAGACATCGCCCCGCTTGACCGGCTCGACGTGGAGCACCTCGGTCAGGGTGTGGCTGCGGATGCGCTCGGCGAATTCCTCGCGGCTGATCTCATGGTCAAAGCCATAATAAAGGAAGGCGCCCGGCTCGGCCTCCAGCACCACCCACATTTCCACCTTGCCGTGCTGGCCCTCGTGGGCCAGGGCGTAGTCGTCGCCGGGATGGACCTGGATGGACAGGTCGCCGTGGGCGTCGATGAGCTTGATGAGGACCGGGAAATAGGAGAACTGCCGTCCGTGGGTGCCCAGCGCTTCGGGATGGGCGGCCAGGTAGTCGGGCAGCGGCGTGCCGTCCGGCATCCGGCAGGCCCCGTCGGGATGGCAGGAGAGCACCCACGCTTCGGCCAGCGGGTGCAGATCGCTCTGCACGCCGAACCGGGTGCGCAGTCTGTCGCCGCCCCACAGGTAATCCTTGCAGGCAGGGATCAGTTTATAAGCTGGCATGGAAATTGTTTCACCTCATTTGTTTCGGGCCGTCCGGGGCCTGGTGCGGTCCCGGGCGGGCGGCGGGCGGTATACTTACTATATACCACCGCGCCGCCGTGCGCAAGGGTTTCGGGCGAGAAAAAAGCTCCGTGTCGCGTTTTCCGGCCGCAAAGCCTTGCAATCCGCGGCGCAGAAGTCCATAATGGAATCAGCCCTGCGGCGGGTATCGGACCCCCGCCGGGTCCGATGAATTCTTCACCGCAAAGGAGTATTCCCTGATGCAATACCAAGATGTTCTGAACCTCTGGCGTGCCCGCGCCGTCGAGGACCCCGACCTGACCGCCGAGCTGGAGGCCGTTGCCGGGGACGAGGCCGCGGTCACCGACCGGTTCTACCGGGATCTGGCGTTCGGCACCGGCGGGCTGCGCGGCGTGCTGGGCGCCGGCACCAACCGGATGAACCTGTACACGATCCGCCGGGCCACCCAGGGCCTGGCCGATTACCTGAATGCGTCCGGCCTGCCGCGCAAGGTGGCGCTGGCGCACGACAGCCGCCACAAGGGCGAATTGTTCTGCCGCGAGGCCGCCCGCGTGCTGGCCGCCAACGGCATCACCGCCTACCTCTACCCGCGCCTTGAGCCCACGCCGGCGCTCTCCTGGGCGGTGCGGTATCTGGGCTGCGGCGCCGGCATCTGCGTGACGGCCAGCCACAACCCCGCCCGGTACAACGGCTACAAGGTCTACGGCGCCGACGGCTGCCAGATCACGCTGGACGCCGCCGCCCGGGTGCTGGCCGCGATGGAACAACACGATTATTTTGACAGCCCCCGCCTGATGGACTACGACAGCGCGGTGGCCCAGGGGCGGATCGTCGCGATTGACGACCGCTGCCTGTCGGATTTTGTGGACGCCGTGCTGGCGCTGCGCCCCGGCAACGACGTATCCCACCTGAAGCTGGTCTACACCCCGCTCAACGGCACCGGCCTGGAACCGGTGCGGATGCTGCTGGACCGGATGGGGGTGACCCATGTCACGGTGGTGCCCGAGCAGGAAGCCCCCGACGGGGATTTTCCGACCTGCCCCTACCCCAACCCCGAGATCCGCGAGGCGATGGAGACCGGCCTGAAGCTCTGCGACACCGTCCATCCCGACCTGATGATCGGCACCGACCCGGACTGCGACCGGATGGGCGCGGCGGTGCCGGACGGCCGGGGCGGCTACCGGCTGCTCTCCGGCAATGAGATGGGGGTGCTGCTGCTGGATTACATCTGCCGCACCCGGCAGGCCAACGGCACGATGCCCGAGAACCCGGTGGCCGTGACGACGATTGTCTCGACCGACATGGCCACCCCCATCGCCGCGCACTACGGCGTCGAGCTGCGCCGCACGCTGACCGGCTTCAAGTTCATCGGCGAGCAGATCGGCCTGCTGGAGGCCGAGGGCCACGCCGAGCGGTACCTCTTCGGGTTTGAGGAGAGCTACGGGTATCTGTCGGGCGGCCATGTGCGGGACAAGGACGGCGTCAACGCGGTCATGCTGGCCTGCGAGGCCGCGGCCTGGTACGCCGCCCGCGGTATGAGCCTGCTGGACGCCGTCAACGCGCTGTACGCCGAATACGGCTGGTACCGCAACGCGCTGCACAGCTTCACCTTTGAGGGGGAGAGCGGCATGCACACGATGCAGGCGATCATGGCGGGGCTGCGGGACAGCGCGCCCCGGCAGATTGCGGGCTACGCGGTAACCGGCGTGACGGATTACCGCGCCGACGGAACCGGTCTGCCCCGGGCCGACGTTCTGGAATACCGGCTGGAGAACGGCGCCAAGCTGATGGTGCGCCCCTCCGGCACCGAACCCAAGATCAAGGTGTATCTGTCCGCGGTGGCGGACAGCGCCGAGGCCGCCGATGCGATCAACGAGAAGCTGGCCGGGGCGGCGGCCGGCTGGATGCGGAGGTAAGGACGATGGCGCATTTTCCCGAAACGTTTGTCTGGGGCGCGGCGTCCGCCGCCTACCAGATTGAGGGCGGCGCCCGGGACGGCGGCCGCGGGCCGAGCATCTGGGACACCTTCTCCCACACGCCGGGCAACGTGGCCCGGGGCGAGACCGGCGACGTGGCCTGCGACAGCTACCATCGCTGGCAGGAGGATGTCGGGCTGCTGCGCTCGATGCATCTGAGCGCCTACCGGTTCAGCATCTCCTGGCCGCGGGTGCTGCCCGACGGCGACGGCGACTGGAACCCCGACGGCCTGGCCTACTACGACCGCCTTGTGGATGCGCTGCGGGCGGCGGGCATCGAGCCCTACATCACGCTGTACCACTGGGACCTGCCCCAGGCGCTGGAGGACCGCGGCGGCTGGCAGAGTGCCGACACCGCCCGCGCGTTCGGCCGGTATGCGGCGGGGCTGGCGGCGCATTTCCGCGGCCGGGTGACCCACTGGTTCACGATCAACGAGATTGCCTGCATTGTGGGCATGGGCTACGGCCGGGGCAACCACGCCCCGGGGCTGCGGCTGCCGCTGGAAGGGCAGTTCCGCTGCTGGCAGAACGTCATGCTGGCCCACTGCCTGGCCGAGCAGGCGCTGCACGAGGCGGACCCCGCCAACATCGTGGGGCTGGCCTCGACGGGGCGGATCTGCCACCCGGTGACCGAGGACCCCGCCGACCTGCAGGCGGCCCGCCGGCTGACCTTTGCCTGCCCGGACGAGGACTGGACCTTCACCCACCAGATGCTGCTCGACCCGCTGTGTCTGGGACACTGGCCGCAGGACGCCGGCCCGCGGCTGCGCGCCTGCTTTGCGCGGACCGACCCCGCGCTGACCCGGGCGCTGGCCTTCGGCAAGCCCGACGTGATCGGCCTGAACATCTACAACTCGGTGCCCGCCCGGATGGAGGCGGACGGTCCGGCCTTTGTCCGGCGTCCCACCGGCTGGCCCCGCACCGCCATCGGCTGGCCGATCGAGCCGTCCAGCCTGCGCTGGGGGCCGCGGTTCATCGGGGAGCGGTACGGCCTGCCGCTCTATATCACCGAGAACGGCCTGTCCTGCAACGACAAGATCTATCTGGACGGCCAGGTTCACGATGCCGACCGCATCGACTTCACGACGCGGTATCTGCGGGAACTGGCCCGGGGCATCGCGGAGGGCGCCGACGTGCGCGGCTACTTCCACTGGTCGCTCATCGACAATTTTGAATGGTACAGCGGATACAGCGAGCGGTTCGGCCTGGTCTATATGGACTATGCCGCCGGACAGCGTCTGCCCAAGGACAGCGCCCGCTGGTATGCCCGTGTGGCCGCCGACAACGGCCGCTGCCTCTGAACATGCAAGATCCCCCGGAGTTTCGGCTCCGGGGGATTTGTGTTTATCCGGGCAGGCGCTCGTAGGCCAGGCGTTCCCCGCGGCTCCCGTCGCCGTGGGACACCCGGATGATGCCGCAGCGGCGGAAGCCGTTGTCCTCAAGCAGCCGCTGCATGACGGCGTTGTCGGCGTGGGTGTCGGCCCGCAGATGGGGCGACCGGCGCAGGCAGAAGGCCAGCACCGCCGCAAAGACGCCGGGGGCGGTGCCGTCGCTGGCCAGCCGGTGGATGGTGGCGTAGGGTGCCTCGCTGCCCCAGGCGCCGCGGATCTCGGCGTAGGTGGGGTCCGCCCCGGCGATCAGCGCAAAGGCCGCGCAGAGGGTGCCGCCGCGGCAGACCGCATAGAGGTGCCCCGCCGCGATGTCGCCGGCCAGCAGGTCGGCGGGCGGGTAGTCGGTGCCCCACTGGGTGGGGTTGCCGCAGCGGATCATATACCGCCGGGCGCTGTCATAGACGGCCAGCAGGGCCGGCAGGTCGGCCGGGACGGCGGGGCGGACGGTGAGCGGTTCAGGCAGCATGGCAGTCTCCTTCCCGGTCGAGCAGGCGGCGGTAGCTGCCGTCCACGGCCAGCGCGCCGAGCGGTGCCGTGATGAGGATGGCCAGCACGGCCACGGTGAGCACGACCGACCCGCAGGCCAGCCCCATCGAGAGGGGCACCCCGCCGATGGCCGCCTGGACGGTAGCCTTGGGGGTGTAGGCGATCATGCAGAACAGCCGCTCCCGCCGCGGCAGGCCGGTGCCGAGCAGGCAGCAGAAAACACCGGCCATCCGGAAGACCAGCGCGCCGAGGATGACGAGCAGCGCCGCCGCGCCGGACGCCGCCGCGTACCGCACATCGACGGTGGCGCCCACCAGCACGAAGAGGACGATCTCGGCCGCGACCCACAGGCGGGAGAATTTGGCCGACAGGCGCGCCGCGACCTCGGGGCGGCAGCGGTTGACGGCGATGCCGCAGCTCATGACCGCGATCAGGCCGGAGAACGGGAAGATGCCCTTGAGGGCGTTTTCCAGCGCGACGGCGAGGAAGGCCAGGCTGAGCAGCACGATGACCTTGACGGAGTCCCGGACATGGAGGCGGCGGTAGACGGCGCCGAACAGCAGCCCGACGCCGGCGCCGGCCGCCGCGCCGGTGAGGATGGAGACAGGGATCTGGACAAAGGTGGCGGGGTTGACCGTGCCGCCCTGGGCCAGCCCCGTGAAGGCCGAGAAGAGCACGATGACAAAGACATCATCGACCGAGGCGCCGGCGAGCAGCATCTGGGGGATGCTGTGGGCGGTGCCGTAGCCCTGCTCCATCAGGCGGAGCATCCGGGGCACGATGACGGCGGGCGACACGGCGGCCACGACGGCGCCGAGGATGGCCGCCTCGAGCAGCGAGAGGCCGAGCAGCCGGGGCGCCAGGATGAGCATGCCGGCGATCTCGAAGCAGGCGGGCACAAAGCAGAGCAGCACGGCGGGGCGGCCGACCCGGCGCAGGTCGTCGAGATTGAGGGAGAGCCCGGCCCGGGTCAGGATGATGATGAGGGCCAGCTGGCGCAGGTCGGCCGAGATGCCGAGCAGCGAGCTGTCCAGCAGGTTGAGGACCGACGGTCCCAGCAGGATGCCGGTGAGCAGCATTCCCAGCAGCCCGGGCAGGCGCAGCCGGGCAAACAGGCTGCCCAGCGCCAGCCCGACCAGAAAGATCAGTGCAAGACTTGTCAACATTGGCAGATTCCTCCGGTTTGAGTGATGGCGGCCGCGCAGACAAAAAAAGCTGATGACTCCACAAGGTTTCTTGCAGAAGTCATCAGCTCAATCAGCAATTCAGGCGCGCGGCCAAGGGAGAACTTCATTCCCGCAGGTTACTATACCATACCCGCCGCGTTTGCGCAAGAGGCAATTTGAGCCTCACTCCGACCGGATGCAGTGGGTCTGCCGGTAGGCGCGGGGCGCCATGCCGTACACCCCCTTGAAGGCGCGGGAGAAATGCAGCTGGTTGTTGTAGCTGACCATCGCCGCAATGGTGCCGATGGGCAGCGAGCTCTCCTTGAGCAGCTGGGCCGCGCGGGCCATCCGGTAATGCAGCAGGAAGGTCTGGGGGCTTTCGCCCATCGTGTCGCGGAACAGCTTGCCGAAATAGCTGCGGTTGAGCCCGCAGAACGCCGCGATGTCCTCCACCGAGATGTCGCGCTGGTAGTTCTGTTCGATGAAGGAGAGCGCTTCCTTGGTGTAGAAGTCCCGCAGCCGCCGCTGGCTCTGCTGCCGCTTGCCGGCCGAGGATTCCACCAGCTGGTCCAGGAAGAGGAACCCCTGGCCGATCTGGCGGATCGGGCTGGCCTGGGCGTGGTTGACAATGTACAGCATCTGTTCCTGCAGCCGGCGTCCGGCCTCGCGGTTCTGCGGGGTGTAGACCGGCTTCTTGCGGCTCAGCCCGGCCAGGGTCAGCGTCTCACGCGCGCGCAGGCCGTCGAACTCAATCCAGGTGTACTCCCACGGGTCCTCCCGGTCCGCCACATAGGTGGTGGGCTGGTCCGGCACGATGAGGAAGCCGTGCCCGCCTGTGACGGGGTACTCGTTGCCGTCGGCATACAGCGTGCCTTTGCCGGCAATGACATAGTGGAACAGGTAGTGATTGCGTGTGTACGGCCCGTAGGAATGCATCGGTTCGGTGCGCTCCCAGCCGAACTGATACAGGTTCAGATCCACGAACCGTTCGTCCTGAAACACATGGAATTTGAGCTTGTTGTCGGTCTGCACATCGCTGAGGTTCTGCATGATACAGCCCCCTTCACACTTTTTTCTTATTATATACCAAAATGCTGCCCGACTTCAACAAAAAATGGGGTCAACCTCTAAATTGAGATATAAAAAGTTGTGTCAGGATATTCACCCTTTGTCCGTCAAATTGTATAATAATGCCGTCAGAAAGGGAAAGCTATTGTGCATAGTGCACATTGCACAAAACTTTCCCGGATTTTTCAGCACTTTGGCGAGAGTCAAATTCGCCCCGCTGCCGCACCGACCGGGCTGGCAGCCGATCCACTGCGAAAGATCTAACAGGAGGAAAATATCTTATGAACATCAAATGGAAACTGGCAACCGGCATGGCGGCAGCATGCCTGGCGGCCGGTCTGGTCGGGTGTGGGTCCGACAGCGCAGATGGCGAGATCAACCTGACCTTCCAGATCTGGGACGTGGCGCAGCGCGCCGGTATGGAGGCGATGTGCGAGGCTTACACCGAGCAGCATCCCAATGTCCATATCGAAGTCCAGGTCACCAGCTGGGACGAGTACTGGACCAAGCTGGAAGCGGCCGCCATTTCCAACCAGATGCCCGACATCTTCTGGATGCACACCAATGAAATCCTGAAGTATGCCGACTACGGCAAGCTGGCAGACTGCTCCGACATTGTGGAAACCGAGCATTTCTCCGATATTTCTCTGGCCAACGCCAGCGGCTCGGACGGCAACCTCTACGCCGTTCCCAAGGACAAAGACACCGTCGGCCTTGTGTACAACAAGGAGATGTTCGATGCGGCGGGCGTGGCCTACCCGGATGACACCTGGACGTGGGACGACCTGGTGGATGCGTCGCAGAAGATCTACGACGCGACCGGCAAATACGGCTACATGGCCTACGGCGACGATCAGCTGGGCTACTGGAACTTCGTGTACCAGGCGGGCGGCAGCATCCTGACCGAGGACAAGACCCACGGCAACTTCACCGATCCCGGCACCCGCAAGGGCATGGAATTCTACATCGGTCTGCAGAGCTATGACTGGTGCCCCGACCAGACCTATTTTGCCGAGACCGCGCCCGGCACCGCCTTCTTCTCCGAGAAGGGCGCCATGTTCCTGGAAGGTGACTGGAACATCCTCAGCGAGCTGCAGAACTATCCCGACATGGTCGGCAAGTGGGACGTTGCGGTTCTGCCCAAGTGCCCCGATCCCGTCAAGGGTGAGGGCCGTGCCTCCATCTCGAACGGTCTGAGCTACGCCACCAGCGCCACCAACAAGCACCTTGACGTGGTCAAGGACGTGCTGAAGTTCTTCGGCAGCGAGGAAGGCCAGCGCATCCAGGGCGAGAGCGGCGCCGCCATCCCCGCCTACGAGGGCCTCGAAGAGACCTGGGTCGGCGTCTTTGACGACTATCCGATCAACGTCCAGCCGTTCATTGATATGTTTGATTACTGCGTCCAGAGCGTCAACAACGCCGCCCGCCCCGAGTGGAAGACCCCGGTCAGCGATACGCTGCTCAAGATCTACACCGGCCAGCTGGATCTGGACACCGGCCTGCAGACCATGCAGCAGATCGTGGATGAGGCCAGTGCCGAATATTACGAGGAGGATGCGTAATGCAAAAGACATCGAAGCTTGCCCGCGACGGTGCAAAGTGGGGCCTCATCATGGTGGCGCCTACCATCATCGGTCTGCTGGTTCTGAATATCTGGCCCTTCATTCAGGCCATTTACATGAGCTTTTCCAAGTCCCTGCCCTTCGGCATGTTTGAGTTCGAGGGTATTGACAATTACGTCGAAATGTTCCAGAATGTTGAATTCTGGAAGGCAACGTGGAACACCATCCTGTTCTGCATCCTGACGGTGCCGGTCGGCATCTTCCTGGCGCTGCTGGTCGCCGTGCTGCTCAACAGCAAGATCCGCGGCCGCACGACCTTCCGCGCCATCTTCTTCCTGCCGATGGTCGTGGCGCCTGCCGCCGTGGCCATGGTCTGGAAGTGGATTTTTAACACCCAGTATGGTATTATTAATACGCTGTTCGGTGCCAACATCGGTTGGCTGACCGACGCCCGGTTCGTACTGTTCACCTGCGCGATTGTGCAGATCTGGAGCAACATCGGCTATGATGCCGTGCTGCTGCTCGCCGGTCTGCAGAACGTCTCCGCCACCCTGTATGAGGCCGCCGACCTGGACGGCGCGTCCAAGGTCAAGCAGTTCTTCTCCATCACGCTGCCCATGGTCTCTCCCACGCTGTTCGTCGTCATGATCATGCGTCTGATGTCCTCGCTGAAGGTCTTTGACCTGATCTACATGATGGTGGATGATGCCAACCCCGCGCTCAACGATGCCCAGAGCCTGATGTCCCTGTTCTACCGCCAGAGCTTCATCGCCGGCGACAAGGGCTATGCCTCCGCCATCGTTGTCTGGACCGTCCTGCTGATCGGCATTGTCACGATCTTCCAGTTCATCGGCCAGAAAAAGTGGGTCAATTACGAGGTGTAAGGTATGAATACTACTAGTATGAAAAGCAATCAGCGGCTTTCCACTGCGCTGACGTACATCGTGCTGATCCTGGGCAGCGTCCTGATGATCTTCCCCTTCGTGTGGATGATCCTGACCAGCTTCAAGACGCAGGCCGAGTCCATGGCCATTCCGCCGCAGATTCTGCCCTCCCACTGGGATCTGGACAACTTCGTCACCGCGCTGCAGAGCCTGCCCTTCGTCAACCTGTACATCAACACGGGCCTGCTCATCCTCTTCCGTGTTCTGTGCGCCGTCATCTTCAGCTCGATGGCCGGCTATGCCTTCGCCAAGCTGGAGTTCCCCTGCAAGAAGCTGCTGTTCGGCATCGTTCTGGTTCAGATGATGCTGCCCAGCCAGATCTTCATCACCCCGCAGTACCTGATGCTCGCCCGCATGGGCCTGACCAACACGATCTTCGCGCTGGTGTTCCCGGGCCTGGTTTCGGCGTTCGGCACCTTCTTCCTGCGGCAGACCTATCTCGGCATCCCCAATGAGATTGCCGAGGCCGCCTATCTGGACGGCTGCAACAAGTGGCAGACCTTCACCAAGGTCATGTTCCCGCTGACCGGTTCCAGCTGCGCCGCGCTGGCCATCTTCACCGCCGTGTTTGCCTACTCCGACCTGATGTGGCCGCTGATCTGCAACACCGACCTGAACATGATGACCCTGTCGGCCGGTCTGTCCACCCTGAACGGTCAGTACACCACCAACTTCCCGGTCCTGATGGCCGGCAGCCTTCTGGCCATGATCCCCATGGTCATTCTCTACCTGCTGTTCCAGAAGCAGTTCATCCAGGGCATTGCCATGACCGGCGGCAAATAACAGCCGGTTGCCCCTTCTTCGTGATCCGGCCGCTCCCTGCGGGGAGTCCGGCCCCGGCCGCCGCGCTCCGGTAAGCGCCAGGCGGCCCTCATAGGCTCCCGCGGGGAGTCACAGCGCGGCAGTCGGACGGTCGGCGGCAAGACCGTCCGCCCGGCTGCCGCCTTTCTTGGGAGATTCAGTGTCGGGACTGCGGTCCCGCGCTTGGAAATATATAATTCAGGAGGACCTTATCTATGGCCATTCAGTTTGATCCCGGCACGCGTACCTTCGTTCTGCGTACCCGGAACACCACCTACCAGATGCAGGTGGACGGGCGCGGACGACTGCTGCACCTGTACTACGGCCGTGCTATCGGGACCGGAGATCTGGTGGGCCTCTACCCGCCCGCCGATCACGGGTTTTCGCCGGACTGGTATCCCTTCCGGCTGATGCGGGGCGTGTCGCCCGACGTGCTGCCGCTGGAATACACCGGCTTCAATGTCGGTGATTTCCGCCTTTGCTGTGTGATTGCCCGCGACGCAAACGGCGCCGCCGGCGCGGACTTCCTGTATGAAAGCCATGAGATCCTGCCCGGCAAATATTCGCTGGCAGGTCTGCCCGCCGCCCACGACGAGGACAACGAGGCCGAAACCCTCTGCATCCGGCTGCGCGACCCGATCAACGGCCTGGAGCTGACGCTGTTCTACGGCGTCTTTGCCGATCAGGACGTGATCACCCGGGCCGCCCGGCTGACCAACGGCGGCGCCGGCGTCATCCGGCTTGAGAAAGCCGCCTCGCTGTGTCTCGACCTGCCGTTCGGCCGGTGGGACCTGATCCACTTCCACGGCCGCCATGCGATGGAGCGCCAGATGCAGCGGGTGCCGCTGTCCAACGACATCCAGACGGTCTCCTCGACGCGCGGCGCGTCGAGCCATCACCACAACCCCTTCGTGATTCTCTGCGACCATCAGGCCACCGAGGAGCACGGCCTGTGCTACGGCGTCATGCCGGTCTATTCGGGCAGCCACCGCACCGACATCGAGGTGGACCAGAACGGTCTGGTCCGCCTGGTCAGCGGCATCCAGGACCAGGGATTCTCCTGGACGCTGGAGCCCGGCGCGCAGTTTGATGCGCCGGAGGTGCTGCTGGCCTGCTCGGCGGACGGCCTGGGGGCGCTGTCGCGGATCTATCATCGCTTCCTGCGCCGCAACATCTGCCGCGGCCAGTTCCGCTTTGCGCGGCGCCCGGTGCTCATCAACAACTGGGAAGCCACCTACTTTGATTTCAACACCGAAAAGATCTGCCATATCGCCGAGAAGGCGGCTGCCCTGGGCGTCGAGATGCTCGTGCTGGACGACGGCTGGTTCGGCAAGCGGGACGACGACAACAGCGGCCTGGGTGACTGGTATGTCAACGAGAACAAGCTGCCCGGCGGCCTGCGCCCGCTGATTGCGCGGATCAATGCGCTGGGCATGAAGTTCGGCATCTGGATTGAGCCCGAGATGGTCAGCGAGGATTCCGACCTGTACCGGGCGCATCCCGACTGGGCGCTGGCGCTGCCCGGCCGTGCCCCCGCCATGGGCCGCAACCAGCTGGTGCTGGACCTGGGCCGGCCGGAGGTCGTGGACTATCTGGCCGAGCGCATCCGCACGCTGCTGCGCGACAATCCGATCAACTATGTCAAGTGGGACATGAACCGCAACATGTCCGACGTATACAGCCGGGTGCTGCCGCCCGACCGCCAGGGCGAGGCGGCCCACCGGTATATGCTGGGCGTCTACCGCCTGCTGGAGACGCTGACTGGCGAGTTCCCCGACGTGCTGTTCGAGGGCTGCGCGGGCGGCGGCGGCCGGTTTGACGCCGGCATGCTGGCCTACTTCCCGCAGATCTGGTGCAGCGACGACACCGACGCCATCGAGCGGCTGACCATCCAGTACGGCACCTCCTTCGGGTATCCGGTGTCGGCGATGGGCGCCCATGTGTCGGCCTGCCCCAACCACCAGACCGGCCGCTCCACCCCGCTGTGGACCCGCGCGGTGGTGGCGATGTCCGGCACCTTCGGCTATGAGCTGGACCTGAACCGCCTGAGCGAGGAGGAAGCCGCCGAGGTCACGGCCCAGATCGAGACCTTCAAGCGCGATTACCGTCTGATTCAGGACGGCGACTATTACCGCCTGACCGACCCCGCCGAGGAACCCCGCTTTGTGGCGTGGGAGTTCGCGGCGCCGGACCAGGCGCTGATCAACCTGGTCGTCACCCACCCCGAGGCCAACGCCCGGCCGCTGCATCTCTGGCTGCGCGGGCTGGACCCCGATGCCCTGTACCGGGTGGAACGGCTGGACCTGCACGGCTGTGCACGGGTCTGCGACGAGACGGTGCCGGAGGAAACGCCGGCCCGTCTGGGCGCCGTGTTCAGCGGCAGCACACTGATGTATGCAGGCTACACCCTGCCGCAGCTGTTCGGGGATTATCCCAGCGTACAGATGCACCTTGTCCGCCTGGCGGACGCGGCAGCGCGGGCCTGATGCACCGCGCGGCCGGCCGGATCTCCCCTTCCTCCGGCTGACCGCCATTTCTGAGGGTATGGATTTGGATGATGAGGTCAGAAGGCCGCAGTGCGATGCGGTGAATGTGCAGAAGGGGGCCGCTCCGGCCTGCGGGCCGGGGCGGCGGACCGGGTTTTCTCACGGAAGGGCCGGTGCCCTTCCCGTCCGGCATCGGGGGGTGACCCCGGGCAGGGGGGGATTTCCCCCGAACCCCTGCCCGGGACACCCCGCGATGTCCCGATTTGCCGCCGGAACAGCGCGTCTTTTCCGGTGCCTGTCAAGCCAGGACCGCGGTGCCGCACGGCGCCGCTCCCCCTTTTGCTGCCAGTGGCTCTGCCGCACCATAAGGTTTTCCCCCTGTACCCGGCACCCGTTGCGGGTGTCGGGTATCTTTTTTTGCGCAGGGTTCTCTTTTTGGGGGATTTCCGTTGCGTTTTGCCGGGCATTGCAGTATCATAAAGTCAGAATTCCGAAAGGGTTCCCGTTCGGCGGCGGGAACCGCGGACCGCAGCTGCGGGGTGCCGCCGGCCCCACCCATCTTCAGGAGGATTCGTATGAAAATCATTGTCATCGGCGGCGTGGCCGCCGGTACCAAGGCGGCCGCCAAGCTCAAGCGTGAGATGCCCGGCGCCGAGGTGGTCATCTACACCAAGGGCCACGACATCTCCTATGCCGGCTGCGGCCTGCCCTACTATGTGGGCGGCAGCATCGAGAGCCGGGACGACCTGATTGTCAACACCCCGCAGAAGTATGCGGGCCTGACCGGCGTGCAGGTGTTCACCGGCCGGGAGGCTGTGGCGCTGGACGCCGCCGCCCACACCGTGACGCTGCGCGACACCGAGACCGGCGCCGAGAGCGGCGAGACCTACGACAAGCTGATTCTGGCCGTTGGCGCCGAGCCCTTTGTGCCCAATGTGCCGGGCACCGCGCTGCCCGGCGTTTTCCCGATGCGCACCCCTGACGATGCCATCCACACCCGCGCCTGGATCGAGCAGAACAACTGCCGCCGCGCCGTCGTCGTGGGCGGCGGCTTCATCGGCCTCGAGGTGGCGGAAAACCTGATGGCCAAGGGCCTGACGGTCACCGTCGTGGACATGGCTCCCCAGCTGATGCCCAACATCTTTGACCCCGAAATGGCGGACTATGCCCGCCGCCGTCTGACCGCCGCCGGCATGCGCATCCTGACCGGCACCGCGCTCAAGGGCATCAACGGCACCGACCGTGCGACCGGCATTGCGACCGATACCGGCGACATCCCCGCCGACCTCGTCGTGCTGGCCATCGGCATCCGTCCGGCCACCGGTTTCTTGCAGAACAGCGGGCTGGACCTCTTCAAGGGCACGATCCGGGTGGACGAGAAGCAGAAGACCAACCTGCCGGACATCTATGCGGTGGGCGACTGCGCGATGGTGCACAACCAGCTGACCGGCGCGCCGCAGTGGTCCGCGATGGGCTCCACCGCCAACCTGACGGGCCGCTGCCTGGCCCGCAGCCTGGCCGGCCACGAGGACGCCGTCTACGGCGGCTGCCTGGGCACCGGCGTTGTGCGTCTGGCCGAGGACCTCAACGGCGGCCGCACCGGCCTGACCGAGGCCCAGGCCCGCGACGCCGGGTTTGATCCGGTGTCGGTGGTCTGCGTGACCGACGACAAGGCGCACTACTACCCGGGCGCGGACAGCTTTGTGACCAAGCTGATCGCCGACCGTTCCACCCACCGCCTGCTGGGCATCCAGGTGTTCGGCGCCGGCGCGGTGGACAAGATGGTGGACATCGCGGTGACCGGCATTGCGACGGGCGCCCGGCTGGAAACCTTCGACACGCTGGACTTTGCCTATGCGCCGCCCTTCTCGACGGCGATCCATCCCTTTGTGCAGGCCTGCTATATCCTCGAGAACAAGCTCGCCGGCGCGTTTGAGACCTTCACCCCGGCCCAGTACGCCGCCGGCGAGGCCGCGGGCTACGAGGTGCTGGATGTCCAGCCCGAGCCCAAGCTGCCCGGCGCGCGGTGGATCAACCTCTCCCAGGTCCACGGACCCATCGAGGGGCTGGCCCCCGACGCCAAGCTGCTGCTGGTCTGCGCCAAGGGCAAGCGCGGCTACTTCCTGCAGAACCGGCTGAAGTCCTTCGGCTACACCAACACCCGGGTGCTGGAGGGCGGCGCCTTCTTCAACAAGGTCAAGGTGCCCGTCAAGTCGGTGCTGACCCCCGAGGAGATCAAGCGGGTCAAGGGTCTGGGCTGCCTGCAGGACAAGCGGTATCCCGACGTCTTCAACGTCCGCGTCATCACCCGCAACGGCAAGATCACGGCGCAGGAACAGCGCGCCATCACCGAAGCCGCCGAGCGGTACGGCTCGGGCGAGGTCACGATGACCACCCGTCTGACGCTGGAAATCCAGGGTGTTCCCTACGCCAAGCTGGATGACCTGATGGAGGATCTGAACCGCGCCGGCCTGCAGACCGGCGGCACCGGATCGCTGGTGCGTCCGGTGGTGTCCTGCAAGGGCACGACCTGCCAGTACGGCCTGCTGGATTCCTTCGGCCTGAGCGAGAAGATCCACGAGCGGTTCTATCTGGGCTACCACAACGTCACGCTGCCGCACAAGTTCAAGATTGCGGTGGGCGGCTGCCCGAACAACTGCGTCAAGCCCGACCTGAACGACCTGGGCATTGTGGGCCAGCGCGTCCCGATGCCGGACCTGTCCAAGTGCCGCGGCTGCACCAAGTGCCAGGTCGAGCAGAACTGCCCGATCCACGTTGCCAAGCTGGAGGGCGGCGTGCTGCACATCGACCCCGACGCCTGCAACCACTGCGGACGCTGCCGCAGCAAGTGCCCGTTCGGCGTGACCGAGGAGTTCCAGGACGGCTACCGCATCTACATCGGCGGCCGCTGGGGCAAGCGGATTGCGCACGGCCATCCGCTGGACAAGATCTTCACCTCCGAGGAGGAGGTTCTCGACGTGGTGGAGCGCGCCATCCTGTTCTTCCGCAGCGAAGGCATCACCGGCGAGCGCTTTGCCGATACCATCGACCGTCTGGGCTTTGACTATGTCCAGGACAAGCTGCTGACCGCGCCGATGGACAAATCTGCCGCCTTGAAGAAGAAGGTCGTGGGCGGCGCGACCTGCTGAGTTCCCTGTATCTGCCGGACCGCCGGGCGGTTTTGCCCGGCGGCCCGTTTTTTGTGTGAAAGGAATTGCCATGAAACGACTGTTCATTCTCGCCGCCGCCCTGCTGATGCTGGCGGGCTGCGGCACCGGCACGGCGGCCGGCAGCACGGGGTCGGTGACCATTGTGGACGACCTGGGCCGCACCGTGACGCTGGACCCGCCCACCCGGGTGGCCGCGCTGATCGGCAGCTTTGCCGACATCTGGTGCCTGGCCGGCGGGTCGGACACCCTGACCGCCGCCGCCAACGACGCCTGGACCTCCTTTGACGGGCTGCCCCTTGACGGGGTGGTGAACCTGGGCGCCACCAAGGAAGTGAGCCTGGAAACGCTGATTGCCAGCGAGCCGGACCTCGTGCTGGCCAGCTGCAACACCGAGGCCGACCTGGACCTGAAACCCACGCTGGAACAGATGGGCATTCCGGTGGCCTATTTCCAGGTCAGCACCTTTGAGGAATACCTGTCCATGCTGGACCGCTGCACCCAGCTGACCGGCGACCGCGACGCCTACGAGGAAAACGGCGAGAAGGTCCGCGACCAGGTCGAGGCCGCCAAGGCCCGGGCGGACGGCAGCCGGCCGTCGGTGCTGTACATCCGGGTATCGGGTTCGGGCTGCAAGGTCAAGAACAGCCAGAACAACGTCCTGGGCGAGATGCTGGCCGCGCTGGACTGCCGCAACATTGCGGACAGCAACACCGGCCTGCTGGAGGACCTGAGCTTTGAGGTCATTCTGCAGGAGGACCCCGACTACCTGTTCCTCGTCTACCAGAGCGCCGACCCGTCGGTGGCGGCCGAGGTGGCGGACCGGATGCTGCGGGACAACCCGGCCTGGAACTCGCTGCGCGCCGTCCAGGAAGGGCACTGCTATGTGCTGGACCAGAAACTCTACAATCTCAAACCGAACGCGCGCTGGGGGCAGGCCTATGAAGAACTGGCGGACATTCTGTACCCGGCCTCGTAACCATCCGGCGGCCGCCGTGGCGGTGCTGGCGGTGCTGGCGGCGGTGCTTGCGGCGCTGAGCCTCTGTCTGGGTGCCGTCGAGGTCACGCCCGCCGAGGCGCTGGACGCCCTGACCGGCCACGGTGCGGACAGCGTGTCGGCCCGCATTGTGCTGTATTCCCGGCTGCCCCGCACCTGCGGCAGCCTGCTGGCCGGGGCCGCGCTGGCGGTGGCCGGCGTGCTGATCCAGACCGTGCTGGCCAACCCGCTGGCGGCGCCCCACATCATCGGCGTCAACGCGGGCGCCGGCCTGGCCGTGACGCTCTGCTGCGCGCTGGCCCCGATGACCTCGCTGCAGCCGGTGGCGGCGTTCGGCGGCGCAATGGCCGGCGTGCTGCTCGTGCTGCTGTTTGCCGAGAGCACCGGCGCGTCCCGGCTGACCCTTGTGCTGGCCGGCGTGGCGATTTCCAACCTCTTCACGGCGCTGATCGACGCCGTCACGACGATCTGGCCGGATGCGCTGCTCGGCTATGCGGATTTCCGGATGGGCGGGCTGGCCGGCGTCACGATGGCGCGGCTGGGCCTGCCGGCCCTGCTGATCGCCGCGGCGCTGGCGGCGTCCGTCGCGCTGGCCGGGCAGCTGGACATTCTGGCCCTCGGCCCCGAGACCGCCCAGAGCCTGGGCCTGTCGGTCCGGCCGATGCGGCTGGTCTTTCTGGGCCTGGCCGCGGCGCTGGCCGGCGCGGCCGTGAGCTTCTGCGGGCTGGTGGGCTTTGTGGGGCTGCTGGTCCCCCACGCGGTGCGCGCCGTCGTCGGCGAGGAGAGCCGGCCGCTGCTGGTCTGCTCGGCGCTCGGCGGGGCGGGGTTCCTGACCCTCTGCGACCTGCTGGCCCGGACGGTCGCCGCCCCCTTCGAGCTGCCGGTCGGCACGGTGCTGAGCATCGTGGGCGGGCCCTTCTTCCTGTGGCTGCTCGTCTGCAACCGAGGAGGTCGTACCCATGATTGAACTGCATGATGTGGACGCCGGCTACCGGGGCCGCCCGGTGCTGCACGGCGTCTGCCTGGATTTCCGTCCCGGCCAGGTGCTGGCCCTCGTGGGGCCCAACGGCAGCGGCAAGAGCACGCTGCTGCGCGCCGCGCTGGGGCTGATCCCCTGCACCGGCGGAACGGTGCTCTACGACGGGGTGCCGCTCGACCGGCTGACGCCCCGCCAGGTGGCGCTGCAGGCGGCCTTTCTGTCCCAGAACCGCACGGCGCCGCGCATCACGGCCCGCCGGATGGTGCTGCACGGCCGGTTCCCCCATCTGGGATTTCCCCGCCGCTACCGGCGCGAGGATTTCCGCCTGGTCGAGCAGGCCCTGACCGCCGCGGATGCCGTCGATCTGGCCGACCGGCCCGTCAACGAGCTGAGCGGCGGCCAGCGGCAGAAGATCTATCTGGCGATGGCGATTGCCCAGCAGACCCCCACCATCCTGATGGATGAGCCGACGACCTTTCTGGACATTGCGCACCAGCTCGGCGTCATGGAGCTGGCCCGCCGCCTGGCCGACGAGGGCAAGGCAGTCGTGCTGGTGCTCCACGACCTGCCGCTGGCGCTGAGCAGCGCCGACCGGCTGGCGGTATTGCAGAACGGGCGGCTGGTCCGGACCGGCACCCCCGAGGAAATTTATCAGAGCGGCGTGCTGGAACCGGTGTTCGGCGTCCGGCAGGAGCGCGCCGCCGCACCGGACGGCTGGCGGTATTTCTGCCGCCTGCCCCGAAAGGAGGAACGCTGATGGCCTGGTTTCCGTTTTTTGTCGAGCTGGACGGCGCGCCGGGGCTGCTGGTCGGCGGCGGCACGGTGGCGCTGCGCAAGGCCGAGAAGCTGCTGGCCTACGGTCCGCGGCTGACCGTCGTGGCGCCGCAGATCTGCGGCGAGCTGGCCGCCCTCGAGGGCCCGGTGTTCTGCCGCCGTCCGTTTGAGGAGCGCGACCTCGAAGGCCCGCCCCGCTTTGTGGTGGCCGCCACCGACGACCGGGCGCTCAACCACCGGATTGCCGCGCTCTGCCGCGAGCGGCGCATCCCCGTCAACGTCGTGGATGACCCGGAGGCGTGCAGCTTTTTCTTTCCGGCGCTGCTGCTGCGCGGCAAGCTGTCGGCGGGGATCTCCACCCAGGGCGCCAGCCCCACGGCGGCGGCCTGGCTGCGCGACCGGCTGGACGCCTTGCTGCCCGCCGGGATCGAGGCCATGCTGGACCGGCTGGACCGGTGCCGGGCGCGGCTGCGCACCGAGTGCCCCGACAGCCGGGAGCGCGCCGACCGCAACCGCCGCGCCCTCGAGCTGGAGCTGGCCCTGCCCGATGCCCCGGCCCCCGCGCCGGGTCCCGGGCGGGTGGCGCTGGTGGGGGCGGGCTGCGGGCGCGCCGACCTGATCACGGTGCGGGGCCTGCGGCTGCTGCGGCAGTGCCGGGCGCTCGTCTACGATGATCTGATCGACCCGGCGCTGCTCGACCAGGCCCCCGCCGAGGCGCGGCGGCTCTACATGGGCAAGCGCAGCGGCCGGCACGCCGCCGCCCAGCAGGAGATCAACGCCCTGCTGATCGACCTGGCCCGGCAGGGCGGTCTGGTGGTGCGGCTCAAGGGGGGCGACCCCTATGTGTTCGGCCGCGGCGGCGAGGAGGCGCTGGCCCTGCAGCAGGCGGGCATTCCGTTTGAGGTGGTGCCCGGCATCTCGTCGGCCATTGCGATTCCGGCCGAGGGCGGCATCCCGGTGACCCACCGCGGCCTGAGCCGGGAGGTCCACATCATCACGGCCCACACCGGCACCGGCGATGCCCCCGATTACCGCCGCTATGCGTCACTGCAGGGCACGCTGGTCTTTCTGATGGGGCTGGAACGGCTGCCCCGCCTGGCCGACGACCTGCTGGCGGGCGGCATGGCCCCCGACACCCCCGCCGCCGTACTGAGCGGCGGCAACGCGCCGCACCCCGCCGCCCTGCGCGCCCCGCTGGACCGGATCGCCCGCGCGGCCCGCGACGCCGGCATCGAGGCCCCCGCCGTCATCGTTGTCGGCCCCACCGCCGCACTGGATCTGCGGTGACCGCGCCCCCCTTGACAGGCGGGGGTGGGCGGGGTATACTTAGGCTGCTAAGTATCGGAGGTTCCCATGCAACACGATCAACACGCTGCCCGGTATGTGAGCAAGCTGTCCAACAAGCTGCGCCGCAGGATTGACGCCTTCTCGTCCCGGGACCACATGAGCGGGTCCCAGGGCAAGGTGCTGCATTTTCTGCTGGCGCAGCGCGGCGATATCTTCCAGAAGGACATCGAGGAGGAGTACAGCCTGCGCCCGTCCACGGCCAGCGAACTGCTGAAATCGATGGAGCGCAACGGCCTGATCCGCCGCGAGGCCCTGCCCGGCGATGCGCGCAAAAAGCGCATCATCGTCAGCGACAAGGCCCAGTGCTACCGGCAGGAGGTCATGGCCGACATCGAGAACCTCGAGGAGGAACTGACCCGGGGCATTTCCGCCGAGGATATGGCGGTGTTTTTCCGGGTCATCCGCCGGATGCTTTCCAATCTTTCCTGAATCTGCGGGCTGCCGGTCTCTGGCCGGCGGCCTTCTTTCGGGGCAAATTCTTAGGAAACTAACAATCAGGAGGGGTTCCATGAACCAGACAAGCGTTGATTACCTCAACGGCAGACTTTTTCCGATGATTCTGCGGTTTTCCATCCCGGCAGCGGTGTCGCTGCTCATCACGGCGGTGTACAACATTGTGGACCGGATGTTCGTGGGCAATTTCGTCGGCACCTCGGCGCTGGCGGGGCTGTCGGTCTGCTTTCCGCTCTCCTACATGATGATGGCCTTCGGGCTGATGTGCAGCGCCGGCGGGTCCACCTTTTTCAGTCTGTTCTCGGGCCAGAAGGCATACGACCGGATGAACCGGGCCTTCGGCAATGCGATGGTCCTCGTCTGCGGGTTCGAGGTGCTGCTGAGCGTCTTTCTGCTGCTCCTGCCCGACCCGATGCTGCAGCTCTTCGGCGTGACCGAGACCTCCTACCCGTTTGCGCTGACCTACTACCGGATCGTGGCGCTCGGATGCGTGTTCCAGGGGCTGTCCCAGCTGTTCTGCGACTTTGTGCGGGTGTCCGGCAAGCCGGTGCTGGGCATGTGCGTGACCGGCATCGGCGCCGTGACCAACCTGCTGCTGGACGCGCTGTTCATCATCGTCTTTCACTGGGGCGTGGCCGGTGCGGCGGCCGCGACGGTGATCGGGCAGATCCTGTCGGCGGCGTTCGGGGCGTTCCTGGTCTTTTCGGGCCGGACCCAGGTGCAGGTGTCGGCGCCGATCTTCCGCCCCGAACGGCGGCTCTGCCTGCGCATCCTCTCCTGCGGGTTCGCCTTCTGGGTGGCCCAGATCGCGATGGCCTTCATCAGCCTCGTGTACAACAGCCAGCTGGGCCGGTACGGCGGCGACATCGCCATCAGCGTCTATGCGGTGGTGTCCAGCATCATGACCTTTGTCATCATGCCGGCCAGCGGCATCAGCCAGGGCATCCAGCCGATTCTGGGCAACAACTACGGGTCGGGGCATCCGCGCCGCGTCATGCAGACCTTCTGGCTGGCCACCGGGCTGTCCGTCGGGGTGACCTGCGTGATCTGGGTGCTGGTGCTGCTCTTCCCGCGGCAGATTCTGGCGGCCTTCGGCGGCACCGAGGAGATGTTCGCCATCGGTGTGACGGGGCTGCGCATCAACTTCTGCATCACGCCGGTGCTCGGCTTTGTGATGCTCGCCACCACCTTCTTCCAGTCCATCAACCGGCCGGTGCCGTCGGTGCTGATCTCGCTGCTGCGGCAGGTGGTGTTCCTCGTGCCGTTCCTCTATCTGCTGCCCCTGGTGCTGGACATCAACGGCATCTTCTTTGCCCAGCCGATCAGCGATCTGCTGGCCACGGGGCTTTCGCTGGGGCTGATCCTGCGCGAACAGCGCCGGATGACCGCACCGCATCGCTGACAGCCGACAGGGCCGGAACCCGTTTTGGGTTCCGGCCCTGTTTTCATTTCATGAGTTCCCGGAAGGTGCGGAACATGCCCTGCTTCATGTTGCGGTTCATCAGCTCCTGGACCTCGGCGGCGGTGACCTGGTCCTCGTAGCGCAGCCACCAGCGCACCATCGTCATCATGTCGGAGGCAAACAGCCGGGCATAGAGGTCGGCATACAGCGTGGGGCCTTCCGGCGGGGTGGGCAGCGTTTCCAGGATCGCATCGTGGACGACCTGGACCATCCGGCCGAACACCCCCTGCTCCAGCGGGATGCTCCAGAGCATGATGTACTCCTCGCGGTGCTTGTAGAGAAAGCGCAGGACGGTCTCGAAGTTTTTCTGGTAGATCAGGTGGTGAATCCGGTCCGGCGAGGCGTTGACAAACGCCACATTGACCTGGCGGCGGAAGGCGTCCAGCGTGCGCTGGAGGTAGCGTTCCATCAGGTCGTATTTGCTCTGATAGTACTTGTAGAAGGTGGAACGGTTGATGAGTGCGGCACGGCACAGCTGTTCCACCGTGATTTTTTCAAAGGGGGTTTCGGCCAGACATTCCAGCAGCGCCCTGTCAATCTGGCGGAGCGTCTTGACAACCCGGAGATCCGTCTGGGGCATGGCCTTCGCCTTCCTTTCCGCTGTTTTCCGACGTTTTTTGAGATAAACAACACCCGGGCCGGTTTTGTTGGATAAGCAGCAAAATCCCGAATGTTGATGATAGTCACGCGGCACCGTGATTGTTAAAATGATAGCAAAGCGTTTTGTGCCTTCTTGTGTTGTTTCCATTGTATCACATTTGAGGGCGGCGCACAATTTCACACCGAAAAAAGGAGAGGTTTGTTGAGTATGGCATACAAGGTTATGGGCATCGCCGCCGGGCGGAAAAACGGCAACAGTGAGATTCTGCTCAAGGAGGCGCTGACCGTCTGCGAGGCGCAGGGCGCCGAGGTGACGATGATCAATCTGCGGGACTTCCATCTGCTGGACTGCACGGGCTGCACGGCCTGCACCAAGGCGATGTCCCAGGGCAAGCACATCGGCTGCACGCTGGACGGCAAGGACGACAAGAAGAAGATCATGGACGTGATGCTCGATCAGGACGCAGTGATCTTCTCGGTTCCCACCTACGACCTGATGCCCGCCTCGGCTTACCTGACCTTTGCGCACCGCAGCCTGAGCTATGAGACCTCCTTCCTGGAGACGATCGGCGCCATCGAGCACCGCGACCGGGTGGCGGGGCTGATCTCGGTGGGCGGTTCGACCCGCGCGTGGCAGTCCATGGCGCTGGAAGGGCTGCAGGCCACGATGTTCACCACCGACATGAAGGTGGTGGATATGCTGCTGGCCACCCGGGTCCCGGCGCCGGGCCAGTGCCTGCTGGACGACAAGCTGATGGCCCGCGCCCGCACGCTGGGCGAGCACATCATGCAGGCGGTGGCCACCCCCGCCGAGCAGCGCGGCTGGCTGGGCGAGGAGGACATGGGCTGGTGCCCGAACTGCCACAGCAACGCTCTGGTGCTGGGCGAGATGCAGTGGGACGGGGTGCACTATCCCGTCGAGTGCCAGGTCTGCGGTGCGGGCGGCACGCTGGAACAGACCGCCGACGGCAAGTGGAAGTTCGTCATCCAGAAGAACGGCCTGCTCAAGGACCGCACGACGGTGGCGGGCCGCGCCAAGCACCTGGAGGAGATCGCCCAGACCCAGGGCGGCTTCTTCTCGGACCCCGAGAAGGTCAAGCTGGTGCAGCAGCGCAAGGCCGCCTATGCCGCCAAGACCTTCAAGGGCATTGACTGAGTGTCCGTTGCCATCCCATCAGAAAGGAGAATGTTCGATGCGCGTTGCCATTGAGATTGACGGCAAACCGCTGCAGGTGGACTCCGGGCTGAACGTGCTGGAAGCCGCGCTGCAAAACGGAATCTACATCCCGCATCTCTGCCATCACCCCGACCTGCCCGACATCGGTTCCTGCCGGCTGTGCATTGTGGAGGTTGACGGGGAGGAGGGCGTCCGGCCCGCCTGCAAGCTGACGGTGCGGGACGGCATGAAGATCACGACGGACAGCCCCCGCATTGCGCCGCTGCGCAAGCTGGCGATGGAGCTGCTGCTGGCGGCCCATCCCGAGGACTGTTCGACCTGCCCCAAGTACGGCCGCTGCGAACTGCAGACGCTGATCCAGTACATGGGCGTTTCCGCCACCCGGATGCACACCCGGGTCAAGGGCTTTGCCCAGAACGACCGCAATCCGCTCTTTCTGCACGATATGAACCGCTGCGTGCTGTGCGGGCGGTGCGTGCGGGCCTGCGGCGATCTGCGCGGCGTGGGCGTTCTGCAGTACAACAAGAAGGATCTGGAAACCTATGTGGGCACCCTGCAGGACCGTCTGCTCAAGGACAGCGGCTGCCGGTTCTGCGGTGCCTGCGCCGAGGTCTGCCCGACCGGCACGATCCGGGATCTGCTGGAGTATTCTCCCGTCGAGAAGAAGGATACCCTGATCCCCTGCCAGGCCACCTGCCCGGCCCGCACCGAGGTGCCGCGGTATGTGCGGTACGTCAAGGAGGGAAAGTTCAGCGAGGCGCTGGCCGTCGTGCATGAGAAGCTGCCCTTCCCCGAATGTCTGGGCCATGTCTGCGCCCACCCGTGTGAGAGCCAGTGCCGCCGCGGTGAGGTCAACGAGCCGGTGTCCATCCGCAACATCAAGCGGTATGCCGCCGAGCACGGCAGCAACGAGCTGTGGAAGCGCAACAGCAAGCATCTGCCCGCCACCGGCAAGCGGGTCTGCGTCGTGGGCGGCGGTCCCGCCGGCATGACGGCGGCCTACTATCTGGCCAAGCAGGGCCACGCCGTGACCCTCAAGGAGGCCTATCCGACGCTGGGCGGTCAGATGGCCTACGGCATCCCGTCCTACCGGCTGCCGCGGGATGTCGTGGCGAAGGAGGCCGGGTATCTGAACGACGCCGGCGTCCAGGTCGAGACCGGCTGCCGCGTGACGGATTTTGTGGGTCTGCGGCAGGACTATGACGCCGTGCTGCTGGCGCTGGGCACCCACAAGGGGGTCCGGCTGCCCATCCCGGGCAGTGATCTGCCGGGGGTGCTCGTCAACAGCGATTTCCTGCGCGACGCCGCGATGGGCCGCCCCACCGGCATCGGCAGGCGGGTCATCGTGCTGGGCGGCGGCAACGTGGCCTTTGACTGCGCCCGCACCGCCCGCCGTCTGGGCGCCGAGGAGATTGACCTGGCCTGCCTGGAAGCCCGCGACAAGATGACGGCCGACGAGGAGGAGATCGCCCAGGCTCAGGAGGAGGGCATCCGGATTCACCCCGCCCACACCTTTGAGGCGATTGTCGGCACCGACCGCGCCGAGGGCGTGCGGTTCTGCCGGGTCAAGTCCTTCACCTTTGACGAGAACCGCCGCGCCATCATCGAGAAGGAGGAGAACTCCGACTATGTCATCGGGGCCGACACGGTGATCTTTGCGACGGGGCAGCGCACCGACATCACGCCCGAGGCGGGGCTGGAGCTGGGCCGCGGCAACTCGATCGCCGTGCAGCCGGGCAGCTGCCGCACCAGCGTGGCGGGCATCTATGCCTGCGGCGATGCGGTCTACGGCACCCGCACGGTCATCCAGGCGGTGGCCGCCGGCCGGGATGCCGCCTCCGAGATGGACCGCGCGCTGGGCGGCGACGGCGACATCAGCGAGGTACTGGCCCCGGTCGAGGAGCCGGATGCCCGCATCGGCAAGGTCGAGGGCTTTGCCGGTCTGCCGCGCGCCGCGGAACAGTTTGTGGAGCCCGAGGCGCGGGAACACACCTTTGCCCCGATCAGCGCGGGCCTGTGCGACAGCGAGGTCTGCGGCGAAGCGGGCCGCTGCCTGCAATGTGATCTGCGGTTCCGCATCACCGGGCACCGGCTGTGGAGCGATTACATCCAGGAAGGAAAGGAGGACGCCGCACAATGAGCCTTCTGCAAAACAATACCGAAGCGCTGAACCGGCTGCGCGGGCTGGACAAGGCCGCGCTGGAAGCGCGGTTCGGCTGCTGGGCGGGCGCACCCCGGGTGGTGGGCGCCCTGTACAATGCCGACACCGACGGCATGAAGAACATCCTGCTGCACGCCAACCCCGCCGGGGTGGTGGCCGGGCTGAAGATTGCGGCCCTGCTGACCGGCGCCGCCGACGCGGTGCTCGTCGTGCGGGAGGAATTTGACACCCAGGAACTGCTGGCCGACGCCGGCATCGTGGACCTGCCGCTGACCGTGACCCGGGCCGCGCTGGTCAACAAGATGGCCTATCCGGGCGCCCGGCTGCTGGCGCTGGACGAGCTGGCCGCGCTGGCCGACCGGCTGCTGGGCCGCGAACCCGGCGTGCTGGTGGCGCTGGACGGCGAGCTGCCCGCCGAGGAGGACCCGGCCCGCCCGGTGACCGAGTGGGTCGGGGCGTGCCGCGGCGTGCTGGCCGGCCACCGGCTGTACAGTGCCGCCGGGCTGGCGGGGCTGTCCCTGGGGGAG
The DNA here is from genome assembly GCF_036306485.1 of Gemmiger sp. Lineage (GTDB taxonomy): Bacteria > Bacillota > Clostridia > Oscillospirales > Ruminococcaceae > Gemmiger. The sequence continues at coordinate 10,298 of NZ_JAXJZK010000010.1, read as the reverse complement.
GTGGCCGGGCGTTCCGGCGTGCTGCACCGCCTGACCGAGTCCCACTGCCCCGTGCACGAGGCGCAGACCCAGCTGGCCGCGCTGCGGCGCCAGAGCTGCGGCAAATGCACCTTCTGCCGGGAGGGGCTGTATCAGCTCAGCTGCCTGCTGGAGGATGTGGCCGCCGGCCGCGCCAAAGCCGGCGATCTGGCGCTGGCCAGGGAGATCGGCACGGCGATGACCACCTCCTGCAACTGCACGCTGGGCGAGGAGGCCGCGCTGCCCGTGCTGACCGCGCTGGACGCTTTTGAGAGCGAGGTCGAGGCCCATGTCCGCCGCAAGGCGTGTGCGGCCGGCGCCTGCCTGGCGCTGACTCAGTTCTATGTGGACCCCGCGCTCTGCCGGGGCAGCGGCGCCTGCGTGGACGCCTGCCCGGCCCGCTGCATCGAGGGCGGCCCGGGCCTTGTGGCCGTCATTGACACCTTTGACTGCACGCGGTGCGGTCAGTGTCTGTCGGTCTGCACCGCCGGGGCCATCAAGCGCACCTCGGGCCGGCTGCCCAAGCTGCCCGACGCGCCGGTCCCCGTGAAGGGCGCCGCCCCCGCCGGACCTGCGGCCGAGGAAGTAGTCCGCCGTCCGGCCGTCCGACGCAAGCGCGTCTTTGCCGTTCCGGGCAAGGCGCAGCCCGCCCAAACCGCTGCCCCCGCCGCCGAGGCCGGGCAGTCCCAACCTGTTGAGGTGAAGATCATGAAAACCATCCAAACCGACGTTGTCATTGTGGCCGGCGGCCCTGCCGGCCTGGCCGCCGCCGTCACGGTGGGCGAACACGGCCTGAAATCCGTGATTCTGGAAAAGTCCGGCACGACGGGCGGTGCCGCCAACATGGGCATGGGCCCGCTCGGCATCGACACCAAGATCCAGCGCGCCGCCTTCAGCAACATCAGCGTTGAGAAGGCTTTGCAGATGCACATGGAATACACCCATTACCGGGTGGATGAGGACCTGGTCCAGGCCTACTTCCACAAGAGCGCCGACACCATCGAGTGGCTGCAGGAGATGGGCGTCGAGTTTGCGGGCGCCTTCCGCTACTTCAAGGAATCCGAAGCGACCTGGCACATCGTCAAGCCGGAGAACGGCGTCATCGGGCCGCGGGCCGCGGGCGCGATGGTCAAGATCCTGACCCAGCGCGCCCGGGAACTGGGCTGTGACATTCTGCTCGAGACCCCTGCGACCCGGCTGATTGTCGAGAACGGCAAGGTCTGCGGCGCTGTGGCCGTGGACAAGGACGGCAACGGCATCGAGGTCCGGGGCAAGGCGGTGCTGGTGGCGACCGGCGGCTTCGGCAACAACCCCGAGATGATCGAGAAGGAGTTCGGCCTGCACATCGGCAAGGATTATTTCCCCTTCCGAATTCCCGGCATCACCGGCGACGGCCTGAAGATGATGTGGGAGGCCGGAGCCGAGAAGTTCGGCGCCAACATTGAGGCGATCTATCAGCTGCCGGACAACCTGAACTGGTTCCTGCTGGACGCCGTGCTGCGCCAGCCCAACCTGATGATCAACCAGCTGGGCGACCGGTTCATGAACGAGGGCGACCTGGGCAACACGACCTATGCGGGCAACGCGCTGGCCCTGCAGCCCGGCAACTACGGCTACTGCATCATGGACGAGGGCATCCTGAAACAGTACAAGAAAAACGGCCCCGACATTGTGGACATTGTCCATCCCGCCGAAGCCTTCCTGGATTTTGAGGGGCAGGCCAAGCTGGCCGTTGAGCAGGGGTACGAGGCCTACTTTGAGGCCGAGACCGTCCCCGAACTGGCCGGCAAGCTCGGCATCGACGCCGACAAGCTGCAGGCCACGCTGGACGAGTACAACGCGATGTGCCGCTGCGGCGTGGACAGCCTGTTCCACAAGCCGCAGAAGTACCTGCACCCCATCACCGGCAAGGGCAAGTACCTGGTCGGCAAATACTATCTGGGCGCCTACGGTACGGTGGGCGGCGTGCGGGTCAACAAGTACTGCGAGGTGCTGAGCCCCGACCATCTGCCGATCGAGGGGCTGTACAGCGCCGGTTCGGACGCCAACACGCTGTACGGCGACAGCTACAACTTCACGCTGCCCGGCAATTCGATGGGCTTTGCGGTCAACTCCGGCCGGATGGCCGGCGAGAGCATGGCCCAGTACATTGCCGACTGCCAGTAACGGGGGCCGCCGATGAGCAGAAAAGCGGAAACCTGGACGCTGGCGCTCTGCATTGCGCTGCTGCCGCCGCTGTGGGCCGTGGCGGCGCCGTATCTGAACGTGACCACCGGCGCGGTGGCGCTGATCTGTGCGGGGCTGTGCGCCGCCAACGGCGACAAGGCCGCCGACGCGCCGCGCATCTCGGCAGGATTCCTGCTGGGGGATTTCTGGGCGTGGCTGGCGCTGGTCCTGATGGACCGGATGTCCTTTGCCCCCGACGCCGAACTGTTTGTGACGCTCTTTGTGCTGGGCGGTCTGGCCGTGCTGATCGCGGGGTCGCTGCCGCGGTGGATCTTCTGCCCCGCCTGGCTGTGCGGCTGGGCCATCGGGCTGACGGTGCTCTCCCCCGTCGGGCTGGCGCAGATCGGCTCGCTGCCGGTGCAGATCGGCGTCTCGATGCTGGCCGGCGTGTGGTATGTGGGGGTATTTCTCAACATTGTGCGGGGACGGCTGCTGCGTCTGGTGACGCGCCGCTCCCCTGACCGAAAGGAGAGGTCTGTATGAATCGCAAAGTCGGCGTCAGCCGTGAGGAGACGACGCTGCCGTACTATCACTTTTTCACCCGGCCGCTGGCCGAGGTCCCGGCCGAAAAGCTGGCCGTGCTGGCCGGCGGTCCCAGCCGCGTGCGGGCCGTCCCGTTTGCGCAGCGCAACCTCTTTCTGACCGGGCAGGACGGGGATTTCTGCCAGATCGGCTACGGTGTGGCCGAGGACGGCACCGCCTTTGTCTGCAACGAGACCTACATGCCCGGCGTGACCGGCGAGATGCTGGACTGGTGGTTCCCCTGGCACAGCGTGGGGTCCGACCTGCGCTACAAGATCTGGGACCCCGAGGACCACTACTTTGCCCGGGCCGACAACTGCGCCTATGTCTGCGACCCCGCCGTGCCGATGAACCGCAAGACCTGGGGCGTCAACCACTACATCATGGAGGATGTCGGCCCCGGACCGGAGTTCCTCAAGCTCTGTTTCAAGAGCCCGGCCGATTTCGGGTATGACACGGCGGCCGTCGGCAGCGATGTCTGCCAGGGCCTGGTCTGCGCCATCGGCGAGGGGGGCTGCCCCGCCGCCATGACCCATGTCTGGGCGCCTTACCGGGACGGCGTGCGGCTGCGCTCGCGGTTCTGGATTGGCTACGCGCTGACGGACGGCGAATTCCGCCGGATTCTGCCCGAGGGGGTCCGGGTGCCCGATGCGGTTCCCAAGGGCCTGTTTGCCCACAACATCAAGGAGTTCACCAACCTGGCCTCCCTCCTGCCCGAGCTGTGGCAGGAATGCGGCGCACTGCCGCTGTAATGCACAACGCCCCGCCGAAGGGCTGCGGTGCCGGATGCTTCCGGCATGACCGCGTCCCCCCGGCGGGGCGTTTTTTTTGGATCAGAGCAGACCTTCGAGGTGCTGCATCAGCAGGCTGGCGCAGGTGATGCCGAACCAGCAGCAGGCACCCATCAGGATGGGTTTTCCGCCGTTTCTGACCAGCTTGACAAGGTTGGTGTTGAGGCCGATGGCCGCCATGGCCAGGATGATGAAGAACTTGGACAGCTCCTTGAAGGGCTGGAAGAAGTCCGGGCTGACGCCGCCCATCGTGGCGGCCGTCGTGATGACCGAGGCCAGCACGAAGAAGAGAATGAAGAACGGGAAGATCTTGCGCAGCTCAAAGGAGCCGTTGGAGACCTTGCCGCCGCGCTTGACCTGCCAGGTGCGCCAGAAGGCCAGCACGAGGGTGATCGGGATGATGGCCAGCGTGCGGGTCAGCTTGACGATGGTGGCGTAGGCCAGCACCGAGCCGCCGGTGCCGTGCAGGGTGTCCCAGGTGGAGGCTGCCGCCGTGACCGAGGAGGTGTCGTTGATGGCGGTGCCCGCAAAGAGGCCGAAGCCCTCGTTGCTCATGCCGAGAAGGCCGCCCAGCGTGGGGAAGAAGAGCGCCGCCAGGATGTTGAAGAGGAAAATGACCGAGATGGACTGGGCGATTTCCTCATCGTCGGCGCCGATGACCGGGGCGGTGGCCGCGATGGCCGACCCGCCGCAGATCGAGGAGCCGACGCCGATCAGCACCGAGATGTTGTTGGGCATGGCCAGACGCCGGCGCAGCAGGAAGGCGATGACCAGCGAGATGGTGATGGTCGTGCAGATGATGGGCAGCGAGAGCAGCCCCACCTGGGCGATCTGGGACAGGTTGAGCCCGAAGCCCAGCAGGATGACCGCATACTGCAGAATCTTTTTGGAGGTGAAGGCGATGCCCGGGCGGAACAGGGTCTGGTCCCGCAGCACCAGCGCGACGATCATGCCCGCCAGAATGGCGAACACCGGGCCGCCCACGACGGGGAAGCGATGCCCCAGCAGCCAGCTGGGCACGGCCAGCACCAGACAGAGCAGCAGTCCGGGCAGGGTTTTCTTGATATGTTCCATGACGATCCTCTCTCTTTTCCGACATAGTTTTTGAACCGGGCTTGATTATACTCCCTGTCGGCGATAAAATAAAATGAAGAATTGTAATGGAACCATAATTTGGAATTATAGGTGATGCGGTATGCTGGACCCACGCTGGAACACGTTTCTGGTTCTGTGCGAGACGATGAACTACACCCGGGCGGCGCAGCGGCTCTGTCTGACGCAGCCGGCCGTGACCCACCACATCCAGTACCTCGAGCAGTATTACGGCTGCCGGCTGTTCTCCTACGAGGGCAAGGTGCTGCGGCTGACCGAGGCGGGGCAGCGGCTGCGGGAATACACCCGCTCAATGGCCTACAACAGCCGCCGGATCACCCGCAGCCTGGCGGCGTCCGCCCCGCCGTCGCTGCGGGTGGGCGCCTCCAAGACCATCGGGGAGTACCTGGTGGCGCCGATGGCGGCGCGGTTCCTGCGCAGCCACCCCGACGCCAACCTGTCGCTGATGGTGGACAACACCGAGATCCTGCTGCGCGCGCTGGAGGACGGCCGGCTGGACTTTGCGCTGGTCGAGGGCTTTTTTGACCGCAGCCGGTACGACACCCGGCTGTTCCGGGAGGAAGCCTTTTTCGGCGTCTGTGCGCCGGATCACCGGCTGGCGGGGCGGTCGGTGCCGCTCGCCGAGCTGGCGGGGGAACGGCTGCTGGTGCGGGAGAGCGGGTCCGGCACCCGGGCGATCCTGGAGGACGCGCTGCACCGCTGCTGCCGCACGCTGCACAGCTTTGGCCGGGTGACGACGATCAGCGACTTTGCCACCATCAAGGCACTGGCCGCCCAGGGGCTGGGGGTGTCCTTCCTGTATGCTCCGGTCGTTGAGCGGGAACTCGCCGAGGGCACGCTGGCCCGCTTCACGCTGGCCGATGCGCCGATGTCCGGTGCGTTCTATTTTGTCTGTCTGCGGGACAATCTGTTTGCCGCCTCGTGGGAGGACTGGCTGCAATAGTCCTCACGCCGGGTAGAGCAGATCGCAGAGCCGCCGCCCCGAGGCGGTGCGGAAGATGCGGTCCCGCGCATGGCGGACCGCCTGCGGCCCGGCGCCGTCCTCGTAGAGATTGACGAGAAAATCCGCCTCGACGAGAATCTGGTAGTCCGCGCCGTCCATCGCGTCATAGGTATGGTGGTGCCCCACCAGGTAACAGATCCGGTCCACGTCCGCCGCGGGCAGGCCGAGCGCTTCCAGCAGGGGGCGGGCACAGGCCGGGCCCTCCTGTTCCTGGAGCTTGCCGTCACAGCGGCCGTACTTCTGTTCCGCCGGGTGGATGCCGATGTCATGGACGACGGCGGCACATTCCAGCACCAGACGGGTGTGGTCGTCCAGTCCCTCCTGCCGGGCGATGAGCTGGGCAAAGCGGTGGACCTTGAGGAAATGCTGGATGCGTTTGGGGTCCCCGCGGTCAAATTCCAGCATGGCCTGGGTCAGGCGGTCAATGAGTTGTTCGGGCTGCATAACAATCCCTCTTTTCTGGTTTATAGGGGGGCTGGCCCCCGGTTACAGCGTACTCTGCGCGGGGGCATCTGTCAACCGGCGCGCAGATTTCCAGATTGTGGAAAAGCGTGGATTTTTCGGTCGGCCTCTGGTATGCTGTGTACAAAAATACCGCACAGCGTACTTTGCCTGCCGGGCGGAGCGCGGCGCGGCCAAGGAGGAAAACGAACATGGTAACCGATCGTTTTGAAGAGCTGGGCGTGGTGCCGGTCGTCGTTCTGAACAACGCCGACGACGCCCTGCCGCTGGCCCGGGCGCTGGTGCGGGGCGGTCTGCCCTGCGCCGAGGTGACGTTCCGCACCGATGCGGCGGAGGAATCCATCCGGCGGATGCACGAGGCCTATCCCGAGATGGTCATTGCCGCGGGCACCGTGCTGACCACCGAGAATGTGGACCGCGCCGTGGCGGCGGGGGCTTCCATCATTGTGAGCCCCGGCTTTGACCCCGAGATCGTGGACTACTGCCTCAGCAAGGGCATTGAGGTCTGCCCGGGCATCATGACCCCGTCCGAGATGGCCCAGGGCGTCAAGCGCGGCCTGACCCGGCTGAAGTTTTTCCCGGCCGAGGCGGGCGGCGGCGTGCCGATGATCCAGGCGATGTGCGCGGCCTACACCTCGGTGCGCATCATGCCGACCGGCGGCATCAACCAGAAGAATCTGGCGCAGTATCTGTCCTGTGACAAGATCTTCTGCTGCGGCGGCAGCTGGATGGTCAAGGATGCGCTGATCCGGGAAGGCCGGTTTGACAGGATTGAGGAGATGACCCGCGAAGCCGTGACGCTGGTACGGCAGATCCGGCAGGGCTGAGCGGTCTGTCCGGGGAGGAAACAGGGGCAGCGCCGGGAGGTTCCGGCGCTGCCCCTTGCGGTTTTACCGTCCGGCAAAGGCCGGGCGTCTGGTGCGGTAGATGTAGAGGGAGAACGCGACGGTCAGGACATCGGCGGCGATCTGGGACCAGACGATGCCGTACATGCCGACCCAGGCGTTGAGCAGGTAGAGCATCGGGATGTTGAAGACGGCCCACCGCACGACGCCGAGCAGCAGCGAGATCCGCCCGTTGCCGAACCCCTGGAAGAGATAGACCGTGAAGAAGCTGAGGAACATCAGCGGCGTGGCGAGGATGCGCACCCGCAGAAAGACGGTGGCGAGGGCGATGGTCGGCGCGTCGGAGAGAAAGACCCGGATGATCCAGGGGGTGAAGATCTCATACAGCAGGATGCTGGCGGCGGCCACGGCAAGCCCCACGCCGAGCGAGAGCCGGATGACCCGGTTCATCCGCTTTTCGTTGCCGGAAGCGCAGTTGTAGGCGACGAGGGGGACCATGCCCTGGCAGATGCCGATGCCGACGTTGAGGGGCAGCCGCTCCACCTTGAGCACGATGCCGATGGCCGCGAGGGCGACCTCGCTGTAGGCGACCATCAGCTTGTCGATGACGACATAGTCCAGATCAAACAGCAGGCTGGCCACCGCCGACGGGATGCCCACCGCGAACACCGCCGCGATGTTGGCGCGGCAGGGCAGCCCGTCGCGCAGGTCGGCGGTCAGCACGGTGGTGCGGCGGATGCGGTACAGGATGACGAGGAAGTACCCGCAGGCCACGCAGTTGGAGAACAGCGTCGCAATGCCGACGCCCAGGACCTGCTGGCCGTCCGGCAGCAGCAGGTACATAAAGACGGGGTCCAGCAGGATGTTGAGCACGGCGCCCAGTGTGATGCCGAGCCCTGCCTCCCGCGAGAGGCCGACGCTGCGCACGAGATGCGCCATGACGTTGGACAGCACGGTGGGCACCGCCCCGAGCACGATGACGCAGAAGGAGTACTGCCGGGCATAGAGGAAGATGGTCTCGCCGGCGCCTAGGAACCGCAGGGCCGGGCCCATGAAGCATCCCAGCCCCAGCGAGAAGGCCAGCGACAGCGCGACCGCCAGCCAGATGCTGAAGGCGCTGACCCGGCGCGCCTCCTGTTCGCTGCCGCCGCCCAGCAGGCGGGAGATCAGCGTTCCGCCGCCGATGCCCGCCAGCGACGACAGGCAGAGCAGCATATTGAAGACCGGCAGAATCAGCGACGCACCGGCCAGCATGTAGGGGTTGCCGGTGCGGCCGATGTAAAAGGTGTCGGCCATGTTGTAGATCAGCACGATGATCTGGCTGACTGCGGCCGGCACGATCATGCGGCGCAGTGCCACCGGCACCGGCAGACGTTCAAACAGTTCGTTCTGGGTTGGTTCCTTCATAACTTCCTTCCTCCCGGGGATGCGGCCCTTGTCAGGGCGGGGCCGCTGCGTGTATAATCCAATCAGGAATTACCTTTTGAAGGGGATGGGCATTTGCAGTACGGAAAACTCCTCGCGGTGCTGCTGGGCACCGTTGCCAGCGAACCGCCCGACTCGCTGGACCAGCGCATTGCGCAGTACATCATGGACCATCTCGGGGACGCCGGGGCGATCAGCATGAAGAACATCGAGCAGGCCTGCCATGTGGGCAATGCGTCCATCTCGCGGTTCTGCCGCCGCATCGGGCTGCGGGATTTCTTTGAGCTGCGCGAACTCGTGGCCGATGTGCGGTTCCAGGTCAGCGCCGACCCCGAAGGCTCCTTCGCCGAGCGGATGGCCGCCCACCGGGACGACATCCTGCACAGCCTGGACCTGGTGGTCCGCTCGCTGCCCGAAGAGCCGATCCGCAGCCTCTGCCGGGACATCCACGACCGCGACCGGGTGGGAGTGTTCGGGATGCTCAAATCCGAGACCGCCGCCCTCGTCATGCAGAACGAGATGGCCGCGCTGGGGCGCAACCTCTTCACCGTCGTGCCCCATGTGCGGCAGCTCGAGTGGATTCGCCGCGCCGGGCCGGAGGATCTGGTGATTCTGCTGAGCTACCGCGGCATCTTTTTTGACTATCTGCCGCAGCAGGACATCGGCCGGCTGCTGGCGGCGCCGCGGGTCTGCCTGATCACCGGCTCTGCGGCCCCGCCGCCGCCCGGCGTGGACACGGTGATCCGCTTTGACACGGACTTTGAGCAGCGGCGGCATCCCCACCAGATTTCCTTTGTATGCAGCACCATCGTGCGGGAATACGCCCGGATGTACGGCCTGCCCCACAGCGGCCCGGCCTGACGCCCCCGCCTACCAGTATACCGCAGCCGCGCCCCGGCGGGCAACTTTTCCAAAAACCGAAAAAACCAGTTCCTAAGAAAGGAAGGTATGTATGACACAAAAGATTCAGGATCATCTGTATCTGCTGGACGACGGCCGGGTCCGTCAGTTCCTCATCACCGGCGAGGACCGGGCCCTGCTGCTCGACACCGGCTTTGCGGACAGCCATCTGCTGCCGGCGGTGCGCGCCGTGACCGACGCGCCGCTGACCGTTCTGCTGACCCACGGCGACCCCGACCATGCCGGCGGTCTGGCGGACTTTGAGGAGGCCTGGCTGAACGAGAAGGACTGGCCGCTGGTCCAGGCCCCGGTGCGGCTGCATCCGCTGCGGGAGGGCGACACCTTCTGCTGCGGCGGTTTCCGGCTGGAAACGGTGGAGATTCCCGGCCACACCTACGGCAGCGTGGCCTTTGCGGACCGCAGCCGGCGGCTGCTGTTTGCCGGGGATTCGGTGCAGAAGGAAGGGCCGATCTACCTCTTCGGCAAGCACCGCAGCGTCTCGCTGTACCTCGAGAGCCAGCGCCGGCTGCTGACGATGGCCGGCGAGTTTGACACCGTCCTGCCCTGCCACCACGACTGCCCCATCGACCCGGTCTGGATCGGCCGCAACCTCGAGGACGCCGAGGCCCTGCAGGCGGGCCGGCTGCCCAGCGAACCCCATCCGACCCTGCCCTGCCGCGTCTATCAGGGCCGTTGGACCGCCTTTTACTGCACCGAGGAGGACCGCCTGCGCTGAGAGTCCCGATCACCGCAAAACCGCCCCCGGACTGATGTCCCGGGGGCGGTTGTTCTGTTCCGTAATTAAAGAATCGCGCGGACCTCATCCTCCGGCACGACGCTGTTGATGCCGCCGTGCGTCTGGGTCGAGAGGCTCGCCGCGCAGCAGGCAAACCGCGTCACCGCCCGCATCTCCTCGACGCTGAGCGCCTCGGGCGCCTTGCCGAGCCGCAGGAACTGGCTCATCGCACTGCCGCCGAAGATGTCCCCCGCGCC
>NZ_JAXJZK010000009.1:0-8037 GCF_036306485.1 Gemmiger sp. | reverse complement strand
TGGGCGATTCCTCTTTTGGCAGCAAAAGAGGAACCGAGAAAACTGCCGCTGTTGCGACGCAGCGGACCCGCGCCCAGGGGGGATACCCCCCTGGACCCCCGGGTCGGTAGAAGCAAAAAAAGTCCACCTTTGCTCTCACAAACAGACGAGAGCAAAGACGGACTTTTTTTCTTCTTCCTGGTTTTTGAAATGGTGCTTACACCAGAACGTCCTTGATCAGCAGGCTCAGGCCGCCGGTTGCGCTGTGGATGAACTCCACGGCGTCGTCGCTGTTGCACAGTTCGGCGGGAATCTTGATCTCAATGCCGGATTCCGTCTTGAAGCTGCGGCTTTCCAGCTTTTTGATCCGTGCGGGGCTGACCGTCACGCGGTCGGTGGTATCGACGCCGGACTCGGCCAGTGCCTGTTCAAAGGCCGGCACGGCCAGCGGGTACTGTTCCTGCATCCGGGTCCGCACATCCTCCACGGCGATGGTATTATCCACGGCCTGGTTGCGCACCAGCAGTTCCACGGCAGTCTCGGTTCCGCCGTCAAAGGGCGGCACATCGTCCAGGGCTTCCGGCTCCGGATACGCCTGCTGCACGGCAGCCACGGCGGTCTCACAGACAGCTTTGAGTTTGGCCTTCTCGGGCAGGGCCTGGGCGCAGCTGAACACCCGGGTCGAAAGGTAGAAATCCTTTTTATCGTCCATCGGGAACTTTTTCTCGATCAGCCGCACCGTCAGGTTGGCGCGGTCGATCAGCGCGGCCTCGTCGGCGCGGGGCGTGCCGGGCAGCAGGGTCCGCTGGGGGGCCAGGGTACTGCACCGGCCGTTGCCCAGCACGTTGGTGGTGTGGGTGAACCCGGGGCGATAATTCAGTTTGAGAACGGCGTAGTAGGGAACGCCGTCCGCCGTGCAATCCGCCACGGCCAGGTCGCCGCTGGGAATCCCGGGATATTGCAGCAGCTGGTCAAAGATCACCCCGGCAATGCGGCGGGACAGATCAATGAAATCCTCGTTGTGCTGCATCTCGGCCAGAAAGGGGGAATCCGGCAGAAACCGACAGTTTTTGCCGTCATCGCTGGCAAACGCCTTCTCGATACAGGCGGTAAAGTAGTCGTACAGATCGGCGTCCAGATCCATCGGCCGGTCGGACAATACCGGTTCCGACGCACCGGAATCCAGCAGATGAAAAATAACCTGGTTCAGTTTGACATCCATGTTTGCGGCTCCTTCTCGTTACTCGACGTACCAACCAGTATAGCACATTTCCCGGAAAAAGGACAGAGCCGGCAGGAGGTCAGCGGCTGCGGCGGCGCTCCACAAGGCCGGACCACAGCAGGACCAGGATCATCGTAAAGACCATATCGGGCAGCGTGTTGCCCAGCGGCAGGTCAATGCCCATCAGGACGCGGTACGCCACAAAGCCGATGGCCCAGATGACCAGCCGCGAGACCGACACCTCCGCCCCGGAGGCATCGTGCGGCATCAGGAAATAGTCCACGATCTGCACGGCGATCATCGGGGCAAAGACCGAGCCGATCAGGTACAGGAAATCCGTGATGTCGTCCATCGGGAACAGGATGGCGCCCGCCGTGCCGATCACCGTCACGATCATGGCCACCCGCTTGCCGTTGAGGCCCGCCACGATGCTCTCCGACGAGATGCCGGCGCTCCAGGCGTCCAGGAAGGTGGTGGTCACGGTGGAGAGCACCAGGATGGCCAGCGCCGCAACGCCCAGCCCGGCCTGCATCATGATGAGGGCAATATCGCTCTGGCCGGTATAGATGGCCGCGCCCATGCCGATCAGGTACATCCAGCAGCTCACCAGCCCGTAGGTCACGGTGCTGGCCAGCGTGGCGGCAAAGGGCTTTTCGGCCTCCCGCGTATAGTCGCTGATCAGCGGCAGCCAGGAAAGCGGCATGGCCACGGCCAGCTCGACGGCGGCGCCGAAGCTCAGCGAATCGTCCGGCGCGCTCAGCACCCCGCCGCCGTCAAAGAAGATCACCTTGCACAGTACAAGGGTCAGCACAAAGAGCAGCGCCATCACGACGCGGTTCAGCGGGCCCAGGTCGGTGATGCCGACGGCGATCCACAGCAGGATCAGCGCGCCGATCACAAGGCACCAGACCCAGGCGCCCACCGGGGCAATGCCGTTGGTGGCGAGAGCGCCGTCATAGATCATGATGGCGGTCCAGCCGACCAGCTGCAGCACATTGAGCACCGCAAACAGCAGGCTGCCGCGCCGCCCGAAACTCATCTTGACGGTTTCCATCGCCGAGCGGCCGGTGCGGGCGCCGATCAGTCCCGCAAAGAACATCATCGCGCAGCCGATCAGATGGCCCAGCAGGATGGCCAGCAGACCCCGCGTCATGCCCAGCGGGGCAAAATAGGTGCCGGTCAGGATCTCGGCCAGCGAAACGCCGGCGCCGAACCAGATCAGCGCATTGGAGAGCACCGAAGTCTTTTTCTCAGTCATGGCAGGAACCCTCCTCCCGCCATTTCGGGTCCAGCGCAAAGGCATGGTCCATCGGACCGGAGCCGTGGCCCAGGTCCAGCATGGCGGCCAGCGCGCCGGAAATGTACTCCTTGGCGCGGCCCACGGCCTCCTCGAGCGGATAGCCCTTGGCCAGGTTGGCGGCAATCGCGCTGGACAGCGTGCAGCCGGTGCCGTGGGTGTTGGGGTTCTGGATGCGGCGGCCCTTGAACCACCGGGCGGTGCCGTCGGCACGGTACAGCAGATCGTTGGCGTCGTTCAGGTTGTGGCCGCCCTTGCACAGGACCTGGCAGCCGAACCGCTCAAAGATTTCCCGGGCAGCGGTTTCCATCTCCTCGGGCGAGGTGATGGCATGGCCGCAGAGAATCTGCGCCTCGGGAATGTTCGGGGTGATGACCTCGGCCAGCGGCAGCAGCTCCCGTTCCAGGGCCTCCACCGCGTCGGGCTCGAGCAGCGCCGCACCCGAGGTGGCCACCATCACGGGGTCCACCACAATGTGGCGTGCGCCGTACCGGCGCAGACGCTCGGCAATCACCGCGATCAGTTCCCGGGAACTGACCATGCCGATCTTGACCGCATCGGGGTAGATGTCGGTAAAGACCGCGTCAAGCTGTTCCCCGAGAAATTCGGGTGTCGAGTTCAGAATGTCGGTCACGCCGGTCGTGTTCTGGGCAGTCAGGGCGGTGATGGCGCTCATTGCAAAAACGCCGTTCATTGTCATCGTCTTGATGTCTGCCTGGATACCGGCGCCTCCGCTGGAATCGCTTCCGGCGATCGTCAATGCTGTTCTCATGGTAAAAATCCTCCCTTTTTTCAGCATCAAAGTTTTGTATTGCGGCACAAGGTGGTGCCCCCGGTGTACCGCATCTCCTGCACCGCCTTTCGGGAAGGCGGCGCCGGAAAACAGAATCAGAGCCGGTCGGCCAGGGCCCGCAGCTGACGGGCGGCCGCCGTGATGTCCGGCTGGGCAAACAGCGCGCTGACCACGGCCACGCCGGCCAGGCCGCGCCCCGCCAGCTCGGGCAGGTTGTGGGCGTCAATGCCGCCGATGGCCACGACGGGAATCCTGACCGCCGCCGTCACGGCGCGCATCGTCTGCGCCGTCACGGGATGGGCGTCCTTCTTGGTGCTCGTCGCAAAGGCGGCCCCGCAGCCCAAATAATCGGCGCCGTCCGCCTCGGCGGCCAGTGCCTCGGCCGGATTGTGGGCCGATACGCCGAGAATCCGGTCCGGGCCCAGCAGCGCCCGCGCACGGCGCGCCGCCATATCGCTCTGGCCCACATGGACGCCGTCCGCCCCGGCGGCCAGCGCAATCTCCACATTGTCGTCCACGACGAACGGCACATGCCGGGCATGGCACAGCGCCGCCAGCTGCCGGGCTTCGGCAAGCAGATCGGCGGGGTCCAGCGCTTTCTCGCGCAGCTGCACAAAGGTGGCGCCGCCGTCCAGCGCGGCGCGCACCGCGTCCTCCAGACGGCCGCCGCCCAGCCAGCTGCGGTCCGTCACGGCATACAGCCGAAGCTGCTGCGGCAATACGATCATCACGATCCCCTCCCGGATACAACAGAATACGGGCGCACCAACCGTCGGTCGGTGCGCCCGTACAAAAGCGCCGTTTCTCCCTACGTTGGCATTACCCAAATCAGGTTCTTCGGGTCGAAGCGATGCGCTTCCTCTCAGCCGGCATGCCGGCTCCCCGCCGCAGGATTCCTGCGTGGTTTCACTATACGCCCTTTTGCGAAAAAATGCAAGACGGGTCTTGACAACATTTCAACAAAAGACTATCATTATGTCTAAATCAGGGGAGCCGGTCACCGGCTGAGAGGAAGCATTGGCTTCGACCCTTTGACCTGATGTGGACCATGCCACCGTAGGGAGTATGCAATTCGGATTGCTTTTTCCGGCAGGGGTACTGCATCACGGCACCCCTGCATTTTACTTTTTGGGAAAGGGAGGAGCGGTACACAGATGCCCCGGCACCGGGGCCCGGACAGAGGGGGAGCGCCCTGTGCCCGCGTACGTCAGCGATGGGAAGCCGTGTTCCGGCGTGAGAGGGAGCCAGCAAGCTCTAAACCGAGCGGTGGGAGCAGTCCCGCCGTACCCGTGTACGGGGCTGACGGGAACACTGTGCGCCAGCCGCCCGTGCGTATGACCAGATCGGAAAAACGCAAAGGAGTACCCAAAATGAAGCAATCCAACACCAAAAAACTGGCCCTGGCCGGCGTTCTGTGCGCCGTTGCGGTGGCAGGCAGCCTGTTCTCGTTCCCGGTATTCGGCAGCAAATGCGCGCCGGTGCAGCACATGGTCAATGTGCTGTGTGCGGTGCTGCTCGGGCCCTGGTACGGCCTGGGCGCGGCCTTTGTGGCCAGCCTGCTGCGCAACCTGCTGGGCATCGGCTCGCTGATGGCCTTCCCCGGCAGCATGTGCGGCGCGCTGCTCTGCGGCGTTGTCTATCACAAGACCCGCAAACTGCTGCCCACCCTGATCGGTGAGGTGTTCGGCACCGGCATCATCGGCGGCCTGCTGGCCTGGCCGGTGGCCATTCTGCTCATGGGCCAGGCGGCCGGCGAGGTGGCGTTCTACGCCTACGTTGTGCCGTTCCTGGTCTCCACCGTCGGCGGTTCGATCATCGCCGGGGTCATCCTCTACGCGCTGCAGAAAAACGGCGCGCTGACCAGGATGCAGAATACCCTGAATTCCAAACAGTAAAGGAGCTTTTCCATGTCCGTCCTTGATCCGCTGGCCCGCATCCGGGCCGAGCAGCCGCTGCTGCACTGCATTTCCAACATTGTCACGGCCAACGATTGCGCCAACCTGGGCCTGGCCGTGGGGGCCAGCCCCATGATGGCCCAGGACCCCCAGGAGGTCGCCGAGATCGCCGAGCAGTCCGGCGCCGTCGTGCTCAACACCGGCACCCCCGATGAGGACAAGTTCACCGCCGCCACGCTGGCGGGCCGCGCCGCCAACGCCGCCGGGGTTCCGGTGGTGCTGGACCCGGTGGGCGTCGGGGCCAGCAGCTGGCGGCTGCAGCGCATCCGGACCCTGCTGGAAACGGTCTGCCCCGACATCCTGCGCGTCAACTACGGCGAGGCCGCGGCGCTGCTGGGCAGCCGGGCGGCCGGCCACGGTGTGGACAGCATGCAGATGCCCGACGACGCCGAAACCCGGGCCGCCATCCTGGCCCAGCAGCTCCACTGCGTCGTGCTGCTCTCCGGCACCGAGGACATCATCACGGACGGCGAGGAACTGCGCCGCATGGCGGGCGGCAGCGACCTCATGCGCTCCGTCACCGGCGCCGGCTGTATGCTGTCGGTGCTGTGCGGGGCCTTTGCCTCGGTCCAGCCCGATGACCCGATGAACGCGGCCTGCCAGGCTTCCCGATTCTGGAAGCTCTGCGCCGCCCGGGCCGAGGTCGCCGCAGCCGGCGCCGCCTCCTTCCGCGTGTCCCTGCTGGACACCGCGGGCCGCCTGACCGACGCAGACCTGAACGGCTGAACAACAGACAACGCGCCCGGCGAAGGGCCGCACTCCCACAGGGAGCGCACCGCTTCGCCGGGCGCGTTTTGTGTTATTCGGTTTCGGTCTCAAACAGCGCCTGGTTGCGTTTGGCGCCGGTGCCGATGTTGTTGTATTCAAGGGCGTAGTAGCCGTGGACCCAGTTGTCCAGCTCGGCGTCCTCGCCGTACAGATGGGTGGTGCCGTCGGCGGCCATGTAGTCATTGCCCGCCGTGAAAACCGGAACCCGCTGCTTCATGGCCAGCAGATACCGGTAGAAGGGCGTCAGCGGCAGACCGGCCTGCTCCGCCAGCGTGGGGGCCAGCAGGCACATATCCATCCGGTTGTAGGGGTCGGCCTCGTTGGTGGTGCCGGCGTTCTCAAGCGGGTAGTTCGCCCAGATGATGTAGGGCGTGCTGCGCTCGAGAATCTGCAGATCGTTGGCGGGGGCGATGGTCTTGTCGGCCACATGGTCCACAAAACTCGGCGCGTGGTCGCCGGCCATCGCCACAATGACGCGGCGGCCCTGCTCGGCATAGACCTTGGTGAAATAGTCGGTCAGCTCGCCGAACGCCTGGTCGGTCAGGTACATATTGCTCAGGAACTCGTCCATCACGTCGTCATACTCGCCGTAGTCGGTGGCGGCATGGACCAGATCGGCCTCGGGCGGGTTCATGTCATAGTCGCCGTGGCTCTGGATCGAAACCAGGAAGGTGAACCGCGGCTGATCCTCCGGCATGGCCTCGTAGAGCGTCGCCAGATCGCGGTAGGTGGCCGAGTCGGTCTGATAGGGGCGGTTGCCGTAGGTCTCCCGGGTGGGGAAGTCGTCCTGGAAATGCGTCTCATCAAAGCCGAGCGCCAGCCAGGCCGAATCCCGCCGGTAGTTGGAGTTGGTGTAGGGGTGGGCGGCCATCGTGGCGTAGCCCAGATCTTTCAGATACCCCGTCAGGCTGTTCGCATTGTGCAGGTTCAGCCAGTTGAAGGGGGTGATGGAGGGCATCAGCATCAGCGAGTTGGAGCTGAGCATCTCGTACTCGCTGGAGTTGGTGCCGCCGCCCACATGGGGGCTGACCGTGTGGCCGTAGATGGAGTTGGGCAGGTTCTTGGTGACCGAGAAGATGTCCTGATCGGCCTGCAGGTCGGTGACCAGCGAGAAGTCATAGAAACTCTCCGACAGGATCAGCACCACGTCGGGGTAGTCCTGGGCCGCGGCGGTCTCCACCGAGGGCTCATAGTCCGCAGCCATGGCCACCGCCGCGTCGGCGGATTCATCGGTGTAGTTCTCCGGCATCAGGATGGGGTCGGCCATCAGGGCGGCGGACTCGATGGTGCCGGCCAGATAGCCGTATTTGTAGTAGGTTTCCTGCCAGGCCCAGCCGTAGGTCGAGGCGGGTTTGATGGGGTTGGGTCCGAAATACCCGAAGTAGAGCACCGCAAAGACGGCCACCGCACAGCCGGCCACCCGGATGCCCCGCTGCCGCCAGGACGCCCGGTGCCGCGGTCCGGCCAGACGGCGCTGCAGGGCCGCGATGACCAGCACCGGCAGATACAGCACGACGATGCGCACGACGGTCTGGGTGATGTGCAGCGTGTAGCTGCCCATGACCTCGGCGGCGGTGCCCAGGTTGAGCACGTCCTGGGGCATCAGCGCCGAGCCGTGCAGGTCCCGGGTGTAGTAGTTGACCAGCGCCAGCACCGTGAACAGTGCGCCGGACAGACCGGTCGCCAGACTCCAGCGCCCGATCAGCGCAAAGAGCACCAGCGTGATGCAGAAGGCGGTCAGCGCGTTGAGCGGCGCGTAGACCGGCCACTGCCCGGCCAGGTAATCGGGGGTCACGCCGTCCGAAAGCTCAAGCTGATACCGGGCAATGAAGGCGGCCGCCAGCCCCAGCAGGAGGGGCACAACGGTGCCAAGCCAGAATTTTCGCTGCAGCAGCGTATGTTTGATTGTTTGCATGATGATTCCGTTTCCTTTACCGTATGCGTGTTGAATGTGAGCACGATACATTAGTATACCATATCCGGAACAAAAAAGAAAGAGCCATTCCCCATTGTCCTGATCCCG
>NZ_JAXJZK010000008.1:0-25498 GCF_036306485.1 Gemmiger sp. | reverse complement strand
TGGGCGATTCCTCTTTTGGCAGCAAAAGAGGAACCGAGAAAACTGCCGCTGTTGCGACGCAGCGGACCCGCGCCCAGGGGGGATACCCCCCTGGACCCCCGGGTCGGTAGAAGCAAAAAAAGTCCACCTTTGCTCTCACAATCAGACGAGAGCAAAGACGGACTTTTTTTCCTTCTTCCTGGTTTTTGAAAACCGGGTGTTCGGCAATGGAAAGAAATATACAGATTGTAGAAAATATACGGAACGGAATATTTGCGCTTCCCCTTTTCCACCCTTCTGTGGAAAACTTCTTCACACCAATCCTTTGGAAAACAGCAGTTCCGTTGGGTGCGCAGAAGCGGGGAAAAATTCAGATTACACAGAGCAAGGGCGGGAAAACGAGATATACAAAATGGAATATATGAGGATGAAAAAGGAAAGGGAAATTCAGAAAAATATCCGAAACGTATTATTTTGGGCTGCAAAGAAAGGGAGCATGGGGGGATCGGGAAGGGGCATAGAGGTGGTGAGGGGGCGAGCTGGTGGTGAAGGGATGTGCTGTTGGTGAGGGGTGCGCTGATGGTGAGGGATGTTCTGCTGGTGAGGGCGTGCCGGTGGAGAGGGGTGTGCCGGTAGAGAGAGGGCAGCAGAAGGTGGCCGGGCGATTTATAAAGGGGAGTCTGGTAAGTTATAAGTGGTGGCCGGGCGATTTATAAGGGGGAGTCCGGTAAGTTATAAGCGGGAGCCGGGCGATTTATATGGGGGTGCCGGGTGATTTATATGGGGGTGCCGGGTGATTTACAGGGGCTGGTGAATTACAGGGGCTGGGGCAAAAAAAGTCCCCCGGCATCCGGGAATCGGATGACGGGGGGACTATGAGGAAGCTTATTCTTCGCTGACGAATTTCCGGATTTCTTCGGCGATACCGTCGGCGGTCAGGCCGAAGTCACGCAGGACTTCCCAGGCGGGACCGGAATGGCCGAACTGATCCTGAACGCCCAGGCAGCGGACCTGAGCGGGAGACTTCTCGCACAGCAGGCGGCAGACCGCCTCGCCGAGGCCGCCGATGACGCTGTGCTCCTCGACCGTGATGATCTTATGGCACTCGCGGGCGGCGCGCAGGACAATCTCGTTATCCAGCGGCTTGATGGTGGGCATATTGATGACCCGGACGTTGATGACGCCCTGGCGCTTGAGCATCATGGCAGCCTTGATGGCCTCGCTGGTCATCAGGCCGGTGGCGATCACGGCCACATCGAAGCCGTCCACGACGACCTCGCCCTTGCCGATCTCGAAATGGTAGTTGCCCTCATCGTGGAACACCGGGGTGGCCAGGCGGCTGAACCGCAGGTAGACCGGGCCTTTATGGGCGTAGGCGGCGCGCACGGCGGCGCGGGCCTCCAGGTCGTCGGCGGGGCAGATGACCACCATGCCGGGGATGGTGCGCATCAGCGCAAAATCCTCGCAGCACTGATGGGAGGCACCGTCCTCGCCGACCGACAGGCCGCCATGCGTGGCGGCAATCTTGACGTTCAGTTCGGGGTAGCCGATCGTGTTGCGGATCTGCTCATAGGCGCGGCCGGCCGCAAACATGGCGAACGTCGAGACAAAGGGGACATATCCGAAAGTGGACATGCCGCCCGCTGCGGCGACCATGTTGGCCTCGGCGATGCCGCAGTCAAAGAAGCGCTCGGAATATTTCCGGGCAAACAGCGCCGTCTTGGTCGAAGCGGACAGGTCCGCGTCAAAAACCACCAGATCGTCATGACCGGCGTCCGCCAGCTCCAGCAGCGCCGCGCCGTAACTGTCACGGGTGGCTACGTTTTTCACCTCAGCCATTGCGTTCGGCCTCCTTCTGCAGGATGTCGTAGCTGTTGCGCAGCTCCGTCATTGCCTTTTCGTATTGTTCATCGTTGGGGGCCTTGCCGTGCCAGTCCACGGCATTCTCCATAAAGCTCACACCCAGGCCCTTGGTGGTGTGCAGCAGGAAGCAGGTCGGCTTGCCGGAACCATGGGCGCGGTCAAACAGAACGAACGCCTGTTCCAGATCGGCAAAGCTGTTGCCGTTGCAGATGATCGTATTGAAGCCGAAGGCATCCATCTTCTTGTCCAGCGGCTCGCTGTTCATGACCTTGGCCGTGGGGCCGTCGATCTGCAGGCCGTTGACATCCACCATGATGCACAGGTTGTCCAGCTTGTAATGGTTGGCGAACATGAAGGCTTCCCAGCATTCGCCCTCGTCGATCTCACCGTCGCCCAGCAGGGTATAGACGTTGACATCGGGGCACTTCTGCTTGGCGGCCAGCGCCATGCCGGCGGCGGCCGAAACGCCCTGGCCCAGACTGCCGGTGCTCATATCCACACCGGGGACGGTCTGCATATTGGGATGGCCCTGCAAATAGCTGCCGGAGTGGCGCAGCGTGGGCAGATCTTCCACCGGGAAGAACCCGCGTTCCGCCAGCGTGGCATACAGCGCCGGCGCCGCATGCCCCTTGGAGAGCACAAAGCGGTCACGGTCGGGGTCCTGGGGATTCTGCGGGTCCACCTGCATCTCTTTGAAGTATAAGTACGTCAGCACATCTGCGGAAGAAAGACTGCCGCCCGGATGTCCGCTCTTGGCACCGTGAGTTGCCTCAATGATGCCCATGCGCACGCGGGTTGCTGTCATTTTCAACTGCAGCATCTCTTGCTTTGTCATATCCGTATCCTCCAGCGGCCGCAGCGCAGGGGCGGCCATTCGTCAATTCTTCACATTACTATTATACACGTCCTGCGCCGGGACGCAACATTTTTTTTACTTTTTTCAGCTTTTGGCATTGTTTCTCCCAAGTATACCACAGAATATGAAGGTTTGCCAGTCACGCCCTGTCGAATTTTTCCCGGGGCGTCCCTGCGAGGTTTTGGCGGTTGTGCCGAAAATGCCTCGGCCTGCGCGGGAAAATTTTACGGCGGCCGCGCGGCCGTCCCTCTTGCAACGGCGGGGAAAAGGTGGCAGAATAAAAAAGGATGCGGCCCGGACCGCGTCCGGCAAGGGGGTATGCAACTGTGTCCAACGGAATCTACATTCAGACGGAATACCGCGGCAAGCTGATCCGCAAGATCGTATGCAACGGCGAGGAGCGCTGGTTCATCGGCTCGGACTGTGCGGTGACCTTCCAGAGCCTGCAGGCCTGCAAGGCTGCGATCGACAGTTCCGCCAACTGAGGCGTTTTTTATGCTTTACAAGGCGGCGCGAAACGAGTACAATACCATTGGAGTATTGGAATCTGAGACCGGGAACGCCGGGAACTGAAGGAGAAAAGCGAGGTATCACAGTGTTCAAGATCGTGAAGAGGCGGGAACTGAACCCGACCGTGACCGAACTGGTTATCGAAGCGCCGCTCATCGCCAAAAAGGCGAAGGCCGGCCAGTTTATCATCATCCGTGCGCGGGAGGACTCCGAGCGGATTCCTCTGACCATCGCGCATTTTGACCGCGAAGCCGGCACGGTGGCCATCATCTTCCAGGTGGTGGGCGCCGGCACGATGCAGCTCAACACGCTGCGCGAAGGCGAGTGCGTCCACGACTTTGTCGGTCCTCTCGGCCGTGCAACCGAGATCGAGGGCCTCAAGAATGTCTGCGTGGTCGGCGGCGGCGTGGGCTGCGCCATCGCGCTGCCGGTGGCCCAGGCCCTCAAGGCCCAGGGCACCCGCGTGACCGGCATTGTCGGGTTCCGCAACAAGGACCTGGTCATCCTGGAGGACGAGTTCCGCGCCTGCTGCGACGAACTGATCCTGATGTCGGATGACGGCTCCTGCGGCCGCAAGGGCGTTGTGACGGCGCCCCTCGAGGAAAAAATCAAGGCGGGCGCCGATTTTGACGAGGTCATCGCCATCGGCCCGCTGGTCATGATGAAATTCGTGGTCAAGACCACCAAACCGTATGGGGTCAAGACCGTTGTCTCGATGAACCCCATCATGGTGGACGGCACCGGCATGTGCGGCGGCTGCCGTCTGACCGTGGGCGGCAAGACCAAATTCGCCTGTGTGGACGGCCCGGACTTTGACGGCTTTGAAGTCGATTTCGACGAAGCCATGCAGCGCGGCACGATGTACCGCGATTTTGAAGCCCACGCCCGCGAAGCAGAGTGCAACCTGCTGAAGAAGGAGGTCGAATAAGATGCCCAACATGGACCCGAAAAAGTGCCCCATGCCCGCCCAGGACCCCAACGTCCGCAACAAGAATTTCGATGAGGTGGCGCTGGGCTACACCGCCGAGATGGCCGTCAACGAGGCCAAGCGCTGCCTGCAGTGCAAGAAGCCGCTCTGCCGTTCGGGCTGCCCGGTCGAGATCGACATTCCCGGTTTCATTGCCAAGGTGGCCGAGGGCGACTTTGAGGCCGCCTATCAGGTCATTGCCCGGTCGAGCGCCCTGCCCGCCGTCTGCGGCCGTGTCTGCCCGCAGGAGAACCAGTGCGAGGGCAAGTGCGTCCGCGGCATCAAGGGCGAACCGGTGGGCATCGGCCGCCTCGAGCGGTTCGTGGCCGACTGGCACCGCGAGAACGTCCACACCGCCGCCGTCAAGCCGGCGTCCAACGGCCACAAGGTGGCGGTCATCGGCGCCGGTCCTTCCGGCCTGACGGTGGCCGGCGACCTGGCCAAGATGGGCTATCAGGTCACGGTCTACGAGGCCTTGCATGTGGCGGGCGGCGTGCTGATGTACGGTATCCCGGAATTCCGTCTGCCCAAGGACATCGTCCAGCACGAGGTGGAAGGCCTGCGGGAACTCGGTGTGGACATCGAGTGCAACATGGTCATCGGCAAGGTGCTGACCATCGACGAACTGATGAACGATTACGGCTTTGAAGCCGTCTACATTGCGTCCGGCGCCGGCCTGCCCCGCTTCATGGGCATCCCCGGCGAGAGCCTCAAGGGCGTCTACTCCGCCAACGAGTACCTGACCCGCGTCAACCTGATGAAGGCCTACCGGCCGGACAGCCGCACCCCCATCAAGAAGAGCCGCGCCGTGGCCGTCGTGGGCGGCGGCAACGTGGCGATGGACGCCGCGCGCTGCGCCAAGCGTCTGGGCGCCGAACAGGTCTACATTGTCTACCGCCGCGGCATGGCCGAACTGCCGGCCCGCCGTGAGGAGGTCGAACACGCCGAGGAGGAAGGCATCATCTTCCGCACGCTGACCAACCCCGTCGAGGTGCTCGGCGATGAGAACGGCTGCGTGCGCGGCATGACCTGCGTCGAGATGGAGCTGGGCGAGCCCGATGAATCCGGCCGCCGCCGTCCCATCGTCAAGCAGGGCAGCGAGTTCGAGCTGGACGTGGATACGATGATCATGGCGCTGGGCACCAGCCCCAACCCGCTGATCCGTTCCACCACCCCGGGCCTCGACACCGACCGCCACGGCTGCATCATCACCAACGGCCCCGACGGTCTGACCAGCCGGCCCTTCGTCTACGCCGGCGGTGACGCCGTCACCGGCGCCGCGACGGTCATCCTGGCCATGGGCGCCGGCAAGGAAGCCGCCCGTGCCATCGACGAGGCCATCCGGGCCAAGAACGCCTGATCGGCGCAACACAAAGGAAAGAACAAGAGGGAGTCAGACAAGCGAAGCCGGTTCCGGCCGTCGCCTGACTCCCTTTTTTGACTTTTCGGGCACCGCAGAGGAGGTCTTTTGCGTTGTACGGACATTTTGTGCAGTTCACCTTCCCCAAGATCGGCCAGGGCTTCGTGGCGGCCGTCCTCTATCTGAATTTCCTGCAGCTGCCCTTCGTCGCCTGCTTTGCCGACACGATGCCGCTGGTCTATCTGCTGCTGCCGCTGGCCCTGCTGGGGGTGGTCTCCTGGCTGGGCAGCGACCCGCTCGGCCCCGGCATGATCCTCAACGCCTACCTGATGGGCTTCTACCTCGCCGGGGACCTCATCACCCTGCTGACCGGCCTGGCCGGGGGACGGGCCGCCGGACTGTGGCAGCGCCTCTGGCTGGGCGGCCTGCCGGTCTGGGTCCTCACGGCGCTGATGCTGCTGTGGGGGTACCGGCGCGCCATGCGGCTCTGCACGACCACCTACCGGCTGCGCACCCGCAAACCGCTGCCCGGCGGCCATCTGCGCATCCTGCAGATCAGCGACCTGCATCCCGGCCGCGGCGCGATGGACCGCACCCGCATCCCCGAGCTGGAACGCCGGATCGCCCTTCTGCAGCCCGACCTCATCGTCATGACCGGCGATATCTACGACGAGTACGTCACCCGCGAGGACTTCGACGCCTTCAACGCCTTCTTTGCGCGGCTCAAAGCCCCCGGCGGCAAATGGTTCGTCTACGGCAACCACGACCTGTTCCACCACTGGCGGGAACCCAGCTATGAGCGCGCCGAGATGGAGACCGCCTTCGCCGCGGCGCAGATCCGGGTCCTGGAGGATGTGGCCGTCACGACGACACTGCCGGACAGCGACATCCCGCTGCGCATCGTCGGCCGCAAGGACTGGCTGTTCACCGGCGGCAGACGCTTCACGCCGGCCGAACTGCTCCCCGGCGGGCCGGACAACGTCTACACGATCCTGCTGGACCACGAACCCCGCGAACTGCGGGCCGATGCCGCGGCGGGGGCGGACCTGATCCTCAGCGGCCACACCCACGCGGGCCAGATCTGGCCCGCCGGCCTCGTCGCGCGGCTGTTCCGCTACAATGAGGTCAACTACGGCGCCCGCCGCATCACGCCGGACTGCACGGCGGTGGTCAGCGGCGGCACCGGCACCTGGGGCTACAAGATCCGCACCGAGGGCCGCACCGAGCTGGTCTGCCTCGAGGTGGAAAACTGATCTGCGCTGTCCGCCAATCCGGCCGGAAACGCGGAATCTGTCTTTATAAGGCGGACAGCTGCAACATTTTTGAATACAATTTTTTTCAAAAAATATTGTCAAATCCGCTTTAAAGTGCTAACATAGAAACCGTGAAAGATTTGGGGGCCGTTCCGGGGCCGGGAAGTACCCGGTGTGAACAAGAGGGGCCCGCGCTAAAGGAGAGTGTATCTATGTCCATCAAGAATGCCTACCTCAAGGAAGTCTATGAAGGCCTGGCAAAGCGCAACGCCGAGCAGAAGGAATTTCTGCAGGCGGTCGAAGAAGTGCTGGAGAGCCTCGAGCCCGTGGTGGAAGCCCATCCCGAGTACGAGAAGGCCGGCCTGATCGAGCGCATGGTCGAGCCGGAGCGCGTTGTGATGTTCCGGGTTCCCTGGGTGGATGACGCCGGCAAGGTGCAGGTCAACCGCGGCTACCGCGTCCAGTTCAACTCCGCGATCGGTCCCTACAAGGGCGGTCTGCGGTTCCATCCCTCCGTCAACCTGTCCATCATCAAGTTCCTGGGCTTCGAGCAGTGCTTCAAGAACAGCCTGACCGGTCTGCCGATGGGCGGCGGCAAGGGCGGTTCCGACTTTGATCCCCATGGCCGCAGCGATGCCGAGGTCATGCGGTTCTGCCAGAGCTTCATGACCGAGCTGTACCGCCATATCGGCCCCGACACCGACGTGCCGGCCGGCGACATCGGCGTGGGCGGCCGCGAGGTCGGCTACCTGTTCGGCCAGTACAAGCGCATCCGCAACGAGTTCACCGGCGTGCTGACCGGCAAGGGCATTCCGTTCGGCGGCTCCCTGGCCCGCACCGAGGCGACCGGCTACGGCCTGTGCTACTTTGCCGACGAGATGCTCAAGGCCAACGGCAAGAGCTTCGAGGGCGCCAAGGTGGTCATCTCCGGCTCCGGCAACGTTGCGATCTACGCCAACCAGAAGGCCACCCAGCTGGGCGGCAAGGTCATCGCGATGAGCGATTCCAACGGCTACATTGTGGACGAGAACGGCATTGACTACAAGGTCATGAAGGAGATCAAGGAAGTCAAGCGCGCCCGCATCAAGACCTACCTCGATTACGTTCCCACGGCCAAGTACGTCGAGGGCAGCCAGGGCATCTGGACCGTCCCGTGCGACATCGCGCTGCCCTGCGCCACCCAGAACGAGCTGCCGCTCGAGGGCGCCAAGGCGCTGGTCGCCAACGGCTGCTATGCGGTCGCCGAGGGCGCCAACATGCCTTCCACCCCCGAAGCCATCGCCTACCTGCAGAGCAACGGCGTCCTGTTTGCCCCCGCCAAGGCGTCCAACGCCGGCGGCGTGGCCACCTCCGGCCTCGAGATGAGCCAGAACAGCCTGCGTCTGTCCTGGACCTTCGAGGAGGTTGACGAGCGGCTGCACGGCATCATGGTCAACATCTACAAGAATGCCGCCGACGCCGCCGAGCGTTACGGCATGAAGGGCAACCTCGTCGCGGGCGCCAACATCGCCGGCTTCGAGAAGATCGCCAGCGCCATGATGAGCCAGGGCATTGTCTGATTGACAGCATCCTGAAATCCAACAGCGCCGGGAGCGTACGCTCCCGGCGCTGTTTTGTGTGTCGGATTCATCCGGTGATCCCCCGCCTCAGTGCAGTTTGTAGCCTACCCGGTAGACGGTCTGGATCTCCTGTTCCAGCCCCAGCTTGCGGCGGAGGCGCTGGATGTGAACATCCACCGTGCGCGTCACGCCGCTGCAGGGGTATCCCCAGGCCGTGCTCAGCAGGTCACTGCGGCTCATGATGTGCCCGCGGTGATCGTACAGCGCCTGCAGCAGTGCGAACTCGCGCGGGGTCAGGGCCACGGTGCGTCCCGAGCGGGTCACCCGGCGGGCCTGCCAGTCAATGCGCAGGTCCTTGTATCGTGTTGCGTCATAAACAGTCTGGATCATAGCGATTCAGCAGCCTCCTTCTTGTGTGGTATTTTCTTTTCTATCATTATAAAACGATGCTTGTCTCCGAGATGTTACAATTCCAAATGTTAATTTTTTGTGACAAACCGTGCGTTTTTTCCCCAACTCTCCACAGTTTGAACAGAGTTTTCAACTTTTCCACCGGGAAAAGACGGGAAAACCGGTGGAGAATGGTGGAAAACCCCGCCCACAGGACGATTTGCATAAAAAAATACGGGTTTCTTAAAAAAATATTCTCATCCTCCCGGGGAAAATCCGCTATACTGAAAAGTACAAAAGACCGCCGCGACCATTCCGCGGGGGAAAACCGCCCCGCGCGGTATCTGAAAAAAAGGAGAGTGTACCCCATGCGCAACATTGTTCGTTTGACCGAAGCGCTGTTTGCCAAAGACGGCGATGCGTTTACCAAAGTCAGCCTGCCCCATACCTGGAACAACCTGGACGGCCAGGACGGCATGACCGAGGGTTCCTACTGGCGCGGCCTGGGCTGCTACCATCTGGAGCTGCCCAACCCCACGCCGGGCAAGAAACAGTATGTGGAGTTCCGCGGCGCCAACCATGTGGCCACCGTCTACTGCAACGGCCGCGAGATGGGCCGCCATCGCGGCGGTTTCTCGACCTTCCGGTTTGACCTGACCCCCGCCATGCAGCCCGAGGGCAACATCCTGACCGTCGAGGTCACCAACGCCGAGTGCGATGTCTACCCGCAGCAGGCGGACTTCACCTTCTTCGGCGGCCTGTACCGCCCCGTCAGCTTCATCGAGGTGGACCCCGCCCACTTTGACCTGCTCAAGACCGGCACCGACGCCGTCTTTGTGACGCCCCACTCCGCCGGCCTGACCCGCGTCGACCTCTTCCCGGTGGACGCCGAGGGCTGCGAGGTCCAGGTGGTGCTCAAGGATGCCGAGGGCAATGTCGCGGCGCAGCAGACCCTGCCCGCCGCCAAGCACACGGTGGTCAAGCTCCGCGTTGCCAACCCGCATCTGTGGAACGGCATGGCCGATCCGTACTGCTACACCTGCGAGGCCACGCTGCTGCGGGACGGCCAGCCGGTGGATTCCGTCTGCGAAACCTACGGCTACCGCAGCTTCCATGTGGACCCCGACAACGGCTTCTTCCTCAACGGCAAGTCCTACCCGCTGCACGGTGTCTCCCGCCACCAGGACCGCCTGGATATGGGCTGGGCCATCACCGAGAAGGAGCACGAGGAGGACATCGAGCTCATCCGCGAGGTGGGCGCCAACAGCATCCGCCTGGCCCACTATCAGCATGACCAGCACTTCTATGACCTGTGCGACCGCACCGGCTTTGTCCTCTGGGCCGAGATCCCCTTCATCAGCAAGTTCCGTCCCGGCAAGGACGCCTACGACAACACGATCAGCCAGATGACCGAGCTGGTGGCCCAGAACTACAACCATCCCTCCATCTGCTTCTGGGGCATCTCCAACGAGATCACGATCGGCGGCGAGAGCGAAGCGCTCTACCGCAACCTGGCCGACCTGAACGCCCTGGTCAAGAAGCTGGACCCCAGCCGCCTGACCACGATGGCGGAAGTCTCGATGGTGCCGATGGACTCCGAGCATGTCTATATCACCGACGTGCTGAGCTACAACCATTACTTCGGCTGGTATGTCGGCGATGTCGAGGACAACGGTCCCTGGCTGGACAAGTTCCATGCCACCAACCCCGACCGCTGCCTGGGCATGTCGGAGTACGGCGCCGAGGCCATCCTGACCTGGCACACCTCCAAGCCGCAGGACCACGACTACACCGAGGAATACCAGGCCCTGTACCATCATGAGATGCTCAAGACCTTCGCAACCCGCCCCTACCTGTGGAGCACCTACGTCTGGAACATGTTCGACTTTGCCGCCGACCAGCGCGACGAGGGCGGCTGCAAGGGCCGCAACAACAAGGGCCTTGT
This sequence comes from Gemmiger sp., assembly GCF_036306485.1. Classification (GTDB taxonomy): domain Bacteria; phylum Bacillota; class Clostridia; order Oscillospirales; family Ruminococcaceae; genus Gemmiger. The sequence continues at coordinate 14,816 of NZ_JAXJZK010000008.1, read as the reverse complement.
GACCTTTGACCGCAAGACCCGCAAGGATTCCTTCTATATCTACCAGGCCTACTGGACCGACAAGCCGATGGTCCATGTCTGCGGCCGCCGCTTCACCGACCGTGCCCCCGGCGAGCGGGACATCACGGTCTACACCAACTGCGACGAGGTGACGCTGGTCGTCAACGGCGCCGAGGTGGCCACCCGCCCGGCCGTCGATCATGCCGTGACCTTCCCCGACGTGGCGCTGCTGGACGGTGCCAACAACATCACGGCCCGTGCCGGCGGCCTCGAGGACTCCATCGTTCTCAACGGCGTGGCCGAGCACAACCGCAGCTACGACCTGCCGGCCGGCGAGGGCGATGCGGGCAACTGGTTTGACGAGAACCCGCTGGAATTCCCCGAAGGCTTCTACTCCATCCGCGACAAGGTCCGCGACCTGCTCGCGAACCCCGACTGCGCCCGCGTGCTCCAGCCCGTGGTGGATGGCATCGGCAACGCCAAGAGCCTGATGGGCGGCGGATTCGACAGCCCGATGGGCGACTTCATGCGCTCGATGCGGCTGGAGAACCTGCTCAAGATGGCCGGCTCTGCCTTCCCGGCGGAACTCAAGCGCACCCTCAACGAAGAACTCACCAAGATCCGGAAGTAATGCCCCGCGCCTGACGCCCCGGCGCGTCGGCAGCGCAGATTCCGGCGCCTCCTCCCACCGCCCTGGCCCCCGGCCGGGGCGGCTTTTTTTGGCTTGACCCAAACTTTACCGGCGATTTACACAGCCAGGGTGGAAACCCCGGCACCGGCCTGCTATACTGTGGGTAGTCTGCAATTTTGTCAAAAAAGGAGTCGTGAAACATGAAGCGTTTGCAAGCCCTGATCCTTGCCGCGGTCATGACCTTCGGGCCGTTCTGCCTGCCGGTCACGGCGCTGGCCGAAGACGGCGCCGCGCCGCAGTCCGCCGCCCCGACGGCACAAACCCCCGAGACCGCAGCCGATCACCTGCTGATCGACCAGGTCTATGCCGACGGCGGCAAGACCGATACCCCGATCGCCGCCAGCTTTGTCGAGCTGTACAACCCGACGGCCGAGGACGCCAGCCTCGACGAGTACACGCTGGTCCTGGACGGCGCCGAGGTGACCTTCCCCGACCAGACCGTCGTCAAGGCGGGCGGGTACTACCTGCTGGCCGCGCGGGAGGACCCCAGCGAACAGGACTACCTGACCCTCTATCTGCCCGAGCCGGACCAGCTGTTCGACAAGCCGCTCGAGAACAAGGAGTTCGAGGTCTCGCTGCTGCACAACGGCAGCGAGGTGGACGCGGTCAGCGGCAGCGACTACGACATGAGCAAGCAGAAGACGCTGCGCCGCGCCGACCACGGCGACTTTGAGACCGTCAAGTGGGAGAAGGCCACCGTCGCGGTGGATGCCGCCTACGCCGCGGCCTATGCGCCCTACAACGCGGCCGGCGAGCAGGGCACCGTCTACACCGGCGATGTCCAGATGCTCTACACCAACGACGTCCACAACGCCTACCTGCGCACCGACGACCGGCTGGGCTATGCCGCCGTGGCGGGCCGCCGCGACCTGCTGCAGGCCCAGGGCTATGCGGTGACCGTGCTGGACGGCGGCGATGCCATCCAGGGCGAGGCGATCGGCGCCCTGACGACCGGCGAGGCGCTCGTCCAGATGATGAACGCCGTGGGCTACGACTACGCGGTGCCCGGCAACCATGAATTCGACTTCGGGATGGACCGCTTCCTCACGCTGGCCGACGAGGCACAGTATGAGTACCTGTCCTGCAACTTCGTGGACCTGCGCACCGGCAAGACGGTGTTCCGCCCCTACGAGATCGCGGACTTCAACGGCCTGAAGGTCGCGTTTGTGGGCATCACGACGCCGGAAACCTTCACCAAATCCACCCCGTCCTACTTCCAGGACGCTGAGGGCAACTACATCTACGGCTTCTGCGAGGGCAACGACGGCCGGGACCTCTATGAGGCGGTCCAGAGCGCCGTCGATGCCGCCCGCGCCGAGGGCGCCCAGGCCGTCATCGCGGTGGGGCATCTCGGCACCGACACGGCCAGCGCGCCCTGGACTTCCCGCGAGGTCATCGCCAACACGACCGGCCTGACCGCCTTCCTGGACGGCCACAGCCATTCCACCATCGCCGGTGAGACCGTCACCGACAAGGCCGGCAGCGCGGTGCTGCTCTGCTCGACCGGCACCAAGCTGGCCTCGGTGGCCCAGCTGACGCTGCACACCGACGCCTCCGCCGAGACCCGGCTGCTGGACGGCACCACCCTGACCGCCGCCCGGGACAACGCCGATGTGGCCGCCCTGGCCGCCGAGAAGGAGGCCGAGTTCAACGACCTGCTCAGCCGCAAGGTGGCCACCAGCAGCGTGACCCTGACGGTCAGCGACCCCGTCACGGGCGGCCGTCTGGTCCGTTCGCAGGAGACCAACCTCGGTGACCTCTGCGCCGACGCCTACCGCGCCGAGCTGGGCGCCGACATCGCCTTTGTCAACGGCGGCGGCATCCGGGCCGACATCGCCGCCGGCGATGTGACCTACGGCGACATCATCGCGGTCCATCCGTTCGGCAACATGGCCTGCGTGGTCGAGGCCACCGGCCAGCAGATCCTCGATGCGCTCGAGATGTCCTCCCGCGCCGTCGATGCCTCCGGCGCCGAGCTGGGCGGCTTCCTGCAGGTCTCCGGCCTGAGCTATGAGATTGACACCACCATCCCCTCGACGGTCCGGGTGGACGAGAAGGGGATGTTCGTCGGGGTCGAGGGCGCGCGCCGCGTCCGAAACGTCCGCCTCAGCGACGGCACCCCGCTGGACCCCCAGGCCACCTACACGCTGGCCAGCCATAACTATATGCTCAAGAGCGGCGGCGACGGCCTGAATATGTTCATGCAGGACACCGTCCTCAAGGACGAGGTCATGGTGGACAACGAGGTCCTCATCAACTACATTGTCAACACGCTGGGCGGCACCGTCGGCGAGGCCTACGCCAACCCCTACGGCGACGGCCGCATCAAGGTCATTCTGGAAGAGCAGCAGCCCGCCGACGGCCAGGACGGCTATCAGGTGCTGCTGCAGGGCGACCCCAACGGCGAGAACGGCGGCCGCATCACCGTGACGCTGCCCGCCACGTCCGGGGAAAACGGCTGGGTCGTCGAGGACGGCGTCACCTACTGGTATGAAAACGGCGTCAAGCAGGGCACCGAGGGCCGCGGCAAGGAGATCTACGACCCCGCGTCGGACGGCTGGTACTGGCTGGACGCCATCCAGGGCGGTGCCAAGGCGGTCTCCAAGGATGTCTACCAGGAATCCAGCGGCGGCAAGTGGGTCCGCTACGACGCCGACGGCAAGATGGTCAAGGGCTGGGATCAGACCGACGTCGGCAGCTATTACTTTGACCCGATCACCGGCGCGATGGCCAAGGGCTTTGTCGAGATCGACGAGGTGACCTACCGCTTTGACGAGATCACCGGCATCCGCAGCGACCTGACCTGGGTTGTCGAGGACGGCAAGGCCTACTGGTACGAAAACGGCATCAAGCAGGGCACCGAGGGCCGCGGCAAGGAGATCTACGACCCCGCATCGGACGGCTGGTACTGGCTGGATGCGATCCAGGGCGGCGCCAAGGCGGTCTCCAAGGATGTCTACCAGGAATCCGACGGCGGCAAGTGGGTCCGCTACGATGCCGACGGCAAGATGGTCAAGGGCTGGGACCAGACCGGGGCCGGCACCTATTACTTTGACCCGATCACCGGCGCAATGGCCAAGGGCCGCGTGACGATTGACGGCAAGGCGTACACCTTCGACCGCATCACCGGCGTGATGGCCTGATTCCTTCCCCCTGCAGCGGCAGGGCCTGCGGGCCCTGCCGCTTTTGACGTGACGGCGGTTGCCAAACCGCAGCATTTGCGGTACAATAAACGGCAGGAGGGGAATCGGAAATGGTCAAAACCTTCAATACCGTCATCACGCCCTACGGCCTGACCCGGAATGTCTTTCTCTGGCTGCCCGACGACTGGCAGACCTCGGGGCGCCGCTATCCCGTCACCTATATGTTCGACGGGCACAATCTGTTCTACAACGAAACCGCCACCTACGGTACCTGCTGGGGGCTGCTGGACTACTGCCAGGCCCACCCCGACCAGATCATCGCGGCGCCGGAGTGCAACCACGAGGGCAACGGCCGTCTGGAGGAGTACAGCCCCTACGACCTCGACGCCTTCGGCGGCATCCACGGCACCGGCCGGCAGTATCTGGACTGGCTGACCCGCGAGTTCAAACCCGCGCTGGATGCAGCCTATCCGACGCTGCCCGACCGCGCCCATACCGCGATTGCGGGCAGCAGCATGGGCGGTCTGATGAGCCTGTACGCCGTCACGGCCTACAATGCGGTGTTCTCCCGCGCGGCCTGCCTGTCGCCCTCGGTGCGGTTCTGCATGGAGCCGCTGCGCCGCGACCTGGCCAAGGCCGACCTGCGCCCCGATACCCGCATCTTCCTGAGCTGGGGCGAGCAGGAGAGCGACGCGCCGCGCGCACTGGCCCACTACACGGCCAACGCGCTGGAAGTCTGCCGGGCGCTGCTGGCCCGCGGGGCGGATGTCTGCCCCTACCTGCAGCTGGGCGGCCGCCACTGCGAGGCCAGCTGGGCCGAGCAGGTGCCGCTGTACAGCCGTTATCTGTGGGAGGACCGCCATGGCCGCAAAGAAAAATAACCGGACCCCGCCCGAGCCGCCGGCCGTCAGCCGCGCCGCGGTCTGGATGGGCGCGCTGTGCTACCTGAATATACTCATCCTGATCCCGGCCTGCAGCCGGTGGCGGCAGGACCCCTTCGTGCGGTTCCACCTCAACCAGGGCCTTGTCACCCTGATGCTGGCCACCGTCTGCGCGGCGCTGGGGTTTGTGCCTTCCTTCGGCGAGATCGCCCTGACCCTGACGCTGATGGTGGACGTGCTCTCCCTGGTGGGACTCGTCACGGCGCTGCGCCGCCGCCAGGCACCGCTTCCCTTCATCGGGCTGCTGGCAGCCCGGTTTCATCCGTTCTGATTTGTAAAGGAGTGTTCTGTATGAGCAAAGCAGTCATCTTTTTTGCCCCCGGCTTTGAGGAGTGCGAGGGCCTTCTGTGTGTCGATCTGATGCGCCGCGGCGGCATCGAAGTCACCACTGCGGCGGTGGGCGGCAGCCGCACCGTCAAGACCTCCCACGGGGTTCTGCTGCAGACCGACGCCCTGGCCGAGGAACTGGACTACACCGGCTTTGACGCGGTCATCCTGCCCGGCGGTCTGCCCGGCGTGGACAACCTGCGCGCCGATGCGACGGTCCGCAAGGTCTGCACCGAGTTCGCCGCCGCCAACAAGATTGTTGCGGCCATCTGCGCCGGACCCAGCGTGCTGGCCTCCTTCGGCCTGCTCAAGGGCCGCAAGGCCACGGTCTACCCGACCTTCGACAAGGCCCTCACCGAGGGCGGCGCCGACTACACCGGCCTGCCGCTGACCCTGGACGGCAACATCATCACCGGCGAGGCCCTGGGCGCCGCCATCCCGTTCGCCCTGGCCCTGACCGCGGCCCTGTCCGACCGCGCAACCGCCGACCGCGTCAAGAACGCGATCGTCTACCGCTACTGATTCTTCCCCCGCGGCTGAACGCCGCGGGGCTTTTTTTGCAAAAAAAACGGCGCCTTTCCGCAGCAAAACATCGCGGAAAGGCGCCGTTTCGGTTTCAGACTTTGGGGAAGATCACCCGCACCGAGGTGCCGGTGCCGACGGTGGATTTCAGATCAATGCGGGCGTTGTGCAGCACCGCAATGTGCTTGACGATGGCCAGCCCCAGTCCGGTGCCGCCCGTCGCCTTGGAACGGGATTTGTCCACCCGGTAGAACCGCTCGAAGACGCGGCTCTGGGCGTCCTGCGGGATGCCGATGCCGTTGTCCTCCACGCACAGGTAGGGACAGCCGTCCGGCCCGATGCCGCAGTTCAGGTCCACATGGCCGCCCGGGCGGTTGTAGCGGATGGCATTGTCGCACAGGTTGGTGGCCAGCTCGTTGAGCAGGTCCCGGCTGCCCCGCACCGGCGCCGGCGAAGCGTGGTACTGCAGCGTCACATAGGCCTTGCGGGCGTTCATCGTCATGCCGGACGCCACATCCCGGACCAGGCTTTCCAGGTCCAGCGTCACAAAATCCGCCGTGCTGTCCCGCGAGGTATCCTTGCTCATGCCGTCCAGCTCGGACAGCTGCAGGATGTCGCTGACCAGGGCGATCATCCGCCGCGCCTCCTTGTGGATGCGCGCGCCGAAGCCCGGAATGTCCTCCGGCCGGGCCATGCCGTTTTCAATCAGCTCGGCATAGCCCGAAATGCTCGTCAGCGGGGTTTTCAGCTCGTGGCTCACGTTGGCCGTGAACTCCCGCCGGATGGTCTCGTTGTCCTCCCGCAGCTTGCGGTCGGACTGCACCGTGTGGGCCAGCGGGATCAGTTCCTCATAGGGCACGTCGGCCTCGATGGTGTCCAGATGCTCGGCCATCCGGGTGATGGGCCGCACCAGGCGCCGGGCAATCAGCCCCGCCATCACGGCGGCCAGCAGCGCAATCAGCAGGCAGCCCACCAGCAAAATGGGCAGCGCGTGGTTGTAGCTGCCCCAGACGTCGCTGGTCTCGTCGGCCAGCCGCAGCACCGTGCCGTCCGCCAGCCGCAGCGCATAGTAGTGGGTCTCCATGCCGGCGGTCTCGCTCTTGCGCACGCTCTGGCCGGACCCGCTCTCCAGCGCGGCGCGGACCTCGGCCCGGTCGCTGTGGTTGGGCAGCGAGGCCGGATCATCGGTCAGCGAATCGTAGAGCACCCGCCCGTCCGCGGCAATCAGCGTCAGCCGCAGGCCGGTGTCAAACCGGGCCAGGTCGGCGGGCTGCGGCGCGTCGGCGTTCTGGTAGCCGGCGGCCACCGCGGCGGCGGTCCGGGCCAGGTCGCGGTCAAACTGCGCCGCATAGGCGCGGTGAAACAGGAAGGCCGACCCCAGCGCGCTGAGCACCAGCGAGAGCATCCCCACCCAGATCAGGGCCGCACGCAGCATCCCGGCCATGCTGCGCGGCACCTTGCGCTCCTGTTCAGGCATCGTCGCCGGCCTCCGTGTCCCGTGCGGACAGCTTGTAGCCCACCTTGCGCACCGTGCAGATGAACTCGCCCGCCGCGCCCAGCTTCTGGCGCAGGGTGCGGACGTGCATGTCGATCGTGCGGGATTCCAGCAGGTCGTCGGTGTCCCAGACGGCCTTCATGATCCGCTCGCGGGCCAGCACCTCGCCGGGATGTTCCATGAAGAAGTGCAGCAGCGAATATTCCTTGAAGGTCAGCTCCACCGGTTCGCCGGCCACGCTGACCGTGCGGGACACATCGTCCAGCACAATGTCGCCGAAGCGCAGCGTGCTGGACGCCGCCGGCGCCGTGCTGGCCCGGCGCAGCACCGCCTTGACCCGGCTGATGAACTCCATAATGCCGAAGGGCTTGCACAGGTAATCGTCCGCCCCGTGATCCAGCCCCTTGACCACGTCAATCTCGCTGGTCTTGGCGGTCACCATGATGACCGGCACGGTCCGGGTGGCCGCGTTCTCCCGCAGGCGGCCCAGAATCTGGTAGCCGTCCTCATCGGGCAGCATGACATCCAGAATCACCAGATCCGGCACCGACTCCCGCACGGCAGCCCAGAAGGAACTGCCGTCCGCAAAGCCCTGGGCGGGGAAGTTGTTGGTCTGCAATGCGTACTGTTCCAGTTCGCGGATGCTGGCGTCGTCCTCGACGATATAGATCATTCCGATTCCTCCCATGACAAAGGCCGGGAGGGCATCCCGGTCTTTGCAGCAGTGTGCGTCAGGCGCCCTGGTCGCTGAACTCCTCCGGCTCGAAGGTGTAGCGGCCGCGATAGCGCTCGTAGCGTTTTTCAAAACTCGGGTTCTCCCCGTTTTTGATGTGGTTGAGATACTCGTGCGTGTCAAACCGGTCATCCGCCACCTCAATCATCGCGACGGCGATGTTGGAGCAGTGATCGGCGATGCGCTCGTAGTTGGTCAGCAGGTCATCCAGCACAAACCCGTACTCGATCGTGCAGGCGCCGGCCTGCAGGCGGGCGATGTGGCGGGTCTTGACCTCCCGCACCAGGCCGTCCACGACCTGCTCCAGCGGCTCGATCTTGCCGGCCGCATAGCAGTCATTCTTCTGGAAGGCATCCACCGTGCGGTTGACGATGTCCTGCAGGGCGGCCTCCAGCACCGACAGGTCGGCCAGGGCCTCCTTGCTGAACCGGATGTTCTTCTCCTTGATCTCGCGGCCCGCCTTGAGCAGGTTCACCGCGTGGTCGGAAATCCGTTCAAAGTCGTTGATGGTGTGCAGCAGCGTGTTGACGGTGCGGTTGTCCTCCCGCGAAAGGTTCTTCGCCGACAGCTTGACCAGATAGGTGCCCAGCACGTCCTCGTAGTGGTCGATGGCCTCCTCCTTGCGGGAGACCTCGTCGGCGATGGCGTCATCCCACTTGCGGGTGGTGGACATCGCCTGCAGCAGCGCGGTGCGGCAGATCTCGGCCATATCGCCGCCGGTCAGCATCGCGCGGCCCACCGCCACCGACGGGGTGGAGAGCAGACGGTTGTCCAGCAGTTCGTTGTGCTCGGTGGTCTCGCCCTTGTCGTCCGGCACGGTCAGCACGGCCAGGCGCTCCAGCAGCCGGTTGAAGGGCAGCAGGATCGCGGTGGTCACGACGTTGAACACCGTGTGGACAATCGCAATGCCGAAGGTGTTGGCGGTGGCGTTGAAGAAGGAAAAATGCAGCAGCGCGTTCAGGCCGTAGAAGCCGCAGAGGAACACGACGGTGCCGATGACATTGAAATACAGGTGCACGAAGGCGGTGCGGCGGGCGTTCTTGTTGGCACCGGCCGACGAGATCAGCGCCGTGACCGTCGTGCCGATGTTCTGGCCCATGATGATGGGCACGGCGGCCGAGTAGGTGACCGCACCGGTCGAGGTCAGCGCCTGCAGGATACCCACCGACGCCGAGGAGGACTGCAGCAGCGCCGTCAGCACGGCGCCGGCAATCACGCCGAGCAGCGGGTTGGAGAAGCTCAGGAAGAGGTTCATGAACCAGGGTTCATCGGCCAGCGGGCTCATCGAGGAGGACATGATGCTCATGCCGGTCATCAGCAGCGAAAAGCCGATCAGGATCTTGCCGACGCCGCGCTTGCGGTCGCGGTCCTTGCTCATCATATACAGGAAGATGCCGATGAAGCCCAGGATGGGGGACCAGGCGTTGGGGTTGAGCATCTCGATGAAGAAGGAGTCGCCCTCCAGGCCGGACAGCGAGAGCAGCCAGCCCGTGACCGTGGTGCCGATGTTGGCGCCCATGATGACGCCGATGGCCTGGTGCAGTTCCATCAGGCCGGAGTTCACAAAGCCGACGGCCATGACGGTGGTGGCGCCGCTGGACTGGATGACGGCCGTCACGGCCAGACCCAGCAGCAGACCGCGGATCGGGCTGGAGGTCATCTTGGACAGGATGCCCTGCAGCTTGCTGCCGGCGGTCTGTTCCAGCGCACGGCCCATCAGGTCCATGCCGTACAGGAAGGTGGCGATGCCACCCATCAGGGTGAACACGTTGAAAATGCTCATACCGGAGTACACTTCCATTCTCTCTTCTTATGTTTTCCACAACAGGGCCTTCCATACGGCCCACAGGTGCCCATCATGGCACATACCGTATCCTATTATATAGGATGGGCGGCAAAAAACGACAGCAAAACCGGGTAAAGTATTTGTAAAATCCAGGTAAAATGACGATGCAGCGTGCCGCAAAAACGGCATTTCGGCGGATTGTAAAGAAAATGTGTAGGAGTTTTGGGCAACTTTACAGGGATTTTTCATCCGGGGTGCGCAAATTACCAAAGCTTTACGGCGATTGTACCGCGCTATGGTCGATTCCGCCGCAAAAGCGCTGTACAATACACTTGCATCCGGATGAAGCCGGAGCGGCACAGAAACCTGTGCAAAACCATTACATGGTAATACATGGTAAAGGGAGAAGAAAATTTATGCTGAAACGCAACATTTCCATTGCCGTCGCCGCCGCCATGGCGCTGAGCCTGGCCGCCTGCGGCAACACCGCTTCCTCCAGCGAGGCCGTCTCTTCCACCGAGAGCGTCTCCTCCAGCGAGGCCTCCTCCACCGTGGAGACTGCCTCCTCCAGCGAGGCTGCCGGTGACTTTGACCTGACCCAGGCCATCACCCCGGTCACCCGTGAGGAAGGTTCCGGCACCCGCAGCGCCTTCATCGAGCTGACCGGTGTCGAGGAAGCCGGCGCCGACGGCCAGAAGGTGGACAACACCACCGTGGATGCCGTCAACGCCAACTCCACCAACAACGTCATGACCACCGTCCAGGCCGACGAGACCGCCATCGGCTACATCAGCCTGGGTTCCCTGAATGACACCGTCAAGGCTGTCGCCGTGGACGGCGTCGAAGCCACCGCCGAGAACGTCAAGAACGGCAGCTACACCCTGGCCCGTCCGTTCAACATCGTGACCAAGGGCGAGCCCACCAACGAGGTCGCCGTGGACTTCATCGACTACATCATGAGCGCCGAAGGCCAGGCCGTCATCAACGACAACGGCTACATCGGCGATGACTCCGCCGCTCCCTACGAGGGCACCGCGCCGGCCGGCAAGATCGTCGTCGCCGGTTCCTCCTCCGTCACGCCCGTCATGGAAAAGCTGATCGAGGCCTACAAGGCCGTCAACAGCGGCGCTGACATCGAGCTGCAGACCTCCGACTCCACCACCGGCGTCAATGCCGCCATCGAGGGCACCTGCGACATCGGCATGGCTTCCCGTGAGCTGAAGGATTCCGAGATTTCCGCCGGCGCCGTCAACACCGTCATCGCGATGGACGGCATCGCCGTGATCGTCAATCCCAGCAACCCGATCAGCGATCTGAGCAAGGATCAGATCAAGAGCATCTACGTCGGCGAGACCACCGACTGGGCCAGCGTTGAGTAAATAACGTGCAGGGGACGGCTTTCCCGTTCCGGCGCAGCGCCCTGCGGAAAGTGCAGGGGCCGCACGGACGGTGGGACACAGGCCGTCCCCTCACTGTGGTATTTTGGGGGTATAGGAGAATGAAAACAACCGCATCCAGGACCAGGGAATGGTTCATGCAGGGCGTCTTTACCGTGTGCGCCTGTGTTTCCATCCTGGCCGTCGCACTGATCTGTATCTTTCTGTTTGCCAACGGCATGCCGGCCATCTTCGAGATCGGCCCCGTCAACTTCCTGCTGGGCACCACCTGGAAGCCGAGCAACGACATCTACGGCATCCTGCCGTTCATCCTCGGCTCCATCTACGTCACCGCGGGTTCTCTGGTGGTGGGCGTGCCCATCGGCCTGCTGACCGCCGTCTATATGTCCCGGTTTGCCAGCCGCCGCGTCAACCGCGTGCTGCTGCCGGCCGTCCAGCTGCTGGCTGGCATCCCGTCGGTTGTCTACGGCTTCTTCGGCGTCATGGTGCTGGCCCCGGCCGTCGAGCAGTTCATCCGCAACACGCCGGGCCTGCAGGGCAAGGGCCTGTCGATGTTCACGGCCAGCGTGCTGCTGGGCATCATGATCCTGCCCACCATCATCACGGTCTCCAAGACCAGCCTGGACGCGGTGCCGGACAGCTACTACGAGGGCAGCCTGGCACTGGGCGCCACGCATGAGCGCAGCGTTTTCTGCGTCATCCTGCCGGCGGCCAAGTCCGGCGTCATGTCCGCCGTGATCCTCGGCATCGGCCGCGCCGTCGGCGAGACGATGGCCGTCGTCATGGTGGCCGGCAACCAGCCGCGTATGCCCAAGGGCCTGTTCGAGGGCCTGCGCACCATGACCTCCAACATCGTCATGGAGATGGGCTACGCCGCAGATCTCCACCGCGAGGCGCTGATCGCCACCGGTGTGGTGCTGTTCGTTTTCATCCTCATCATCAATCTCTGCTTCAGCCTTGTGAAAGGAGGTTCCGACCATGCCTGAGATCGTTGCCGGCGGCACCGACCGCACGCTTGACTACGGGACCGTGACCCCCAAGATGGTCTTTCCCAGCGGCCACCGCAACCGCCGCGCCGCCCGCCTGCAGGCGCTGATCCTGCGCTGGCTGGTCCGCCTGGCCGCCCTGGCCACGACCGGTGTGCTGATCTTCATCATCGGCTACATCCTCATCAAGGGCATTCCCAACCTCAAACCTTCTCTCTTTGCCTGGGAATACAATTCCGATAACGTCTCCCTGATGCCGGCGCTCATCAACACCGTGCTGATGACGCTGCTCTCGCTGCTCATCGCCACACCCCTGGGCATCTTTGCGGCCATCTGGCTGGTCGAGTACGCCAAGCGCGGCAACCGTCTGGTCAAGCTGGTCCGCATCACGACCGAAACCCTGCAGGGCATCCCCTCCATCGTCTTCGGCCTGTTCGGCATGCTGTTCTTTGTCACCCAGCTGCAGTGGCGCCTGTCGCTGCTGTCCGGCGCCTTCACCATGGCCATCATGGTGCTGCCGGTCATCATGCGCACCACCGAGGAAGCGCTGATCGCCGTGCCGGATTCCTACCGCGAAGGCAGCTTCGGCCTGGGCGCCGGCAAACTGCGCACCGTCTTTACCATCGTGCTGCCCTCCGCCATGCCGGGCATCCTGTCCGGCGTCATCCTGGCCACCGGCCGTATCGTCGGCGAGTCCGCCGCGCTGCTGTACAGCGCCGGCTCGGTTGCCGCCGTGCCTGCCGGCAAGGATTTCCTCTTCGACTCCACCCGCACGCTGGCCGTCCATATGTACCTGCTGTCCAGCGAGGGTCTGCACGTCAACGAAGCCTACGGCACCGCCGTGGTGCTGCTGGTCCTGGTGCTGGCCATCAACGGACTGTCCAGCCTCATCGCCGGCAAGCTGGCCAAACATTGAATCAGGGGGCAGTTATGAATAAATTTGAAGTCAAAAACATGGACCTGTATTACGGGAACTTCCATGCACTGAAAAACGTCAACATCTCCATCCCCGAGAAGGAGATCACCGCCTTGATCGGGCCTTCGGGCTGCGGCAAGTCCACCTTCCTCAAATCGCTGAACCGGATGAACGACCTGGTCGAGGGCTGCCGCATCAGCGGCGACATCCTGCTGGACGGCGAGGACATCTACAAATCCAAGATGGATGTCAACGTCCTGCGCAAGCGTGTCGGCATGGTGTTCCAGAAGCCCAACCCCTTCCCGATGAGCATTTACGACAACATCGCCTACGGTCCGCGGACCCACGGCATCCACAGCAAGGCCAAACTCGACGAGATCGTCGAAAAGTCGCTGCGCGGCGCCGCCATCTGGGACGAAGTCAAGGACCGCCTGAACAAGAGCGCCCTGGGCATGTCGGGCGGTCAGCAGCAGCGTCTGTGCATCGCACGCGCCCTGGCCGTCGAGCCCGAGGTGCTGCTGATGGACGAACCCACCTCCGCCCTCGACCCGATCTCCACCTCCAAGGTGGAGGAACTGGCCCTCGAGCTGAAGGACCGGTACACCATCGTCATCGTCACCCACAACATGCAGCAGGCCGCGCGTATCTCCGACAAGACCGCCTTCTTCCTGCTCGGTGAGCTGGTGGAGATGGGTCCCACCGAACGGATCTTCTCCACGCCTGTCGATAAGCGCACCGAGGATTACATTTCCGGCCGTTTCGGCTGATCAGAGGAGGAACACGCCATGCCGAGTATGCGTAAAACCTACGACGAAGAGCTGCTTCAGCTCGATTCCATGCTGGCCCGGATGGGCCACGAGGCGGGCGGCGCCATCGAGAGCGCCCTCGTCGCGCTCAAAAAAGGCGATGTCGAGCTGGCCCGCGACGTGGTCGCCCGGGACAGCCAGATCGACGCCGGCGAACACGAGATTGAACACCGCTGCCTGCAGCTGCTGCTCCGTCAGCAGCCGGTGGCCTCCGACCTGCGCAAGGTGAGCACCGCCCTCAAGATGGTCACCGACATTGAGCGCATCGGCGACCAGGCCAGCGATATTGCCGAGATCGCCCTCCATCTGCACCCCGAAGCCGCCGGCGCCGTCGGCGTGCTCGAGGACATCCTGCAGATGGGCGAGGACGTGCTGCGGATGGTCAAGCAGGCCATCGGCGCCTATGTCCAGGTCGATCTGGACGCCGCCGCCAAGGTCATCGCCCACGATGACGCGGTGGACAAAGCCTTCTCCCGCATCAGCGAGGAGATCGCCCACTACATTGCGGAACATCCCGAAGAGGCCGCCACGGCCCTTGACCTGTTTATGGTCACCAAGTACCTGGAGCGCCTGGGCGACCACGCCGTCAACGTGGCCGAATGGGTCGAGTTCCTCAAGACCGGCGTTTACAAATCCCGCAGAATCTTCTGAACGCCGTCCTTTCCTGCCATTCCCTCTTATGTTTTCCTATACCACACCCCGGGGCCGACGTTGCATAACGCCGGCCCCGGGGTGTTTTGCGGCAAAAAAGGAGCCGCCCGATTTCTGTCGGGCGGCTCCTGCCGTTTGTGGGAAAATCCGGCCTTACTGCAGAATGCCGGTGTAGGGATCAAAGTGGTACAGACGGCCGTCGATCATCGCATCGCCCTTGGCCATCGTGCCGAAGATCGGGTCAAAGTAGTATCTGCCGTCATCACTCCAGCCCTTGATCATGCCGCCGTTGGCGTCGTACCGCACCCATTTGCCGGTGCCGTCGGGGCGGTCCGCCCAGACGCCCGCCTCGGATTCCTGGTAGACATCCTTGGACACGGCCTTCTTGCCGTAGTCCACATTGTCCAGCCAGTACCAGGCGT
>NZ_JAXJZK010000007.1:0-51604 GCF_036306485.1 Gemmiger sp. | reverse complement strand
GCTTTACCGTCTGTTGGCTGCCCCAGTCCGACTTGAACGGACGACACCCTGATTAACAGTCAGGTGCTCTAACCAACTGAGCTATGGGGCAATGTGTCTTGCTTGATTCAGCTTTTTTATTATAGCGCCGGTACCTGGGAATGTCAAGGGTTAAATCAAAAAAAGTTCAACTTTTTTTGCCGGCTTTTGCCGAGCGATTCCCGGGCACCGGTGACACGCTTTGGCAATTTCCGCACCGGGGCAGGTGTATGATCTATTCACGCAAAGGGGGCGCGGCCGGCGTACGGGGCCGCATCTCCCAAGCAGCCGGGCGGAGCCCATTCAGGCCCCGGCCCGCACGTTCCGCAGCCCGACACTGGTCCTGCATCCTGCAGTACCCCTGTACATACATCTGCGCGGCCGCAAGGACCGGCGCACCAAGGCAGGAAAGACACGGGACCGCTGCGGTTACGGCGGGGGGCAAAGGCGCAGGGCGCCGCACACGCCCGCCCGGCAAACATGGAAGGTCCGATCAGGAGGGGGAACACCGCGCTGGAGCGGTGATGCTGAAAGGGGGAAACTGCAATGAAGGAAAAAGTAAGATTTGTGTTTGGTGCGGTTTCGGTCGTGCTGGTGGCCTGCTGCTTGGCGGGCGCCGCGCTGACCGCCTGGCTGCGGGCAGCGGCCGGCGCGGTGGTGCAGACGGCGGCCCTGGGCGTGATGGAACCGGTGGCACTTGTGCCCGAAACGGCGGAATCTGCGGTACATACCGAATCGGTCACCGAGGCACATCCCATCATACAATGGCGCCAGAGTGCGCCCTGCGTTCCGGATCTTGAACGGCAGCTGAGAACGCTGCCCGCCCGCGTCATGGTCATGGGTCCCTGCGCTCCGCCCGGAGCGGACCCGGCAGAATCCGTTCATGAATGACATACAGAAAAGGGGAAGGACATGGGAAGGCATTGCCGATGCTGGTTCGGATTGTTGGCGGCGCTGCTCTTTTGCCTGAGTGCCCAGAAGGTCCCGGCACTGGGACCGACCACGGCACCCGGCGACACCGCCGTACAGCCCGGCGAGGCGGAAAGCTTCTGGCGGTCCATCCTGGCCGCCCAGGATGCCGCCACACTGCAAAGTTATCTGAGCTGTTTTTCCGAGCCGCGGCAGCAGGCTCTGTGGGAGCAGCTGGATGACGCGCAGCAGCGCAGCGTCCAGATGACGCTGGAACGGCTGGGAGTCCGGGCCGCGTTTGCCGGACAGCAGACCTCCGGGGCGCAGGACTGGCAGCTCTGCAGCGAAGCCGGCTGGGAGGAGGACGGCTACACGCTGCGGCTGGAAGCCTGGACCACCGCGGACCGGGATGCGGTGCTGGAATATCGGTTTTCCGGGGCGCTGGATACCTCGCAGGCCCATGTCCAGATCTGGTCGGTGGACAAGACCCACGCCGGATGGAGTCAGGTCAAAAAGAATGTGCCGGATGTCTGTACGACCCTGCAGGAGGAGGTTCTGACGGTATCCGGCTTTGATTTTTCCGCGGCGCGGGTGAGTGAGACGCCGCGGCTGGGAGAGGAGGGACGCACCGAGTACGGAAGCAAACTGGTGATCCGGGTCACCGGCCTGCGGGAGAGTGAGGACACCTTCGGCGGGCAGGGCGCGGAGATGGGACAGGGCGGCGTTCTTTCCGGCAGGGAGGACGGAACCTTCGCCGCCGTGTTCCCGTCGGCCGCAGTGGACCTGCCGCTGCGCTGCCGGTATACCCCGCGCACCCAGACGCTGAAGCCGGGTCAGACCGTCAATTTCGGATATATGCTCAACCCGCCGGACGGAGGCGTCGGGCAGCGGCCGGACGGTCAGAACAACGCCTGCTGTACCGTGATTTATACGGTGGAGGACACGGCAGGGCATCCGGTCGGCGTCTTTACGGTGCCGGCCGGGGCGGTGATGACGGCCGGACAGTGGACAACCCCGCTGCCCGCGGATCTGCCTGCCCCGACATCCGACACACGGTACACCGTCACCGTCACCCTGCGGTCGGACAATCCGGCATCCGGCGTGGGAACCGGGGTCTGCCGTGAACTGACCCGGCAGACTTCGGCCGCTGTGCAGGTTGCCGCTGCGTGAGAGGTTTTTGCAAAAATGCACGGTGCCCTCTGTTTTTGCTTGCCGGGATATGGTATAATGAAAAAACAGATGCAACAGGCAATGGACAGGGGAGGTGCGAAGATGCCCAACAAAGAAGGTGGATACGGCGGTTACAGCCGTCAGACCCGGCCGCCCAGGGACGGGCGCAAGGTCCGGGCGCCGGGAAGCGGCAACGTCCGGCGCGGCGTGAATCCGTCGGCGGAACTGCGGGGCACCGCACCGCGCCGGGCGGCTTCGCAGGAGCCGGACAGCCGGCTGGAATCCGACTGGGTTCGGCCGGAGGAGATCACCCAGCGTCGGGTGCCGTACCGCGCACCGTCCCGCCCCGGCAACGCCGGGCCGGTCCGACGCCGGCAGCGCCGGGCCAACCGGCGGCTGTTTGTGGTTGCCACCGCCGCCGGAATTCTTCTGCTTTCCGGCATCATCACGCTGCTGCTGCCCGGCGCTGATCCGCAGACCGGACCCGTCACGGCGGAAGGCAGCCAGGATACCGCCCTGGCCGACCGTCTGATTGCGCCGGACCCCTATGCGGGGACCCAGGGCAGCGACGGCACCGCGGCCGTGCCCGCCATCAACTGGGGCACGATCGGCCCGGTCCGCCAGACCGACAACATTACCTATACGGTCCAGCCCGCGCAGCCCGCCGCAGTCCCCGAGTGCGGCCGGGTCACCACGGACTGGTTTTCCGATGCCGCCTTCCTGGGGGATTCCCTCACCGAGGGCCTGGCCTACTATGAAATCAATGTGGGCGGCGCGCTGGTTCTGGGATACCAGGGCACCAGCCCCAACCAGATTGTCAACCGCACCACGCTGACCAACAACGACGGCGAGGAGCAGGTCCCGCTGGACATCCTGGCCGAGCGCCAGCCCGCCAAACTGTATGTGCTGCTGGGAACCAATGCCCTGACGGGCACCGGCAACGATGAAGGGTTCCTTGCCTACTATGGACGGATGCTGGACGAGCTCAAGACCACGCTGCCCAACGCGATGATCTTTGTGCAGTCGGTGCTCAACGTCCGGCCCGAGGCGGTCGAGAAGGCCCCCGGCCTGGCACCGGACCGGCTGGCGAGCATCAACGCGTCCATTCAGCAGATGTGCGCCGAGAAGGGCTGCTATTATCTGAACCTGACCGAGGCCTTCACCGGCGAGGACGGGTATCTGACGGCGGAGTATGCCCAGACCGACGGCATCCATCTGACCGTCAGCGGTTACAACAAGTGGATTGACTATCTGTGTACCCATCTGCCGTATAACAAATCCAATCCGTACCAGCAGGGCAGTACCTGGTACCTGACGGATGAACTCAAACAACGGATTGCAGATCTGCCCTGAATCCGTTGGCGTATGTGCAAAGAGTGAGGAAGTTCTATGCCGAATCCCTACCGCGAAGACCAGGACCGCAGTGACCGGTATTCCCCGTATCAGGCGACGGACCACCGCCGCACCTCCCGGCCCGCCCGCAGCGGTTCCTTTCTGATTCCCTGGTGGGTCATTTTGATTACCTTTTTTATAGGAGCCTGGCCGGTCTCCATCATCCTGATCCTTCTGAACCGGTTCCTGAACAACGAGGCCGGGCAGCCGCCGCGCAGCCGGTACAATCCCCAGAAAGCCCGGCCCGTCTATGCGCAGGCCGCTCCGACGCCCGCCTCCGAACCGGCGGCAAAGAGCGGGACCGACCGCAAACCTGCCAAGACCGCCAAGGCCAAAGCATCGTCCGGCACCCGCAGCGAATCCATCCTGCTGGTGGCCGGCATCATTGCCACGGTGCTGGGTCTGCTGATCCTGCCCCAGCCGGTGACCGAACTGTTTGCCTACGGAATCCCGGGCGGGTATGCCTCATTGTTCATCGAGGATATCCTGGCCGGGTCCATTCCGCTGGGCGGCGGCATTGCCATGCTCTATGCGTCCCACCGCCTCAAGACGATGCGCCGGATGCGCAAAAAGATCGACAACATTGTGGGCAGTGCGTCGCATATGTACATCCAGGACATTGCCGCTTCGATCCCCTGCAGCTACGAAAAGTGCTGCGATTATCTGGAAGACTGCATTGACAACGGGGTGTTCGGCGAGGACGCCTATCTGGATATGCGCAGCTGTGCGCTGGTGGTCCGCGGCCGCCCGCCGCAGCCCAAAGCCGCGCCCGACAAGCAGCCTGCCGCTAAGCCGGAACCCGAAACGGGGGACAACAGCCGGTACACCGCGATTCTGCAACAGCTGCGGGCGCTGAATGAAGCGATCCCCGACGATGAGATGAGCGACCGGATCAGCCGCCTGGAAGCGGTCAGCGCCAAGATTTTCCGGCAGGCGGAGCAGAATCCCGACAAGCTGCCCCAGATGCGCAAATTCCTCGACTATTATCTGCCGACCTCCCTCAAACTGCTCAAGACCTACGCCGAACTGGATGCGCAGGGCATTGAGGGGGAGAATATCTCGGAATCCAAACGCCGCATCGAGCAGGCCATGGGAACGCTGGTCAGCGCCTTTGAAAACCAGCTGGACAAGCTCTTCCAGGCCGATGCCCTCGACATTTCCACCGATATTGATGTGATGGAGAACATGCTCCGCGCCGACGGTCTGACAGACGACGGCAGCGGCCCACAGCTCCATCTGTGACAACACAAAAACCGCCCCTTCCGGCCGGACCGGAGGGGGCGGTTTTTTATGTTCGTTGATCGGATTACAGGCTGGCGGCGACGGCTTCGGCGCAGGCGTCCAGCTCGGCATCCTGGGCAGCGGTCAGACGGCCGCGGACCGTGACCTTCTGCTCGAGAACCGTGCAGTTCTTCAGCTCGCCGATCTTGGCGGCCATCAGCTTGGCGGACATCGGAGCCCAGGAACCGTTCTCCACCAGGGCGAAGGTGCGGTCATGCAGGCCCAGCGCCTTCAGGTCGCTCAGCAGCTGCTCGGCGGGCAGGTAGATGCCGCCGTTGTAGGTGGGAGCGGCCAGCACGATCACAGCGGAGCGCCAGCACTCGGCCACGGCCTCGCTGTTGTCGATGCAGGACAGGTCATGGACGGCCACCGGCACACCCTTGGCGGCAATCCGGGCAGCCAGGGCGTTGGCGGCGCTGGCCGTGTTGCCGTACATGCTGCCGTACAGCACCGTGACGGACTTCTGCTCGGGCTCGCAGCGGCTCCACAGATCATACTTGCCCAGGAACCAGGCCAGGTCCTTGCGCCAGATCGGACCGTGCAGCGGGGCGATGGTGCGGATGTCGAGGGCGGCGGCCTTCTTCAGCACGCCCTGGACCTGAACACCGTACTTGCCCACAATGTTGGCGTAGTAGCGGCGGGCATCGTCCAGCCAGCGGGTCTCAAACTCCACCTCGTCGGCGAAGATCGCGCCGTCCAGCGCACCGAAGGTGCCGAAGGCATCGGCGCTGAACAGGGTGCCGGTGGTGCTCTCGTAGGTCATCATGACTTCCGGCCAGTGCACCATCGGCGCCATGACAAAGCTCAGGGTGTGATGGCCCAGCTCCAGCGTGTCACCTTCCTTGACCAGCAGGGCGTTGGCGATCTTCTCCTCACCGGCGGGGAAGTACATCCGCAGCATCGGCACCGTCTTGGCGTTGCAGACCAGCTGCACACCGGGCCAGCGCAGCAGCACGGCCTCGATCATGGCGGCGTGGTCGGGCTCCATGTGGTCGATCACCAGGTAATCCAGGGCACGGCCCGCCAGGGCGGCGGTCACGTTCTCAAGGAACTGGGCACCCACGCCGGCATCGGCGGTGTCCATCAGGGCGGTCTTGTCGTCCACGATCAGATAGGAATTGTAGCTCACGCCGCGGGGAATCGGGAACAGGTTCTCGAACTTGGCAAGCCGGCGGTCGCTGGCGCCGACGTAGACAATTCCCTCGGCTACGGTCTGGATATTGAACATACGGGCATCCTCCCAAATTTATTATGTACAGGTGCTGTGCCAATCGGCATAGCTCTGCCTGCATCATACCACATTTTTTGTCTGACTGCAATAGAAAACCGGCCCCGCGGCGGGGCCGGTCGGAATCAGGTATTCTGGAATACAGGGTGATGGTCGTGCTGATACGCCACCGAAGGTGCGGTGCGGCGCGCCACCGCGTCGGCCACCGTGTCCAGGAAGAGGGCCAGCACAATGCCGGCCGTGGCATCAATGACGGAATGCTGCTTGAGCAGCAGCGTGGACAGGATGATCGAACCGCACAGCAGGTCGGCGGCCAGCTTGACCCACAGCCATTTGCGGGCGCGCAGCCGGGCACAGCGATGATACGCCAGCGCCAGCGTGACCGAGTTGAAGACATGGATGGAGGGGAAAACGTTGGTGGATGTATCGGTCTTCCACAGATTGCGGACCGCCTGGGTGAATATGTCGTTGCCGTACAGGTGCGCCGGCCGCAGGTTGACGCCGTTGGGAACGATGGCGCAGAACAGCAGCGACAGGGTCATGCCGGCGAACAGCGGCAGGCAGAGCCGCCAGAATTCCCGGCGGTCGTTGAACCACAGCAGATAGAACAGCGTGCAGGGAATCCAGGCAAACCACAGATAGTACGGGATGATCGCATATTTACAAAAAGGAATCATGTCATCCAGTGCGCAGTGCAGTACCAGATCCGGCACCACGATGCTGTGCTCCAGAAGGGTGAAAAACGCCAGATAAAATACCAGATAACAGGCCATGAACTGAATGGGATGGTCTTTACACCAGATACGCATAGGCAGCTCCTTTGAAAATCCCTCCTGCGAAAGGCGGGAAACGGAAGGGAAAAACTCCCTTACAAGGTTTTTTATTATACTTCACAGATGTTTCCAAAACAAGTCCGGACACCTCCAAGGTTTCCCAAGAAAAAACGTCGTTTTTTGTGCAGCTCTGCCAATTCGCTCCGGCAGGATGTGAACTCCTTTCACAACTGTCGGAACCGGGCGTTTCCGGAGGTCCCTGTGCTGATGAATACGAGTCAGGACCCGGTCATTTTGCATCCTGTCCCCAAAAAGTTGGGAAAACGCAAAAACCGGGAATTTCTGTTGCGCTGCCCGCGGGAAATTGATATAATATTGTTAATCATTGTACTTTTCCGTCGGGAGGAACGACCCATGCCGAAAATTGATGTCAGCAGATATATCGAAGCCAGCGGTGTGCGCAAGGCACGGTTCGGCGGCTATGAGCCGGAGGATGTGCGCGCCGCCATACAGGCGCTCTGTGTCGAGTACGAGCAGCGTCTGGGCAAGGCGGAGGCGGCCGCCCGCAAAGCCGCCCAGGAGAACGCGGCCCTGCAGCAGCACTGCCAGTCCCTCACGGCGCAGAATCAGCGGCTTTCGGGCCAGAACGCGGCGCTGGCAGGCAGCAGCGAAACCTATTCCCGTCAGAAGCAGGACCTGGATTCCCGCGTTTCCAGCCTGACCGAGCGCAACCATTCGCTGAGTGACCAGATTGCGGTGCTGCGTCTGAAAAACAGCGATCTGCAGAAGGAAACCGACAAATACAAGGAGCGTGCCGAGCAGGCCGAGGCGGAGCTGCGCATCAAGGGCCGCGCGCTGGAGGATGCCAAGAACGCGCTGGAGGAGAGCCGCCGCAAGGTGATGGAGGAGGCCGAACAGAAAGCCGGCCAGACCGTCACGGCGGCGCAGGAGCGTGCTGCCCAGATTGAGGAGAACGCCCGTGCCGAGGCCCGTGCCGTCGACGCGGCCGCCCGTGAGCAGGCCAAGGCCCAGGCGCAGAAGCTTGTGGATGCGGCCGCCGCGGAAGCCAACGAGATCCAGAACGCCCACCAGCTGCGGCTGAACAACCTGCGCGCCGAGGTGCGGGAGATGGAGGCACAGCGGGCGGCGCTGATCGAGTATCTGGGCCTCATGAGCAACAAGCTGGAGGAACTGCACAACCAGGCCGTCGCCCATGACCCCGTGGCCGAGGCCGAAGCGGCGGACAACAGTTCCCGGGCGCTGGAAAGCGAGCTGCCCGAGCTGCACACCGTGCCGACGCCGGATGCCAAGCTGGATCTGAGCCCCGAGGTGGTGGCCCGCGCGGTGGATGAGCTGCGTGCCCAGGCTGCCGCCGACCCCGACGAGGAGGAAGCGCCCGCCGAGGAGACCCCGGCCGCCTCGCCCGCCGAGCCGGAACCCGAGAAGCCGGCGGAACCGCCGACGCCGGACGAGCAGCGCCCCACCGGGGACCCCAACCACCAGACCGGACCGGCGCTGACCGAGGTGCCGGGCGCGATCTTCTCCTCGCCGATTGTGCGGCAGGCGGATGTCCAGAAGGACGAGACCCCGCCGGCCGCCCAGCCCCGGGTGCCGGTGATGCCCAACTTTGAGGATGACGAGGAGGACCCCGAACCGGCCGTCGAGGCACCGTCCGCCGCCGAAAAACGGCAGGATGAGGCCCGCCGCAAGGCACTGCGCGCGCTGCGTGCATTGCAGCAGATGCAGCAGCGGCTGGAAAAATAACAAAAGAAAGGGTGTGTTCCGGATGAACCGCAGGACCGTGCAGAGAATCCGGCACGCCCTTTTTCTATGCCTGACCGTCCTGCTGCTGGCCACGGCGGCCCGCGCCGATACGCTGACCGGCTTTTCCATCGAGCAGGTCTATCTGAACGTGCCCGAGATGGACATCTTCCTGCAGGTACAGACGGCGCAGGGCAGCACGATCGACCCCACGCTGGTCCGCGCGGCCGGGGTGGAGGTCCGCGTGGGGGACACCCAGGTTCCCACCGGCAACATTGCCCTGGCCAACGAGCCGATCTGCTATCTCCTGGTGCTGGACAACGCCGCCGATGAGGAAACCCTGCAGGCCTACCGCAGCGCGGTCAGCGGCCTGATCCGCGCCAAACAGGACCGCGACCAGATTCTGCTCTACACCACGGGGACAGAAGCTGCCTGCGTGCTGCCCGCCACCGCCGATGCCGGGGCGGCGCTGGCCGCACTGCGCGCCATTCAGCCCGACGAGGGCAGCTCTGACCTGCTCGGCGCGGCGGCCCTGGTGGCGCAGGATGTGAACGACGGATTCCAGAGCCTGGCTCCGCGCAAGGTGCTGCTGGTCTGTACGCCGGCCTACCGGACGCTGGCCAGCCTGGCGGTGCTGGGCGGCGTGGCCGACAATTCCCTCGACCGGCTCAATCTGCCGCTGACCGTCTATGCCACCCGCACCGACACCGACCCGCTCTCTTTGCTGCCCTCCGATCTCTCGGCCGGAAAAATCCGCTTCTTGACCGAGAGCGAACTGGCCGAAGCCATGCTGGAGGACCAGCGGCAGCTGGCGTCGGCACTCGAGATCAAGACCGCCGTGGACCCCGCACTCTACGGGGAAAAGCTGGATGTCGTCACGGTCAGCGTGCCTTCGCTGGGCAGCGCGGTCCGGGCCACGGCGGCGGTCTATATGGGGCACCGGCTCACCCCGCCCGCCGTGGAGCGGGTCGAGGTCACCGGCCGCAACCGGCTCACCGTGACCTTCAACCAGGCCGTGGGACAGGGCGGGACCCGCTGCTATGAAATCCGGAGTGAGGATATCTGGAACTGGAACGTCGGGGTGGCACAGGCCGAGCTCAGCGCCGACGGCCGCACCGCCGTGCTGACCACCGATCCATTGTATGACGGACGGTACACCCTGCGCCTGGACGAACTGCCCAGCGCCATCACGCCCGCGAATCTCAGCGATGATGAGGTGGTGTTCCGGTTCGAGGTGGACGGCTGGCCCCGGGACCGGGCATTCTACCTGGCCCGGTTCCGCCTGCCGGTGACGGTTATGCTGCTTGCGGTTGCGGTGCTGGCCGCGGCAAATGCCGTCCAGCGCCGCCGGGACCGCGCGGCGGAAAAACAGGCCGAGGCCGAGCATCTGCTGTCCGATGCCTCCCGGAGTGCCCGGGACTACCTGCCGGTGCGGCGGATCACCTTCTATTGCCGGCCGCGCCGCAGCATTGCCGAGGTCCGCACCACGGTGGAGGTGCGCGGCAGCCTGCTGCTGGGCAGTGACCCCGATCAGTGCGATTACTGCCTTGCGGACCCCCGCGTCCGGGCCCAGCACGCGGTGCTGGCCGTCGAGGAGGACCAGGTCACAATCCGCGCGCTCGGGGATGCGGTGGTGCGGGTGAACGGGGAACGGATCGGCGACCCCCATCGGCTGCACAATGATGACGAAATCCGGCTTGGCCGCACCACGCTGCGGCTGGTGCTGTGAGAAGGAGCGGACCATGAAGCTGACAAAATGCGAAAACGGCCACTTTTATGATGCCGACAAATCTTCCGAATGTCCCTACTGCAACCGGGACCTGCAGGACGGAGGCGAGATCGTCGAGCAGACCACGCTGACGGCGTCGGTGCAGAACGCGCCGAAGGGCCCCGTCACGGGCTGGCTGGTGGTGCTGCAGGGGCCTGCCCGCGGCCGGGATCTGCGGCTGGGGGAGGGAAGGAACTTCCTGGGACTGGACACCGGCGGTCTGCCCGCTGTGCTCAGCGCCGACAGCCCGCTGGGGGTGCGGCAGGGAATCCTGGTCTATGACCCCCAGGACGGCAGCTGGTCTGCGCTGCCCGGCTCCTCCAACGAGCTGTGCACCCTCAACGGCAAAAGCCTGCTGGAACGGCGGGCGCTGCGTGCGGGGGACCGGATCGGACTCGGCGGGGCCGTGCTGCGGTTCGTGCCCTTCTGTGATGAGGAATTCCGCTGGACCTGACCCCGTCCGGCAATACAAAACCCGAAAGGTCGTGTGGATTTGGCCAGCGAGATCATTCTGATTATCCGTGAACAGCGCAACCGGCAGCGGATTACCCTGTCCAGCGCCGGCGTGCCCTGCCTGTTCGGCCGCGGGCGGGAATGCAGCTATGTGCTGCGCCGCAACAACGTGGGGGACCGGCAGTTCTCGCTGGATTTCCGCGGGGGCGCCTGGCTGCTGCGGGACGAAGGCGCCGCCGGGTGCGGAACCTGGTACAACAACCGCTATCTCGGCAAAGGGGAGACCGTACCGCTCCAGCCCGGCGATGTGATCGGGCTGGATACCAACGCCGACCGCAGCACCCAGGAAATCACCTTCCGCGTCGAGGAGATCCGCCAGGCCGAGGGCGCCGTCGGCCTGCAGCGCGAAAACACCGATGCCGACGCCGTGCTGCGGGAGATTGACCTGCGCCGCAAGCGCCGGGTGCTGATCGGCCGGGGCGAGGACTGCGACATCCAGCTGCCCAGCGACCGGATCTCCCGCCATCACTGCGAGGTGGTCTACCGCGACGGCCACTGCGAAGTCCATGACCTGGGCTCCACCAACGGTACCTATCTGAACGGACGCCGCATCACCCGCGAACTGCTGACCGACGGCGGCGTCATCAACGTGCCCACTCAGGTGTTCGCCTTCTCGGGCGGAATCCTGCACTATCACGAACACCGCGTCGGCATCAGCATCGAGCTGCTCAGCGTGAGCAAGACCGTCCACGACCGCAACACCGGCGGGCTGATCAACGTGGTGGACGGCACCAGCCTGGCCATCGAGCCCAACAGCTTTGTCGTGCTGGTGGGCGGGTCGGGCACCGGCAAATCCAGCCTGCTGACCTGCATCACGGGGTCGGCCCCCTGCACCTCGGGCCGCGTCTGCTTTGACGGCATCGACACCAAGGGCAACCGCAACGCCTTTGATGCGGTGCTGGGATATGTGCCGCAGCGGGACATCATGCACGACAGCCTGACCGTCGAGCAGAGCCTGACCTACACCGCCGAACTGCGCATTGCCCACGACGCCACCGGCGGCGAGATCAAGGCCGCCGTGGCCCATGCCATCCGGGCCGTCGACCTGAACGGCCGCGAAAAGACCATGATCGCCAACCTGTCCGGCGGCCAGAAAAAGCGGGTTTCCATCGCGATGGAGCTGCTGGCCGGGCCCCGGCTTCTCGTGCTGGACGAGCCGACCAGCGGCCTTTCGCCCGATCTGGACCGCAGCATGATGGAGCTGTGCCGCAAACTCAGCCACGAAAACTGCACGGTCCTGATGGTCACCCACAATATGTCCAACATCAACCTCTGCGACAAGATTGCCTTCCTCGGGACGGGCGGCGTGCTGTGCTACTACGGTACCCCCGAAAAGCTGGACGAGTATTTTGATGTGGAACTGACCAGCGACATTTTTGAAAAACTCCGCCGCCCCGAGGAGGTGGAGTTCTACCGT
Source organism: Gemmiger sp. (assembly GCF_036306485.1). GTDB lineage: Bacteria > Bacillota > Clostridia > Oscillospirales > Ruminococcaceae > Gemmiger. The sequence goes on along the minus strand of NZ_JAXJZK010000007.1, from coordinate 39,374 downwards.
CAGAAATACTTCACGACGCCGGAATTCAACCGTCTGGCGGCGCAATTCCCCGAAGCGGCCAAGGAGGCGAACGAGCGATGCAGACCGTAAAAGCCGGCAAATTCTTCCGTCAGCTCGGCGTGCTGATCCGCCGCAATTTCCGGCTGATCCTCAACCAGAAACTCACCCTCGCCAGCCTGCTGCTCCAGGCGCCGCTGATGGTGCTGGTCATCCAACTTGTGGGCGAGCCGGACTGCTTCACCTCCAACCTCATCAACATCGGCAGCCGCACCATCCTGTTTGTGCTCTGCGCGGTGTCGGCCTTCATGGGGCTGCTCAACTCCTACCGCGAAATCTGCCGGGAACGCGAGATCATCTTCCGCGAAGCCAGCGTCGGGGTGTCGCTGCTGGCCACCGTGCTCAGCAAGTACCTGACCCTGCTGCTGGTCGAGGTGGTGCAGGGGGGCGTGCTGACTTTCGGCTTCCTGCACATCATCCATATCCCGCAGAATCACCTGCTCTTCGACACCGACTGGGAGGTGTTTCTGACCGTGCTGCTGATGCTGACAGCTTCCTCCGCGATGGGGCTGCTGATCTCGGCACTGCTCAGGAGCAGCGAGGCCGCGATTCTCTTTGTGCTGGTGCTGGTCATCGGCCAGGTGGTGTTCAGCGGCGCCATGTTCCCCGTCACGGGGGTGATGGCCGTCATCAGCAACCTGATTGTCTGCCGGTGGGGCATGGGCGCCCTGGGCGCCTCCACCGACCTGAACGATCGTCTGGAATGGCTCAAGGCGGGGCTGGACAGTCCGATGTACGACCCCACCGTGCCCAACCTTGTCCATTGCTGGCAGATGCTGGCGCTGATCGCTGTGGTCAGCACCGCGGCGGCCTGGCTGGTCCTGCGCCTTGCCTTCCGCCGCAGAAAGGCCTGACCCATGCCCGCCGCATTGGAACTGCGCCCCGCACCCTCGGTGCGCCGGGCGCCCCGACGCCGGAACCGGACCGGTGATGCGCTGCTCTGCACGGCAGCGGCTGCCGCAGCTTTTGCGGTGGTACTGCTCTTGCTGGGCGTCCGGTATGAGGTGAACGACGACGCGCTGATCTCCTGCATCGCGGCAGGGGCCTACGGCGACGATACCGTTCATCTGTGCTATGTCAATCTGCTGGTGGGCTGGCTGCTCAAACCGTTCTATACCCTGCTGCCCGGGTGGAACTGGTATGTCCTGTTCAGCGTGGCCGGCCTGTTCGGCTGCGCCGTGCTGCTCTGTCGCGGCGCGGTCGATCGGTTCGGCCGGCTGCCGGGGCTCTGCCTGTGGGGGTGCGGTATGCTGCTGGTCGGGGTGGATGCCCTCCATGCCTTCCAGTACACCAAGAACGCCGCCATCTTTGCGGTGACGGGCTGGCTGCTGCTTGCGTCGCCGTCACCCCGCCGCAGCCGGGTTGTGGCGGGCTGCGCCCTGCTGCTCGCCGGCGCCTGCCTGCGCTGGCAGTCCTTTGCCGCCGTCACGGCCATGGCGGCACCGCTGCTCGTGCTGACCTGGTACCGGACCCCGGCACCCCGCCGCGGCCGGACGGCCTGGCGGTTCCTGCTGCCGCTGGCACTCTGCCTGGCCGTGTGGCAGGCCGACCGGTGGGCCTACCAGCTGGACCCGGACTGGAATGCCTGGCAGCGCTACAATACCGTGCGCACCGAGATCAGCGACCACCGGCTGCAGTATCTCAGCGCCGACGGCGCGGCGGACTACGGCCTGAGTGCGGCGGACTATGCGCTGCTGGACAGCTGGGATTACGGCGACACTGCACTCTACCCGCTGGACGAACTGCAAACGCTCGCCGAAACCCTGCCGCACCGCACACCGCTCAATGCCGTGCGGGAAACCCTGCTGGCCCTGCCCGACTGGCTGCTGACCACGCTGCCCGGCTGGGCGGTGGTGGCGGCGCTGCTGGGCTGGCTGGCCGGCTGCCGGCACAGCCGCGCCGTCCAGCTGGCGGGGCTCGCCACACTGGCCGTCTTTGCCGCCGGGGTATACTGGCTTGTGCTGGGCGGGCGGACCCCCTGGCGCACCCAGTACCTGATGCTCATGTCCTGCGCGGTGCTGCTGGCCGCGCTGTGGAATCCCGGCCTGCGCCCCTCCCGGCGGCTGGCGGCCGCAGCCCTGGTGCTGTGCGCCACCGTCAGCTTCGGTACGCTGCGGCAGACCTGGCGCTCCGCCTGCCAGTTCCGGGCGGACCATCTGCCCGGCAACGAGAAGGAACAGGCCATCCAGGCGCTGCTCGACGACAAGGAACATCTGTATGTGGTCTCCACAGCGCTGGAGGATGATCTGGCCGGCAAGGATGTCTGGCATACCCGGCAGGCCGGTGCCTTTGACCATCTGGCCTTTCTGGGCGGCTGGGCGGCCCAGAGCCCGCTGTACGGCGCGTCGCTGCGCGCCTCCGGCCTGGACCCGACCGCGCCGCTGCTCGATGCCGTGGACAATCCCGGGGTCTATTTTGTGGACTTCGCCGGCGTCCAGGACAAATGCGACGCGCTGGCCCAGCGCCTCGGACTGACCGTGCGGGCTGAGGCCGTCGACGGCTGCAGCTGGTGGACGGTCTACCGGCTGACCACCGACCCCTGACAAGAAAAGGACGCTTCCCCGCGGGGAAGCGTCCTTTTTGGTTGGAAAGATCAGCGATCCTTGCGCAGACCGTCCTTCCAGTCCTGCACGTTGTCGGAAACCGCCTGCCGTGCCGCCGAGGCTGCCCGCGACAGGGCAGCCCGCAGCGCCACCATGGCTTCGCGGCGGTCGGGGACCATGTCGGGGAAGGCGCGGAGCAGACGCCCGGTGCCGAAGAACTTCTGACGGCTCATCTGCACGCTGGCGCGGCGGACTTCCCGGGCCTTGTCGGCCAGGTCGCGGAGCTGACCGCCCAGCTCGGCGGCATTGTCGCGGCCCTCCATGGCGCCCAGCGTCAGCTGCAGCTTCTGCTCATCCAGCAGGGTGTCCACCGTCATTGCGCCGGTGCCGATCACGCCTGTCAGCGCGTCACTGACCCGGCGCAGCCCGGCACGCACATCGTCGATGCGGGCCAGCTGCCGGCCCAGTCCGACCGCCTGCACGACCGATGCCGCCAGATCCGCCGCAAACAGCAGCCCGACGGTCAGGTCAACACCCAGCAGCACCTGGCGCGGGATATGGGCCGACGACCCGTTGAGCAGCGGATGCACGAACAGCATCAGGATCACGCTGCCGATGCCCCACAGCAGACTGAACTGCGGACAGATGAATCCGCCGAGATTGAACCGGTAGGCGGAGTAATCCCACCACCGGGTGTGGAACAGTTTGTACAGCAGGTATCCGCCCACCAGTTCGGTCAGGGTGGTGATGACCATGCCGCCGAAAAACACCGCGATCAGCCGGACATACCAGGGATCGGCGGCGCCGGGCATCGGGATGCTGAACCGGCCCAGCAGGAAGATCATGACGGTCATGCCGCAGCCGTAGATCGGGCAGACCGGTCCGTTGAGAAAGCCGCGGTTGACCAGCCGGCGGGTCGTGATCGCCGCATAGGCAACCTCAACGCACCAGCCGAGAAACGAATACAGGAAAAACAGGAACACCGTGTGCAGAAAACCGTAGGAACTCACAGAGCGTCACCTTCTCCGGCGTCCGCCTCGGAGCGCCGGGCCAGTTCCTTGGGCTCCACCCAGGTCACCGTCTCGTCGGGGCCTTTGCGGGCGATCAGCGCCTTGATCGGAATGCCCTGTTCGCTGAACATCCCCTCGTGTTCGGTGCGGATGTTCCAGTCCGGTTCGTCGCGGTGCAGATCCCGCGTCATCCAGGTGATCTCAAACCCGGCGGCGGGGAAGTATTGCAGACTGTCCCGGAACAGGTCGTCATCGTCGGTCTTGAAGTAGATCTCGGCTCCCTGGGGCATCAGGGCGCGGTATTGCAGCAGCTGGCGCGGATGGGTCAGCCGGTGCTTGTTGCTGCCGGCATTCTTGCTCCACGGGTTGCAGAAATTGATGTAGATCCGCTCCACCGTGTCGGCGGGCGAGAACACCCCCGACATCCGCTCGATGTCCAGCGAGGCAATCCGCACATTGTCGGTGGGAAGGTTGGCGGCCAGATACGCTGCCTCCACCTTGCGCTTGGCCAGGATCAGCACCTTGTCGGTGATGTCGATGCCCAGATAGTTGATATCGGGATGGCGGGGCGCCAGCTGGCTCAGAAATCCGCCCTTGCCGCAGCCCAGCTCCAGATGCAGCGGCTGTTCGGGCCGCGCAAACAGTTCATGCCAGTGGCCGGCATGGGTCAGCGGTTCGTGTACATGAAAATCGCAGGCCAGCAGTTCCGGCCGTGCATAGGGTTTAAAACGCATTCTCATCAGGGTTGCACCTCATTGATTTTTTCCGTCAGAAACGCCCGGACCGACGCTTCCTCGCCTTGTGCCAGGCTTCCCTGGCAGAATCCCGGTTTGCCGCCGCCCCGGCCCGCAAAGGCCTGGTTCAGCGCCCGGCAGAGCCCGCGCACATCGCCGCCCGGCAGTGTGATGCCGTAGGCAAGGCCCTGCCCGCCGGGGGCCAGCACCGCCGTGACGGCGCCGGTGTGTTCGGCCACCTTCAGGCAGATCCGCCGCAGCCCGTCCCCGTCGGCCCCCGCGCAGTACAGCACGCAGGGACGGCCGGGCACCGCCGCCGCAGCCAGCGCTTCGGCCAGGTCGTTCTGCATGGCGGCCAGACGCTGGCGCAGCAGGTCCTGCCCCTGCACGGCGGTGCGGACCGCCGGCGTCAGACGCCCCGGCCCGGCGCTCAGCAGCGTGCCGGCCTGCTCGGCGTCCTGCCAGGTTTCGGCAATCGCCCGCTGTGCCCGGCCGCCGCAGGCCACGGCCAGCCGCACCCCGCCCTTGTAATGCTGGGCGCTCAGGATCTTGATCGCCCCCACCTGGCCGGTCGTGGCAAGATGGGTCCCGCAGCAGGCGCACAGGTCCGCTCCGCCGGCGTCCACCAGCCGGACCGGACCGTCAATCTCCTTCTTGCTGCGGTACACAAGCCGCGCCAGCTCCTCCGGCTCGGGATACCAGCACCGCACCGGACGGTCGGCCCGGACGGCGGCATTGGCCTGGGCCTCGGCCTCGGCCAGCTCCTCCGCGGTGAGCGGCAGGTTCATATCCATCCTCACGGCCGGCGATCCGATGTGAAAGCCCACATTCTCGGCCCCAAACAGACGGTGCAGCGTCCCGCTCAGAATGTGCTCGCCGGTGTGCTGTTCGCAGTGGTCCCGGCGGCGCGCATTGTCCACGAAACCATCCACCCGCCGCCCGACTTCGAGCGGCGCATCGGTGTAGTGCAGGATGCAGCCCCCGCGTTCGTGGACCTCGTGCACCGGCACCCCGCCCAGGATGCCGGTGTCGCAGGGCTGGCCGCCGCCCTCGGGGTAGAAGGCGGTCTGATCCAGCTCGACGGCATAGCCTTGTTCCAGCGGCGTGCAGCCGACGACCACGGCAGAAAATTCCCGCAGATCGGGATGGATTTCGTATTGTTTGAGAGTCCGGCCCATGACAGTAAAGGCTCCTTTGTCCTGAAGTTTTTTTATTATATCATAAAACGACAGTGGAAAAAACCATCCGAATCCGTTATAATGAAATTTAGTTGACAATGTGCCGCGGAAGTGCCGAACACAGAGAGGAGAACTGCGGATGAAGCGTTATCTGGGAATTTTGTTGAGCGCCTGCCTGCTGGCGGGCTGTACAGGCCCGGCGGGACAGACTGCGACCGCCGAAAACGCCGATGCGGCGGTGCCCACGGCCGCGCCGCAGACGCTGACGGTCAGCTTTGCCACCGGACGCTCGACCGCGGCCGCCAAGGCCCTCGAAGCCTATGCCGAGGCACAGGGCGTCGAGCTGCAATACAACGAAGGCGACTTCGCGGACGCCGACCTCGTCGTGCTGCCCGAAGCCCCGCAGGATGACGGCAGCTGGCAGAATCTCGCGTCGGATACGCTGCTTTCCGCGGCGGCCTCCCGGGCGGGAATGAACACCGACACGCCGGTGACGGCGCTGCCTTTGGGCAAGAGCCTGTATGCCTACTGGGCGGACAGCGCGGTCCTGCAGTCGCTGCTCGGCGACGGTGCGGCCGCTGACCTGCAGAATGCCTCCTGGGCCGAGTGGTCCGCCTTTGTCCAGGCGGTGGACGGCTGGCTGGATGCCCCGTCCGAGACGGTGGTCACCCTCAACGGCAAGGACTACGCCCTGCCGGCCGGACGGGGGGAGGCAGCGCTCTCCCTCAACGGCGTGTTCGCCTTCCCGGACCCCATCGGGGACGCCTACCTGCAGGACGATTACGGCGCGCTGTATACCGGTGCGCTGCTGGCCGCCGGGACGGACCGCAACGTCGATACCCTGACCGGACCGCTCAACGGTCTGTACAGCGCCCTGGCACTGGAGGCCGCCAACCGTGCCGCACCCGAACCCGACCGGGAGGTGTGGTATGACGGCGACCTGCTCCGGGACGGCAACGCGCTGTTCTGCCGCGGGTACCTCAGCGATATGGTCGCCGCGCTGGACGATGCCGCCGCCGAACGGCTGGTGATGGTGCCGTTCAAGTGCGATTTTGTCGAGGAAGATCTCGCTACCCAGGAATACAATCTGACCGGCCTCATGAACTACCCGGTCTTTTCGGTGCCGGCCTGGCTGGCCATCCCGTCCTCTGCCGATGCCGAGGGCTTCCAGGCAGCGGCCTCGGCCATCCTGTGGCTGTATTCCAGCGAGGCGGGGGAGAGGACGCTCAGCGAGGAGCTCTGCCTTGTCACACCCTGGAACACTGCCAGCGACAAGACGGCCCCCGGCGCCATGCAGATCAACCAGCTCAACGCGGGCATCCTGCCGGGCGTCACGCTCTCGTACGCAACATTCAGTTCACTGCACCAGGCCCATGCCGATTCCTTTGCCGGTGCCTCCACCTGGGACAAAACCCTGCGCGACAGCTGGAGACAGCTGGCGGTGGCGGCGCTCAGCGGTACCACCTGATGTGAAAATTTGGCGAAGAGGAGAGAAACACCAATGGATTTTAAACGCAGCAGCGGCATTCTGATGCCGATTTCCAGCCTGCCCGGCCCGTACGGAATCGGGTCGCTGGGCAAGCCCGCCCGCGATTTTGTGGATTTTCTGGTCCGGGCAGGCCAGGCCGTCTGGCAGATCCTGCCCATCGGTCCGACCAGTTACGGCGACAGCCCGTACCAGAGCTGTTCCGCCTTTGCCGGCAACCCCTATTTCATTGACCTGGACCTGCTGGCCGAGGAGGGGCTGCTCAAACCCGAGGAGTACCGCAAAGAATCCTGGGGCAAGGACCCTGCCCGGTGCGACTACGCCCTGCTGTATGAAAAGCGCTATCCGGTGCTGCGCAAGGCGTACCGCCGTTTCCTCGACCAGCGTCCGGTCCCGGGCTACGACACGCCGTACAGCGATGACTGGTACCGCTTTGTCTTTCTGTCGGACGGCTGGCTGCCGGACTACTGCCTCTACATGGCCATCAAGGAAGCCAACGGCATGAAGGACTGGCAGGCCTGGCCGGATGACCTTCGTCTGCGGGACCCCGATGCCCTGGACGCCTTCCGCGCCGAGCACGCCGAGGAGATCGGGTTCTGGGCCTTCCTGCAGTTCGAGTTCGACAAACAGTGGCGTGCCCTGCGGCAGTATGCCAATGAGCGGGGAGTCTCCATCATGGGCGATCTTCCGATCTATGTGTCGGCGGACTCCGCCGATGCCTGGGCGGGCCGCGAACTGTTCGAGATGGACCGCGAAGGGCATCCGCGCCGTGTGTCGGGCTGCCCGCCGGATTATTTCGCCGTGGACGGTCAGCTGTGGGGCAACCCGCTGTATGACTGGAACTACCACAAGCGCACCGGATATGCCTGGTGGATCCGCCGGGTGCGCCATGCGATGAACATCTACAACATTGTGCGGATCGACCATTTCCGCGGCTTCGATACCTATTGGGCCATCCCGGCCGGACAGCCCACCGCCCGCGGCGGCAAGTGGGAGAAGGGCCCCGGCATGGAGCTGTTCCGCACGCTGAGCACCGCCCTCGGCGACCTGCCCATCGTGGCGGAGGACCTGGGCGAGATGTTCGACTCGGTCCGGCAGCTGCTCAAGGACAGCGGCTTCCACGGCATGAAGGTGCTGCAGTTTGCATTTGACGGCACCGACAGCGCCGACCTGCCCCACAACTATCCGCACCGCTGCGTGGCCTACCCCGGCACGCATGACAACAACACGCTGCGGGGCTGGTTCACCGAAGAAACCACCGCTGCCCAGCGCCGCCAGGCACGGGAATACCTTGCCCTGACCGAGACCGAAGGCGAACTGCGCGGTCTGCTGCGCGGCGTGCTGGCAAGCCCGGCGGACCTGACCGTCGTCACGCTGGCCGACTGGCTGGGCGCCGGCAGCGAAGCCCGGATGAACATGCCGGGCCGCGCCGACGGCAACTGGCAGTGGCGCGCCGTTGCGGGCGCCTGCTCGCCGAAACTGGCGGCCGAGATCCGCACGCTCTGCGTCCGGTATTTCCGCGCCAAGCCGCTGCCCGGGCCTGCGGCCGAGGAACCCGACAGCGCCGCGGAATGCAAAAAAACACAGCCTGCCGCCGCGGCATCGCCCAAGGAAAAACAACTGTCCAAGGCTGAAAAATCTGCCCCGGTTCGCAGCAAAACCGGCAAGGAACCCGGCACTTCCGCAGCGCGCAAAAAGTGAATTTATACAGTAATCCAGAAAAAACAGAACCATTCTTTGTATAACGCGGGTATGGGCAAAAATTATGCGATGTGATAAAATAGAGGCAAACTGTAATTCCGTTTCAGCCTGTTTTACTACATAAGGAGTGACGACCATGCAGGAATACACTCTGGAACAGTTCGGCGCACAGATTGCTGCGCTGCGCAATGTCTTTGATAAGGTCCAGGTCATCGACCCCCGCGCCTCTGTCCTGCTGGACCCCGCGACGATGGAGCCTGCCGGAACGGCAGATCCCGTGCCGGAACTGGACGAGCGGGGCCGTGCGGCCAAACCGCTGATGAGCGGCCCGTTCGGCTTTGCACTGTATCAGGCCGTTGTGGCGGGCGGGCGTCCCTGCGTGCTGCAGCTGACCTACACGATGCCGGACGGACCTTCGGTCAATGACCGTGAGGCCAACGCCCTGCAGCGGATGCTCAAGCAGTACCGCGAGGATCTGCGCCGGGATTATGTGACCGGCGTGTACAACCGCAGCTTCCTGGATACCGAGTACCGGTATTATGTGGCGGAGCAGGCCCGCAGCGGCAAGCCGGTCTGCATGGTCATGGCCCGCGTCAACGAGTTCGGTGACCTCATCCGCAACGAGGGCGCGACGGCGGCGGACTGCTGCCTGAATGCGGCAGCCGGTATCCTGCAGCTTGCCGTCAGCCAGGACGAGAGCGAGAACGCGGTGGTCCGGCTGGAGGACGGCGTCTTTCTGATTGTCGCGGTGGGGTCCACGGCGGACCGGATGGAAGGCATCCTGCGCAAAGCCATCGACGGCGGACGCAAATGCTTCAGCCTGTCGCTGTCCCGCCGCGGTGAGTTCACCGTGACGCTGGGCTCTGCCGACTGGGCCGAGGCCGGGAACTGGGAGCTGATGATGGCACTGGCCGAACAGCGCCTTGGCAACCACTGAACCGAATAAAACCCCCTTGCGGTGCCATACTAACTCCGGGAGAGATCCCGGACGAAAATGGTACACAAGGGGGATTTTTTTATGGCAATGGATAGCTACAACAGCGACAGCGAAGCGATGCTCCAGGAGATCGTGCAGAACACCGAGGCCGGCAAGAACACGCTGGACGAGATGATGGGCCTGACCCACGACCAGAAACTCAAGGAAGAGATGCAGCGTCAGAAAACCATCTATCACAAGTTCAACCAGCAGGCCCACTCGGCGCTGGCGGCCATCGGTGTGGAGGCCAAGGGCCAGAGTGCGGCGGCCAAGATGAGCATGAGCATGGGCATCCGGACCCGCACGATGCTGGACAAGAGCACCCGCAACCTGGCCACGATGCTGGCCGAGGGCACCGGCCAGGGCGCCCTGGACTGCAAGCGTGCCGAGACGGATTATCCCGGGGCGGAACCCGGCGCGCACAAACTGATGCAGGACCTCTGCGCCTTCCAGACCGGCGCGGAACAGACCTGGCGCAATTTTGTCTGATCCCGGATGAAAAAACCGGCCCTTCCTCTGCCAGACGGCGGGGAAGGGCCGGTTTGTTTCAGTTGTGGCGCGGGCCGTTGTACTGCTGCCGGCTGATGGACCGGGGCAGCGGCAGCGAACAGACCAGCGCAATGCCCAGTGCCAGGGCCACCGCAACCTTGAGGGTCTCAAACCCCTTGTTGGTGAACAGCCGCTGATCATTGCGCAGAAAGTAGTAGGCGGTGTAGTAGATGCCGGCGCCGGGCACCAGCGGGAAGATGCCGCAGAGCAGAAACAGCGTGACGGGCGCCTTGTGGGTGATGGCAAACAGCCGGGCGAACGCCGTCAGCGGCAGGGCGGCCAGCAGTGTGGCAGCCGGGGCGGTCAGACCCGCCGCCTGGGCCAGCACATAGACCAGCCAGCCCACGGCCCCCACGACGCCGCAGGCGAGGTGATGCCGGCGCGGCACCTGGAAGGAGATGCCGAAGGACATCGTCGCAATCATCGAGACAAGGAACTGCAGCGGATAGTTTGCCCACACGGGCAGGGAGTCCAGCGTCATAGAATCACCCCCATCAGAGCCTGCATCAGCAGATAACCCATCGCCACGCCGAAGGCCAGACAGCCCGCCACCAGCAGCGCGTCGAACAGGCGGATCGTGCCGGACAGATAGTCGCCGTTGATGATGTCGCGGATGCCCATTGTCAGCGAGACACCGGGCGTCAGCACCATCAGGGCGCCGATGATCGTGACGTTGACGTTGAGCGGCGCATAGACGCGGTGTGCCAGATGCGCCGCGAGCGTGCAGAGCGTGGCGGCCAGGATGTCGGTAAAGATCCGGCTGATGCCGTGCTGGGCAAACCGCCGGGTCACGACGGATTCCACCAGGCCGGCAATGGCGGCCACCAACATTTCGGCCGGGCCGCCGCCGAACAGCAGGGCAAAACAGGCGCTGCCCAGCAGGCTGGCCAGATGCACCCGCCGCACCGAAAATCCTTCAATCTGCTGGGCGCGGCGCAGCTCCTGCTCGGCCCCGTCCAGGTCCAGTTTGCCGTCCGCCAGCCGCCGGGAAAGGGAGTTGATCGCCTCCACCCGGGCCAGCTGGATCGAGACACTGGGCACATGGCGCACCGCATTGACGGTTCCGCCCTTGGCCGACGCAAAGATGCCGTTGGTCAGGACGTAGACGTGAAAATCTTCAATCCGGAGGCTGCGGGCCATGATTTCCATCGTATCCTGGGCGCGGAACACTTCGCCGCCGTTGGCCAGCATCTCTTTGCCGCACTCCATCACCAGATTCATGGCACGATCAGTCACGGATGTTCTCCTGTACAGCGCGGAATTCGGGGTACTGGGCATACAGATGGTTGGCAATGGCCTCCATCAGCAGGTAGTCATGTTCCGAATCAATGTCGATGATGCCGGTATCCATCATGACGCTGACGCCGAACTTGCTGTGCCAGAGGATCGGGTCGTCGTTGTCCACCAGGAAATTGCGGCGGATCAGATAGATCGAGGCGTTGACGTCGTACACTTCGGGCGCCTGCTGACGGCCGGTGAAATTGCTGTTGATGACCATCTCGGCATGGTCGCCCACAATCTTGAACATATTGAACCAGGGATTGCGGCGGGCCTCGCAGACGCTGAAGATGATCTGCAGGTCGGGACGCTCCGAAGCGCGGGCAAAGGCGTTTTCAATGTCCTGCTCGGTGCGCAGCGGGCTTGTGATGTCCAGATCGAGCATTGCGTCGTAGGGCCGGCCGGTCTTTGCCTCCATCCGGGCAAAGCTGTCCTTGTAGACCTCCACCTTGGGGACCTTGTCGCCCCCCAGCTCGGCGCCCCGCGGCAGATAGACCACCTCGGGGTATTTGGCCGCCACCAGGTCGGCCAGCGCCTGGCTGTCCGTGTTGAGGGCGATGTCCACCTCCAGCTCGGGATGGTTGCGGATGAACAGATCGGCGGCGCTCAGCGAATAGTAAACCAGCGGATGCCCGCAGAAAGTCTTGAGATTCTTGTTCTTGAAGCCCTTGCTACCGGCCCGGCCGCAGATCGTGATGAGAAGTCTTTTCATGAATTCAGTTCCCCCAGTGTCAGTTTCAATACATCGCGTGCCGTGGCGGGCGGGTTCACACTCGGCCCGGCCGGTCCGGCCGCATAGTCCAGGAAGTAGGACATCTCGCGCAGATAGCGCTCGTTGACCTCCTCCTCGCAGTGTTCCACCGTGCCGTCCGGGAGCGTCAGCGTCCCGGCACCGAAATCCGCCACGCAGCTCCCCGCGGGGCAGAACAGTTCGATGGCACGCCGGTACCCGCGGCCGAAATAGTCCAGGTGGACCTCGGCCAGCAGATGGGGGTACCGGGCAATATAGACCGACACATCGTCGGAATCAATCTCCAGTTCGGAATAATGGCCCTTGAAGTTGTAAATCTCCTCGGGCACGCCGAACAGATCCACCAGATAATCCCATTCGTGGATCAGGTCAATGGTCACCCCGCCGCCCAGGGCTTTGTGGGCGCTGTAAACGGTGCGGTAATCCACGCCGGGGCGCCAGTCGGGCAGATAGGAGGAGCAGATGACCCGGGCGCAGTAGGGATGCAGCTCGGGCAGGTGCCGCTTGAGGGCCAGCATCGTGCCGCACCACCGCATCGGCGCCGCCACATAGGCTTTCTGACCGGGGGCCAGCAGGGCGTCCAGATCCTCGCCGGTCTGCTCGGCCGAGAAGATCGGCTTCTCAATGAAAAGCGCATCCGCCTTGCCGTAGACCCGGCGCAGCGCGTCGGCATGAAGGCTCGTGGGGTTGGTGATGAAGGCCAGGTCATAGTGGCCCAGGGCGTCCGCGTCGGTCAGCTGGGCGTGCAGCAGCTCCTCCACGCCGGGGCGCAGCGGCCGGGACAGGTCGCTGCGCAGGGCGTCCGCCTGCAGCGTCAGACCGCGCCGGCTGCACAGGGCGGCCAGGTTCTTCAAATGGCGGGTTCCGATGGAACCCAGTCCGATCATCAGGGCTGTGACAGTCTGCATGAAACCCGCTCCTTATCTGGCAGCCTCGGCCGCATCCATCAGGGCGATGGCGCCGAGGTCGCGTTCAAAGCTCCAGCGGGGCTGTTCCTCCCCGCGCAGCACGGCAAAGAAGTTGGTCAGCTCGTCCACATAGGCGTTCTCAACCACATTGTCGCTGTACCGGCTGTCATGCTCGAAGGAGGTGTAGGTATCGACAAACTGCTTCTCGCCGTCCTTCCACTGGTACAGCGCCTTGGGATTGCCCTCCCAGAACAGGTGCAGCCCGTCGCCGAAGCACTCAAAGTTGCGCACGGCCTTGGGGCTGACCACATCGGCGGCCAGCACACCCTGCGCGCCCGACGCATGGCGCATCAGCAGCGTCACGCAGTCGGGGTAGGGCAGACCCAGATCGCTGATGCTGTCGCTCTGGACGGTCAGCGAGGTCACATCCCCGAAGGCGTCCAGCAGCCACGGCAGATCAATGCCGAAGATCTCCCGCACGCCGCCGGTCCGGGCGTTGCCCACAAAGAAGTTCTTGTAGTTCTCCCAGGGATGCCAGTCCGGCAGATACTGGCCGATGTGGTACAGATAATGCACCGGCTTGCCGAACGCCCGGACCTGATCGCGGATGAACCGGGTCTCGCGCCGGTAGAGCATCGTGGAGGAGAGGAAGAGGACCAGCCCCTTCTGCCGGGCCTTGGCCAGGTTCTCCTCGTAGCCGTCGCTGACAAGGTTCAGCTCGGTAAAGACCGGCAGGTTGTTGTCCAGCAGTTCCCCGATGATGGCGGCGTGGGTCAGCGGTGCGGTGCAGACCAGGGCCGCGTCGGGATGTTCGGCGGCAATGGCTGCGGCAATGTCCGGGTAGGCCGCGTCGATCAGACCCAGCCGGACAGCCTCCTCCCGGCGGGCTTCGGCGGTATCCACGCCCGCCAGACGGAAGGAAGAATCAATGCCCCTGGTCAGCCGTGCACGTCGTTTGCCCATGCTGCCGAGACCGACAATGAGAAGCTTCATAAACAGTCTCCTTTTTGCGGGTCGGGAAACGGCCCGTCATAGAAATATTTCGGCCTGTCAAAGGGAAAATGCTTGAGGATCTCCACAATCCGCGCACTGGTGGCCCCGCCGTTGTAGGGACTGCGGGCCGTGCGGGCCAGGGCGGCAAACTCCGGCGTCAGCGCCCGGCGGATGGCCGCCTCGATGGCGGCGGCGTCCGCCTCGCAGCACAGCACGTTGCGGCAGATGGCGCGTCCGGCCTGCCGGCTGCCGATGTTGACGGTGGGAACGCCAAAGCTGGGGGTTTCCACGACACCCGACGAGGAGTTGCCTGCCACCAGACTGGCACAGGCCATCGCGGACAGATAGCGCCGCAGCCCCAGACTGGCCACAAAACCCGCGCGGTCGGGATGGGCGGCGGCAAAGGCCTGCATCCGCGCCGTGCAGACGGCACCGCCCGCATCGGCGTTGGAACCCGTGATCAGCCAGAAAATACCCGGAATCGCCTCCATGGCCGTGCAGAGGGCCTCGGCCTGGGCGGCCGGGTCGCCGGCACCGGCGGCGGTTTCGGGGTGATAGGTGACCAGGGCAAACGGCCCGGAAAGATCAAAGCCGGTGGAAGCACACAGTTCCTCCCGGCTCATCTTGGGCATCGTCCGGATGTTCTCGTCCCCCAGACCGCCCACGTTGAAGACGGTCTCGGGCGGCTGGCCGAGGCGCAGCAGACGGGCGGCACTGTCGGCACAGGACGGAAAATGCAGCGAGGCCATCTCGGTGATGCAGTGGCGGTAATACTCGTCCGCCGCACCGAGCGTCACATCCCCACCCGAAATGTGGGCGATGGGAATATGCCGCGCCGCGGCGGCAGCCGCCACGGCAAAAATTTCAAAGCGGTCGCCCAGCAGCACAACAGCGTCGGGGCGGTGGGCCGCAAATTCTTCGTCAAAGACCTCCATCGTGCGGGCCATCGTCCGGGCCGTCGGCTCGTCGGGGTCCGCCGTGAAGATGGGCAGACAGGCCGCGATGGGCAGCCCGTCGGCCCGGATCTCCTCCACAGTGCAGCCGAACCGGGGTTCCAGATGCGCGCCCGTCACCAGCAGGCGCAGGCGGAGATCCTCGTCCTCCTGAATACGCCGGGCCACCGAACGCAGCAGCCCGTATTCCGCCCGGGTGGAGGTGACCAGGGCAATCGTGCGGTTACAGCTCAATTTTTTCATCCTCGGCAAAATCGCGCACCGCGGTCCGGCCCAGCACCTCGTACCAGCGCATCGGGCTGATGCCGTCGCCGGGACGCTTGGTGGTCAGGTTGTCCGTCGTAAAGACCTCGCCGGCCCGGATGGCCCGAGCGGCGACGATGCTCTTGCGGGCCACGGCCTTGTTGGGGGCTTCGCTGGCCGTCAGATGCTTGTGCCCGTCGCCCAGCGCGGCCTCGGTGTTGCGCACGGCCCGCACCATGGCCCGGAACTCTTCGGGGTCCAGGCTGGCTTTCTGGTCGGGACCGGGCAGGTTCTTGTCCAGCGTGAAGTGCTTTTCGATGACCTGGGCGCCCAGCACCGCGGCCGCCACATCACACTCCCAGCCCGGCGTGTGGTCGCTCAGCCCCACCGGCAGCCCGAACTGCTCGAACAGTTCCACCATCGCGGTCAGGTTCGCGTCGGAGTAGGGGGTGGGGTACTGGGTGTTGCAGTGCAGAATCGTGGCTTCGGGACAGCCGTTGTCGTCCAGGATGCCCAGCGCATCGGTGATCTCGTCCAGATTGCACATTCCGGTCGAGAGCAGCACCGGCGTATGCAGCCGGGCAATCTCTTCCAGATACGGCAGGTTGGTCACCTCGCCGGAGGGAATCTTGATCAGCGGCAGCCCCAGCGTGCCGAGAAACCGCACGCTCGGAATGTCAAAGGGGGCCGAGAGATACTGGATGCCGATGGAATCGCAGTACTCCTTCAGCTCACGATGCCCCTCAAAGGAAAAATGCAGCCGGCGGATCATGTCGAGCTGACTCTCCGAAGCATCGGTCGTTTCTTTCTGATACGCTGCCTTATCGGCAAAACGGCTTACCACAAGCTCGGGCACGGCCGTCTGGTATTTGACGATGTCGGCGCCGCATTCCTTGGCAACGCGGGCCATCTCCTTCGCCATCTCCAGATCGCCGTTATGATTGACGCCGGCCTCGGCAATGATGGTAACGGGCATATCCAAACCTCCTGCTTTACTGTTGGCCGTCCAGTCTGCGGCGCATTTTTTCCAGCTCCTCCATCTGGCCCATGTCCATCCAGGAGCTTTCGTTGATCGGGTAGACCCCCACCTTCTCGCCGGCGCGGCGGTAATGCTCGATCACGTCGGGAAATCCCAGCTTGACGCCGCTGGGCATCTCCTCCACGACGCGCGGCTCCACCACATAGACGCCGGTGTTGGTCAAAAAGTTCAGCTCGGGCTTTTCCCGCATCGCGGCAATGCCGCCGTCCTCGCCCAGCTCAACGACCCCGTACGGGACCGTGTAATGTTTGAAAGCACACACCATCGTCACAAGGTTGCCGTGCTTGCGGTGGTACTGGTACAGATCCCCGAAATCAATGTCCAGCAGCGTGTCGCAGTTGGTGAAGAAAAACGGGGAATCCATCCGGCCCTTGAGCAGACACAGCCCACCGCCGGTGCCCATGAAGGTGTCCTCGTCGATGAAATCGACGGTATAGTCCTTTTCCAGGTCGGAAAAATAACTCTTGATCATGCCGCGCTTGTAGTTGACAATCATCGTCATATGATGACAGCCGAACTCCCGGAACCGCGAAAAAATCAGCTCGGCGATGGGCTGTTCCCCCACGGGGATCAGCGGCTTGGGCAGGATCTTGGTGTAGGGGTACAGCCGGGTGCCCAGACCGCCGGCCATCATCACAACGGGGATGTCCACTTTTTTGCGGTTGTCCACATCCAGACCGCCGGCAAACACAATGTCGGTGATGACGCCCTCGCGGTCCAGAATCGGCAGGGCGTCAATGCCCCAGCGTTCCAGCTCGGCCTTGGCGCGGCCGCGCTCCGACACCGAAAGGCTCTTCGGCTTGTAGTTGGCTGCCGAGGTCAGCGGCGCGTCCAGACCTTCGCCGCGCAGGATGCATTTGCGGATGTCCCCGTCCGTCACAACGGCCTTGAGCCGGCCTTCCGGCGCAATGAAGAGGATGCGGCGTCCCGTCTCATCCAGGCGCTTCATCGCATCCAGCACGGTGCAGGACTCCGGGATGAAGAGTTCTTCCACTTTCAGCAAGGGCGGTGGCCCCCTTTCAGATCAGTTCTTTGACCGCTGCAATGACCCGGTCACAGTCCTCCTCACTCAGGTTGGTGGAGCAGGGCAGGTTGACGATGTAGCGGCGGTAGGCCAGCGCCTTGTCCAGATCATAGGCCTCATTGCGCGGATAATCCGCCTGCTCGTGGATCAGCGCCCAGACCGGACGGGTCTGGATCTGCTTGGCCTGCAGGGCGGCGATCACGCTGTCGCGCTCCAGCGGGGTGTCCTCCAGGTACAGGCTGTAGAACCAGTGGTTGGAGCGCACGCCGTCGGCCTCCTCCTTGAAGGGCAGGATGCGCAGGCCGTGGTAGCCGTCCAGCGCGCTGCGGTACTGGTCGTACCGGGCCTTCTTGACGGTGATGAAGTCCTCCAGCCGTTCCAGCTGTGCCAGACCCAGACAGGCCTGGACGTTGGTCATCCGGTAATTGTAGCCCACCTCGTCATGCAGGAACTGCAGCAGGTCGGCCTTGGCCTGGGTCGAGAGATGCTTGGCATGCTCGGCCCAGTCGGGATGGTTGGAGACCAGAAAACCGCCGGCGCCGGTGGTGATGATCTTGTTGCCGTTGAAGCTGTAGCAGCCGATGTCGCCCATCGTGCCGGCAAACTTGCCGGCCAGAGGCCCCGCGGTGTAGCGGGTGCCCAGCGCTTCGGTGGCGTCCTCGATCAGGGTCAGCTTGTAGCGCCGTGCAATGTCCAGCAGGCGGGGCATATCCGCCATGTTGCCGAAGACGTGCACCACGCCCAGCGCCGCCACATGGGCGCCGGTGCGGTTGTTGTACAGGCCGTCCTCCCGCAGCGTGCAGTGGTTGGCGCAGAAATCCTCCACGCCGTCCGGGTCGATGCACAGCGAATCGTCACAGCCGATGAAGATCGGCTCGGCGCCCACATAGCGGGTCAGCGGGTTGACGGCGGCAATAAAGGTCAGGGTAGGAACAAGAACCTCCTCGCCGGGGCGGATGCCCGCGGCCATGGCGGCAAGATGCAGAGAGGAAGAGCCGCTGTTGGAAGCAACGGCACGGGGCATGCCCACATAGCGGGCCAGAGCCTCTTCAAATTCGCCGACCTTGGCACCGCTCGTGGAGACCCAGCCGGAGGTGATGGCCTCGGCGGCATAGGCGGCTTCTTTGGCGCCGAAGTTCGGCACCGACAACGGGATGAAACCAGACATTTGAAAACCTCCCGGAAATCACTTTCTTATATTCCCCAATATTATACGACATTCCCGCACAAACGGCAAGAGAAACCTTGCCGTGCACCCGGCGCTTTCCGCCGCCCGGACAGACAAAAAGCGACGCTTCCTTTTTATGGAAAGCGTCGCCTGGAATCAGGTTATCTGCGGGCGGCGTCCTGCAGTGCCAGGACTTCCGCCTCGGTCAGTTCGCGCCATCTGCCGGGCGCAAGATCCGGGTCGAGCGAGACAGGACCGATGGCCTCCCGGTGCAGCCCGTTCACGCCGGCATCGTAGACGCCGAACATCCGCTTGATCTGGTGGTATACCCCCTGGTGCAGAATCACCCGCACCAGGCAGGGGTCGTCGGGGTCAGCGGGCCGGACTTCCGCCGGGGCCAGCGTCTGCCCGTCCGCCAGCGTGACCCCGGCAGCAAAGCCGCGGCACATCGCTTCGGTCAGCGGGGTGTCCAGCGTGACCAGGTAGGTCTTGGAGACATGCCGCCCCGGCGCCAGAATCTCATGGGCAAAGGCGCCGTCGTCGGTCAGCAGCACAAACCCGGTGCTGGTCTTGTCCAGCCGTCCGGCAGGAAAGAGCTGCCGCCGCGGAAAGTCCTCCCGCACCAGATCCACCACCGTTGTGTCCCGCCGGTCCTGCGCCGCGCTCACAACCCCCTGGGGCTTGTTGAGCATCAGGTAGACGTACTTGCGGTAGGACCCCGCCAGCGGACGGCCGTCCACCGCCACCCGGACCACGGACTCCTCAAGACGGGTGTCGGCCTTGCGGCAGACGGCGCCGTCCACCGTCACCCGGCCCGAGGCCGCCAGCTTGCGGCTCTCGCCCCGCGTTATGCCCAGCCGCTCGGCCAGGTAGCGGTCCAGCCGCATCATGCGTCACCGCCGGCCGTGATGGCGGCGGTCTTGCCGCGGGTCACCCGCAGCAGATCGGCGGGCGCACATTCAATCTGGGTCCCGATCCGTCCGCCCGAGACCAGCATCGTCGGCTGTGCCAGGCAGCTCTCGTCAAACACCGTGACGAACTGCTTCTTCATGCCCACCGGACTGCAGCCGCCCCGGATGTAGCCGGTCACCCGGTTGATATCCGCCACATGAATCATCGCCACACTCTTCACCCCGACGCTGCGGGCGGCCTTTTTCAGGTCCAGCTCCGCGAGCACCGGAATCACAAACACATAGAACGCCTTGTCTGCCCCCTGGGTGACCAGCGTCTTGAACACCCGCGCCGGGTCCTGCCCGGTCAGCCGGGCCACCGAGGCACCGTCCACGGCGGTGCCCTCCTCGTGGGGATATTCGTGGGACTGGTAGCTGACTTTGGCCCGCTCCAGCATCCGCATCGCGTTGGTCTTGGCTTCTTTCGACATCTGAATTCCTCTCTTTTCCGCTTAGGATGTGCCTATTATAGGCCCGCGGAAAAAGAATGTCAAAATAATCATTGACTTCAATGCTTTAATGTGCTAAACTATACGGCAGCAAGAGGACAAAACACTGTGGGAAAGAGGAGAGATCCACCATGATTATTGTATTGAAACAGCAGGCACCCGAGGCCAAGGTAAAGGAATTCTGTCAGGAACTGCGGGGAATGGGATTTGAAATCAACGACTCGGTCGGACATGACACCCATATCCTCGGACTGATTGGCGACACCAAAGCGCTGAGCGAGAGCTGGGTGCTGGCGAACCCCGTCGTCGAGACCTGCCGGCGGGTGTCCGAGCCGTACAAGAAAGCCAACCGCAAGTTTCATCCCGACGATACCGTGGTGGAAGTGGGCGGCAAGGTCAGGATCGGCGGCGGTCACTTTGCCGTGATGGCGGGCCCGTGCAGCGTCGAGAGCCGGGAGCAGATCACGATGGTGGCCCAGCGCGTCAAGGCGGCGGGGGCCAGCATCCTGCGGGGCGGCGCATTCAAGCCGCGCACCTCGCCGTACAGCTTCCAGGGACTGCGCGCCGAGGGCCTGACCCTGATGACCGAGGCCCGTGCCGTGACCGGTCAGCCGATTGTGACCGAGCTGATGAACAACGAGCATATCCCGCTGTTTGAACAGGACGGTGTGGATATGATCCAGATCGGCGCGCGCAATATGCAGAACTTTGAACTGCTCAAGGCGGTGGGCCGCACCCGGATTCCGGTGCTGCTCAAGCGCGGGCTTTCCTCCACGCTGGAGGAGCTCGTCATGAGCGCCGAATATATCATGGCCGAGGGCAACCCCAACGTGGTGCTCTGCGAGCGCGGCATCCGCACCTTCGAGACCAGCATGCGCAACACGCTGGACATCTCGGCGGTGCCGATGCTCAAAAAGATGACGCATCTGCCGGTGGTGGTGGACCCCAGCCACGCGGCAGGCATTGCCTTCATGGTGCCCAGCCTGGC
The DNA here is from genome assembly GCF_036306485.1 of Gemmiger sp. GTDB lineage: Bacteria > Bacillota > Clostridia > Oscillospirales > Ruminococcaceae > Gemmiger. The sequence continues at coordinate 18,396 of NZ_JAXJZK010000007.1, read as the reverse complement.
CAAGGCGGCCGTCGCGGTCGGGGCGGACGGCCTGATGATTGAGGTCCACAACGACCCCGCCCGCGCCAAGAGCGACGGTGCCCAGAGCCTGACGCCCGACCAGTTCGACGAGCTCATGGCCACCATCCGCCCCGAACTGGAATTCTTCGGCAAAAAGCTGAACTGAGGGCGGACCGAATTCTTACGACATTCTCTTTCCTATCCCAAAAGGCGCTTTCCCGCATCAGCGGGAAAGCGCCTTTTTTTGAATGAGTCAGCGGCGGGCTGTCTTGTGGTGCAGCGCCTCCGACATGACGGTCATCAGAACCAGCAGCACGGCCAGGAACCAGGGGAACAGGGCCGGGGAGACGTGCTGGGCCAGCAGACCGAAGACGGGCGGCATCAGACAGCTGCCCGTGTAGGCGGCGGCCATCTGCACACCGGTCATCGACATGCTCAGCGCCCGGCCGAAATTGTCCGGCGTCTCGTGGATGATGCAGGGAAAGACCGGCGCACAGCCGAGCCCCACCGTGATCAGGCCCAGGAACAGCGTCGTGTTGCCCGTCGGCAGCAGCATCAGCACCAGCCCCACGGCGATCAGCAGCTGACCCAGCCGGATCATGCCGCGGTCGTTGAGCTTGATGGTCAGAAATCCGCAGAAAAACCGCCCGATCGTGATGCCCGTATAGAACAGGCTGGCCCACCGCGCCGCGGTGCCGGCGTCAATGCCGCGCGCCAGCGTGCAGTAGCTGGCCGCCCACATGCCGGCCGTCGATTCCATGGCACAGTAGCAGAAAAAGCAGATCAGCACCTCGGGCACACCGGGAATCCGGATCAGCTGCGGCAGGGACCGGTGTTCCGGCTCAAAGTCCAGGCTGCCGGCGGCGCCGTCGGGACGCTTCCAGAGGGGCAGACTGGCCACCAGCACGAGCGTCAGCACGATCTGCAGCAGACCGATGACCCGGTAGCCGCTCTGCCAGCCCGGGCCGGCCAGGGCGCGGGCCATCAGGATGGGCCCCAGACTGGCGCCGATGCCCCACATGCAGTGCAGCCAGCTCATGTGGCGGCTCTTGTAATGCAGCGAGACATAGTTGTTCAGCGATGCGTCCACACTGCCCGCACCGAGACCGTAGGGGAACGCCCACAGACAGAGCTGCCAGTAGGACCGGCACAGCGAAAACCCGATCAGCGCCACGGCGGTCAGACCCACGCTGCAGACCGTCACGCCGCCGGTGCCGAGCCGCAGGTTGAGACGGTCGCTGGACAGCGCCGAGACAATCGTGCCTGCCGCAATGATCATCGAGATGGCGCCCGCCCAGGAAAGCTCGGCACCCATCGTGGGGTACATGCTGGGCCAGGCGGCACCCAGCAGCCCATCCGGCAGGCCGAGACTGATGAAGGCCAGGTAGATGATGGGCAGAAGTAAAGATGCCATAAACATACCTCCTCAAGGCAACGTAACCTTCATTATACCATAGCAGGGGAAAAATGGAAGAATGTCCCCGGCAAGCCCGGTCAGAATCGGACCAGATCGACGGACAATGGCATCAATCTTGCGCCGTTGCGCTTTCGACGGCAATCGTTCAAAAATTATTCAAATCTTTATGGTATCTTAATCATGGGGCATTTTCGGCAATCTTTTCAGGAAAGCCGTCTTGCAAATTCCGCTCCAAAGCGCTACAATAAAACGAATTGTCTTTTTTGTATCTTAATCTTATCTGAATGGGAAGACCCATTCGTTGATCCACCCGGGAGGTTTCCGCATGAGAGTCGGCCTGGACATCGGTTCCACCACGATCAAATGCGTTGTTCTCAACGACGCCGATCAGATCATTTATTCCACATACGAACGCCATTACAGTCATATTCTGGAAAAGGGGCAGGAGCTGCTGCGCCGCGTGGCCGAGGACTATGTCCCCGGCGGCCGGGCGCTGCTGGCCATTTCCGGTTCGGCAGGCATGGGCCTGGCGGACAGCTGCAAGGTCCCCTTTGTGCAGGAGGTGTTCGCCACCCGCGTGGCGGCCAACCGTCTGGCACCCGGAACGGACTGCATCATCGAGCTGGGCGGTGAGGATGCCAAGATCCTCTTCCTGACCAACGGCACCGAGGTCCGCATGAACGGCAGCTGTGCCGGCGGCACCGGCGCCTTCATCGACCAGATGGCTACGCTGCTCAAGATGAGCGCCGACGAGATGGACAAGGCGGCCCAGAAGGCCACCCGTACCTACACGATCGCCAGCCGCTGCGGCGTCTTTGCCAAGAGCGACATCCAGCCCCTGATCAACCAGGGCGCGCTGCCCGGCGACATTGCCGCGTCGATCTATCAGGCCGTCGTCAACCAGACCATTGCGGGCCTGGCCCAGGGCCGTCCGATCAAGGGCAACATCCTCTATCTGGGCGGACCGCTGACCTTCTCGACGGTGCTGCGCCGCAGCTTTGACGAGACGCTCCACGTCAAGGGCGTCTGCCCTGAAAACAGCCTGCTCTATGTGGCGATGGGCGCCGCCTTCTACGCCGATCAGGAATTCGATCTGCGGGACGTGGCAAAGCGCCTGGACGAGTACAGCGCCACGGCCACCTATGTGAGCCTGCCGCCGCTGTTTGAAAACAAACAGGAGTACGAAGAATTTCATGCCCGTCATATGAAGGCGTCGGTGCCCTGCGTGCCCTTCGGCGCGGACTGCGGCCCGGTCCATATCGGCATTGACTCCGGCTCCACGACGATCAAGCTCGTCGTCATCGACGACAACAAGCAGATCCTCTTCACGAGCTACCAGCCCAACCTGGGCAACCCGCTGCCCCTGGTCCGGGACACGCTGCTCAAGATTTACCGCGAGCATCCCGGCCTGCAGGTGGCCAGCGTCACGACGACGGGCTACGGCGAGGACCTGGTCAAACACGCCTTCCACTGTGACCGCGGCCTTGTCGAGACCGTTGCCCACTTCACGGCGGCCAAATACTTCATGCCGGATGTGGACTTCATCATCGACATCGGCGGCCAGGACATGAAGTGCTTCAAGATCGAGGACGGCGCCATCAGCAACATCTTCCTCAACGAAGCCTGTTCCTCGGGCTGCGGCAGCTTCCTGCAGACCTTCGCCCAGGCGCTGGGCTACGATGTCAAGGAATTCGCGGCGCTGGGCCTCTTTGCGGACCGCCCCGTGGACCTGGGCAGCCGCTGCACCGTCTTTATGAACTCCAGCGTCAAGCAGGCCCAGAAGGACGGCGCATCCATCGAGAACATCAGCGCCGGCCTGTCCATCTCGGTGGTCAAGAACGCACTGTACAAGGTCATCCGCGCTTCCAGCCCCGAGGAGCTGGGCCGCAACATCGTCGTGCAGGGCGGTACCTTTTATAATGAGGCCGTTCTCCGCGCCTTTGAGAAGGAGATGGGCGTCCATGTCATCCGTCCCGACATTGCGGGCCTGATGGGCGCCTACGGTGCGGCGCTGTACGGCAAAAACCACACCAAGCCCGGCACCCGCAGCACGCTGCTCAATCAGGAGGAACTGGAAAACTTTGCCGACAAGGTCAGCAACGTCCAGTGCAACGGCTGCGGCAACCACTGCCAGCTCACCGTCAACACCTTTGCGGACGGCAAGCGGTTCATCTCGGGCAACCGCTGCGACAAGCCGGTCACCGGCAAGGCCACCAACGAGGACCTGGACCTGTATGCCTACAAGCTCAAACTGCTGCTGGACTACAAGCCGGAAAACCTCGAACAGTCCCGCGGTACAATCGGCATTCCGCTCTGCCTGAATATGTACGAGCTGCTGCCGTTCTGGCACACCTTCTTCACCAGACTGGGCTTCACGGTCAAGGTCAGCCCGGTTTCCAACCGGCAGATCTATCAGGAAGGCCAGGCGACCATCCCCAGCGATACCGCCTGCTTCCCGGCCAAGCTCACCCACGGCCACATCGCCGAGCTGTGCAAGATGGGCGTGGATGCGGTGTTCTATCCCTGCATGAGCTACAACATTGACGAGCATCTGGGCGACAACCATTACAACTGCCCGGTGGTCGCCTACTATCCCGAAGTCCTTGCCGGCAACTGCCCCGAGCTGGCCGGCACCAAGTTCATCTACGAGTACATCAACCTGGCCCGCCGCAAGGACTTCACCAAGCGGTTCCCGGCCATGCTGGACAAGTATTTCCCCGGCATCCCGGCGCGGGAAGTCCATGCGGCCATCGACGCCGCCTATGCGGAGTATGAGCGCCACATGACCCAGGTGCGCACCAAGGGCGCCGAAATCATTGCCCGCGCACGGGCGGAGCACCGGCATATTATTGTATTGGCGGGCCGTCCCTACCATGTGGACCCCGAGGTCAACCACGGCATCGACAAGCTGATCATCCGGCAGGGCGCCGCGGTGGTCACCGAGGACTCGGTGAGCTGCTACGAAGAAAAATTCGCCACCTCGGTGCTCAACCAGTGGACCTACCACAGCCGCCTGTATGCGGCGGCACGGTACTGCACGACCCAGCCCGATATGGACCTTGTGCAACTGGTTTCCTTCGGCTGCGGCCTGGACGCCATCACCACCGACGAAACGCGGGAGATCCTGCAGGAGGGCGGCAAACTCTATACCCAGCTCAAGATCGACGAGATCACCAACCTGGGCGCCGTCAATATCCGGCTGCGCAGTCTGTTCGCAGCCCTGGAGGAGCGGCGCGAGGAGCGCGCCCGCCAAGCGGAGCAGTGACCGCCTCTTCTTGCAACACAACAGGGAGACTTTTGTATGGAATACATGACCCCGAATTTTACCAAGGACATGGTCAAGACCCACAAGATCCTGATCCCCAACATGGCCGTGACCCAGTTCCGCCTGATGCAGGCGGCGCTGGAATGCGAGGGCTACAACGTCGAGATCCTCGGCAACTGCGGCAGTGAGGTGGCTCAGCTGGGCCTGAAATATGTCCACAACGACACCTGCTATCCGGCATTGCTGGTCATCGGTCAGTTCATCGACGCCCTCAATTCCGGCAAGTACGATCTGGACCACACGGCGCTGCTCATCACCCAGACGGGCGGCGGCTGCCGTGCCTCCAACTACATCAAACTGCTGCGCAAGGCATTGGTCAAGTCCGGCTACGGCAACATTCCGGTGGCGTCGCTGAATTTCTCCGGCCTCGAGAAGGACAGCGGTCTGCCGCTGACCCTCACGCTGCTGCGCAAGGTCATTGCCTGCATCTTCTACGGCGACCTGCTCGTGGCGCTGCGCAGCCAGACCAAACCCTATGAGAACAAACCCGGCAGCGCCGATGCCCTGACCGAAAAGTGGATCGCCACGATCCAGGGCTGGATGCATTCCGGCATCAACTACAACGCCCACGACATGAAGCGGCAGTTCCCGATCCTCTGCGCGTCCTATGCCTCCATCCCGGTCACCCGGGTCCCCAAGGTCAAGGTGGGCGTCGTCGGGGAGATCTACGTCAAGTACTCGCCCCTGGGCAACAACGACCTCGAAAAGTTCCTGGAAAACCAGGACTGCGAGGTCAACCTGCCCGGTCTGATGGGCTTTGTGGAGTACTGCATCGCCAACATGACGCTGGATGTGACGCTGTACGGCGGCAACAAGCTCAAGGCACACACCACCGACGCCCTGCTCAGCTGGCTGGATTCGGTCGGCTGTTCGATGAACGACGCACTGCGCAGCCATGGCTTCTATGCGCCGGGCTCCTTCCGCGAACTGATGAAGAAGCCCGAGGGCATCATCAGTCTGGGTGCCAAGATGGGCGAGGGCTGGCTGCTCACCGCCGAGATGATCGAGCTGGTGGAGGGCGGCTACGGCAACATCGTCTGCGCCCAGCCGTTCGGCTGCCTGCCCAACCACATTGTGGGCAAGGGCATGATCAACCAGATCCGCGCCCGGTATCCCCAGGCCAACATCACGCCGGTGGACTATGACCCCAGCGCCACCCGCGTCAACCAGGAAAACCGCATCAAACTGATGCTGGCGGTGGCCAAGGAGCGGCTGACCAATCCCGTCGAGCCGCAGCCCGTCACCGCCGAGGAGCTGGCCGGCGGTGCCCCCACCGTCGAGACCCGCATCCCGGCAGCCCTGTAACACAATACAAAACGCCCGTTCCGGCAAAGCACCGGAACGGGCGTTTTTCGTTTCTTCAGGCAGCGGTACGGCGGTACAGGCGGAGTACCAGGGCTGCGGCGGCGACCAGCAGCACCGCAATCAGCAGTTCGCAGGTCAGCAGGGGAAGCACACCGCACTGGTACAGCGCCGCCGGCACATCCAGCACAGCGTGCAGAACCACGGCACCTACGAACCAGCGGCGGGAGAGCCGCCCCGTCACCACCATCCAGACCAGCATCGAGAGCGCCAGCTGCATCCCCATTGCCATCAGCCGTTCGACGCCGCCCAGCAGGAACAGCGCCGGCGCGGTCTGCTGCAGGGCCGAAACCTGGGAGAGCAGCGTCTGCATCTGGGCATCGGTCAGACCGGAGACCGATTTGGCCAGCTCGCCGCTGTTGATCACATAGAAGGTTACCAGCGTCTGCCAGGCGGGGTAGACGCCCAACAGCAGCAGCTCGACGCCGCCGTGGCCGATGCCGTAGGCAAAGCCGGTGCGGGGACCGTTGTCACCCCGGCAGAGCCGCCGCAGTCCGACCAGGCGGGCGGTCTCCTCAAAGATGCCCGCTGCCAGCGATGCGTAGAGCATGTAGGCCACCGGATGGCTGGTCAGATCGGGGAAAGCCCCCAGCACCAGCGAATGGAGCAGCTGTTCGAGCACCATCGCGCTGACAAAGAAGCAGACGGCGCCCATGCCGATGCACCGCCAGGCCGTCCGGTGACCGCGCACCGTGAAGAAGGTCAGCAGGGCAATGGCCACGGCCAGAATCAGCAGATTGGCCAGGGCAAACAGGTAGGAGGGCAGGGAAATCACTGCCTGGGAAAGATCCGTCAAGGGCATACCAGAACCTCATTTCCGGCTGCGGGGGCAGCCTTCCTTTTCTTTTGTTATACACGCCGCCGTCGGGCCTGTCAACCCTGCCGCTCACGCTGAAGCCCCGGGCAGCGTCGCAACGGCATCGCGCAGGATGACCAGCGGGTTTTCGCCCTGGTTGACATGCAGGCTGATGTAGGGCCGTCCCACGGCGTTGTACACCACGCGGTGGGGGAACGCATCCATCATGCCGCCCAGCTGGGTCGGGCCGACGACATCCGAGTAGAGGATCAGCCGGTCGCCCTTCTGGACGATCTCGACAATACCGGCGCGGGCCGCCGTGACGCGGACCAGCGAGACATCCACCAGCCCCTGGACACTGCGCGGCGGGTCGCCGTAGCGGTCGATCAGTTCGTCCAGCACATCCTCGGCATCCTCGCGGGTGTTGATGGCCGCAATCCGCTTGTAGGCCTCGATGCGTCCCGAGGCATCGGGAATGTATTCCTCGGGAAGATAGGCGTCCACCGTGATGTCCAGCAGACAGTCGCTCTTGTCCGGTGCGGCGGGCTCGCCGCGGGCGGCCGCAATGGCCTGGTTGAGCATCTTGACATACAGCTCGTAGCCGACGGCCTCCATGTGGCCGTGCTGGCTGTGGCCCAGCAGGTTGCCGGCGCCGCGGATCTGCAGATCCCGCATCGCAATGCGGAAGCCCGACCCGAAACTCGTGAACTCCCGGATGGCCGAAAGCCGCTTTGCCGCCACCTCGGTCAGCACCTTGTCGCGCTGGAAGGTGAAATAGGCATAGGCTTTGCGGTTGCTGCGTCCGACCCGGCCGCGGATCTGGTACAGCTGGCTCAGGCCCATCCGGTCGGCATTCTCAATGATCAGGGTGTTGCAGTTGCGCACATCGACGCCGGTCTCGATCAGGGTCGTGCAGACCAGCACGTCAATCTCGTTGTCCAGCAGCTGCTGCCATACCGAGGAGATCTGCTCCTCGGTCATCTTGCCGTGGGCGATGCCGATGCGGGCGCCCGGCACCATCTTGCCGACCTTGGCCGCGCACTGCTCAATGGTCTCCACCCGGTTGTACAGGTAGTACACCTGTCCGCCGCGGGCCAGCTCCCGGCGGATGGCTTCGGCCAGGATGCCCTCGTCGTATTCCAGCACATAGGTCTCGATGGGCTGCCGCTCAAAGGGGGGCTGCTCGATGGTGCTCATGTCCCGGATGCCCGACAAAGCCATATTCAGCGTGCGGGGAATCGGTGTGGCCGACAGGGTCAGCATATCCACACCGATGAAGTTTTCCTTGAGCTTTTCCTTGTGCTTGACGCCGAACCGCTGTTCCTCGTCGATGATGACCAGGCCCAGGTCTTTGAATTTCACATCGTCGGACAGCAGCCGGTGCGTGCCCACGACGATGTCCACCGTCCCGTCCTTGAGGCCGCGGATGGTCTCCTTCTGCTCCTTGGCGCTGCGGTAGCGGGAGAGCAGCCCGATGCGGATCGGGAAGGCCTCCATCCGGGCAATCGCGGTGTTGAAGTGCTGCCAGGCCAGGATGGTCGTCGGCGCCAGGATCGCGCACTGTTTGCCGCCCATCACACACTTGAAGGCGGCCCGCAGCGCAACTTCGGTCTTGCCCACGCCGACATCGCCGCAGAGCAGCCGGTCCATCGGCCAGGGCTGCTCCATGTCGTGCTTGATCTCCGCCGCGCTGGAAAGCTGGTCGGGGGTCTCCTCGTAGGCAAAGCGGCGCTCAAAGTCATTCTGCCAGGTATCGTCCGGCGGGAAGGCATAGCCCGGGGCCCGCTTGCGGCGGGCATACAGCTCGATCAGCTCCTTGGCCATCGCCTCGGTGGCGGCGCGGACCCGCTTGCGGGTCTTGTTCCACTCGCCGCCGCCCAGGCGGGACAGCTTGACGTTCTCGGAATCGCCGGGCGCGGTGTAGCGGCTCAGCAGGTCCAGCTGGGTGACCGGGACGTACAGCACATCCTTCTTGTCGTACTCGATGCGCAGATAATCCTTCGTCACGCCCTGCACGGCCATCCGCTGAATGCCCGCATACCGTCCGATGCCGTGGTTCTGGTGGACCACCAGATCGCCCGGCGTGATTTCGGTCAGGCTGTTCAGCGCGTCCTTGACCTTCTTGCGCTTTTTCTGGCCGGCACTCTGGTCCCGGCTCTCGCCGAAGGCCCGGCCGGTCAGCACAGCGCAGCGGGCGAAGGGATACCGGCACCCCGCCGAGAGATGCCCCGGCAGCACCTGCACCAGCCCGGGTGCGGGCTGGGCCGCCGGGTCGGTCGAGACCGTCAGCCCCTTGTCCATCAGGTCGCGGGCCAGGCCCGCGGCCGCACGCGCGGTGCCCACATACAGCGTCACCGCACAGCCTTCCTCGCACAGCGGCCGCAGGTCCTCCAGCAGACCGGCCACCTCGCCGTTCCAGGCGGGCAGCGTGTGGGCGGGCGCGTTGATGATCTCCTTGAGAGGCTGGTCCGGCATGCTGCGGGCAAAGTTCTCGGCACAGATCGTGCGGTACCGCCCGGTCTGGGTCCAGAGATACCCCGCATCGGCGTACAGGTTGTCCAGCCCCGCGCACAGCACACCCTCCTGCAGCAGCAGTTTCAGCTCCTCGCCCCGGCGGTAGGCCGTGGCCCGGTCGGCTTCCCGGATGGAGGCCGGTTCCTCCGCCACCAGGATCGGGTCCTCAAAATAATCCAGGATGGTGGCGGGGTGGGGATAGCAGACATCCAGATATTTGTCCAGGTCCACCGGCACGGCCCCGCCGTCCAGCAGGTCCAGGTCGGCCGCCATGCAGTCCGCCATGGCGGTCTTTTTCCGGCCGCGCTGCTTGTCCAGATACGCCCGCATCCGGCGGGCGGTGTCCTCCGGCGTGCCGAACAGCACCTCCCGCGCGGGGCTCAGATGAACCTTCTCCACGCTCTCCTCGCGGCGCTGGGTGGTCAGGTCAAACAGGTGGATGGTGTCCACCTCGTCGCCCCAGAACTCCATCCGGACGGGGGCCTTCATATCGGGGGCGTAGATGTCCACAATATCGCCGCGCACTGAAAACTGTCCGGGACCGTCCACCTGGGCACGCCGGGCATAGCCGGCCCCGAAGAGCAGCGCGAGCAGCTCGGCACGGGGCAGACTGTCGCCGGGACGGACCGTGCGGGTGTTGGCACAGAATTCCGCCCGCGGTGTGGTGTACTGGGTCAGCGCCTCGGACGGCAGACAGACGGCCTGCAGCCGTCCGCCCACCAGATCGCCGAGAACGGCCAGACGCCGGTACTCGTATTCCCGGGCGGTGCCCTCGATGGGCCGCAGGACATAGTCCCGGGCCGGGAACACCGCCGCAGACACCCCGAAGGTGTTCATGTCGGCGGCAAACCGGGTGGCCTCGGCCTCGCCGGGGGTGACGATGCAGAGCGGCCGCCCCATGGCATGGCACAGCGCGGCATAGACCTGGGCCCGGCCGACGGCCGGCAGGCCGAACAGCGCGCAGGCCCCCTTGCCGGACAGGGCATTGGTAAGTTTTTTGTATTCGCCGCTGGCGGCGAAAAGTGCTTCAAACATGATGAGCTCCTGATGCTTGCAGGTTGTGGGGATTCGGTGATATACTACAAAACAGGAATCGGGGAAACGGGAACGGTCCCGCCGGGGCCGCGGTTTCCCCCGCAATGGATGAGATACAATGAAGGAACATGCAAAAAATCTGGCGCTGGAAGAACTGCGTGTCCTGGCAGCGCTGATGGTGCTGGGGGTCCATGCCGGCCAGAAAGCCGGACTCGGCGGGATCACCGCCGTGGGGGCGCAGGGCGTCACCCTCTTTTTTATCCTCAGCGGATACCTGACGGCGGCCAGCCTGGAACGCCATCCCGACCCCCGCACCTATTATAAACGGCGGGCGGCGCGGATTTTGCCGCTCTACTGGCTGGTGCTGGTCCTGCGGTACCTCTATGACGCCGTGCGGTATCTGGCCTCCGGCATGACGGCGGCCCAGGTGTTCACCGGTCCGTGCGGGCCGGGCTATCTGCGGTATGTCTTTTTCCTGCAGCTGTGGCTGCCCAGCGATGACTGGATGCTCTGGAACAACCGCAATGTGCTGTGGACGATGAGTTCCTTTGCCTTCTTTTATCTGATTGCTCCGCTGCTGGCAAGGCTCTGCCGCCGGTTCTGGGGGGCCATGGCCTGCCTGCTTGTCTGTCTGGCCGGCAAGGGAATGCTGGGCAGCTGGGTGGAACGGAGCCTGGCCGGCTGGCCGGCCTCCGCCGACATCAGCGAATTCAGCGCCCGGATTCCGCCCATGACGCTCTACTGCTTCCTCTTCGGCATGGCGGCCTTTGCCGCTCTGCGGGAGGGCAGACAGTACCTCTACGGCGCATTCTGCCTGCTGCTGCCGGCACTGTTCGGGTTTGAGCGCTGCGCCTATGAGGGCGTCTTTACCGTGCTCGTGCTGCTGGCCGCCCAGGCACCCGGCGGGCTCTGGCCGTCCGCAGCGGCGGGACGCCCGGGGCGGGCGCTGCGCTTTCTCAGCGCGGGCAGCTTCTGGCTGTATCTGGCCCACCCGATGGTGCTGGATCTGCTGCCCAACGGCCGCACCGGGTGGCTCTGGTTTGCGGTGGTGCTGGCCGTCTGTCTGACGGTCTGCTACGCCCTCTATGCGCTGGCGGTCCGGCATCTGGAAGCCCGCTTCCGGCCGCAGGGATGACGATGATACAAAAGGGGAGACAGTCCGGCACGGCCGTGTCTGTTTCCCCCTTTTTCATTCAGTGATTGAAGCGGTTCTGCGCCTCGGACAGCTTGCCGTCCATCAGCAGCCGGCAGGCCTGTTCCACATCGGAATAGCGGTCCGCCACCAGCCGGGCATCCTCGGGCGGAAACTTGCCCAGCACCCAGTCGGCCAGATCGTAGTCGGGGCGCGGCTTGGCGCCCACACCGATGCGGATACGGAAAAAGTCCTCCCCGCCGGTGGAGGCAATGATGCTTTTCAGGCCGTTGTGGCCGCCCGCCGACCCGGACGGACGGATGCGCAGATGCCCCGGCTGCTGTGCGATGTCGTCACACAGCACGATGATGCGGCTGCGCGGGATCTTGTAAAAGGCTGCGGCCGGGGCGATGCTCTGACCGCTCAGATTCATGTAGGTCAGCGGTTTGAGCAGCATGACCCGGTGACCGCTCACCTCGGTGATGCCGTACAGCCCCTGCCACTTGGACTTGGAGATCTCGCATCCCCAGGCCCGGGCCAGACTGTCCAGCGCGGCAAACCCGGTGTTGTGGCGGGTGCCGTCGTATTTGGTTTCGGGGTTGCCCAGGCCGGCAATCAGCCATTCGGCGCCGGAACCCCCTGCAAAAATACCCATACGTTCCCTTTCCCTCATTCCTGCGCCCGGACGTTGCGGGACAGGCGCAGGAGACCGTTGCTCCCGGAATTATTTCTTCTTGTCGGCTTCCAGCTTCTGCTTCTTGGCGATGTATTTCTGAAGCTTCTTCTCGCCCCAGGCCGGAATCTCCACCTGCTTGGCGCGCTCAATGCCCAGCGCACCGTCCGGCACGTCGTGGCCGATGGTCGAGCCGGCCGCCGTGAAGGCGTGGTCGCCCACCTTGACCGGCGCCACCAGGTTGGTGTTGCAGCCGATGAAGGCATAGTCGCCGATGACGGTCTTGTACTTGCCCTCGCCGTCATAGTTGCAGGTGACGGTACCGCAGCCGAAGTTGCAGTACTTGCCGACCTCGGCATCGCCGATGTAGGTCAGGTGGCTCACCGTGTTGCCCTCGGCAAAGTTGGCGTTCTTGGTCTCCACATAAGCGCCCAGATGCACGCCCTCGCCGGTCACGGTGCCGGTGCGCACATGGGTGAACGGTCCGATCTTGTTGTTGGGGCCGAGATGGCTGTCATAGCACTGGCTGGCATTGACCGTCGTGCCGGCCTCCACCTCGGTGTTTTCAAGCAGCGTGTTGGGACCGATGACGCAGCCTTCGTGGATCACCGTCTTGCCCCGCAGGATGCACCCGGGCAGAATCTGCACTCCCGGTGCGATGACGACCTCGGGGTCAATGAAGACGTTGTCGCTGAGAAATTCCACCCCGTTTTCGAGGTGCTTTTCAAAGGTTTGCTCAAAAGCAGCTTTGGCTGCCAGATAGTTTCCTTTTGCAACAGACATGGAACAATCCCTCCTGGATCGCGTCCCGCAGGACGTTGTGAAAATAGCGGGTTTTATATTTTTTCCAAACTTTCTACCCATTATAATTTACCTCTTTTTTGGGCAAAGTGCAAGAGCTGAATGGGAAAATTTCGTCACTTTTTCAGCGAAATCATTCACTATTTTTTTAACAATGCACTGGAAATTCCGACAGCAGTCTGTTATAATGGACTTTGCAATAGATGTTGACTCTGTTTGCGGGTGTGCGCGGCACACCGGGAAGAAACCGTAATTTTGGAGGTAACCTATGAGCAAGAAGTATCTGTATCTGTTCAAAGAGGGCCATGATGCTTTCGGCGGCGACCAGACGACCATGAAGAACATTCTGGGCGGCAAGGGCGCCGGTCTGGCTGAGATGACCCACGCCGGCATGCCGGTTCCCCAGGGCTTTACCATCACCACCGAGGCCTGCACCCAGTACTATGCTGACAACCGCGAGATCAACGAAGAGATCAAGGCGGACATCTTCAAGTACATGGGCATTCTCGAGGAGCAGACCGGCAAGAAGTTCGGCGACATCGAGAACCCGCTGCTGGTCTCCGTCCGTTCCGGCGCCCGTCAGTCCATGCCCGGCATGATGGACACCATCCTGAACCTGGGCCTGAACGATCAGGCTGTTGAGGGTCTGGCCAAGAAGACCTCCAACCCCCGTTTTGCCTATGACTGCTATCGCCGCTTCATCCAGATGTACTCCGACGTTGTCATGGAGCTCGGCAAGAGCTTCTTCGAGGAGCGCATCGACGCCATGAAGGAGCGCAAGGGCGTCACCCAGGACATCGAGCTGGATGCCGATGACCTGAAGGAACTGGTCAAGGAATTCAAGGCCATCTACCTGGAGAAGCAGGGTGCCGAGTTCCCGCAGGACCCCAAAGAGCAGCTGATCGGCGCCGTCAAGGCAGTCTTCCGCTCCTGGGATAACCCCCGCGCCAATGTTTACCGCAAGATGAACGAGATCCCCTACGAGTGGGGCACTGCCGTCAACGTCCAGCAGATGGCGTTCGGCAACTCCGGCATGCGTTCCGGCACCGGCGTCGCCTTCACCCGTAACCCCGCCACCGGCGAGAAGAAGCTGATGGGCGAGTACCTGATCAACGCCCAGGGCGAGGACGTCGTCGCCGGCATCCGTACGCCTTCTCCGATCAGCAAGCTGCATGAGGAGATGCCCGAGGTCTACGACCAGTTCGTGGAGATCGCCACTCGCCTCGAAAACTACTACAAGGATATGCAGGACATGGAGTTCACCATCGAGGATGGCAAGCTCTTCATGCTCCAGACCCGTAACGGCAAGCGTACCGCCCAGGCTGCTCTGCAGATCGCCTGCGACCTCGTGGACGAGGGCGTCATCGACGAGCGCACCGCGGTGCTGCGTGTTGAGCCCAAGCAGCTCGACACCCTGCTGCATCCCCAGTTCGACGCCGCTGCTCTGAAGGCTGCCGAGGCAATCGGCAAGGGCCTGGCTGCCTCTCCGGGATCTGCCTGCGGCCGTGTCGTCTTCAGCGCTGAGGACGCCGAAGAGAAGGTCAAGGACCCCGAGTGGAAGAAGGTCGTCCTGGTCCGTCTGGAAACCAGCCCCGAGGATATCGTCGGCATGCAGGTTTCTCAGGGCATCCTGACCGTCCGCGGCGGTATGACCAGCCATGCGGCCGTTGTGGCCCGCGGCATGGGCACCTGCTGTGTCTCCGGCTGCGGCAACGACAACAAGGTTGCCATCGACTACGATGCCAAGACCATCAGCATCAATGACCATGTCTTCCATGAGGGCGACTGGATGAGCATTGATGGCTCTACCGGCAACATTTACGAAGGCCAGATCGCGACCGTCGCCTCCACCGAGAACGCCAACTTCAAGCGCTTCATGGCCTGGGCCGACGCTGCCCGCCAGATGAAGGTCCTGACCAACGCCGACAACCCGCGCGACGCGCAGAACGCTGTCGATATGGGCGCCGAAGGCATCGGTCTGTGCCGTACCGAGCATATGTTCTTCGCTGAGGACCGTATCAAGGCCGTGCGTGAGATGATCTGCGCCCGTACCGTGGAAGAGCGCAAGGTTGCTCTGGCCAAGGTTGAGCCGTATCAGGAAGCCGACTTCACCGCCATGTACCGCATCATGGGCGACCGTCCGATGACCATCCGTTATCTGGATCCGCCTCTGCATGAGTTCCTGCCCACCAAGCCCGAGGAGATCGAGGCTCTGGCCAAGGATATGGGCATGAGCACCGAAGAGCTGACCAACGTCGTTGTCAGCCTGCATGAGTTCAACCCCATGATGGGCCATCGTGGCTGCCGTCTGTGCGTCACCTATCCGGAAATCGCCGAGATGCAGACCAACGCCGTCATCAAGGCTGCGCTGAAAGTCTCTGCCGAGACCGGCAAGATGATCACCCCGCACATCATGATTCCTCTGGTGGGCGAAGTCAAGGAACTCAAGTTCGTCAAGGATGTCGTTGTCAAGACGGCCGACAAGCTGATTGCCGAGGCCGGTGTTGACATGAAGTACCAGATCGGTACCATGATCGAGATCCCGCGTGCTGCTCTGACCGCCGGCCAGATCGCCAAGGAAGCTGACTTCTTCAGCTTCGGCACCAACGACCTGACCCAGATGACCTTCGGCTTCAGCCGTGACGATGCTGCGAAGTTCCTGACCGCTTACTACGACAACAAGATCTACGAGAGCGATCCGTTCCAGCACCTCGACCAGATCGGCGTTGGCCGCCTGGTCAAGATGGCTGCCGAGGATGGCCGTGCGACCAACCCGAACCTGGGTCTGGGCATCTGCGGCGAGCACGGCGGCGACCCCAGCAGTGTCGAGTTCTGCCACAACGTTGGCCTGGACTACGTCTCCTGCTCTCCCTACCGTGTGCCCATCGCTCGCCTGGCCGCTGCTCAGGCAGCAATCAAGAATCCTCGGAAGTAATTCCGTCGGACTCTTGGAGCTCACGCTCAGCTTAGAGGATGCGCAAGCATTTCAAAAAGCACACAACAGCGTGATAAAACCAAGCCGATGGCGTGATATCGACTTGGAAATCTACCTGTAATACGCCAATCCCCCCTGCTACTGATTTCAGTTGCAGGGGGATTTTTTATGCCTACTTTTTGTTCAAAAGACGATTTTGGAACCGGAAAATCTGGAAATTCTTAAAATGTACCCGGTTTTTCGTATACATTTTTGGGCACAAAACGCCTCTTGCAAGCCTTATTTTTACCAAGAAAGGAAGCGTATTGTCATGGCAGAAAACCAAGTCCAAAAACCACCGGCTGAAAAAGTAATCGCTCTTTCAGCCAGTCTGCTGGAACCCTTTCAGGGGCATCCCTTCCGGGTGGCCAGCGGCGAGGAGATGGAACAACTGAAGGAGAGTATCCGGGAGTACGGTGTCCTCTCACCGCTGCTGGTCCGCCCCCGTGGGGATGGCCGCTACGAGATTGTCAGCGGACACCGCCGCAAGGCCGCCTGCGAGGCTCTGGGCATCACCGAACTGCCGGTGCTGGTCCGGAATGTGACTGACGACGAGGCGGTGATCCTGATGGTGGACAGCAACATCCAGCGGGAGCATATTCTGCCCAGCGAAAAGGCGTTTGCCTATAAGATGAAGATGGAAGCCATAAAACATCAGGGCAAAAGGCCCGAGCTAACTTCGGCCCAACTTGGGCCGAGGTTGAGCAGTGAAATAGTAGGACAAGCGGCTGGTGATAGCCGGAATCAAGTAAAGCGATATATCCGTTTGACCTACCTGATCCCTCCCATCCTCCAGATGGTGGACGAATACCAGATCGCCTTCAATCCAGCGGTGGAGATCTCCTACCTGACCGAGGAGCATACTATGTATCTTTCGGCGCGGGCTCCCGTCGTTGGGAAGATGCACAGCAATACGGTTTTATCTCTGGTGGCGGAGGCGCTTGGTACAGTCAGACACTGAATATGTTAGAACCAGGTGACCGCGTATGGGTCAACATTCCTCAAACTGGGTTTGTAGGTGTAGGTATCGTGGATGAGCCGGCCGCTCTGGCAAAAGATATCCGCTTTCAGGTGGAAGGTCAAGAAAAAGGAGTGGCAGAGTTACCGCTTAAGGGACAATATCTATATAATGCTGGCGACCCTGAAAAAGCAGAGTACATAGTGAAAGTGCATTGGCTGAAAACTGTGTCAGTTGCCAAGGCTGTAAAGGAGACTGGTTTCTTTGGCAATCAAAATACGGTGTGCCGTCCACAAACGGAAAAATGGAACTTTACCGTGCGGCGGTTGAAGGAAATCTGGCATATCGAAGACTAAAGGAAGATCAGAATATGTTTACAGTGGATGTACAGCAACAGCTGCAATACTATGTATACCGCTTGATTGATCCCAGAAATGGCCAGACATTTTATATTGGCAAGGGAAAGGGAAACCGAGTGTTCGCCCATGTGCAAGGGGCGCTAAAAGGATTCTGGGAAGAAGAGGAAGATGAGGTCTCGGCTAAGATTCAGCAAATCCGAGATATTCATGCCGCAGGGCTTTCAGTGATCCATGTGATTCAGCGCTTTGGTCTGACTGAAAAAGAGGCCTATGAGGTGGAAGCTGCCTTGATTGACTGCTTCCCCGGGCTGACAAACTTACAGCGAGGGCATGGAGACGACAGGGGAGTATGTAATGCGGACGTGCTCCAAAGAGAATTATCTTGCGAAGAGTTCCAAGAGCGAGAAGATTTAGATTATTTAATCATAAAAGTCAGCAAGGAATCCGTGGAAGCAAATAACGGTAGTGTTTATGACGCGGTTCGCCGATATTGGAAAGTTCGCATGGAAAAAGTGAGACATTACCCCATAGTATTGGGAGTAGTACATGGGATTGTCCGCGGGGTATTTGCGGTAGATCATTGGAGAAAACCTCAGGGCAGAGCAGACGGACGTTTGGAGTTTGTGGGCAAACCGGCGCCGAACGAGTTAATGGTGTACTTTTTGAATAAAAGAATCCCAGAACGGTATCGAAAAAAGGGGTTGGCATCACCGGTCTTGTATCATAGCCGGAGACAAGATGAGTACTAGTGAACAGGAAAAGTAAGTATTCATGCCTAATTGGCCAAACGGTCGAACGCCTTCCAATGTTGACAATGTATGAAAAGCATAAGGAATACGGCCATGGTGGTAACAAAATCGTTTTGATCTAAGACCCGGAACTGGGGCATATAGAGCCAGTAGTTGCGGAACTCTGTGCTGTCCCGGTCCTCCCGGTCCATCACCGGAAAATCATAGGCTGCCACATTCTCTCGGTCAAACTCATAGGGCTCACCAGCCTCTTCTGCCAGCAGCTCGGACACCAGGTCATAGGCATCCAACTGCATCACTT
>NZ_JAXJZK010000006.1:0-11975 GCF_036306485.1 Gemmiger sp. | reverse complement strand
TCTTCATCTTGACGGGGCCGGCATAGGGGGAATCGGTGCAGACGGCATCGATCACGGCCTCAAGCTCCTCGCCCACGAAGATCGAAATGATGGCCGGCGGCGCCTCGTTGGCGCCCAGACGATGGTCGTTGCCGGGGGTGGCAACGGAGGTGCGGAGCAGGTCGGCGTATTCATCGACAGCCTTGATGACGGCGGTCAGGAAGACCATGAACTGCAGGTTCTCCATCGGGGTATCGCCGGGATCGAGCAGGTTCTCGTCGGCGGTGCCGATGGACCAGTTGTTGTGCTTGCCGGAGCCGTTGACGCCCTCAAAGGGTTTCTCGTGCTGCAGGCAGACCAGGCCATGGCGCTCGGCAACCTTCTTCATCATCTCCATCGTCAGCAGGTTGTGGTCGATGGCGACGTTGGTGGTATCGTAAATCGGGGCCAGCTCATGCTGTGCGGGGGCAACCTCGTTGTGCTTGGTCTTGGCCGGAATGCCCAGCTTCCACAGCTCGTCATCCAGATCCTTCATGAACTCGGAGACGATGGGACGGATCACGCCGAAGTAATGCTCCTCCAGCTCCTGGCCCTTGGACGGGGCAGAGCCGAACAGCGTGCGGCCGGTCAGGACGATGTCCAGACGCTTCTCATAGTCTTCCTTGCGGATCAGGAAATATTCCTGCTCGGGGCCGACGGTCGTGGCAACGCGCTCAACGTTCTTGCCAAAGAGGCGCAGCACCTTGCAGGCCTGATCGCTGATTGCCTGCATCGAGCGGAGCAGCGGGGTCTTTTTGTCCAGCGCTTCGCCGGTGTAGGAGCAGAACGCCGTGGGGATGCACAGCACGTCATCCTTGACGAAGGCGTAGCTGGTGGGGTCCCAGGCGGTGTAGCCGCGGGCTTCGCAGGTGGCACGCAGGCCGCCCGACGGGAAAGAGGAGGCATCCGGCTCACCCTTGATGAGCTCCTTGCCGGAGAATTCCATGATGGCGGTGCCATCCGGCTGCGGGCTGACAAAACCGTCATGCTTCTCACTGGTGATGCCCGTCAGAGGCTGGAACCAGTGGGTGTAATGGGTAGCGCCCTGTTCAATGGCCCAGCGCTTCATGACGCTGGCGACGACGTTGGCTACCTCCAGATCCAGCGGCTGACCCTTTTCAATGGTCGCTTTGAGGCTTTTGTAAGTCGAACTGGGGAGACGTTCCCGCATCTCGTGTTCGTTGAAGACCTTGCTGCCGTACAGTTCCATAACGGTTGCTGCCATACTTACCGAACTCCTTTTCCTCTGTTGTTTGCGTGTTTTACAAGAAAAGGCACTGCGAACGTGACTGTTCGCAGCGCCCTTGCCGTTACAAGCATATTATACGGGGCGACTGCGAAAAACGCAACTGGCAAACCCGACAAATCGCGCCGTGGCTTCCCAGAAAAAACTGGGCAATTCTTTGGTATTTTACACCTGTCCCACTGTTTTGACCCGGGCATGGCGGTTGCGGCGTTTCCAGACCACCAGCGTGGCCAGGATGGCGCACAGGCTCACGAGGTCGGAAATGCGCCAGAACCATTCGCCGGTCCAGCGCACCCGCACACTGCCCTGCCAGCCGGCGGGAACCGTGACCACGAGGTAGCCCTCGGTGTGGGTCAGTCCGGCGCCCTCCGAACCGGTGATCGAGTAGCCCGGATAGTAGAAGAGCGGCAGCCGGATGGTCCCCTCCTCCGTTCCGGTGTTGACGGCGGACAGCGTGACATCAAGGCCGTCCTTGGTATAGTCTTCAAGGCTCACGGTCTCGGAGCAGATGGTGAGCAGGCTGCCCCAGGCGCTGTCATCGGTGGTGGTGTCCTCGGCGGGCAGGTACTCGCCGCCGCCCACCTGGCCGGGCAGGTCGTCGATCGCCGCCAGGCTCATGTACACGCGGTTGACGCTGCGGTTGCAGACATCAAAGAGCAGATAGCCCGCCGGGATGACGGTCAGCACCAGCAGGACCGCCATCATCTGACGGGCGGCTTGCGGCCGGGACCTGAGGAAGAGCACCACGGCACAGCAGGCCGCCAGAACGAGCAGCCAGGTGGCCGGTGTGAGGAACCGCCAGGCAAACTGCAGCTTGCCCAGCGTCTTGGACAGCACGCTCAGCGGGCCTTCGGCCAGGAAGAGGTCGTACCAGGGGCACCAGTCGCTGGCGCAGAACACCGCCACGGCGCCCAGGCCCAGCGCCGCCGCGCCCAGACGCACCGTCGGCCGGTGGGCCCGGCGCACCTGCGGATCCAGCACCGCCATCAGGAAGAACACCGCGCCGACCGCGAGGACCAGGCCGAGGGACTGCGGCATCTCATCGCTCATGCCGCTCTGGATGCTCTCGGCCACGCCGCCGCCCTGGCCGAACATGGTGAACATCTGGCCGAGGTAGACCGCCGTGTCATAGAGATAGCTGGCATCGTATTTGCCGCTGATCCGGCAGACGCCCTGGGCCATGTACTGTGCCAGCGGGACAAGGAACCACAGGTTCCACAGCACCGCCGCACCGGTGGCCTTGCACAGGGCCGGAAAGACCGGCCGGGTAAAGGTCTTGCGGAACTGCACGAGGCAGAACAGTGCGGTGAACAGCCCCGCCAGCTCGGTGGTGAGCAGATGGGTCTGCAGCAGGCCGCTGAAGCCCACGGCCAGCGCCAGCCAGCACCAGGGGGCGCTGCGGCGGTCCGTCTTGACTTCCTGGGTGTAGATCCGCCACAGGCCGTAAACCACCAGCGGCAGGAAGGCCATGGCGGAATACTCGCCCACCGCGGCCCGCACAAAGACGTTGGTCAGGCGGTAGAACGAGAGGGTGTACAGTGCGGTGCCCAGCAAGGCCGCCTGCTCGCTGCCCAGCATTTTGCGCAGCACATAGCGGGTGATGAGCGCCGTGACCAGCGTGATGCCGAACACATAGACCTTATAACTCGCCTGCAGGCTGAAGCCCAGGATGCGCAGCAGCGCGGCCGGGTAGAGCAGCAGGTCGGAGTACATCAGACTGAACGGATAACCCTTGTCATTGATGAGGGCGGGGTCCATCCGGACCGGGAACTGACCCGCGAGCAGGCCCGCCTTGAGGCCCTCGATGCGGGACAGATGGATCGAAAGGTCATGGCCGTAGGTCAGGTAGCCCAGTCCCAGGGGCAGGCAGGCCATGATGACAATGCAGCCCATGGCCACCCAGCGGTACCGGGCCCGGACGCCGCGCACCGGCAGCGGAAGCCGGCGGGTGAGCAGCAGGAACGCCAGGTCGAGCAGCAGGAAGAAAAGAAGTCCCGTCAGAAGCCGCACATAGGCGTAGGCATGGGTGGGAATCAGCTGTGCGCCGGTGATGAAGATGGCGCGGCCTTCGCCGCAGTCCGCATAGAATTGCAGCTGTGCGGTCTCACAGCCGTGGGGCATCCAGAGGGAAAAGACCGTCCGGGTGCGCTCGGCGGGCAGCCGTGCCGCATCGTACTGCGCGGTGGGCATGATCTCATCCAGGAAGGTGACCTTACCGTCCTCCCCGTTGTTGGCGTAGGTCACGCAGACCTGATAGCTGCCGGGCGCGATGTCCACCCACCGCGTGACCGCGAACAGGCCCTGAAAGTTTTCCACCCGGGCGCCCCGGTCATCGTTGGTGCACTCCTCCGCGTAGGGGATGATCTGTTCAGGCGGGATGTCAATGACCCCGCCGGTGTGGAAATCACCCGCAAAGCGGAACAGGATCAGTGCCAGCTCCACCAGGACCACCAGCAGCAACGGCAGGTTGCGCGGGGTCAGCAGCTTTTTGAAGGTTCTCATGGGGAACTCCTTCCTTATTTATAGATGGTTTTATTATACGCGATTGCCAACCGATGCGCAAGCGTGGTATACTGAAAAAAACGGCAGAAAGGCGGATTCCGATGGAAATTGAACGCAAATGGATGGTAACGGGCTGGCCGGCGGGGCGTGAGCCTTCCGAGGTATACCGGATGGACCAGGGCTACGTCTGTGTACGGCCCACCGTCCGCATCCGGCGCGAGGCGATGAGCGGCGGCGACACGGTATATATTCTCTGTTTCAAGGGGGCCCCCGATGCCGCCGGGCTGGCCCGGGAGGAGATCGAGACCGAGATCTCGCCGGATCTCTTTGCCCGGCTGGAACACCTGATCGGCAAACCGCTGATCGCCAAGGAGCGCCGGTCCTATCCGCTGCACAACGGTCTGGTGCTGGAGGTCAACGATGTGGACCCCGGCCAGCCCGGACACTTCTGCTACGCCGAGGTGGAGTTCCCTTCGGTGGAGGCGGCCCGGGCCTGGGACCCCGCCGGCGATGGGCTGGCGGAATATCTGGCCGATGAATGCACCGGAAAGCCCGGTGCCAGCATGGGCGAATACTGGCAAACCACCCGTGGCTGCTGAGCGGGCGCGGCTTTGCATGAGAAAACGGCCCGGGTTTTGTGCCCGGGCCGTTTTGTTTCGGAAATTTATTTGCTGGTTTCCACCGTGTAGGTGAAGCCGTAGGTCTGCTGCAGTTCCTTGACGGAGGGCTCCAGGTCCTCGATGAAGGTCGGGGAGTAGACGGTCTGGCCGTTGTGGGACTTCTTATAGTCCTCCATCAGCGCCATCAGCTTGTCCCAGCCCTCGTCGGCCTTGGCCTGGGGGACATCCTTGGGGAAATCAATGATAAATTCGCGGTGTTTGGGAATGCGTGCTTTCATGGTTGGTTCCTCCGATTGTATTTGATTTGGAAAATCCGCCTTGCATTGGCAGCGGTCAGATCCAGCACCTCCTGGGGAGTCATCTCCCAGAGCGTGCCGATCTGCGCTGCCACATGGACGATATTGCGGCTGTCATTGCGGGTTCCGCGGACCGGTTCGGGTGCCATATACGGGCAGTCCGTTTCCAGGACGGCGGCGGTTTTCGGGATGACCGCCAGCACCTGGCGGACCCTCTTGGCATTTTTGTAGGTGGTGGTGCCGCCGAATCCCAGTGCCATCCCCTGCCCGGTCAGCCAGACGGCATCCTCGGCGCTGCCGCTGTAACAGTGCAACACACCGCGGGGCCGGTAGCGGCGCAGCAGTTCATAGGTTTCGGCATGGGCTTCCCGGTCATGGACCGAGACCGGCAGATCCAGTTCCGCCGCCAGCTGCAGCTGTGCTTCCATCAGCTCATACTGGGCGCGGGCGGGCAGCGGCCAGTGATGATCGAGGCCGATCTCCCCCACCGCCACCACGGCCGGGTCGTCGAACAGCGGGCGCATGGCCGCCAGCTCAGCACGCCAGTCACCGCCGTAGACCGCCACGGTGGGCGCGTCCTCCTCCCCGAGGCTCTCGGGATGGATGCCCAGCGCCGCATGAATATACGGGTACCGATGCGCCAGTTCCAGCACCGCCGGGGCGTCCCCGGAGTGGGTGGCACATTCCAGCACACCGGTCACGCCGGCATCGGGCAGCGCCGCGAGCAGCGTTTCCCGGTCGGCGTCAAACTGGTGGGAACAGTAATGGGCATGGGTATCAAAGATTTCAGTCATGGCACACTGCCTTTTTGGGTTTGTTGACAAGGTAAATGCCGACGCAGACCAACACCAGCGCGGCAAGGTACTGCCACTCAAAGAGCGGTTCGCCGTTGAGCAGAGCCGAGAGCAGCACATTCATGATCGGGATCACCAGGCCGAACACCGCAATGCGGGAGACCGGGTTGTTCTTCATCAGCAGGGCCCAGAGCACATACCCCGCGCCCGAGATGAAGGCCAGAAAGGCGAGAACCGGCACGGCACCGGCGCTCTGGGGATGCAGGCTTCCGCCCATCGCGATCCCGATGAGGAGCAGCGCGGCGCCGCCCACACCGAGGTTCAGGCAGGACACCGAAAAGGCATCGGCCTTGGCCGTGACGGCCTTGTTCCAGGGCCCGGCCAGCGCAAAGATCGCCGAGGCGATGAGCATATACGCCACGCCGGATGCACTGCCGCCGCCATGGTTGCCCAGCGTGGCCACGAGCACACCGCCGAAGCCCAGTGCACAGCCCAGCGCCTTGCGGACCGTCATCCGGTCCGCCTTGCCGTAGAGGAAGTGGGCCAGAATGACCCCCATGAAGCTCTGGGTGCTGTTGAGGATTCCGCCCATGGCGCCGGTCAGGGCCGCCACTGCGGAATAGTAGAAGGCATACTGTGCGGTGGTCTGCCACAGACCGAGGCCGCAGCACTGGGCCAGCACTGCGCCGCGCGGCATGGGCAGCGGACCGCGGCGAAGAGCGGCCCCGCCCAGATAGACCAGCAGCGCGCCCATCATGAAGCGCACGCCGGCGAAGCACAGGATGGACGCCGTGTCCGACCCGTCAATGGCGAACAGGCGGTAGCCCATCTTGATGAAGGGGAACGCCGAACCCCACAGCACATTGCAGACAATGGCCATGAGGATTGCCGCCGCCGGCACCGAGAAAAAGGCATCCAGGCGGGAAGTTCCCCGGGAAGTTGTGTTCTGCAAAACCATTCATCCTTTGCTTCCGGCACGGGGCCCGGTCTCAGTGGACGCGGGTACCCACCGGCACATTGTCGCCGTAGAAGGCGATCTCACAGCCGCCGTCCGCGGTGTCCGCCGCGACGATCATGCCCTCGCTGACGTACTTGCCCTTCATCATCGGACGGGGTGCCAGGTTGGCCACAATGGCCAGGCGCTTGCCGATCAGGTCCTCCGGCTTGTACCATTTGGCAATGCCGGACAGGATGCAGCGCTCCCGCTCGCCGTCGAACACCGTCAGGTGGAGCAGCTTTTTGCTCTCCTTGAGGTTCTCGCAGGCGCGGACTTCGGCCACGCGCATCTCGACCTTGCAGAAATCGTCAAAGCTGATTTCCGGCTCATGGTCGGTGATCGCAGCGGGCTCCGCGGCAGGTGCGGCCGGGGCAGCGGCCGCCTGGGCAGCCGCCTTCTGCTTGGCATCCTCGGCTTCGAGGTATTCCAGTTCCTTCTTCACGTCGATGCGCGGGAAGATGGCTTCGCCCTTATGGACGGTGTACTGCGACCGGACGGTTCCCACCGTGTCTTCCTTGAGCAGGACATCCAGATCTTCCTGGCTCAGGCCCAGCTGATCGGCCATCTTGGGCGTGGTGTTGGGCAGATAGGGCTGCAGGAACGCCGTGACGACATGCAGGGCACTGCACAGGTTGAAGAGCACGGTGTTCAGGCGGGGTTTGGTCTCCTCGTTCTTGGCCAGCACCCAGGGAGCGGTCTCATCAATATACTTATTGGCACGCTGCACCACCTCGAAGATGGCAATCAGCGCGGAGGGCACATCCAGCGCCTCCATGGCGTCGTTGACGCGGCCCGGCAGTGCCGCCACCAGGTCGAGCAGTTCGGCATCCACCGGCTCGGTCACCGGGGTGTTGGTGACGGTGCCGCCAAAGTACTTTTCGCACATGGCGACGGTGCGGGACAGCAGGTTGCCCAGATCGTTGGCCAGATCGGTGTTGATGCGGTTGATCAGCGCTTCGTTGGTGAAGGCGCCGTCATTGCCGAAGGGCACTTCCCGCAGCAGGAAGTAGCGCACGGCATCCACGCCGTAGCGGTCGCACAGACGGACGGGGTCCACGACGTTGCCCTTGGACTTGCTCATCTTGCCGCCGTTGAGCAGCAGCCAGCCATGGCCGAACACCTTCTTGGGCAGCGGCAGGTCCAGCGCCATCAGCATGGCGGGCCAGATGATGGTGTGGAAACGCAGGATTTCCTTGCCCACCACATGCACATCGGCCGGCCAGTATTTGTCGTAGTCATGATAGGTGTCGTTGCCGTAGCCCAGCGCCGTGATATAGTTGGAGAGGGCGTCGATCCAGACATAGATCGTGTGCTTGGGATCGAACGGGACCTGGATGCCCCAGGACACACTGGTACGGGACACGCAGGTATCCTGCAGACCCTGCTTGATGAAGGCGATCATCTCGTTCTTGCGGGTCGCGGGCTGGATGAAATCGGGGTGATCCTCGTAGTACTGCAGCAGACGGTCGGCGTACTTGCTGGTCTTGAAGAAGTAGGCTTCCTCCTCGGCCTCGTAGACTTCGCCGCCGCAGTCGGGGCACTTGCCGTCCTTGAGCTGGGCCTCGGTCCAGAAGCTCTCACAGGGCTTGCAGTACATTCCTTTATAGGTGCCTTTGTAGATGTCACCCTTGTCGTGCAGCATCGTGAAGATCTTCTGCACGCTCTTGACATGGTAATCGTCGGTCGTGCGGATGAACCGGTCATAGCTGACATCCATCGTCTTCCACAGATCCTTGACGGTGGCCACGATCTCGTCCACATACTGCTTGGGCGTCACACCCTTGGCGGCGGCCTTGTCCTGGATCTTCTGGCCGTGCTCGTCGGTACCGGTCAGGAACATCACATCATAGCCCTGCTTGCGCTTGTAGCGGGCCAGGGCGTCACAGGCGACGGTGGTGTAGCTGTGGCCGATGTGCAGCTTGTCGCTGGGATAGTAGATCGGCGTTGTGATGTAAAACTTTTTATTTTCCATTGTCTGTCAAATCCTTTCGGAGAATTGAGTATCAGAATTCGTCAAACCCGACCGGGGTCACGCCGCACGCCAGCATGGCCTGACGGCAGAGCACTTCGGTGCTGTCGATGAAGAAGGGGCCGAGGTGTTCGTCCCGCTTGACCAGGCTGAGCTCGGTGCATCCCAGCACCGCCCGGTCGCATCCCTGGGCGCGCAGATCATCGGCGGCCGCGTTGAACAGCGCCATGTCGGCACGGCGGCCCTTCTTGATCTGCTCATAGATGACGGTCATCACACCGCGCTGGGCCTCGGGGCTCGGGACGGCCCAGCCGATGCCGGCTTCACGGCAGCTCAGCTGGTAGGTTTCGGCCAGCAGGGTGCCGTCGGTAGCCAGGATGCCCAGCTTGCGGCAGCCCCCTGCCTTGGCCTGGGCCACGGTCAGTCGCGGCATGTTGAGGACCGGAACCGGCAGGGCCGCCGCCAGACGGTCATAAAAATAATGGGCCGTGTTGCAGGGGATGGCCAGCACCGTGGCACCGTACCGCACCAGACTGATGCCGTCCTGCTCCATGACATCGAAGGGGTCCTCGGTGCTCTGCCCCACAATAAACGCCGTACGGTCCGGCGTGGAGGCCCGCGACGAGATGACCAGATCAATGTGGTCCTGATCGCGCTGCGCCGGGGTATGGTCAATGATCATCTGATACAGGTAGCAGCTGGCTGCCGGGCCAAGGCCGCCCAAAATTCCCAGTACGGGCCGTTTTTTCGGCTGACCGGACTGCATTGTCTGTTCCATACACACCCCTCCCAGTATAGATTGTTTTTTATTATAAATCCTCCGCTGGAAATATGCAAGCAAAAAAGCGGCGGGCACCGCCGGGAATCCCGGGATGTCCGCCGCTTCGGGGCGGGAATTACCGCCTGAGCTGCCGGATTGCCTGATCGGTGCCGGTGGCTGCCAGCCCGCTGACAATGCCCACCGCCACCGCGGTGAGCGGGTCCGTTGCCGGGAAATCCGCCACCACGGCCAGACCGATGAGGCCCAGCAGACCGCCCGCCGCACCGCAGAGCGTGGGGAGCCACTTGTTTGCCAGCGGCGTCTGTTTGACGGCCGTGGCCAACAGATAGCAGATCACCGTGATGCAGGCAACACTGGCCAGACCCGCTGCGTTCAGATCCATCATACGTTTCTCCTTTCCGAGCCTTACTTATTTATATTCGTCATCTGGCGGAATAACCGCCGGGGGCGTCGAAGGAGCTGCGTTCCAGGTCGGCAATGCGGTGGTTGGCCACCTTCATCTGCTCTTCCAGCACCGGAACCCGCCGGGCAAAATGGTTGTGGGCGCGCACCTCGCGGGTGAGTTCTTCCAGCTTGGTGTCGGTCACGGCCTGGGCGGTGCGCATCTTCTCCTCGGTGCGCCGGGCCGCCGCCAGTGTCGTGAGGATGACCCCCAGCACCGAGCACGCTCCGGTCACCAACGCGGCCAGGATCGCTTCCATCCGTCCGTTTCAGGCTCCTTTCGTGTAGCGTGCGAAGTATTCCCTGTCCTTCTGTCCGGCCATCTGCCATAGCGTCATGGCGTCGCCGTCCGAGGCCGGGCCGATCAGCAGGGCCGTCACGGTATCGGCAGGCAGGCCGAGCGACCGGGCCTTGGCCAGGATCTCGGCATCGGTGCCGATGATGCACAGGCGCTGCAGGCGCACCCCTGCGGGCAGGTCTCCGCTCTGCACCGGGCGCTGGACCGGACCCTGGCCGGCGCCGTAGGTGTAGACGCCGCTGTCGGCACAGGTGAAGTCCGCATCCAGCCAGCACAGCGGGTTGCGGCGCACTTCCTTCCAGATCACCTCAAAGTGCAGATGCGCGCCGAAGCAGTTGCCCGTCTCGCCGGAATAGCCGATCAGCTGACCTTCCCGGACCTGCTCCCCGCGCTGGACGCAGAGTCTGGAAAGATGGGCATACCGGGTGGAGAGTGCCCCGCCCTGATAGTCGGCATGGCGGATGCGGCACATGATGCCGTAGCTCTGCATCCCGGTCTTGGTGTGGCCGTTCCAGTCCTGGGTCTGTTCCACGGTGCCATCCTCCGCCGCATAGACCGGCGTGCCGACCGCGGCGCGCAGATCGATGGCGCTGTGGGTGCTCCCGTCACTGTAAAGCCAGCCGGCGGTCAGGACATGCAGGGCCAGCGGCCAGAAAAAGACGACATCTCCAGTTGCGAGTCTCATTTATTTTCCTCCTTTATTGTAATCGTGCAGATGCTGCCTTGAGCGTTGGCCCCATCTGTTTTAACACAACTCATCACAATGTTATTGTTATTGGGTCCCGGCACGGCATCCAGGACTCGATAGCGTGTGATAGCTTGTCCTTCCGGTATTAAGTCTTCGGATACCGTGCCAGACATTTGTGCATCGTAAACAAATACCTTGTATATCTGCAGATAAGATGCCAGCGTTTTCCGAGTAATGGGCTGCCCATCTTGCGATTCCAGCAGCTCATTATTACTCGATAACAACAATATTTTTGTGTTGCCTTCCCAGCAGGGTTCTCCATTCACAATCGTCAGTCGATCATGCTCTTTTCCGGCACCAGGGGACTTTAATCGGTCGGCTACCATCTTATCGATTGTAGAAGCGCCATAGATCATATAGTTACTTTCCCAGCGGTGCTCCTGTACCCAGTATGTGTATCTCATACTGACGCCGCTATGCAGAAAAACATCGACCTGTATGACATTATCCGTCCAACTGACAAATCGCACGAGTTTTACACTGGCGATCACGGACGTTGATGCCAATATCGACTGACCATCCATGAGTCGTATATTGACATATCGCAGCTCTGTCCACCACCAAATATGGTTGTTGTCAGTCGCGTAAATCGGCAACACAATAGCTGATGCGGATACCTCATACGCTCCAGGTTTGTATGACCATTTTACCGTAGTTGGCCAGTCCCAGGTTCTCCCGTTTTCGGTGGACAACAGTTGCTGACCAGCCTCGCCGCCGTCCGGCACCATTCGATTCTGCAGATCAATCCACCAGCTTTCCGGAGGGTCTCCGGTGGCTTGACCGGGGATCTGAGCATGGTCGCCTACCTGATAGAGCAGATTGTATGTGATACACTGTACGCCATCACCAATGCCCCGGATCGTGATCGTACCAAACTGCGTTGCCCTGGATGTGGCAGCCGCCGGCACCTTCACATAATCCTCCTCATCGGGATATTCTGTGATTCCACTATCGTCCGGAACAAGATGATAAGTCACATCCACACTCAGATTTTTCCAGGTGTCGTCGTCACGGATCAGATGCAACCGCTCTGTGCCATAGCTGGCGGCCGTTCCGAGCAGCAGGATACCGCCATGCTCTTGCGTCGTAGCACGGTATCCATGCAAGGTGATCTCATGCGTTTTCATGACTTTGGTCCTTATTCATCTCCGCCCGGACGGTGCCGAGCAGGTTTTCCAGAATCAGTTCCAGCACGGCCAGCGGCAGGGCGGCGGCGTTGAGATCGTCGATCAGCTTCTGCCGGCAGGCGTGGATGCGGGTGTTGT
>NZ_JAXJZK010000005.1:0-42849 GCF_036306485.1 Gemmiger sp. | reverse complement strand
GATCGCATTTTTGGCTGAGGTCTTCCGCTTCCTGTTGCCTCGCCCACGTTGCATTACATATTGTATCAAATATTTTGGAATTTGTACACTGCTTTTTCAAAAATTCCTTACAAGTTTCCCAACTCTGGACATGAAACGTCGTCTGTGCAACAACGTAAATGGACTTTTGCTGCTTGAGCAGCGGCAGCAGTTCCTCGAGCTCGGAAATGTTGGCAAACGTTCTCACTTCTCCCGTTGTATGGCCTACAATTCCCTGTACTTCGGGATGTTTCCTGTCACCTGCCACCAGCAGAAAAGCGCCGTTGCGGCCTGCCTCCACGGCAATTTTATGGATTTTTGCTACAAACGGACAGGTGGCGTCATGATACGCCAGGCTCCGTGTTGAGATTTTGTCATAGACCGCCTGCGGCACACCGTGGCTGCGGATGATGACTTCGTACCCGTCCGGCACTTCGTCGACGGTATCGCAGGTCAGCGCGCCTCGGTGTTCAAGGTCGCTGACCACCTGAGGATTGTGGATCAGCGGGCCGAGCGTGGCGATGCGGTGTCCCTGGCTGAGCAGGTCGTAGGTCAGTTTCACGGCACGGTTCACACCGAAGCAGAAGCCGGCCGTCTTGGCCAGAAGGATTTGCATGGCAATACCTCACTGCAGGCGCCGCCCCGGTCAGGGCCGCACCTCAAAGTTGTTTTCTTCGTACAGACGTTCCAGTTCGTTTTTCAGGCGGGAGCGCAGTTCCCGCAGTTTTGCCACCGAGCGGCGGGGATCGGCGATCGCCATCTCCTCGGCGGGAATCGGCGTGCCGAAGCAGATGCGGATCCGGCAGAAGGGGCGCATCCGGTGATTCGGCGTATCGTAGATGATGCGGCAGGGCACCATATCGGCCCCCGCATTGCCGGCGATGACAAAGGCACCGCTTTTGAGGTTGCCCAGTTCTCCGGTCTTGCTGCGGGTTCCTTCGGGGAAAATCAGGATCGGCGTGCCGTTGTGGCATTCCTCGGTGACGAGGTTGACGGTGTCAAGATCGCCCTTGCCGCGGTCAATGGGCACGGCTCCCAGGCAGGCGAGGAACCATCCGATCAGCGGATTGCGGAACAGTTCCTGCTTTGCCAGAATGGTATAGCGTTTCCAGCTGAACACCGAGTCCAGGATGTACACGGGGTCCAGGTCGGACAGGTGGTTGGATGCAATGACATGGGCGCGCCCCTTGGGAATGTTTTCCCGCCCGATGAGCTGAATGTGCCAGATGATGTGCAGCAGCGGCCACGCGAGCGGCAGCAGAATCCAATAGAGAAGCATACAATTTATCCCCGTTTTAACTTCATATTTTTCGCAGCGCCCGGCAGGCCGGCGCTCCGTATTACAGGTGGGTCAGGATGGTCTTTTTGAGCAGACGGAAGCTCTCCTCGATGCCCAGGTCGCTGGTGTCCACCAGGATGGCATCCTCGGCCTGCCGCAGCGGTGCGGCGGCACGGTGGCTGTCCTGGTAGTCCCGGCGCTCGATATCGGCCAGGACATCCTCATAGCGGACCGGTTCGCCCTTGGCCTGCTGTTCCCGGAAGCGGCGGTCGGCCCGGGCCTCCGCAGAGGCGGTCAGGAAGATCTTGACGGTGGCATTGGGCAGCACCACGGTGCCGATGTCGCGCCCGTCCATCAGGACATTGCGGCTCGCCGCCAGGTCCCGCTGGGTCTGCAGCAGGAAGGCGCGCACCGCGGGATTGGCCGCGACCGCCGAGGCCGCCATGCTGATCTGCTCGGTGCGGATGGCGTCGGAGACATCCTCCCCGTTGAGATAGATATGCTGGGTGCCGTCCACCATGCCCAGGTCCAGCCGGATCTGCGGCAGAAGCGCCTCAACGGCGGGCGCATCGGCGGGGTCCTTGCCGCTGCGCACCGCGTACAGGCCGATGGCCCGGTACATGGCGCCGGTATCGACATAGGTATAGCCCAGCTCGGCAGCCAGGCGCTTGGCCATGCTGGATTTTCCGGCGCCGGAAGGCCCGTCAATCGCAACAGAAATCATCGTTCATCCATCCTTTCCTCATCAAGCGTTGCCGTCCAGATGACGGACGGCAGCCTGAGCGGTTGCCCAGGCAATCTGCAGGTTATACCCGCCCGTGCGGGCATCCACATCCAGAATTTCCCCGGCGAACCGCAGGTGCCGGCACAGCCGGCTCTCCATCGTGCGGGGGTCCACCTCGCGGGTATCGACGCCGCCGGCCGTGATGACGGCGTGCTGCAGGTCGCCCAGCGCGCTGACCGGCACCTGCCAGTGCTTGCACAGCGTGACCAGCCGGAGTTTTTCTTCCCGGGTGATCTGGGCGGCGCGGGTCGCGGGGTCCACGCCCCACTTTTCCACCGCGACGGGGCGCATCGAATGGGGCAGCAGCTTTTCCAGCGCCCCCTGGGCACTGTGACCGCCCAGCGCCGCAAAATCGCGGGTCAGCCGGTCATAGAGCGTCTTTTCATCCAGGGCGGGTTTGAGATCGAACTCGCAGAGATAGGTATGGCGGCTCAGGTCCTCGATGTAGGTGGAGGCCGAGAGCACCAGCGGGCCCGAGATGCCGAAGTGGGTGAACAGCGCCTCGCCCTGCTCGGTGAACAGCGGCTTGCCGTCGCAGAGCAGCGTCAGCCGGACGTTGCGCAGGCTCAGCCCCATCATGCGGCGGCAGGCGGGGTCAGGGCTGACCAGGCTGCACAGGCTGGGCTGCGGCGTGACGATGGTGTGCCCTGCCTGGCGGGCCAGACGATAGCCCGAACCGTCGCTGCCGGTGCCGGGATAGCTCTTGCCGCCCGTGGCCAGCAGCACGTCCGCTGCGTACAGTTCCCGGCCGTCCGATGTGCGCACGCCGCGGCAGACGCCGTCCGCGAGCAGCAGCCTGGCGGCGTTTCCTTTCTCGAACACGGCACCCCGGGCGTACTGGCGCAGCGCGGCCAGCACGTCGGCGGCGCGGTCACTCTGCGGAAAAACGCGGCGTCCCCGCTCGGTCTTGAGCGGTACGCCGAGGCTTTCAAACAGTTCCATCGTCCGGGCGGGCGGGAACGCATAGAGCGAGGAATAGAGAAACCGCGGATTGTGCCGCACATAGTTGAGAAATTCGCGCGGGTCACAGTCATTGGTAAGATTGCACCGGCCCTTGCCGGTGATGAGAATTTTCTGGCCGGGGCCCTGCGGATTATGTTCCAGAACGGTCACGGACAGGCCCTTTTCGAGGGCGGCTCCGGCGGCCATCAGGCCGGCAGCGCCGCCGCCGACAATGAGCAGGTCGGTCATACTTGAGAACTCCTTTTCGGAATACCGGTCCACACACAGAAGGTGAAGAGCAGCAGCAGCGGGTGGACGGTGGAAAGATACATCGTGGAGGTGCCGATGCCAAAGCTGGAGACCTCGACAAAGGCGATCATGCCGCAGCGAAGCGCCGCGATGGCCAGCAGGCCGAAGAGAATCAGCCACGGGAGGAACCGGGCTTCCCCGCCCCGCACCGACCGCGGCAGTGCGGCCAGGAACCGCACAACGCCGACGGCAAACAGCGCGGTCAGCCCCACGGCGTAGACCAGCCGCAGCAGGTCAAGCAGCCGGTAGACCAGTTTCTGCAGCGGGCTGTAATAGGGGGTATCCTTCCCCGCCTCGGCGGCGCCGTTGAAATCGCAGTGCAGATAGGACGACCAGAGGGCAAAATCCTCCTCGGTGCCGATGGAGCGCAGGTTGCTGTAATAGGCCGGGCAGTCCTGGAAGGTCAGCACCCAGACCAGGCTGCGGACCGATTCGCCCAGTGCGGGCAGTACATACTGTGCCCGGATAGGCTGGCTTGTCCCGCTGCGCCGTCCGCCGCGGCTGGGCAGGGTCCCGTCGTCGCAGGCCGCATTGACGGCCTCGGCCACCTCGGACCAGTACGCCTCGGCGGTCTGGGCGCTCTCATAGATTCCCTCGAACTGGGCCGCCCGGCGGATGGCCCAGTAAAAGCTGCCCGCCCGGTAATCGTTGCAGGTCGGGTCACGGAAATCGTTCTGCATCTGGGGGTCCTCCTCCAGCCAGCCTTCCAGCCGGTGCAGCGCGGGGACCTGTTCATACATGGCGGCGCGGGCATCCGCCGGGACGCTGAGCAGCGGTTCGGTGCTCCGGGTATCCACGCGGGTCATGGCGCCCATGGCATCGGCAAACGCGCCGGAAGAGAAGTCCGACAGCGCAAACACGCCATAGCTGCGCAGATTCAGTCCGCAGAAGATCAGCACGCCCGCCGCCAGCAGCGCATACGGGAGCGCCTGACCGAGGCAGGAGAGCCAGCGGCGGCGACGGATGAGCAGCACCAGCATGATGACGGTGGCCGCGGCGGCAAAGGGCAGCAAAAAGAGCCCGGCATCCTCCCGGTTGAGGAAACCGCAGCCCAGGCCCACCCCTGCGGCGGCCAGCCAGGGCCAGAGCGGCGCAGGGCGGGGTTTGTCAAAGACGATGCGCAGAGCAGCCCCCACCAGCCCCGCAAAGCAGAACATGCACAGCGCCGGGAAGATGTTGTCCCGGTAGACGCGCAGCGTGTAGGATGCCCAGGAGGACGGCAGGAACGCCAGCAGCCCATAGAGCGCAAGGGTCAGGCAGCGGGCCTGTCCGGCTGCGGTGCGGCGCCACAGCGGCCGGACCGCAAAGGCGGTGAGCAGCGAGGCTCCGCACCAGAGCAGTGCCCCGCCCAGCAGGTAAGGCACATGCAGCAGATGCAGCAGCGCCAGCCAGACCGGGAAAAACATGCTCTTGGAGAGGGTCAGATAATCATAGCCGCCCAGCCACTGCCCCTGTGAGATGGCGTTGGCGGCGCGGAACATCAGTTCATCGTCGAGCGGCGCACCGCCGACCCAGGTATAGGCCATCTGGAAATGGGTGATGAGGGCGCGCAGAACGGTCAGCGCAGTCACCCACAGCCAGAAGCCGCGGGCAGAGAGGGCCGGACGGCCGGATGGGAACACAGAGCGGAATCGCATGGCGGATCGGTCCCCTCCTTTCCGTGGGGATGGTCAGTTGTCCTCGCAGGCCGGCGAGGCGGCATGTTCGCGGGCCGCCGCAAAGACGTACCACAGCGACGCGGTGATGGCAAGGGTCTCGGCCAGTTTGGCCCAGGGGCTGACGGCGTCGTGGGAGAGGCCGAACAGCAGGCCGGCGGCCTTGGGAACGCCGAAGGCAATGACGTCGATGAGCAGGATCAGGATGCTGCCCCAGGCGGGCAGCGGAATCCGGCGCATACAGAAAATGGCAATGGCCGGCAGGGCCAGGATGATGTAGTCATGGTTCTGCTTGTAGAACCACAGCACCGAGACCACCGCCGTGACGGCGTACCAGGTCAGCCAGTCGTTGTCGAGGTGGTGCAGGAACATCCAGCGCGCCGCGGCCAGCAGGATGATCAGACCGGACAGCACATCGAGGATCAGCACCGTCCGGGTGGACACGCCGAACCGGATGAGCCAGTTGAAGAGGCCATAGTAGGAGGTGCTGTAGCTGAGCCCCTGGTTCATGATGTCGGACAGCATCGAGAGCGGGCCGCTCTCGGTCAGGATGGCCGCCAGCAGCCAGGCGCCGAGGACGGTGCCCGAGGTGACGGTGAGGGCTTTCCACCGCTTTTTGCACAGCAGCGGAAAGAGGAACGGGAACGCCACCTGCGGCTTGCACATGGCCACGGCGAGCAGCAGGCCGGCCAGGCTTTCGTTGCGGTCCAGCACACACATGGAGAGCATGACGCAGCAGCAGACGACGCCGCTCTGGTTGCCGAACAGCACCGCATTGGCCCACATGCTGGGCGCAAAGACCAGCAGGGATGCCAGCACCGCGGTGTAGCGGTCCGACACATACCGGTTCCGCAGCAGGAAGCGTTCCATACAGAGTGCCGTCACGAGCGGGGCGAGGAAATCCAGCGCCAGAAGGTAGACGCACATGGCGTTGTACGGCAAAAAGCCGGGATTGATGAAGTTGCCCAGCAGGTAGGCCCAGGGCACCGTACCGCCCAGCGAGGCATCGACCCAGCCGATCTCCGGCAGGGAGGGCACCCGGCTGTGCATCACGTCAAAGGGGTCAAGGCCGCGCAGCACATAGGCACACTCCTGCCAACGAAGCCGGGCGTCCCAGAGGTAAAGCCCGTCGAACACAAGGTAGCGGCCCAGGTTGGCGACCATCACGACAAGGAACAGAATCACCGCAAACAGCCGCAGGCGGCGCTGCGCGGCTTGGCGTTTTGGCTGCATGGCGGTGACCCTCCTTTCCGGTTCCGCAGAGCGGTTACTTTTGGATCTTTTCGATGCTCTCGATGAGGTATTTCTGTTTTTTGAAGATCAGGTCCACCAGGAGCGACAGATATTTGATGACGATGGTCAGCACGGCAAAGAGGCCGGCAAATCCTAGCGTCAGCACAAACATCATGGTCGTCCAGCCCTCGATGGGATGGCCCGTGCAGAAGATCAGCAGCGTGTAGGCCAGCTCCGCCAGGGCCAGGAACATCATGGCGATCGCAATGCCGGCGCTGAACTTATAGCCGGCATCGGTGTACAGGGCCAGGCTGTCCATGGCCAGGGCAAACCGGCCGGTGCTGCGGTCGGTCAGACGGCCGTCAAATTCCAGGTCGGTCATCCGCAGACCGCTGGCCGCATAGGCCGCCTTGCGGTACGGCAGGTTGTCGCTCGAGGCGTGCACCCGGTTGACGGCGCGGCGGCTGACCAGCCGGAAGGCGTCGGTCCGCAGACGGTAGAGCGAGCGGCTGTTCGCGTTGAAGATGCGGTAGAACAGCCGGCTGCTGCCCTGGGTGGTGCGGGGGCAGACCGAGACAATGTCGCTGCCGCCCATGGCCTCCCGGTAGGCCTGCATGACGAACTCTATCGGGTAGGGCGTCTGGGTGGAGTCGAACTCATAGACATAATCGCCGATGGCGGCATCGAGGCCGGCATTCATGGCGGGTTCCAGCCCCTGATGCAGGCTCATGTGCAGCACGGTGAGGGGCTTTTCGAGACCGGCGGCCCAGCGGCGCAGGTCGGAGACCGTCGAGTCGGTGCAGGCGTCATCCACCGCCACCAGCTCGTACTGGTCAAAGTTATCGGCCAGGACCCCGTTGAGTTTTTCAAAGAAGGCGACGGCCCGTTCCCCGTCGTTGTGCAGGTACACGACGGCCGAGATAAAATTCTTTTCCTTGTTTGTGATCATTGTTTCAGCACCTCGTCCAGGTCATACACCGTGTTGATTTTGCCGGAAAGCACGCTGACCAGCATCGGTTCGGTGTTCATCACCCGCACCACGGTGGGACGGGAATCGTCGATCTCGCTGGCTTTGAGGATGGGTTTCATGCTGAACAGGCTGCCCTGATAGGCAAACCCGTACTCTTCCTTCAGATATTTGCGCGCCAGCTGGCTCATATACGGCCAGGCGCTCTTGGGTCTGGCCGGGCACTCGTTGCAGTTGTCCAGGTTGCCCGGCGCGCAGCGGCCGCCGCTCTCCTTCTGGCAGGGGAAGGTCGCCACCGCATCGTAGCTGGTCTCGTGGGGGGTGAAGGTCACGCTGGTCAGGCTGTGCAGACCGGTCTGGCCGAACGGCATCAGGCTGAAGAAGGGACCGTCCATCACGGTGATGCCGGTGCCGCGCAGCCGCTCGTCCACGGTGCAGAGGATGATCTCGCACTTTTCATATTTGATCTTGAAGGGCGGCAGGCCCAGCATGGCATGAATGTCATTGACGCCCGCATAGGCCGCATTGAGCAGGAACGGTGCCTGTGCGGTCACATCCCCTGCCCGGACCTCCCAGACGTCCCCGATTGCCCGGATGGCGTCGGGACGATGGGAATACAGAATGGATACATTCGGAAGTTTCTCCAGTTCGGTCAGGAACCAGCGCTTGAGGACCTGGGCGTCGTAGGTATATTCGGTGGTCAGGAAGGCCCCGTCGCACATGCCGGGATTGAAATACCGCTCGGGGGCGACATCGTCGCAGCGGATGCCAGCGGCCGCGCAGAAACGGCGGAACTCGGCGGCGTTGGTCCAGCTGAAATGGGCGCTGGTGGCATAGATCTGATCAAACTCGGTATGCAGGCAGAAGCCGTAGTCGCGGCAGAAGCGCTCAAAATAGTGGGCGCTCTTGATGGCCGTGGAATAGCTGCGCGGGTAGTGATACCCCATATGGACGCGCGCCTGGTTGATATAGGTTGCCCGCATGAAGGGCCCGGGGTCCCGTTCCAGCACCAGGACGCGCTGGCCGGCTGCCCCGCACATCCGCGCGGCGTACAGGCCGTACAGGCCGGCGCCGATGATGATTTTATCCACAGTCATGTTCACATTGGACCTCCATGTTGTTGCGGGCCGTCAGGGATTGTACCGGCCTGCCGCGGCGGCAAACAGCACCTTGAGCAGTTCGCTGTTGCCTTTCCAGCCGCTGATCTTGGTCGGGGTCTTGCCGCTGGCCGGGTACGCGCGGGTCACGGGGACCTCGCAGGCACGCAAGCCCAGCTGGGTGGCCCGGATGCTCAGGTAGGCCAGCAGCTCATATCCCATGAAGATGTCCCGCAGGGGGCGGACTTCGGGATGGGTCAGGTACTCGCGGCTGTACGCGCGGTAGGCGTTGGTGGTGTCGGTAAACCACTGGTGGGCCGCCGCGCTGATGATCGGCGCATGGATGAGCCGCACGGCGGCGAACCGCAGCGGCGGCGTGTTGACGGCATGGCCGCCCCGGATGAAGCGGCTGCCCTGCACGAAATCATAGCCCTCCTGCAGTTTGGCCAGGAAGGCGGGAACGTCCTCGATGGAATCCTTGTTGTTGCCGTCAATGGTCAGCACGCCGCGGTATCCCAGCGCCAGCGCAAAATGCAGACCCATGCGCAGCTGGGCCCCCTGTTTGCCGGGGCCGGTCTTGACCAGCAGCGTATTGACGCCGTAGAGCTGCAGCGTGTCGGGGTTCATGCTGCCGTCGGTGGAACCGCCGTCACAGGGGACGATGTCCACCAGACGGTCGATGCCGGCCTTCTGGGCGCGGCCGAGTTCGGTGAGAATCCGGGAGCCTTCGTTGATCACGGGGATCAGCAGGCAGTAGTCGCTGCGGCGCGGTGCAAACGCGGTGCAGCGGTAATCCGGCACGCCGGGAATATTCTGGATTTCTGCAGTGTTCATGCAAATACCTCCGCAATATAGGTAAGGGTGCGGCGCACCGTGTCCAGGGTGGTGCGGCGCATCTCCACCGAGACATAGCCGCGATAGCCCACGGCTTTGAGCAGCATGGCCAGTTCGGCGTGTTCGGGGCGTTTGCGGATGGGAGCCAGATCGGGCTCACTGATATGTATATGGCTCACATAGCCGATATCTTCCACGAAGTCCCGCAGTTTCTCGCCGTTGCTGAGGATCGTCGAGAGGTCGAGGTTCACGGCCAGGCCGGGGTTCTGCAGGCGCTTGACCAGGGCAAAGGCATCGGCGGTGCCGTTGAGATAGTTGGTGTAGACCGGCGGGTTGGCCTCGATGGCCAGCACCACACCGTACCGCTCGGCCAGCGAGCCGGCATGATCGAAGAAGGCATCGGCCTCGGCGGGCGTATGGGGCGGGTTGCAGCTGCGGTTGCGCGGGCAGCCGAACACCAGGCTGGGGCAGTTCAGCGTATGGGCGAACTGGAAGGCCTGCGCCGTGTAGTCCAGCAGGGCCTCGGTGTCGGCAGGCTCGAAGATGTTGCCGGTCTGGCCGTACCAGATGCTCTGCATGCTCGGGACCGTGAAGCCCCACCGGTTGAGCAGATAACCGCCGAACAGTGCGGCAGCGCTCAGATTGTCGTAGGGCCCGACATAGGTATCGGGGTCCGACGGGTCGCCCTGGGGCGGGAAAATGCGGGTCGGGGCGATTTCCAGACCGGTGAAGCCGGCCTGCTGCATGGCGGTGTAGACTGCCTCGTCATCCGCCCGGTCCCAGGCAATGTTGGAGATGGCAAGATTCATAATGTTCCGTCCTTCCAGCCGCGCATAAAGGCGCAGATCTCTTGAAGTTCCTCCGCTTCGGTGCAGAGATACCCGTCCCGGCCGCCCAGCAGCGCCGCGTGGCAGCTGCGCAGGTCATAGTCAAAGGGCGGCTTGTCCAGCAGGTTGGTCCAGTCGCTGTGGCCGGTCACCGCCTGATAGACCGCCTTGGCCGTGACCGGCGGGGTCGTGAGGTTGAGCAGCGTCAGGTCTGCCGCCAGGGCCGCCGTGATGTCGCGCCACAGCCGCATCAGGGGGTAGAACTGGTACCGGCTGCGGGAATCGGTAAAGGCGAGGGCGTTGAAGTCATTGTGGGCAAAGAAGTCCCGCAGTGCCGCGGCATCTGCCCGGCCGTTCAGTTTATAGAAGCCGTTGTCTGCCGGGGAATAGCCCTTTTCCACCAGCACGGAGCGCCGTGCGAGGTCCCGGTAGAGTTCGGGGCGGAGCATGGCCGGGGTGATGGTGTGCAGATCAAACAGGAAGTTCTTTTTCAGGCCCGGACCGTACAGTGCCGGAAGCCGGACGATCAGCGCATCGGGGAAATCCTCCCGCACCCAGTCCTCGAGCTGCAGGCGGTTGGCGCCGTAGGCGGGCAGACCGTCGCGCGGCATGGGCGAGGTTTCATCCCGGCCGCGGCTGTCGGCATAGACCGCGATGGAGGAGATCAGGACCAGGCGCTGCGGGGCGATGCGGCGCAGGTTTTCCCGCGCGGCCGCCATGACGGCCAGATCCGCCGCCGGGTCGGCATTGGCGAGGAACATTGCCGCCGGCACCCCCGCGTAGACGCACAGGTCAGGCCGGGTGCCGTACTGTCCGGCGATGTCGGTGGAGTGGCAGCAGGCTGAAAACCCATGTGCGGCGGCGAGATTGCCGCCCACAAAGCCCGTGCTTCCCACCAGAAGATCCCTTGCCATACCCGATTCCTCCCGTTTGCACATGAATACAGAGTAGATTATAGCATATCGGCCGACAAAAGTACAAGCTATTTTGCAGATTCCGGCTGCGGCGCGGTACCGAATTTTTTTACCCTTTGCCGCACAAAAAGAAAAACGGCAAACCGGATGCCGGGCACAGGGCCCTGCATGGGTTTGCCGTCTATGTTCGGAATGTCGGAACCGCCATCAATACTGCGTCCGGATGGGCTCGGGACGATCGGCCACCGCAGCTTCGAGCTGGGCAACAATCTCTTTCATGCTCGTCTCAAACTCTTCCTGGCTGGAATTGTGGAAGATCAGCAGAGAGTCCGGCTGATCGGGCAGCCGCAGGTTGGTGGGCGCCTCAAAGTTGACGCCCAGGATGTACTCGTCCCAGTGGTTGAGCTTCCACATATCGCGGTCACTGGCACGGTCAATCATCCGCTGATGGCAGATTTCCGGTTTGGTATCCACCCAGATCACCACCAGCTCGGCGCCCTTCTTTTTCAGTTCGCCGCGCAGCGTATTGATGTAGGGCAGGTCACGGATCTCGCGGGTGAAAGGCGCATTGATCAGAACGATGTCGTCGTACTCCAGCGCCTCCATGGCCAGATCCAGAACCACGCGGTACTCCAGATCACGGATATACTTCTCAAAGAAAATGCTGCTCCGGTCGTAGGGCTGATGGGCCACCGCGAAAATCTGCTTGGACAACGGAATCAGCGTATCCTTATCCAGGTACACCACATGGTCGAGTGACTTGGCCAGCTGCTTGGAAATAAAGGTTTTGCCGCAGGCCGGAGGACTGGTGACCAAAATCAACTTTTTCATAGAGCACCTCTTCTGCGCGAAGTTCGTCATTTAATTAACCATGTTACAAGTTCATTATACAACAAACTTTCGCTCTTGGGAATAGATAAATAATCGAATTTGTGCTTTTTATGGATTTTTGGTGCAGTCTGATAGCGCAGCGGAAGGAGAAATGCACAGTGTCCGCTGCGTCGTTTTCCGGCATTTTTGACAATTCCACCGTCCGATGGGGTCAGTTGCCTGCCATGGTCAGGAAACTCTGCAGAATCCGCAGTCCCACCGGGCCGGATTTTTCGGGATGAAACTGTGTGCCGATGACATTGCCGCGGCAGACTGCGGCACAGACCGGCCGTCCGCCGTAGACCGCGTCCGCCAGCCGGTATGCCGGGTCGGCGGGCTTGGCCTCGTAGGAATGGATGAAGTAGCACTCCTCACCGGGGCGCACCTTTTCGAGGATGGTGCCGGCGAAATCCGTCCGGCCCGCGGCGGGCTGCAGTGCCTCCCACCCGATGTGGGGCACCCGCTCGGGCGAACCGTCCACCGCGGTGTCGGGCAGGCGTTCCACCCGGCCGGGAATCAGGTCCAGGCCGCGGTACAGCCCGAATTCCTCCGATTCGGTCAGCAGCATCTGCATCCCGAGGCAGATGCCGAGCAGCGGGGTTCCCCGCTGTGCCGCTGTGCGCAGGGCCTCGACGAGGCCGAGGTTTTCAAGGCCTTCCATGCCGTCCCGGAACGCCCCCACTCCCGGCAGAACCAGGGCGCGGGCCGCCAGCACCTGATCCGGCGTGTTGACCAGTTCGGTCTCGGCGCCGCAGTGTTCGAGGGCCAGCCGGACGCTGAGCAGGTTGGAAAGGCCGTAATCCACTACCGTGATTTTCATCTGCGCACCTCCACACCGCCGCTGCGGATCTCGTCCTTGAGTTCGGGAACACTCTCGCGGCCGTAATGCAGCACCGACGCACAGGCCACGGCGTCGGCGCCCGCCTGGGCGGCGTCCACAATATCATCGCCGCAGCCGACACCGCCGCAGCAGATCAGCGGCAGCTGTACGGCCTGCCGCACCGCACGGATCAGATCCAGATCCATGCCGTTCATCAGGCCGTCGCTGTCCACACTGGTGAGCAGGATCTCGCCGGCGCCCAGGGCCTCGCCCCGGCGCGCCCATTCCACCACGTCCAGGCCGGAATGGGCCCGGCCGTTGTCGTAGTAGGCTTCCCAGCTGCCGGCATGGGTGCGGCTGCGCTTGGCCTGGATGGAGAGCACCATGCACTGGCTGCCGAACGCCGAGGCGACCTCGGTGATGAGTTCGGGGCGATGGATGGCTGCCGTGTTGATGGCCACCTTGTCGGCACCCGTGGAGAGTGCCAGCCGCACATCCTCGACGCTGCGCAGACCGCCGCCCACGCAGACCGGAATATACACCTCCTGCACCGTGCGGCGCACGATTTCCGAGAGGTTGTTGCGGTTGTACAGGCTGGCCACCGTGTCCAGGTAGAGCAGCTCATCAATCCCCTGTTCATAATATTCACGGGCGAAGCGATTGGGGTCTCCGAGTTTGCGCAGCCCCTCCATCTGGATGCCCTTGACGAGGTTCTCGTCCTTGACATCCAGCCGTGCGATGAGCCGGATCTTTTTCT
This sequence comes from Gemmiger sp., assembly GCF_036306485.1. Classification (GTDB taxonomy): domain Bacteria; phylum Bacillota; class Clostridia; order Oscillospirales; family Ruminococcaceae; genus Gemmiger. Next base: position 29,543 of record NZ_JAXJZK010000005.1, on the reverse strand, counting down.
CTGTCATCGGATCACCTTCCGTCACATTTCATGATGGGTGCCGCGGGGATCGCCCCAGAGCACTTCGCTGTCCCCTTCGTAGGGCGTATGACGGAGCTTCCACATACCGTCCTCCCACTTCCAGAGGTGGGGGCTGCGGAACCGGTCGGCCAGGTGCATGAAGTATTCGCGGTCCATCCGGGGCTGCTCAAACTTCTGGCTGGCCCGTGGGAAATGCTTGGGATCAATCGAGAGGTAGCGGAAGATCTCCTTTTCGAAGCGGTCGGGATATTCGCCGTCGAACTTCTTGCAGAGTGCGCGGCCCTCCTCCAGCGTGATCTCGCCGTTGCGGATCTCCTGCGCGGCATCGTAGGTGGTGCGGCCGATGCCGTACTTGATGTAGGTGGTGTAATAGAAGAAGTCATCGATCTTGTCGTCGATGGAGTTGTACTTGGAATAGGTGCCCTGGGTGCGCTCGGGGGCCGGACGGAATCCGCCATGCTCGACCGCATAGTAGTAGGCTCCCTGCGGATGCCACTTCTCGTAGTAGCCGAGGTACCGCACCTGGACATGGTTCTTTTCGAGGTTGGAGGTCTCGCTGGGCAGATAGATGGCCAGGTCGGCCTTGTCGATGCCGTACTCCTCCTCCAGTTCCCGCAGGCTCACGCCGCCCAGGAAGATGTGGTCATAGTCATTGACCGCAAAGAAGTGCTCGTCGCGCAGGGCGGAGTTGTTGTCGGCGATGGGGTTGCCGAATTCGGCCTCGTTTTCGCCGTAAAAGACCAGCGGAATCCCGAACTTGGCCGCCATCTTGGGCGCCAGCTGTTTCTGGCCCAGAATGAACGGCTGGAACGGATGGAAAAGGTTCTCGGTGGCCAGACGGGTCAGCAGCCGATGGGTCATGCCGTTCGGGGTGCACAGATAGTTGTCAAAGCCGGCATGAATCCAGGCCTGCATATTGTCCCAGCCCCAGGGCGTATAGAGATGGGGTGCCCAGGTCACCGTGAGGGGGTGCATCCCGTACTTGTATTTGAGCAGATGGGCCGCATAGAAGCTGTCCTTGCCGCCCGAGCCGGGGACTAGGCAGTCATAGGAGCCGTCGTTGCGGCGGTACTCGTCGCAGAGTTCCCGCAGTTCCTTCTCGCGCAGGGCCCAGTCAATATGACCGTTGGCCTTGTTGTGGCAGGCGTGGCAGGCGTCGCAGACGCCGTCCGGCTGAATGACCATCGTCTTTTTGATCGAATGGATCGTGTGTTCAAATTCATAGCAGGAGTTGGGCTTCTGATTGCTCATCACGCACTCCTTGCAGAACTTCACCTCCCGGGGCAGACCGTAGTAGGTTTCCCGCTGGTCCTCCGGCAGGTCGGGGGCGTACTTGGCATAGTCGATGTCGACGTATCTCGGCAGTTTTTCCATGGTATTTCTCACTCCATTTTCACGATAACAAGCGGTAAAACGAAGGACGCCGCACCGACAGGTATCCTGTCGGTGCGGCGTCCTTGCCGTTTACAGATGGGATTATACCACATCCCCGGACGGTTTGCAAGGGGGCTTTTGGACTTCCGGCCGCAAGAAGGGGCGATATATCGCCAAGGCGGCCGGGCAGCAGAAAAGGCAGGCCGACGGCCTGCCTTGCGGGATCATGCTTCCGTCTCGAAGTCCAGGCAGGCGCGCTGCTTGGTGTAGGGGCGGACTTTGCCGTTGGCCACCTCGAGGTGGGCGGGATGGCGGGAATAGCCCTGCAGGGCTGCCTCATCGGTGAAGGTGGAGTCCAGCATCAGGTCGGTGGTGGAGCTGGCCAGGTGATCGGTCTGCACCCGGATGGACACCAGACCGGGGATTTTGCCGGCCAGGCCCTCCAGGCCCTGCTTGATGCCGGCCTTGACGGATGCCTTTTCCTCCTCGGACAGGTCATCCCGGAGCGTCCAGAGAATGATATGTTTGACCATCTTACTGATTTTCCTCCCAGATGGGATGCTTGAGCACCCACTCGCCGCACTCGTTCTTGGTGAAGAGGTCGCGGTTGTAGAACTTGTCCATGATGGACCAGAACTCGCTCTCGGTGTAGCCGCAGAACTCGCAGAAATCACGCACGCACAGAGGGTCCAGCTTGCCGTCGCGGGCCTTGATGATGGGAATGGCCTCCTCGCGGGTCATCATGCCGTAGCGGATATACCGGGCGGTGTAGTCCGTCGCAGCGGCATGGCCGAACTTGGGATACTTGAGCCAGGAGTGCACGAGGTAGGCGCGGGAATCAATCTGGTCGAAGTTCTCGGCGTGATGGGTGCGGTCCCACTCGTGGGTCAGGTCATGGAAGCCGTGTGCCTTGGCGATCTGATAGTTCTTGTAGCTGTTCCAGGGCACAAAGTAGCTCATATAGAAGGGGTCCAGCTTGGCGCGTTCCTCCGCCGTGGGGGCCAGGGTCAGGGCCAGGTCGTTCTCGGTCACGCCGTCGCCCACCAGTTCCTCCATCGGGAAGCCCACCGCGACGCCGTTCTCGATCTGGCCCATCGCGGAGTAGGTTTCCTGGTCGGAGCAGCCGCCGTACTCAAAGCTGACATTCTCACCGTAGCAGAGCATCGGGGTGTTGAACTTGGCCGCCATGTGCAGCGGGAAGGTGTAGATCAGGCGGTCCACATACCAGGTGGGCTTGCCGTACTTTTCAAAGAATTTGCGCATCAGGATCTTCTGGGCCTTGATGTTGGGTTTGCAGCTGATGATGGTGCAGCCGAATTCCTCGCTGATATTCTTGAGGTTGTGGATGCCGGCCTGGGTCATGGGGAAGTTGTCCTCCACGCTGAACAGGATGGGGTTCATGTGCATGACTTCCTTGAGCATCCAGACCTGGAAATGGCTGTCCTTGCCGCCCGAGACCGCCACCGCGCAGTCATAGCCGCCGGGGCCGTTCATGCCGCGGTACTTGTCGCAGAACGCCTCAAACTCCTTGAAGCGGGCATCCCAGTCCACATTCTTGCGGTTTTCGTAGTGGCGGCAGGCGCTGCAGACGCCCTCCTCGTCAAAGGTAATGCCGGGGCGGGTATCCGGCATGGTGCACTTCTTGCAGTAACGCATCGGAATTCTCCTTTTCATTCTCACACAGTCCGGCCGTCCTTGCGGCGGCACTCTCTAAAAGTATCATACTCGATTTTACCGGCAATAGCAAGAGGGCTTTCCTCCGTCCGGGCGCAAATTTTACACTTTCCCTCCTTTTCTTCCCGGGCCGGGTATGGTATCATGGAGAGGAATGATCACCACTTGGAAAAGGAGGAACTTGTTTTGTCTGGGATGTTCAAAAGCCGCCCGATCGGAGGGCTGACAGCCCTTCTTCTGATTCTGTTGCTGGCCTTCGTGCCGGGGTCCCTGTCGGCGCAGGCGGAAGGCGCCACACCGGAGACCGCCGCCGTCGATCAGCAGAACCCCGTCGAGAACAGCTGGCGTTACCGTGACGGCGTTCCCATCTACGATGAGGACACCCCCGCCCTCGAATGGGGAGACCTGATCGAGATTCCCGCTCCGCTGTACAACGGCAAGACTTACTACGGCATCGACGTCAGCCATCATCAGGGGCTGATCGACTGGCAGCAGGTCAAGGATGCCGGCGTGCAGTTCGTCATGATCCGCTGCGGGATCGGCAGCGAGTATGACGGGATCGGCGAAAACAAACAGGACGATGCCTACTGGGAATACAACGCCAGCTCCTGCGAACGGCTGGGAATTCCCTACGGCGTGTACCTGTATTCCTACGCAACCAACACCGACATGGCGGCCAGTGAGGCGCGCCACACCCTGAGCCTGATTGCCGGGCACAACCCGACGCTGCCCATCTTCCTGGATCTGGAGGACAACAACACCACCGCCAAGGTGGACGCCTATACATTGGGTTCCATCGCCCAGACCTACTGCGATATGCTGCAGGCCGCGGGTTACCGGACCGGTATCTATTCTTACCGCAATTTCTTCAACTATTATCTGACGGATTCCCGCTTCTCCAATCCGTCCTGGTATCGCTGGGTGGCCGACTACTCGGGTTCCTGCAACATCAGCGGCCGGGTCGATATGTGGCAGAACAGCAATTCCGGCATTGTGAACGGCATCAACGGCCGGGTGGACACCGACATCTGGTACGGCGAATTCCCCTCCGGCTCGGGTTCCACCGTCTCCCCCGACCCGACGCCCGACCCCAGCGTGCCGGCCAACTACACCGGCTGGGCCTGGATCGGCGACAAGCAGTACTGGTATGAGAACAGCATCCGCCAGGGCACCACGGGCCGCGGCAAGGAGATCTACGACCCCGCCTCCGACGCCTGGTACTGGCTGGATGCCGTGCAGGGCGGCGCGATGGCCGTGAACAAGGATGTCTATCAGGAATCCAACGGCGGCAAGTGGGTCCGCTACGACGAGAACGGCCACATGGTCAAGGGCGAGGATTACCGCTACGGCGCCTGGTATTACTTTGAGCCCATCACCGGCGCGATGGTCAAGGGCCCCTGGACCAAGGACAACGGCCAGAAGGTCTTTTACGATACGACCAGCGGCAAGATGGTCTACGGCAGCACCTTCATCAACGGCAACACCTACTATTTCAGCACGAGCGACGGGCATTTGCTGAGCGCGACCGGCGGCAATTTCTGGCTGACCATCGACGGCAATCAGTACTGGTACGAGGACTGGGTCCGCCAGGGCTGGCAGCCCGCCAACGCCGGCTACCGCGGCAAGGAGATCTTTGACCCCGGCACCAATGCCTGGTACTGGCTGGACAATCTGCAGCAGGGCGCCAAGGCGGTCAGCCGCGATGTCTTCCAGGATTCCAACGGCGGCAAGTGGGTCCGCTACGACGGCAACGGCCGGATGGTCAAGGGCTGGAACTACACCACCAGCGGTACCTATTTCTTTGACTGGATCACCGGCGCCATGGCGAAAGGCTGGGTCATGGTGGACGGCAACTGGTTCCACTTCAACGAAGTGACCGGCGTGCTGATGTAACCCGCATCAACTGTCAAAAAAACACCGGATTGCGCAGAGGCAATCCGGTGTTTTTTCTTATGGATCGGGTCAGGGGCCGACCGATTCTTCCTCCCGTTTTTTGGTCGCCACACCGTGGCGCAGACGGCTGAGGGTGACCGGCGTCATGCCCAGGAAGGAGGCAATGTAGCGGTTGTTCACCCGCTCGATGAGCCCCGGGTAGGTCTGGCAGAACCAGCGGTACCGGTGGGTGGCATTGCCGTGGCAGAGTTCGGTCTTGGAAGTCAGGTGGAAGTTACCCCACTTGACAATCTGCTCATTGTAGGCGACGGCCACTTCCGGGTAGGTGGTGACCAGCTGGGCCAGGATGCTGATGGGCAGCTCCACAAGGACGCACTCCTCCAGCGCGTCGAGGTCGCAGGTGGCCGGCTCCTTGAGGTCCATCGAGGTCATCAGCACATCGCCGCTTTCCATGGCGATGCAGGTTGTGACCTCCTCCCCTTCCGGGCCGGTGATGTAGCCGCGCGTGATTCCGCGGTAGAGAAGGATCACATTTTTCTGCTGATCCCCGCGCCGGGTGATCTTCTGTCCCTTGCGGACCGTATGTACTTCGGAGACATCGGCAAGGATCTCCAGGATTTCCCCGGATCGGATGCCGAACTTGTTCTTATAAAAGCTCTTCAGGTCCACTCTTTCTCACTCCACTGTCTGCTCACAATACCCGCTCTGCCTGTGCGGCGGCCCACCCCGCGCACAAAAGTGTTTTTTATTATACCACAAAAAAGAACACTTGTCACTCTTCCCCGCAAACAAACTTCCGGCGGCCTTTTGAAAAAGCGGCCCTCCCTTTCCGGACGGAAAAGGAGGGCCGCAGATCTTTCTGGGTTTTACTCGACGATCAGGCTCTTACCGGTCATCTCGGGAGGAACCGGCAGACCGACATAGGGCAGCATGGTGGGCGCAATGTCCGCCAGGCAGCCGCCTTCGCGCAGCTTGACATCGCCCACGCCGATGCAGACAAAGGGCACGACGTTGGTGCTGTGTGCGGTGAAGGGCGTGCCGTCGGGGTTCTTCATCTTCTCGGCGTTGCCGTGGTCGGCGGTCAGGAAGACGCAGCCGCCCGCCTGAAGCACCGCGGTGACCACCTCATTGACGGCGGCATCGACGGCCTCAACCGCCTTGACGGCGGCATCAAAGACGCCGGTATGACCGACCATATCGCAGTTGGCGAAGTTGAGGATGATCACATCATACTTGCCGCTCTCGATGCGGGCCTTGCACTCATCGGCAACCTCGGGGGCGCTCATCTGCGGCTTGAGGTCGTAGGTGGCGACATCCTTCGGGCTGGGAATAACCTTGCGGTCCTCGCCCTCGTAGGGAGCTTCGACACCGCCGTTGAAGAAGAAGGTCACATGGGCATACTTCTCGGTCTCGGCGATGCGCAGCTGGGTCTTGCCGTTCTTGGACAGGTACTCGCCCAGCACGTTCTTGAGCTCGACGGGCGGATAGGCCACCTCGCAGTTGGGCATCGTGGCGTCGTACTCGGCCATGCAGACATAGTGGACATGCTTGCGGCCGCCGCGGCGCTCAAAGCCCTTGAAGTCGTCGTCGCAGAAGATGCGGGTCATCTGACGGGCACGGTCGGGGCGGAAGTTCATGAAGATGACGGTATCGCCGTCCTCGACGCGGCCGCCCTCGCAGGTGACCACGGGCACCACGAACTCATCGGTGACGCCTGCCGCGTAGGAAGCCTCGATGGCCTCGCGGGCGTTGGCGGCATGGTTGCCCTCGCCGTAGACGAACGCGGCGTAGGCCTTCTCCTCACGGTCCCAGTTGTTGTCACGGTCCATCGCGTAGTAACGGCCGCTGACCGAGGCAATCTGGCCGATGCCCAGCTCGTCCAGCTTCTTCTGCAGATCGGCCAGGAAGCCCTCGCCGGAATGGGGGTCGGTGTCACGGCCGTCCATGATGCAGTGCAGGTAAACCTTGTCGGCGCCCATGGCCTTGGCCATGTCCAGCACGCCGAACCAGTGGTCGGCATGGCTGTGAACGCCGCCGGTGCCCACGAGGCCCATCAGATGGATGGCCTTGCCGGCATCAATGGCCGCCTTCATGTTGCGCACGAGGACGGGGTTCTTGAGCATCTCACCGGTCTGGATGGACTTGGTGATGAGGGTGAGCTGCTGGTAGACAATGCGGCCGGCGCCCATGTTGGTGTGGCCGACTTCCGAGTTGCCCATCTGGCCCTCCGGCAGACCGACGGCCATGCCGGAAGCGCTGATGGTGGTCATGGGATACTTCTTCATCAGCTCATCGAGATGCGGGGTATTGGCGGCCGCCACGGCGTTGCCGAAGGTCTGGTCCGGCGTCCAGCCGAAGCCGTCCATGATGCAGAGAAGAACAGGTTTTTTCACCATAAATGATTGCTCCTTGTGTTTTGGTTGCCGGCAAAGGCTCAGCCCTTGGTGGCGGCATCGACGATGATGGCAAACTGGTCCGCCTTGAGGGAGGCACCGCCGATCAGGCCGCCGTCCACGTCGGGCTTGCTGAGCAGTTCCTCAGCGTTCTTGGCATTCATGCTGCCGCCGTACTGGACGGTCAGCGCCTTGGCGGCGTCCTCACCGTACAGCTCGCCGACCACCTTGCGGATGGCGGCGCAGACTTCCTCGGCCTGATCGGCGGTCGCGGTCTTGCCGGTGCCGATGGCCCAGATGGGCTCGTAGGCGATGACGACGTTCTTGAGCTCGTCGGCGGTCACACCGTTGAGGGCGATCTTGACCTGCATGCGGACAAGCTCCTCGGTGACGCCCTGCTCACGCTGCGCCAGGCTCTCGCCGACACAGATGATGGGCTTCAGGCCACCGGCCAGGGCCGCACGGGCACGCTTGTTGACGGTCTCGTCGGTCTCGGCAAAGTACTGACGGCGCTCGCTGTGGCCGACCACGACGTACTCGACGCCGAGATCGGTGAGCATATCGGCAGAGATCTCACCGGTGAAGGCGCCGGACTTTTCAAAGTGGACGTTCTCGGCGCCGACATGGATGTTGGTGCCCTTGGTCTTGGCAACGGCGGTGACCAGGTCGGTGAAAGGCACGCAGATGACGACCTCGCAGCCGGCATCCTTGACCGCGGGGATCAGGGCGTCGATGAGTTCGGCGGCCTCGGTGGCGGTCTTGTTCATCTTCCAGTTGCCGGCGATGATGGCTTTGCGATTCTGTTTATCCATAGAAGAAAACTCCTTTGCAAGATAGTGCCGCCCCGCGTCTGCGGACTTGGCGGCATGGGTCGCCGCGCCCCGGTCCGGAGGCCGGCGCGCAGCGTTTTCCCATTCAAAAAGCGCAGCGGCTTGGCCGCCGCGCTTTGGATTGCGGGTTGGGAATGATCAGGCGTTCTGGATGACGGCGATGCCGGGCAGCTCCTTGCCTTCCAGGTACTCCAGGGAAGCGCCGCCGCCGGTGGAGATGTGGGTCATCTTGTCGCCCAGGCCCATCTGCTGGACAGCAGCCGCGGAGTCGCCGCCGCCGATCACGGTGGTAGCGCCGCTCTCGGCCATGGCCTTGGCAACCGCCAGGGTGCCGGCAGCCAGCGTCGGGTTCTCAAAGACGCCCATGGGTCCGTTCCAGACAACCGTCTTGGAAGCCTTGACGGCGTCGGCGAACAGCTTCATGGTCTCGGGACCGATGTCGCAGCCTTCCTTGTCGGCCGGAATTGCGGTAACGGGAACGATCTCGGTCTCAACGGGAGCGTCGATCGGGTCAGGGAAGGCGGACACGCAGGCGGTATCCACAGGCAGCAGCAGCTTGACGCCGTTGGCCTTGGCCTTCTCCATCATTTCCTTGCAGTAGTCCAGCTTGCTGTCGTCGCACAGGCTGGTGCCGATCTCATAGCCCTGCGCCTTCAGGAAGGTGTAGGCCATGCCGCCGCCGATGATGAGGGTGTCAACCTTCTCGAGCAGGTTGGAGATAACGTTGAGCTTGTCCGCGACCTTGGCGCCGCCCAGGATGGCGGTGAAGGGACGGACGGGGTCGTTGACAGCGTTGCCGAGGTACTTGATTTCCTTCTCCATCAGGTAGCCGACAGCGGTGTCCTTGACGTACTTGGTGACGCCGGCGGTGGAGCAGTGCGCACGATGGCAGGAGCCGAAGGCGTCGTCCACATAAGCGTCCGCCAGAGAAGCCAGCTCTTCGCTGAAGGTGTCGATGTTCTTGGTCTCTTCCTTGCGGAAACGGGTGTTCTGGAGCAGCACCACATCGCCGTTGTTCATGGCGGCGACGGCGGCCTTGGCGTTGTCGCCCACGACGGTGTCGTCATCGGCGAACACAACGGTCTGGCCCAGCTTCTCGCTCAGGCGGACCGCCACGGGTGCCAGGCTGAACTTGGCCTCGGGGCCGTTCTTCGGCTTGCCCAGGTGGCTGCACAGGATAACCTTGGCGCCATCGGCGATCAGTTTCTTGATGGTCGGCAGTGCCGCGTTGATGCGGTTGTCGTTGGTGATCACACCGTCCTTCATCGGAACGTTGAAGTCGCAGCGGACCAGCACGCGCTTGCCGGCGTAATTTTCATCATCAATCGTCTTTTTGCCCAAACCCATGGTAAAAAACTCCTCTCGGTATTTGATACTTCGTTTTGGTCTTTGCGTCGCGGAGCCGAAACTCCCGATGCCTTGCTTTTATTATACGCACAAAGGCCGGATTGCGCAAGGGGGAATTGACACATTCTTAACAATTTTCGGAGTAAAAAATCCCGCCCCCGCATAGCCGGTTTTTAGGCGGTTTGCAGAGGGCGGGAATCCGCTGCGATCAGAGCAGACCCTGAACCAGGATCACCACAATGAAGATGGGCAGCAGGAAGGTCAGATAGAACCGGAGATGACGGGGCAGCTTGAGGCCCTCGCCGGTGTTGGCCTCGGCAAAGTACTTGTCAAAGCCCCAGCCCCAGCGGGTCACACAGAACAGCAGATAGATCAGACTGCCGATGGGCAGCAGCAGGTTGCTGACCAGGAAGTCCTCGCCGTCCAGGACCGTGGACCCGGCGCCGAGCGGCTGGATGGCCGACCAGATGTTGAAGCCCAGCACGCAGGGAATGCTGGCCAGCAGGATCACAACGGTGCCGATGATGGACGCGCGACGGCGGGTCATGCCGAAGTTTTCCATCATGCAGGCCAGGATGTTCTCGAACACCGCAATCACCGTCGAGAAGCTGGCGAAGGTCATGAAGAGGAAGAAGAGCGCGCCCCACAGCCGGCCGCCCGCCATGCCCGCAAAGACGTTGGGCAGCGTGATGAAGATCAGGCTGGGGCCGCTGTCCGGACTGATGCCGAAGGAGAAGCAGGCCGGGAAGATGATCAGGCCGGCGCAGAGGGCCACGAAGGTATCCAGCGCGCAGATGCGCAGCGCCTCACCGGACAGGGTGTACTTGCGGCTCATATAGCTGCCGAAGATTTCCATGGCGCCGATGCCGAGGCTGAGCGTGAAGAAGGACTGGTTCATGGCCGCCACAATCACCGAGCCCAGGCCGACTTCCATGGCGCGGTCCCAGTCGGGCAGCAGATAGAAGGACAGGCCCTCCGCCGCGCCGGGCAGCGTGACGCTGCGGACCACCAGCACGACGATCAGGATGATCAGGGCGCACATCATGACCTTGTCGATGCGCTCCAGGCCGTTCTGCAGGCCGCGGCTGCAGATCATAAAGCCCACCAGGACGGTAATGGCCATCCAGCCGCCCTGCTCCCAGGGATTGGCCAGCATGCCGTTGAAGATTCCGGCCACTTCCTCCGAGCCGAGGCCCGAGAAGGTGCCCGCCGCAAACTTGAAAAAGTAATCCAGCATCCAGCCGCTGACGGTGGTGTAGTACATCATCAGTGCGCAGCAGCCCAGCAGGCAGATCCAGCCGTGCAGATGCCATTTGCTTCCCTTGGGTTCCAGGGCCTTGTAGGCCGTGGCGGCGCTGCCGTGTCCGGCGCGGCCGACCGCAAGCTCCATGGTCAGGACCGGTGCTCCCATCAGCACCAGGAACAGCAGATAGAACAGCACAAAAACGCCGCCGCCGTTCTGGCCTGCCACCGTGGGAAAGCGCCAGACATTGCCGATTCCGATGGCACATCCTGCACTGACAAGCAGGAATCCCAGCCGGGAACCGAATGATTCACGATTCACAATACAGTTCCTCCCTTTGTAATAAGCCGCTGTTAAGAAACAGCAATGGAAATATTATAGCGAACCTTCGCGGATATGACAAGGGGAAATTGCCGCATCGGCGGCCATCGCGGCACCCTGGCGGTGAAAACGGCGAAAAAAAGCCCCGGCGGGGGGATGCCCTGCCGGGGTAAGGATAGAATCCTCAGAAACGCTGATACTCGATCACGGAGGAGTAACGCTTGGAACCGCCATCGGTGTAGGTGGTGGTTTCGCGGCGGTTGTCGTCGCTGACGATGGGATCATCGAACAGCGAGTAGTACTGCCGGCGGCCGTTGCGCTTGTACTCGGTGACTTCCTCATACTTGAAGGTCATCTCGGCGCTGCCGACCTGATCCTCAAAGCGGAACTTCTCGCAGTGGCGGTCAAAGAACGGAACGCCCATGCAGAAGATGTCCAGATCACGGTATTCGCTGCGGGTGCCCTTCCAGCTGGTGACCTTGCCGTTGCCGTCATAGGTCCAGGTATCGGTGCGGATGATCTTGCCGCTGCTGTTGGTGACCGTCATCTTGGTGGGGCAGTTCTTGAAGCTGCCGTAGGACAGGTTCACAACGGACAGAACCTTGTTGTCCGAAGCACGGTACTCCCAGAAGGTCGTGACGTTGCCCTTGCTGTCCCACTTCTGGGCCTGCAGGTAGGCAACCGGCTGGCTGGCGCCGCGCAGATACAGCTCAATGCGGTTGAAGTTGCTGTTCTTGTAGCTGTAACGGTACTCGAAGGTGTAGTTGGAATCCAGCTCCTGATGCAGGTGGCTGGTGATCATGCCCTGATCCTCGTACTTGTAGGTATCGGTGACCTGGACATTGCCGGCAGCATCCTTGCGGTTGCCGCCCGTGATGCGGCCGTAGCTGTCGTAGTAGATGACCGTCGTGTTCATCAGGGAACCGTCGGCATAGTAGTTGCTGCGGCGGATCTCACGGAAGCGGGTGGTGTCCTCCTCGACGGAGACCAGCACGCCGTTGGAATCGAAGGTGCAGTAGGCACCGCCGATGTACTTGCTGACATTGCGGTCCAGGATGCCGGAGTAGTCATCGGCATGGATGGTCTTGCCCTCGGCATTGCTGCCCCAGCCGTGGAGCATCTTGCCGGTGTCCTTGTCGTAGTAGTACAGGTTGCCGTTGTCGTTGAACAGGCCCTTGAACATGATGCCGGTGTTGGTATCGAAGTAATACCAGCTGCCCACACCGTTGTCCACGATGTACTTCTTGCCCTTGGCCATCGTGCCGTAGGTATAATCAAAGAAGTACTTGTTGCCGTCCTTGATGTTCCAGCCCTTGATCATATGGCCCTGGGCGTCGTAGCGCACCCACTTGCCGATGTTGCCGGCGTCATCGCTCTTGGACTCCTGATAGACGTCCTTGTTGACGGCCTTCTTGCCTTCGGCGTTGTTGTCCAGCCAGTACCAGGCGTTGGAGTTGGGATCGTAGATCTCCTTGCCGCGGTAGTTGGGCTGGGAGGGCTCGAAGCCCTGACGGCGGCCGTTCTCGTACCAGTAATCGCCGCCGTTGATGCTGCGCCACTGCAGGTTGATGCCGACGCCGGTCCATTCGTCAAACCAGCCGTAGGCATCGGCAACGAGCTGACCGTAGGCGTTCATCGTCTGGGTACGGACGTTGCCCTTCTGCATGGCGCCGGTGATCATGTCATAGTAGTAGGTCTGGGAGGTGCCCGGGACGGTGTACCAACCCTTGATCATATGCCCCTGCTCGTCGTAGCGGACCCACTTGCCGCCGTTGGAATCCATGTACACTTCCTTGTTGACGGCCTTGGCACCGTTGTAGATCGCGTCCAGCCAGTACCAGGCGTTGGAAGAGGGATCATAGATTTCCTTGCCGCGGCCCGTTGTGCCCTGCCGGACACCGTTCTCGTACCAGTAGGCGTTGCCGTTCTCGTAGTACCAGCCGTACTGGGGGGTCGCGTCGAAGGTCTCGGCATTCTGGACCTCCTGCGGCTCCTCGGTGGGAGCGGCGGTGGGTTCTGCCGTCGGCTCGGCGGTCGGCTTGGCGGTGGGTTCCGCGGTCGGCTCCGCCGTGGGTTCGGCGGTGGGCGCAGCGGTCGGTTCCGCCGTGGGCTCAGCCGTCGGTTCGGCGGTGGGTTCTGCGGTCGGGTCCGCGGCCGGCGTCTGTTCCGGCTCCGGCGTGGCCTCCGCAGAGAGCGCCGCAGCAGCGTTGACATCGGCGGCATCGGCCGCAGGCTCTTCGGCCAGGACCGGCAGGGCTGTGGCAGCCGCCATGGCCATGGCCAGCACAAGGGCTGTGATCTGCTTTTTCTGCATAATCGGACATTTCCTCCTTCTTTGCGGTCAGGACCGCTTGGTTATAACGTTTCTGCGCCGGCGCAGCGCGCCCGGAGCGGGGGTTCTGCCCTGCAAAACAGGCAGAGGGCCGGCGCAAACTGGTTTTATTATAGCATACGGCATAAATTTCCACAAGATTTTCACAAAATCTGACTTGTAAATTCTTTTTCGTCTGTGCAATCCGCGGGAAAGCAAAGCTCCCGGCCCGCCGGGGGTCGGGAGCTTGGTCCCGGGCGGCGGATCAGGCAATCCGGCGTCCGGTAGCGGAATCAAACGTACAGGTCTGGCCGTCGATGGTCACGGTTCCCTTGGCCATCGTGCCGTAGAACGGATCGAAGTAATACAGTCCGTCGGCGCTCCAGCCCTTGATCATCCGGCCGTTGGCGTCGTAGCGCACCCACTTGCCGGTGCCGTCCGGGCGGTCCGCCCAGTCGCCGGCCTTGGTCTCCTGGTAGACATCCTTGGAGACCGCTTTCTTGCCGCCGTCCACATTGTCCAGCCAGTACCAGCCGTCCGAGGAGGGGTCATAGATTTCCTTGCCGCGGTAGCTGGTATCCAGGCTGTACCCCTGACGGATACCGTTTTCGTACCAGTAGTCACCGCCGTCGATGGTCTTCCAGCCGAAGGAGGGCACGCTGCCCAAATCCCGTTCCTTGACGCCCGTCGCGGTGTTGAAATAGAATTCGCTGCCGTCGATGGTGGCATAGCCCTTGGCCATTGTGCCGTAGATCGGGTCAAAGTAGTAGCTGCCGTTCCAGCCCTTGACCATGTGGCCCTGCCAGTCGTAGCGCACCCATTTGCCGGTACCGTCGGCACGGTCCGCCCAGGCGCCGCCCTCGGACTCCTGGTACACGTCCTTGGAGACCGCCCGGGCACCGTTCTGCACGGCGTCCAGCCAGTACCAGGCATCGGAGGCGGGGTCATAGATCTCCTTGCCGCGGCCGGTCAGGCCCTGGCGGAACCCGTTCTCGTACCAGACATACTCGGTAAAGCTCTTGCGCACCCAGCCGTTGAGCGTCGGGAAGCTCTCGCAGACCGGATCACTGCGGTATTTGGAACGGTAGAGATCCCAGATGAGCTTCTTGGCCTGGGGGTCGGTCACCGTGATGACCGCACCGTGCCGTGTCGTGATCTCGTTGCCGTACTCATCGACGGCGCGGATCTTGTAGGGCTGGCCCCAGAGCATCATGTCCTTGTCCTCGCTGTGGGCGGGGTTCCAGCCCGCATCGTACTGCGTATCGGAGGCGCAGACCCAGATGCCGGTGTCCTGGTCGGAGGAATCCGGCCAGCCGCGCAGCTTGTCCATAAAGACATAGTAGCGGTCGCCGAACTTGGTCAGGCTCGGGCCCTCGAAGCCGGTCTGGACATTGTCGCAGATCAGCGTCCAGGCGTTGGGGTCGCTGCAGTTGTTCAGATCATCAATGCGCCACAGCATGTTGGTGATGCCGTCCTTCTTGATGATCAGGTAGTATTTCCCGTCCTCCTTGTACAGCGAGCCGTCGATCAGGTTGTCACAGTCGATGGGCAGGTTGATCGGTTTGGCCGGCTCATACACCACATTGGCGGGCGGCTTGGTGGGGTCATTGACGGGGTTCTCGATGCCGGGGTCAATGCTGCGCACCTTGACGAGGTAGGGGCGCATGATGTCGTTCTGGGGATCATCGCCGTGGAACATCGCAAAGTAGCCGAAGCAGGTGATGATCCAGACACTGCCGTCATCCTCCTGCAGCATATCCGGCGCGCCGACATCAAAGCCGGTGGCGCCGTGCGCCTTGAGCTGTTCCATTCCCGGCGGGGTGTCGGGCACCGGCACATTGGTGTCGCTGCCGCTGTTGGCATAGCTCCAGTTGACCAGATCCTTGGAGTAGCCGATCATCGGGATGTAGGTCAGCTTCCAGTGATTGGGGTCGGAGGTATCGGTCTGGCTGTAACTGGTGTTCATCCAGAAATAGCCGTTGCGGTACATCAGGCCCGGGTCATGCAGGGTGCCGACCTTCCAGCTGACCGGGACATCCATCCACAGGGAATTGGGGTCGTCGGGGGTGGCATCCTGGTAGGCGGTCGTGAGTTTGTAGAAGTTCTTGCCGTCCACCGATAAGTAAAGCAGATCGCTGACGTCGGCATCGCTGGTCCAGAACGCCCCGAGCATGACATCGGGGTATTCCTCGGCGTGTGCAGCCGTCGGGCGGAACAGCAGCGCCGCCAGCACGAGCAGCAGCGCCGCACTCCACCGCAGCGCAGCCGGCAGCGCGGAATGTTGGTCTTTCATCGTGTACCTCCTCTGGTGAATTTTGGCCTCATTATAGCATGCAGGTCGACATTTCACAACATTTTCACACAAGATGGAAATACTTTCCTCTGCGTTCTGTTCACACAAAAAAGCCGGGACCGCGCAGGCGGTCCCGGCTCCAGGAATACCGGCAGGAATTCCTGATCGGGGGATTTCGGAAACAACTCCCCTGCCCTTCCGCCGGGACGCTGACTGTCCGGGCGGAAGGGGGTGCTGGGGGAACTTACGGTTTTTTGACTTTCGTCAGCGCCGCATTGAGGCGCTTGCAGTCCTCCTCGGAGAACTCATCCTTCATGTAGTTGAGAATCCGCTCGAGCGGCATCATGCCGCGGCGTTCCTTCATCTGGTCCGCGAGCTTCTTGGAGAACTTCTCCACGGCGGCGATGGCTTCCTCACAGTCCACGATCGTGCCGCTGGCATCCCGGATGGAGAACATGCCGGTCGGGAACATCTTTTCTTCCTCCACCGCATCGACGAACCAGTTCTTCACATTGATGCCGGGGTTCTGGTCGACATACACATAGCTCGTGTCCTTCTGCTCGACGCCGCGGAAAACCGCCTCGTCGGACAGTGCGCCGGCCTGGGCGATGACCCGGTTTTCCCCGGGCTGCAGTGCCACCTCTTCAAACCGGAAGACGCCGGTATCCGAGGTCAGCGTGCGGGTCGTCCCGTTGACGGTCAGGGTGACGGCGGGCTGGTTGGAGTAGACCTTGACGGTGATCTGCTTGCGTTCGCGGTTGACAAAGCGGCTTTCGGCGATCTTCACAAAGGGTTCGTCGGACCACTGGGCCTTGTAATAATAGAAGGCATCCTTGCGGGTCTTGCGGTCATAGGTGACAAGTCCCTTGCAGTTCTTGTAGCGGACGCCGCCCTCGTTGCGGATCTCGCTGCTGAAATCGAACAGATTCCAGACAAAGCTGCCCCACAGATAGTCCCGCTGCCGGAAGATCGGATACACCGTCTCATGGTACAGGGCCTGGAACTCCTCGGAGTAGTCCCTGACCTTCGGCTCATAGGAATGGTATGCCAGGTTGCAGTCCACACCGTACTCGGTGATGCCCAGCGGAATGTCGGGGTTATCCTGATGGAACTGATCGACAAACGCGGCATTGTCCTCCATCTGGCCGTAATACCAGCCGAAATAGATGTTGTAGCCGACAACCTGGGTATGGGTGTTGAGCTTGCTGTCATTCTTGACGCAGAACAGGTTGGCGCAGGCACTCAGGCGGGTCTCGTCCATCCGGCGGACCATCTCGCCAAGTTCCTGCATCCGGTCATACATGGGCTCGCTCTCGCCGAACATGGCGATCTCGTTCTGGATGCCCCAGAAGCAGATGGAGGGGTGATGCAGGTTCTGATAGATCAGTTCCTTCATCTGCTGGACGGCATTGTCGAACAGTTCCTTGCTGTCCAGGAACTTGAGCATCGGAATTTCCGCCCAGACCACCAGGCCGGCCTCGTCACACAGATCATACATCCGCTGCGGATGCTGATAGTGGGACAGGCGCACGGCGTTGGCGCCGATCTCGAGAATGGTCTGCAGGTCCTGCCGCTGATGCTCCTCCCCGGTGGCGCAGAAGACGCCGTCGAAATCCTGGTGCTTGGCCACACCGTGGAGTTTGAGGTGTTCGCCGTTGAGGAAGAAGCCGTGCTGCGGGTCGGCTGCCACCGTCCGGAAACCGAAGCGGAGTTGCGTTTCATCGCAGGGGGTGCCGTCCACCAGCAGCGTCGCCTGCAGCGTGTAGAGGGCCGGCGCCTTTTTGCCGTTCCACAGGGCGGGGTGCGGGATGGTCAGTTCGGTGCGGCTCTGCAGCGGACCGGTCTGTTCCAGCACGGTGCTGCCCGCCGCATCCCGGACCAGGTAGGTGATCCGGGCATTGTCGCAGTCAAGGGTATGGGTCTCGATGGCGATTTTGCCGGTGCCGTCCGACACCGACGCCTTGAGAATCACGCCCTCGGTGCCGAAGAAGGTCCGGTCAAAGCAGCTCTTGCCGGTGATGCAGAGAGACACCGCCCGGTACAGGCCGCCGAACACCGTGAAATCGCCGGCCAGCGGAGAAATCCGGTCAAAGCTGCGGTTGTCCAGCAGGACGGAGATCTCGTTCTCCTCCCCCCACCGGCAGAATTTTGTGATCTCAAAGGCAAACGCGGCATAGCCGCCCTCGTGCTGGCCAACATACTGACCGTTGACGAAGACCTTGCACAGCCGGTCCGCCGCACCGAACCGCAGGAACACCCGCCTGGTGCTGTCCGCCCCGATGGTCAGGCACTTGCGGTAGATCACCGTGCCCTTGTAGGCGCCGCCGTCCCGGTACCAGGTATGCGGCAGGTCCACGGTCTCCCATCCGCTGTCCTCAATCTCCTCCACCGATGTCATGGTAAGGATATCCCTCTCGGGCAGTTTTTTGAACTTCCATCCCAAACAGATGTCTTGCATTCGGTATCCTCCTTCACGGCAGAGCCGGATACCGGCGCCGCCATGTCCTGTTGTTACGAAATCGGCTGCAGCGGATGACGCTCCATCTCGAATTTCCGGTCATCAATCACCATGATCGGATCGTCCATCGTGGTCGTCGGCTGCCAGACCGGCAGAGTGCCGCCGTTGGGATCACCCGTTGCGGCAAAATTGGAAAAGTACGAGAGGAACCGGTCCGAAATGGCATGGTCCCACTCGGTCATGGGGCGCCAGCTGTTTTCCAGCATTCCGATGGTGTACCACAGTTCGCTGGAGTGCCAGGCGCCCTGATCGTCTCCCGGCAGATTTCTGCCGAACCAGAAGCAGTAGGACGGGCACTTCCCCTGCTCGGACTGCAGGACCGTCCATTCCCGCGCCATTCTGGCCAGGACATCGGGCTGCATATCGTCCTTGGTGGTGCCCATGAGGTAGGGCACCTTCGCCTGTCTGCCGTCGCGGAGCACCGACTGGGCATCGCAGCAGATCAGCCGGCCGTCCAGCACCGGAGAGAAGTACTGGATGGCATTTTCATACTGGCGTGCGGTTTCCATCATCGTGGTCAGCAGGGTGCGGGCATCCGCCTTGCACCAGTCGTCCAGACCGCCGCCCAGCCGGGAGGTCACGTCCTTCCAGAACGGATAGGCCTGCTCGGCGGGGATATAGGTGCCGAAGGCATCGCTGATGCCGCCGCCGCTCGTCATGATGACCTTGGCGATCTCGTCCCTGGCCAGCGGCGAGGCGCAGAGCTGCTGAATGCTCATGGCGCCGGCAGACTGGCCCATCAGGGTGATGTTGTCCGGGTCGCCGCCAAAGCACTCGATGTTGTGGCGGACCCAGTGGAACGCCGTCAGCTGATCGAACAGACCGTAGTTTCCGGTAAATCCGTCCCGCTCGGCCAGTTCCGGCATTGCGCAGAACCCGAAGGGTCCCAGACGGTAATTGCAGGTCACAAAGATGATGCCGCGCTCGGCATACTTCTTGCCGTCAAAGTGCTTTTCGTGGCCGCAGCCGCCCTGGAAGGCGCCGCCGTGAATATAGAAGATCACCGGCGCCTTGACGCAGTCTGCGGGTTTCCAGATGTTCAGATAGAAGCAGTCTTCGCTGTAATGGTAGGTTTCGCCCTGCCGGAATTCCTTATAATAGAAGGCGTTCTTGTCCTCCTCGCGCAGGGCCCGCAGCTGCATGCAGGCATCCCCGTAATGGGTGGCGTCATAGACGCCCTCCCAGCCGGTCACCTCGGTGGGGTATTCCCACCGGCCCGCCGTCGCATAGCGGATGCCGAGGTATTTTTCCTGGCCCTCGGCCTGCAGACCGCGCAGAAGTCCGCAGTTTGTCCGGAGAATCTTTTCGTTCCAGTCCATCACTTGGTCTCCTCCGCATAGCGGCGCTGCAGTTCCTGATAGACCTGCTCGGTCTTGTTCTTGTTCAGGTTGTAGATCAGGCCGATGCCCAGCACTTCCACGACACAGGCAATGGCCGGCATGACGGTGGCAATGTTGCGGATGCCCTCGCCGACACCGGCAGCCTGCATCTGGGCGCCGGAGACAAAGCCGACCAGCGCCAGCAGGTAGGTTGCGCCGCTGTGGGTGACAGAAGCCGCAATCTTACGGCTGAAGGTGTAGATGGAGTAGAGGGTGCCGTCCGCACGCTGGTTGGTCTTGTATTCCTGATAGTCGATGCAGTCGGTGACGAAGGACCAGATCAGCATCATGAAGGCGGTCTGGCCGGCGTTGGCCACGGTGGACAGAATCATGTAGACGTAGGGGTTGCTGATCGGGAAGAGGAACAGGCACATCGAGAAGACGAAGTTGTAGACAACGCTCAGCAGGATGACGGTGCGCTTGCCGAATTTCTGGGCCAGTTTCGGGATCAGCGGGAAGCAGATCAGCAGGATCGGAATGCTCAGCGGGGAAGTCAGGGCCATCATACGCGGAGCATGGTAGTATTCCTTGTAGAGGTAGCTGGACATGGAGCCCATCGACGCGGAGGCGATGGAGTTGCCCAGCGAAGCGATCATGACGCCGATCAGCGGACGGTTGCACACGGCATTGCGCAGAACGTCAAAGAACTTGTAGTTTTCGCCGCCGTTCTGGGACGGGGTCTTGGAAACGGTCTGGTACCGCTCCGTCGTGCAGGCCAGCAGGATCGTGTAGAACACCAGGCAGGCCACGCAGGAGATGACCGCCATCATGAAGAAGCCTTCGGGTTTCGCGGACTGGTCTTCGTTCCAGATCACCATGGGGACAAGGGGCAGGAACAGAACGCCGACGGCGGTGCCGCCCAGGCTTCTGGCACGGGACAGCTTGGTGCGCTCCTGCGGGTTGCGGGTGATGGCAGACGCCATGGCGCCGTACGGCATCGAGGTGCCGGTGTAGCTCATGCCGTAGATGATGTAGGCAACGGCCACCCAGGCGTGTTTCATGAAGGAAGGCCAGCTGGACACATTGGCAAAGCACATCAGCACCGAGAGTGCCAGCGGGAACATGGCAATCTTGATATAGGGCTTGAAGCGGTTGCCGGATTTGCCAATCATGAACCGGTCGGGCAGTGAACCGATCAGCGGGTCATTGATGGCATCCCAGATCTTGGCGAACAGGAACAGACCTGCCATCCATCTTGCATCAATGCCGAGGACGTAGGTACAGAAGGTCAGAATGTACATATCAATGTACAGATTGACCATGCTGCCGGCGAGGTCGCCGAACACATACCCCACCTGGTCTTTGATGCCGAATTTTGTTTTCTCCTTTTCCATTTTTCATTCTCCTTTTGCATGCAATGTTTCCATTTGCCAGCATCTTTGTTAAGATACTATCATTTTCCCGCCCGATATGATAGAATGATATTGTCTTAAATAGAAGGATTTCACTTTGCAGGAGAAAAATTATGGAGAATGCTTTCCCTGTCGCCAGAGAGCTGATCGAGAGCATCTTCGGACTGACTGTCCAGGCGCTGTCCACCGCCGAAGACTACGAACGGTTCTGCCGGGAGAACATGCTGCACCCTGTCCAGCAATTCTTCCGCGCGGAGGATCTGCGCAAACTCTCGGATTCCATGCAGGAAGGTGACGTCGTCTATATTCAGGATCAGTTTCAGATTGATTTTATCATCTTTTGCTGGGACGGGCAATCGGTGCTGCTCGGCCCGTTCTGCACGCATATCTTTTCCCGCGGGGACTGTATGCAGCTGCTCAAAAAGCTGACCCTGTCGGCCGGCCTGTATGACAGTCTGCTGTCCTACCGGGACCGGTTCCCGCTGATGAATTTCAGCAGCGTGTTCCACATCACCACCTCGCTGATCAAGCTGATCAGCGACCGGGAGTACCACTTCCATACCATCGACTATGCCTCGGTGTCGGAGGGGTATGTCAAATCCGACGAAACCACGATCCGGCAGCAGTATTCCCAGTTCATCTGCGAACACTATTCGGCGGAGCAGCAGTTCATGCACAGCATCCAGACCGGCGATTCCGAGAGCGCCCTTGTCCAGCTCCAGCACCTGCAGCGGGGGTTCCAGTCCTTCAAGAAGCTGGGCACCACGCTGGAGAATGAGCGCATTGCGGCAGCTATTGTGCGCACGATGGTGCGGATTGCGGCGGTCCGCACCGGACTGCCCACCCTCTCGATCGACATGCTGTCCCGGGCCAACACCATCGCCACCAAAAAGGCCAAAACGATTGACCAGATCTATGCCGAGAAGGAAAAAATGGTCATCGCCTTCTGCGAGGAGGTCAAGGCCCACAACGAACAGGGATACAGTCACCTGATTTCCAGTGTGATCTATTATATGGAACACGAGTATGACGAGGGCATCACGGTGGCACAGCTGGCCGAGGAGTTCCATGTCTCACCGAATTACCTGACCAGCACCTTCCACCGCGAGACCGGCCAGACCCCCACCGACTATCTGCGCAGAATCCGGACCCGGCAGGCCCGGCGGCTGCTGCTGACCACCAACCTTTCCATCCAGAAGGTGAGCGAGAAAATCGGGATTGACGACTCCAACTATTTTGTCAAGCTCTTCAAGAAGGATTACGGCATGACGCCCTCCCAGTACCGCAAACAGTACAAACTGTAAAAAGCAGAACAGGCGCTCCGCCTTAAGCGGGGCGCCTGTTCTGCTTTTGGAGTGTGAGAGATCGATCCGTAAACGGATCAGGAGAGGAGTTGTTTGAGTTCTTCGACGTCGGGGATGTCGCCGGCGCTCTTGCCGTAGTGTGCATAGGTCAGCTTGCCGTCGGCATCCATGACGAAGGCGGCGGGCAGCTGGAGTTCCCAGCCCTCGTACTTGCCATGCTTCAGACCGGCCTCGGTCGCCTTGGCAATCTTGGCCATCGTCTTTTCATCGGCCATCGCCTGCAGCGACTCGGCGGGCTGGACCGCGAACCGGATGTACAGCTCGGCCTTGGGATCGCAGATGATCTCAAAGGGCAGCGTGTCGGGCTGCAGCTGTCCGGCCACCACGGCGGGGTCGGACTGCAGCACCACCAGCACCTGGCCGCCATTGGCGGTCAGCTCAGCATAGTGGGCGGCCAGCTGCTGGATGTCGTACTGACACAGCGTACAGCCGTAGTAGCGCAGGAACAGCAGCGCGGTCTTTTTGGCCTTGTGCAGCGCTGCGGTCAGCGTCTCACCCTCGGCGAAGGGGGTGCGGTAGGTGAAGTCCGGCATCGTGTCCCCCACGGCCAGCACCTGCTGTTCCGGCTCTTTCATGTCGGGGTCACGGTTGAAAACGTACTTGTCCAGCCGTTCAAAGGCTTCCTTCACCCGGGAGAGCGGCAGGGCCAGGTTCATCCGGATCGCGCAGGGGCCGTGGAACATCCGGCCATCCTGCCAGGCAACGCCGACATCCCAGCCCATGTGCTCCAGTTCCTCAATGCCGACGCCGTGGGCCTCGCACCACTTGGTGCAGTCCAGGAAGAGCATGTAGGTGCCTTCCGGCTTGCTGACTTCCACCCCGTCAAAGTGATCCCGGATGTAGTCGCAGGCAAAGTTGATGTTGCCGCTCAGCGTCTCGCACAGCTCGTCCACCCATTCATAGCCTTCCGGCTTGTAGGCGCCGATCAGGGCGTGCATGGACAGGACGTTCATGTCGTTGTAATGCGGCTTGCTGCTCTTGGCAACGACACGGTCCCGCAGGTACTTGTTGTAGATGATATGGTAGCTGCCCACGAGGCCGGCCAGGTTGAAGGTCTTGCTGGGTGCGTACACCGCAACGGTGCGGTTGCGGGCGTCCTCGCTGACCAGCTGGGTGGGGATGTGCTTGTGGCCGTTGAGGATGATGTCGGACCAGATTTCATCCGAGATGACCAGGCAGTCATTGGCTTTGTAGACTTCCATCGCCTTCTCGATTTCCCAGCGCTCCCAGACACGGCCGCAGGGGTTGTGGGGGGAACAGAAGATCGCCACATGGATGTTGTTGGCCTTGAGTTTGGCGTCCATATCCTCGTAGTCCATCCGCCAGACACCGTTTTCGTCCTTGACCAGCGGGCTGTGGACGATCTTGTAGCCGTTGTTTTCCACCGACATCGTAAAGCCGATATAGGTGGGGCTGTGCAGCAGCACCGCATCGCCGGGGGCGGCAAAGCTGGTCAGAGCCGAGACCACGCCGCCCAGAACGCCGTTCTCATACCCGATGCAGTCCTTGGTCAGCAGCTTGGGGTCTGCGCCGTTGCGGCGGACATGCCACTGGATGATCTCCTGGAAGTAGTCCGGCGTGGGGCTGAAATATCCGTAGGCGGGGTGCTGGGCACGCTCGATGATCGCCTGGGGGATGGTGGGCACGGTCGGGAAGTTCATGTCGGCCACCCACATCGGGATGGCGTCAAATCCCAGCTTGGGGGCGTTGGGAGTGAAACCGGGCATGGTGCCCAGACCGTCCACCGCGATGGCATCTTTGCCATGGCGGTCCATGATGGAAGTGAAATCGTATTTCATACCTGTTACTCCTTTACAGATTGTTTGACGGGTTGACCCGCGACACCGGCGAACGCATAGCCGGGCTGTTCCTGCTCGTCCTCCTGAGAATCCACGAGGGCTTCGGCAATGACTTCGGCGCGCTTGGCGGCCAGATCCTCGGCCTTGACGGCGCCCTGCTTGATCCGCAGCACCGACAGGATGACGAGGGCGGCGACGATCACGACGGTGACAGCCGCATCACGGAAGGTCAGTTCCACAAACAGGTTGTAGGCCACCGCGCCGGCGCAGAACGCACCGAGCACGCAGCAGACATTGTAGAACCAGAGAGGAATCCGCAGGCTGCGCTTGGCCCACTGTTCGGGGTACTTCTTGGGCAGCGAGATGCTGGCCAGGTTCATGTAAATGTTGATCAGCATGGTGGGGATCATGACCTGGGAGACCGCCGCATCGAGGCTCATACCGGTGACGATCGGGAAAACACTGAGAATGTAGAATACCAGGTAGGTCAGGTACGGATAACCGCTCTTGGTGGTTTTCTTGAAGCAGGCAGGCAGCCAGCCGTCGTTAGCAATCTGCATCAGCGGGTAGCGGTACATGCCCAGGCCGCCCAGCAGAGAGCTGGCGATGGCGCCGATGCCGCCGCCCACGACGAAGAAGAGGTACAGACCGTTGGGGAAGATGGCTTCGGCGGTCACGCTGATGTTGGCGCCGGCGATCTGGTCATAGGGCAGCACGCCGCCGGCGACATAAGCCATACCGGCGTAGATCACAGCCAGCAGGATGGTGATGATGACAATGCCGAGCGGGATGGTGCGCTTGGGGTTCTTGGTGACGGCCGCCATCGAGATGGGGGCCATCGTGGTGCCCTGGCAGGCCCAGCCCATCACCGCAATCGCGGCCACGAAGCCGGAAAAACCGCCATGGAAAAATCCGTTGTCAGCGTTGGAGAAGAAGGCGGCGGCATCCACCTGGGGAATGCCGAAGGCGACGAAGAGGCCCAGTGCAATCACCAGAACAATGGTCACGATGTTTTCCAGCAAGGTCAGGAAACGGGACCCGCGGATCGTGCTGATAAAGAAGAGCGTCATGATGATGAAAGCGACCGGACTCTGGTACGCTTTGAGCACTGGCAGCACGATGGCCAGATAATCCGCAATGGCGATCGCGTAGCTGGCCATCGCGAAGGAACCGACGATGGTCATCCAGGCACTGACGCCGCTCATCAGCGGGTTGAACAGCATGACCTTCATGCTGTAGTCACCGCCCTTGAGCACAAACATGTTGGGCATTGCCAGGTTGTACCAGTAGGCCAGCAGCATGAAGAAGCAGCCCACAGCCACAACCAGCATGATGGAGCGTCCTGTATAGGCGATGCCGGAACCCAGCAGAACGAAAATACCGGTTCCGATGGCGCCGCCAAGTCCCAGACCTATGATATTCCACAGGCCAAGTTTTTTCCCCTTTTCTTCCATGAGAAATACCTCCTGTTTCACTTCCCTATGATAAACGGCCTTCCGTCGTCGGGCGGCTCAGCGCACCGCGACGGCCTCGATTTCCACCTTGGCGCCCTTGGGCAGCGCGGCGACCTGAAACGCCGAGCGTGCCGGGCAATCCGTGGTGAAAAAGCTGGCGTACACCTTGTTCATGGCGTCGAAGTCCGCGATGTCCTGCAGAAGGACGGTGGTCTTGACCACGGCGTCCAGGGTCAGGCCGGCCTGGGCCAGCACCGCCCGGATATTCTGCAGCGACTGCGCGGTCTGTTCTGCCACATCCTCGCTGGGGAACCGCCCGGTCTCGGGGTCAAGCGGCAGCTGACCCGACAGAAAGATCAGGTCCCCCGCCGCAATGGCCTGGGAATACGGTCCCACAGCTGCCGGTGCAGCCGAAGTGTAAACAACGGATTTTTCCATATGAGATCACTCCCGATAATGTGAAGATTTGTCCGGTGATCCGCGGGGATCACCGTATTTTCTGCAGACGCCAGACCAAAAGACAGTTGCAAAAACGCCCAAAAACCACTATACTGATTTTGAATATCACTCAGCGGCGGCTTCCGCCCTGAAAATCCAAGAGAGACAGAGGGAATTTGTGTGACGGATCAGGAACGATTGCAGGTCTTTGTGGACTTTGTGCCCTTTCTGGCTGAGGTCTGCGGACCGGGATGCGAAATCGTCATTCACGACGTAACCACCCCCCAACACTCCATCATCGCGATCAGCAACGGGGTCTCGGGGCGTCAGCTCGGAGGACCGATGACCGATCTGGCCCTCGAACTGCAGGAGAAGGAATCCTACACCCACGACCCATATCTGACCAACTACAAGGGCCTGAGCAAAACCGGCGAGTTTCTGTCCTCGACCTATTACATCAAAAACGAAAATCGTCTGATCGGTCTGCTCTGCATCAACAAGGATCTCTCCCTGGCCAAGGAGGCCGGGTTTGCCTTGCAGGCTTTGCTCGAACAGTTCAACCTGTGCACCCCCGCACAAAGTGAGTACGCGGAACATCTGGACAATCCGGTGGCGGATCTGATGCACGCCAGGATTGCGGAAATCATCGCGCAGAGCGGTGTTTCTCCGGCCAAGATGACCCGCCAGGAGAAGGTGCGCGTCGTGCACCGGCTGAATGAGAGCGGCATTCTGATGATGAAGGGCGCCGTTGCTGAAATCGCGGCGCAGCTTTTGGTTTCGGTCCCCACAATTTACCGGTACCTAAATAAACCGGAGGAATAAAACCAGCCTAAAACCAGAAAAAGCAGGGACGCCGGCATCTTGCTGCCGAAGCGTCTCTGCTTTTTCTGGCTCTTATTATAGCCGCTTTTTCCGTCTGTGCATATTGACAAAAGCGCCAAATAATAAAAAAATTATCAGCATGATTTTTATGTTATCAGTACACTTGTCCGTACATTGCACACAAACGGACAAACAAAAAGGAGGGTTCCCATGGCGGGAACCCTCAAATTTTTTAAATATCTGCGGCGGAATCACTGATCGATGGGCTTCATCGTCGGGATAAGATTCCTCACATGGAATAGCTGTGTAGAAGCCCTGTTAATACTGTGCTTTGCTTACAGGTCACATTTTCCCGTGTGTGATAACTCTGTACATTTCCCTGCTGAAAGCATACACCATAGTGGTGCTCCAAGTGGTGTATGTGGTGCAACTCCAACCTTTCGCACCTCCGAAAGATTGTAGTTAATATTATAACAGTAGAATCTCAGAATTTCAATGGGTTTCAGGTCGTCCCGTAAGGAATCCAGAAAAAAACTTCAATACTCTGCTTACATTCACTCTTTATATTGTGCCAGTCTAAAGCGTGGTTATAAACGGATATGCAAAGTTCAATCCCGTACTACGCCACGCCGTTAATCCTCTATCACAAGACAATTTACCTTTCCACTGAACGCTGTACAGGCATCTATGGCAATAATTCCGGGACCATAATAGGGAGAGAAGTCCGCATCTTCTCCAAACTCGGTCCCCTTGTGTTCGTATTTGCTATGGCCATACGAAGTATGCCAGTGTCCGCAAACAATGGTCTTATTCTCATCTGCGGTCTGTACTGCATCCATGCCATTGAACCATCTTGCTTGATTCCATTGCTCACGGTCTGCTTCTCTCCAAGAAGAAATATAGCTGTAGCTTTTATCCCTGTTCGGAATGCTTGGTATCCAGCCATGCGTGAAAACATAGTGTTCCGTCTCAAAGTAATCAAGCATCGCTGGGATAATCTCTTTGTAAAACGGTGTGTCTTTCGCTGCATCGGCAAAATCATAATGGCGTATAGATGCCATCACTGGATCAAAGCCCGTTAACTGGAGTGCAGTATCATAAGTTCCGTTTGATTTGTGATAGCTATATGGCATCCCTGCATCCGTGGTCACAAGCTCCACAAATAGGTCTTCATGGTTTCCACGAATGAGAATTATCTTGTCTTGCTCCATCTGCTCCAATATGAACTGCTGAAGCTGTTTCGCCTCATGCCCTCGATCAAATAAATCTCCGAGCATGATTAACTTATGAGGAGTTGTATCGGAAAAGAAGCCTGCCTTTTCCAAAGCAGACTTCATCTGCGTATAGTATCCGTGAACATCGGAGATAACATAGTAGCGCATAATCCCTTATTCTTCGCCTCTGTTTTCCTTGGATAGTCTGTCGGCCAGAATCAGCTCTTTCATCTTAAAGCAAAGCCATTCATCAATGGTCAGATCAAGCTCGGCAAGGGCAATCACCAGCCGCTTCATCTCATTCTTATCAATTCCAAAGTCAATGCTAATTGTATCGTAGTTCTTCGGAAGCTGCAAGATATATCGTGCCTCGTTGCGTTCATATCGCCTGAGTAATTCAGGCTGATCCTCAAAAAACTCTCTGACGAAATCGTTCATGACTGCGCCATCCCTTTTTGAGTACGAAGACTGACGCCCTCAACTAACGAGAATACTGCTGTATTCTTCTCTTCCAGAAACTCGCCGGATAAAACATATGTCTTTGAAGTGTCCATCTGGTTTGTCCGCATGATTCCATGAACAAATTGCTTGCTGTTGATCCTCATGACGCATCTGTGATCGGTGAACAGTTTCAGCGGAACTCGGAAAGCCATCACATCATCCTCATCACAAGGGAAAACGCTCAAAGAATCATGGCTATCTGAAATTTTAATTGAGACATGGCTCGGCTTTCCCAAGGCTTTTATAACGCCCTTGCCGATGCTGATACAGCAGCGAGCGCCTTGCAGCGTCATTTCGATTGGGTACATTCTATCCTCATTCGTTGTTTCGGACATCATCGTCACCTCCATTTCCAATAATCGTGCCAAACAAAGTCTCCCGTTTCTTCTCCTGCTCCTGCATACTGATGGAAGCAGCCAACTCTTCAGAAACCGTAGCGGGAACAGCGCCTCCGCTGGTGTCCATGTATCCGGATAGTGATTCGAAGCTGCTTCGTTGCTGAAGGGCTTCATAATCCGAATAACTCCTGCCCAACTTCATGCGGATCTCATCAGGATAATATTTAACAATGCGTTTCTTCATTTTGCCGGTGTGCTTGTCAAAGTACTCCTCCGGCAGCGGATCAAACATAACAGCGGATGCAAGATCAAATACCAGAACCAGCCCTCGCTCAGAATTGGCAAGCCGTCCATAGATCTTGTACCGACACTCCTTGTTCCAGTTCATCATCTTATAAATGCTCTGGACATATTCCGGGCAGGATATAGAACGGTTGACCCACTTATCTTTCTTTAGTCTTGCCCATTCAATCGAAGAGATTTCTTCTTCCGCACAGATGGCCACAACCATTCGCTTTTTATTCTCACTGAGCATAGGAAGGACGTGCTGTACTCCCTCAAACAGCCGGATCGCTGACATACTAAATTCCATTCTGTTCGCACGAATACTCACAGCCGGTTTCTTAATCATGGAGAAGAACATTTTGGGCGGAACGACATAGTC
>NZ_JAXJZK010000004.1:0-3278 GCF_036306485.1 Gemmiger sp. | reverse complement strand
CCGGCGTCGGGGTGCCGGTTGAAATGGCAGTATTTTGGCCCGGGCTCCTGCACCTTCAGATTAGCCATGATCGTCGCCTTGCCGGCGTCGACGCCGATGGTGTAGAGCCAGCAGGTGATCCGCTTGTTGTCGCGGATCGGCACCTTGCTCGGGGGCGAGACGAAGGGGATGCCGTCGCCGCCCTTGCCCTTGATGGCAAAGACGCGCTTGCCGGCGCGGGCCCGGCACGCCTCATAGACCTCTTGGGTGAAGTGGCCGCCGGAGTCGACGCAGGTGATGGAGATCTTCAGGCCGCGGCCGTTTTTGAACTTGTAGACGCGGTCGACCACGTCGTCGAGCCGCTGCCAGACCTCCGGGGTGTCTGGCCGGCCCATGATGTAGCCCTTGACGACGCCCCACGTCTCGCCGTACTTCCCGTGACCGACTACCTCGTATTCGAGGCGGTTGTCCTGAGTGTCGACGCCGCAGGTCAGCACGAGCACGCCGTCAGGCAGCTCCACAGGGGTGCCGTCCGAGCGGGTGCCGTAGTCCTCACGGCGGGCAAGCATGGTGTCCTCGTCCTCGAGGTCGCCTCGATCTTCCCACAGTTGGCCGAGCAGGGTGTTGTAGACGACCTTGAGGCGCTGCGGGTCATCCTTGGCGTCGAGGAACTTGAGGACGATCTTCTCCCACGGAGTCCACGGGCTCGAGAAGGCATTGAGCCAAAAAGAACGGACGCCCTTCTTGTAGGCGTCCGGGTTGTCGGCGATCCACTTGGCAGGCTGCTTTCGCATGACGTCCTCGGGGATCAGGCAGCCGCACGCCGGGCAGCTCCACGAGACGCCGCTCTTGAGGCTCCACGACTTTTTCCCGCGGATCCTCTTGACCTCCGGGTCGAAGTGGATATTGTCGAACACGATCTCGCTGTACTCCCCACACTCGGGGCAGCGGTGGCACCAGCGTTCCTGCGTGCCTTGGTAGAAACTCGTCTCGATGTTGCTGTTGCCCTTGATGGTCGGGGTCGAGACCTCGACCGCCTTGGCGTTGTAGAATGTGGCCTGACGTGCTTCGGCCAGCGCCCACGGGTCGCCCTCGGTGCCGGCACTGGTCGCCCAGCGGTCGCGCTCGTCGCCGATGATATAGCGGGCAGGCGTGGAGGCCAGAGCCGAGGCGCTGTTGGAGCCGGTCAGAGTGAGCATACCGCCCGGGAACGACTTCTGAAGGATCGTGTTGCCGCTGTCCTTGGCCTTGACGTCGTGCACCTTCGCCTTCAGGGGTTTGCTGTCGCGGATCATAGGGGCCACGCGGAGGCGGCTGAACTTCCGGGCGTCGTCGATGGTCGGGTGGACGTAGAGGATGCTGCCGGGGTCTTGGTCGATGATGTAGCCGATGATGTTGAGCTCGAGCTCGGACTTGCCGACCTGAGAGGCGGCCACCATGACTATTTTGTGCACCTTCGGATCCGTAAAGGCCCGCATGGGCTCCTCGAGGTACGGGGTGCGCTTGGTACGCCACGGGCCGGCCTCGGCTGAGCTTTCCGGGGAGAGGCGGCGGTGCTTGTCGGCCCACTCGTCCACGGTCAGACTCTCAGGCGGGGCGAAGCGTTTGACCGCTCCGGCGATGGCGGTATTGAGCTTCGCGGCGGCTTTTTTAGTCGTCCGCGTCATCGGCGAGCTGCTCGCTCCAGCCTTCCCGATCCCTTACTCGCCGGGCGTACACCTCGGGATCGTATTTATAACCGGCCAGCTCCGTCAGGATCTTGTAGACCTCTGTGCGGATGATCTCAGACGCCTCGGCGGGTGTTGCTGCGCCGGTGACGTCGACGGCCAGACGGCCCGGCAGGGCCACGAGCATCGACCTGATATTGTAGACGAGGTCGGTCATCACAGCCTCGACGTCCTCGCTGCGGTGCATGGTGCCCTCGAGCTCACTGAGCTGGAGGGCGGCGATGTCTGCCTTGCTGCGCTTGAGGTCAGCCTCAGCCTCCAGACGCCGGCCCTCGATCTCGCTGTCCTTCTTCGACGGCTCCCGGCCGTTGGCCTTGGCCGTCAGGTATCGGATGTACCTCTGGATCGTCGGCAGCAGGTCATAGCGGTTGGCGTTGCCTTCCTTGACCGCGGCGATGACGCCATCCTTGGTGAGCTGCTGCACTCGGCGGGGCGTCATGTCGAACAGGGCTGCGATGGTCTTGCTGTCGACGAGCTTGTTGTTGGTTGGGTTCGGCATGGCGTTCCCTCCTTTCTGCCGCTCGGGCGAAACGAAACGGCCCGAAAAAAATTTTTCCCGGCTGCGCGTTTTTTGGGCTCGCCAGCACCGCAGGCCAGAGGGGCCCGTCACAGTACCTTGCGGCGCTGTGCGTGGCCGTGGAGGCGTCTGCGCGGCGCTGTGGCGCGCTCTGTGCGCGTCTGGCGGTGTGGGCCGTGCTCGGTGTCTGGTGCGGCTGTGGACGCGCTGTGCGGCGTTCTGGTGGGCTCTGGCTTAGAGGCCGAGGGCTCGCTTCATGTGGTGCTCGAGGCGCTTGCTGGTCTCGGTGTTGAGCCGGAGCATGATGGCCTCGTTGGTGCGGTCGCTGGTTATCATCTGCGGCACCGAGATGGTGGTCAGCTTCTTGATGTCGGTGCGGGTCTTGCTCATTCGCTGGAATGGGATCCAGCTCGTGCCGTCGCTCTTGGTGTTGCCTGTCCCCATGAGAATATTGTGCGATCGCTGCGAGAACGGGCCGCCCGGGGTTCTTGTGTTCAAATAGCGGCCAACTACCTTCTTCTGCCCCTTGAGCACCTGCGCCTTCAGCGTGTAGCTCTTACCGCGGGGCGGTGCCTTCGGTGTCATGCCGAAGTGCACAGGGGTCAGGAGCCTGCCCTTATAGGTGATGGCGAGCTCCTCGATGGTCTCGCCGGTGATCTGGATGCTGCCGGCCATCTTCTTCGGCTTTCCGCTGCCCGAGGGTGTGATCTCCGACTTCTTGATGTTGTAGACGGCCGTGACCTCCTGAGCGATCCAGCCCGGGGCTCTGGCCTTGACGTCCTTGATGGTGTTGCTGATGGCCTTCTTGCCGCCGTTCTCGATTGCCTCGAGGTCAGCGACGAGCTGTTGCAGGTTGCTGAGCTGCGCCGAGATGCTGTTCTGCGGCATGGCCGTCGCCTCCTTCCTATATGCAAAAAGAGACCGGCGGGCGTTGGTTCGCCCGTCGGCCTCTTGCCGTCGGTTGTTATTTGGTTTTCCTCTGGTCAGCCGCTCGGAATTGTCACGGCGTTGCCCGTGTGTCCGGCGGTCTTTTGCAGGATATAGAATAGCACGGG
>NZ_JAXJZK010000003.1:0-10056 GCF_036306485.1 Gemmiger sp. | reverse complement strand
CTACTATACCTTTCAGACCAGCACTGGTGTGGTGGTCTTGTTTTGATGTCTAATTTTCAACCTGTATAAAATTTTCAAAGTTCTTTCATTTTAGCCTTGACTTTTTATTTGCAGGCTGTGGTCGTTGGTTTGTGGCCTGTTTTCGGTCGTCTGCCGGTCGTCCGGCGGTCAGGTTAAAAGGGAAGGTCGCCATTGTCCTCGATCTCCGTGAAGTCGCCAGAGCCCTCGGAGTAGCCCGGATCGGCGAAGTCGCTGCCGGAGCTCTGGCCGCCGTCCTTCTTGCTGTCGCAGAAGTGGACGGAGTCGACCGTGATCTCGACGGCCTTGCGGCGGTTGCCGTCCTTGTCCTCGTAGCTGCGGCTGGTGAGCTCGCCCTCGACGAGGACGAGGCGGCCCTTGCTCAGGTACTTGCAGACGAACTCGGCCTGCGCGCGCCATGCGACGCACTCGATGAAGTTGGTGATCTTCTTGCCGTCCTTGGTCTTGCGGCCGGTGTCGCTGGCGAGGGTGAAGCTGGTGATCGCCGTGCCCTGCTGCGTGTACCTGAGCTCAGGGTCGGCGGTTAGACGGCCTTGGAGGCCGGTGTGGTTATACATTAGGCGTTTCCTCCTTGCTGGTTATGCTGTGCGGCCGCGTTGTCGAGGGACGTGCAGATCTCGTCGTACTCTTGGCGGGTCAGGGTGGCCGGATCCTGCTTTTTGTACTTCTCCACGATCCGGGCGTTGGTGCGCTCCTTGGTCATTCCTGCGGCCTCTGCCTTCTTGTAGAGGCGTGCGAGCTGCGCGTCGCTCAGGCGGCCGGAGCCCTGCCCCTGACGCCCCTGCGTGGCCTGCTGGCGGCCTCCAGCGCCGGATCCTTTGCCCTGCGCGCCGAAGTCACTGTTGTCGGGGTCGTCCTCACCTTGGTCGACGGTGAACTTCTCGAAAAGGTAGTATTTCAGGGCGTAGGTGTGGGCCGCACCCTTGGCCTTGGCCGGGTCATCGTTCCAGCCGACGGCGTGGACGGTGGCCTCGATGGTCTCGTCGTCGTTGTCGAGGTTCAGCCAGCGGATCGTCAGGTCGGCCTCGTAGAGGAACATGAGCTTGTCGCCGTTGCGGGTCTTGGTCTGCATGGTGATCCAGTAGACCGGGTCGCCGTTCTCTGCGTGGCGGGTGGCCTGCTCGCTGATGACGTCGAAGTCGACGCCGAGCTCGTTCATTATGGGGGTGATTTTCTCCCACACGTCGTAGATCTTGGCGTACTTGTAGCTGACGCCGTCGCTGTGCTGCTTCTTGACGATCTCCGGGCAGGCTTTCCGCATTTCGACGAGCTTCTGCCGGAGTGTCAGGCAGGCGGCTTCAGGAGGGGCCGCAGCAGCGGCCGCCTCGGTTTTCTTGGTTTCTGCCATGTCGGTGCCTCCTTACACGTCGACCGTGAAGATGCCCGGGGTCTCGTAGACGGTGACGCCCTCCACGATCTCGCCGGTCTCGGTCAGGGTTGCGATGTCGCCGGTGTAGCTGAGCAGCTTCTTCAGGTCTGCCCAGCGGGTCGACTCCTCGACCTTCACGAGCTCGCCGTAGCCGTTAGCCTTGAGCCACGGCACCAGTTTGGCCTCGTCGAGCTTGGTCTTGGTGGTGCCCTTCTTGAAGGTCAGGGTGCCGGAGAGGAGGCGGTACTTCTCCGTCGTCTTGGTCTCCTTGTGGGGGACGGTGGCGAAGAAGTCGGCCAGACAGCTCGTGAGGTACGAGGTGCCGTTCTCCATGCGCTTGCGGGCGGCGGCGACTTTCTCGTTGATGGCCGCGATCTGCTCGTCGGCCAGAGCCTTCAGGCGGTCGTACTCGCTGCGCTCGTCGGCAATCTTGCGGATGGCCCAGTCAGCACAGCGGTCGTCAGTGATACGGAATGGGGCGCGCTCGCCCTCTGCGACGGTGCCGAGGTCGACCTGCTCCAGCTCGTCCAGCGTGGCAGCAGGCAGCAGCTCGGGCTCCTGCGTGGTGATTGCCTCGACGTCTGCCTGCTCAGCAGCGAGGGCCGTGGTGGTCTTATCGCTCATTGTTGTGCTCCTTTCTCTCGGTGACGTTGAAGGTGAGCATCACGCCGCAGGTGACAGGGGTGACGCTCTCGAGCTCGAGGTCGCGGCCGCTGCGGAGGTGCAGGGTCTCGCCCGGCTTCATTTCGGTGAGGTGTTTCATCTGGTACTCCTTTCTGCAAAGAAACGGTGCCCGCCTTCCTCGATGACGAAGATCTGGCTCTCGTGGAAGTCGCTGGTCACGAGGGCGGGGTTGTAGAAGTAGAGGATCGGCTCGTCCACGACGGTCTCACCTCGGTCGAACACGGCCGCGACAGCGTCCTTGACGCGCTGCGTGGGATCCGGCCGGCTCTTGGTGTAGCTGTAAAGGACGACGGCCTCAGAGGGCTCGACGCCGCGCTTCTCGGCTGCGTTGAGGATGCACTGAGCGACGAGCATCTGGCCCTCGAAG
This sequence comes from Gemmiger sp., assembly GCF_036306485.1. Lineage (GTDB taxonomy): Bacteria > Bacillota > Clostridia > Oscillospirales > Ruminococcaceae > Gemmiger. The sequence goes on along the minus strand of NZ_JAXJZK010000003.1, from coordinate 7,597 downwards.
GACTCGCCGCCAGCTTCGGCCATGACCACGCGCTCGACGACGTCGCGCTCGGCGTCGGTCAGGGGGTAACGCAGGACAGGCTCAGCCGGTTCGGCTGGCTCCGCAGACTCAGAGGCCGGGGCTGTGGCGTTCGGGATGTATGCGCCGACGGTGTTGGTCGGCGGCAGGAGATCAGTCTCCTGCTTGCTGCCGGCTGGCGTGGTGAAGATCGCCACGGAGATGCCGCCCAGCAGAAGGACGGCAGCGGCCAGCGTGGCAGCTCTCAGGGCTTTCCTCTTGGCACGGCGGCGCCGGCGTGTTATACTTGCGGTGCGGGATCCGTATGCTGGCAGGCTGCTGGATCTTCTCGCATGGGTCGCCCGGTCGCAACGGGCGGCCCTTTCTCTTGTGGTTTCCATCGGTTTCTCCTTTCACTGAGCCCGTGCGACGGTCAGACCACAGAGGGCATGAGTGAGGTCGCTGAACTCGGTCTCTCGGACGGTGTCAGCGGTCAGCAGCACGAGGTAGTCGTTGTCGTAGTAGTCGATCTCGGGATGCCGCTGCCGGTTTACTTCGTTTTTGTGGCGGGCGTAGGGCTCGGCACGGTTCCAGACGTCGTCAGGGATCCAGCGGTCGAGGTGATCCTCGACGCGCTCGCGCAGCTCCTCGCTCGTGATTGTGATCTCCGGGCTCATGCTGTCACCTCCTGAGTGCGCCTATCGCGTACTCGAGCGCGATGATGTCGCAGTTGTAGCGCAGGTTTTCCTCGTCGATGATGTGCAGTTTCTTCCGCTCGGCGAGAAGCTCAGCGAGCTGGTCGACCACGTCGAAGCCTTCAGGGAGCGTGGCGGGTGCCGGGGCGTCTCTCTCTTTCAGTGCTCGGTCGTTTTCGATGATCTGCTCCTTGATTTCCTTGGGGGCGTCCGAGAGGTCTGTCGTCTGGTTGGTACTTTCGGGCATTTCAGCCTCCTGCTCTGTGGTGTGCTCGAAGCGTTTGCCGAGCTCCCAGTCGTCGCGGCGAAGGTCGAAGGCGTCACCGAGCTGAATGATGTCGGGGTAGTTGCTGAGCGCGACGGTCACGGCGGGCTTGTCGATTTCGTAGGCGTAGTAGGTTACATTCGTAAAGCCCATTTTATCGAGGCAATAGCGCCCGGTGCCGATGCCGTCGTACATGGAGAGGACGACGATCTCCTCGTCCCTCGGCACGTCCTTCAGGGCTCCCGTGAGGATGTGAATGATGACCTCAGCCGTCCAGCCATTCCCGAGCCCGCGGTATCTTTGCGTCGCGCTGACTGCCGATGTATAGCCATCAGGGAGAGTCTGAAGGCGCTCGCACTCCGTAGGCGTGAGCTTTCGGATGACGTAGTAGCCGTCCGGCAGTTTGATCGGGTACTTTTTCCCTTTGATCTCGATTTCTCCGTTGACCACCTCATAGACTGGCAGATCTTCGCCGTTTTGGTTGGTGACGACGAGCCTACTCTGATGTCCCGACGCCGTGAGGGCGTTGGCTTTACCGTCGGTTCTTACCTCGTATGCAGAGCCATCGTCTCGGCCGCGCCATGCGGCGCCCTGAGCCTCTCCTGCGGGGTAGGCGTAAAGCCCGGTCTCAGGGCCGCCTCCGTTGGGTCTGGCGCATAGTGCCACAGCTTTGCCGCTCGCGTCGTAGATCCTGTGGGCTTGTCCTCCAGTGATCTTTCCGTCCGCGTTTGGCATGGTGCCGACTCTTACTGGTGCGGCGTAAAGTCCTGTTTTTGCACCGAGCCCGCCGCCTTCGCCGCACAGGGTCGTTGCTTTCCCTTCGGGGGAATAGACTCTGTACTGCTTGGAGTCGTGGCTCTGTTTCTTGGCGTTGTTCTCGATGGTGCCGATCCTGATGGGCTCGGCAACCATGCTGTCGGTCTGTACTGTTGTCAGGGCGTTGGCTTTGGGGACGCCGCTGGTCTCGAAGCGTCGGTACAGCTTTCCGTCGTCCTCGCGCCTGTTCCTGCATCCGACTCCGACCGCTGGAGCCCTGAGCTCGTACCCCTTTTCGGAGGTGGTCGTCTCGAGGATGTCCTTCAGCATGATGCCGCGATCCGCAGGCTGGTCGATGTTCCAGTTGAAGGCATAAAAGCGTTGACGGTTCTGTGCGCTTACGAGGGCGCTGTTGATGTGCATGAGCTCCACGCCGAGCTCGTGGCTGATTTGGTCTTTAATGGGCTGTGCGGCGCTCTTGTTGTTCTCATAGAGGAAAAAGTCGGGCTTGAATTTTTCCTTTGCAATCAGGTAGTTTCTGAACAGCTCCCAGCCGAGCCCCTCAGCTTCTACCTCTCGCCCTTTCTTCTGCGCGACGCTCCAGTAGGTGCACGGAGAGCCGCCGATCAAAATCTTTATCATCCATTTCACTTCCTTCCTGTGCGGGCCGGGAGCGTCTGCTCCGGGCGGGTCAGGCCCTTGCTGAAGCTCTGCGGCTCATATCTGACGCCCACTATCCGGCGGCCGCTGACGCCGTACTTGGGGTTGTAGCCGAACAGGTTGACATAGCCGCCGAGATCCTCGCGCTCGTCGTCCATCGCCTTCAGCACCTCGAACAGGGCCAGCACGTCGTCGATGGCGCGGTGGCTGTTCTGTACCTTGCCGGTGAGGTCGTAGGCGATGATCGCGTTGGCGAGCTTGTGCGGGTAGGCCCTGCGGTCTTTGTAGACCGTCAGGCTGTCCAGCCAGTCGATCCGGCCGACCTTCTGGCCGCGGAGCAGGCCACGGAGAAAACAGGCGTCAAACTGTGCATTGTGGGCGATCATCAGCGTCGGGCCGTTCTGCATGAGCTTGGCGATCTGGCTGGCCGCCTTGGCAGGCTGCACGCCATCGGTCTGGAGCCGCTCGTCGGTGATGCCGGTCAGGCTGACGATGTTCTCCGGGAGGGTCTCGCCCTCCGGCAGCTTGATGAAGGTGTCCATCTTGCCGGCGATCCGCAGGCCGCCGGTGGCCGTGCGCTCCACGCGCAGGGCGGCGAGCTCGATGATCTGGTCGTTGTCGAAGTCGAGGCCGCTGGTCTCGGTATCAAACACGACGAGGGCCTTGTAGCGGTCGAGCAGGGTGGAGAGGTTACTCATGCCGGGCCTCCTTCTCGCGGGTAGCTCTCAGGGTGCCGAGCATAAACGAGAGGGCCGTGGTCAGTTGATCCTCGGTGGCGAAGGTGCCGCCGAACTGCTCGGCCAGCGCCGCGATGATCTCGCCGGCGCGCTCCGGCGTGACGTCGTCGGTGGCTTCGTCGTCCTCGATGGAGATCAGGAGATCGGAGTCCAGATAACAAGCGGGGCGCAGGCCGTAGTGGCCGAGGTAGGCGTTGCCCCCGTTCAGAGCGCCATCGGTGCGGACGAAGCGGGCGAGTGACTCGTACCCGTTAGACTTCGTGCTGAAGGCTGTGGACAGCCACCACCAGTCGTCTGCATTTGGGATGACGTCGCGGTTGCGCCGGTACTGGTCGATCGTCAGCAGGAAGATGGTGACGGTGCAGGTGCCGTAGTCCTTCAGGCCGTCGTCGGTGGTCAGGTCGAGCTCCGTGGTCAGGAAGGCGTTGGGGCCGTTCACGTCCTCGAGCAGGTTGTCGAGGTAGGCGCCGTTGAGGTATTCCTTGCTGCTGGCGACGGCGAAGTTGTTGCAGTTGCCCTCGTCAAAGGCTCGGGTCTCGATGATGTCCTTGCTCAGGCAGAGGGCGCGGCCGTCATCATTCTCCAGTAGGATCCAGCTCTGGCCGGCATAGTCGAAGGCCGTGCCGCGGGCGGCGTTCTTGAGTGCGATCTTTTTCATGTGGTTGCTCCTTTCGTTCTCTGCGGCCGAGCCTTCTGGCTGGCCTGAATGTTTGGCAGGGTCTCGCCGGCGCGGAGCCGGCTCTCACAGTGCGGGCAGATGTAGCCGGTGCTGGGGATCTTCTGGTAGATGCTGACGTTCCAGTCGAGCCCGCAGCCGACGCACTTGGCTGTCATGGGCCTCCACCTCCTTCCGCAGCCAGAGCCTCGAAAACGTAGCGCCGGATGCGGTTGCGGTACTTCTTCCGGGTTCTGGCTTTCTTTGCATGAGCTGCGAGGTGCAGCCACTTCGGCGGCACTCCGATGGCCTTGGCCGATACCTTCCAGAGCTTTTTGAGGGCAGAGAGCACGGCGTTGATGACCGGCTTCAGGGCCTCGGCCAGCTTGGCGGCGATTTCCCGCAGAGCGTCGGCCAGCTTCTCGAAGGCTTCGCGGGCCTGCTGCATCTTCTCACGATCGGCGAGCGTCATGCTGCCGTCGTAGACGTAGGGGCTCAGCTCGTCGTCGCCTCCGTCGGTCAGACGCTCACAGAACGGGAGGCCGGCAGCTTCGGCAGCCTTGCGGCCCTCCTCGAGGGCGTCCCTGCCTTGCGTGACTTCGCAATAGTCCGCGAGGCGGTTGCGGCCGCCTTCGTAGTGCCAGCGGATCCCGGCGGCGATCTCGTCGATGGTCATGTCCTCACCGAAGTGGCCGCAGTAGTAGCCGTTGACGATGACGGCGTCCGGGTCTGCCTTCAGGATCCCGATGGCGTCGTTGAGGTCGTCAGTCTCCCACTCGCCGTTCCAGATGTCACTCCAGATCGTCAGGGCGTTCCACGAGCGGCCGGTGCGATACACGATTGTCCAGCCGATGCCGTCGCGGATCTCCGCGGTGAAGTCTCGGGCGATGTCTCTCAGTGCTGCCATGCTGGTGCCTCCTCTCTGGTGATGTGCACGACGGTGACGAGGTCGTCGATCTCGTGCTTGGTGGTGTATGTGTCCTGCTCGTCGAGCCCGATGTGCCGCAGCAGCGTCTCGGGCCCGTCCAGCAGGAAGGCGGTGACGGCCACGGCGTTCAGCCGGTAGACCGTGACCTCCACGGTGCAGCGGGCGCCGTCCTCGTCCAGCGTGGACGGGAATGAGGCCCGGCAGATGGGGCTCGCTTCGTATCTGAAGGCGGTCGCGCGGTTCTCGCCGGCGATGATGTCCTTCACGAACTCCTCGAAGGCTTTGCAGGGGATTGAGCTGCGGTACTTGTCCAGTGTGACGTCGGCGAGCTGCCGGATGGCTTTGGTGTTCATGGTTTCATCTCCTTCGCCTTTTCATAGAGCTCTTGGCGGCGTTCCTCGGTTATGAGCCCGAGCTGGCGGGCCATATCGAGGGATCCGATGAACGACCAGTACCACGCGACTCGGCTGTCCTCCTTGGAGGAGGTGGCGATCATGCGCCGGGTCTCCTCCATCATCGAGGCGAGGAGTGTCTCGACGTTCTGGTCGGCGTCGCTCCACTTCGCTCCGCAGCTCGGGCAATACTGGAATGGCGGGATGAACTTGCCACAGATCGGGCAGTCATCGCCCTCATTGATTTCGTAAAGGTCGACGGCGTCGCCCTTGGGATCATCGGAGTCGTACAAGCCGTTCCCGCCGATCGTCCCCTCGGTGCAGTTGAGCAGAACGGCATACCAGCCGCTCCACTCGCCCCCGCCCTCGAGCCGGAGGAGGTCACTGACTTCCTCCAGCGTCAGGCGGCCCCGGCGCTTCAGGATCCTGACGATCAGCCTGTCGTGCAGGTCGTAGGTTCTTTCGATGCTGATGCCCTGTTTCATGTGTCTCACCTCCTTAGCTCCAGTAGCCGTGCAGCAGGTCTTGGATGACGTCGCGGTAGCTGCTGGCGTGTGTGAGGCACTTATTGGAGGGCCGGAACTCCGTGCCGTGCTTCGCGCAGTTGTAGACCTCGCGGGCGTACTCGATGCGCTCCTGCTCGAGGCGTGTGCTGTACTGGTGGAGTAGGCGCACGAGCGTGGCATTTTTGGCGATTTGCCCGGCATTCTCGATGATGGCCTTCTGGATCCGCTCGATATACACGGAGGAGAAGGTGGCGAGGTCGGCCAGAAGCTCGTCCGAGATTTCAGCCGGTTCGGTGGGGCGCTGGATGGCAGAGATCCGAGCGTTCAATGCCGCGATTTCCTCGTCCTTCTTCTCGATGTCAGCACGGGCAGCCTCGAGGGCTTTCTCGCTCGCTGCGAGCTTGTCGACGAGGCGATTGTAGCCGAGCTCGGCCTCGATGCGCTTTGCCTCGGCACTCTCGAGGCGCTGCTTCATGCTGCACGCAAAGTCGTTTTTGATGTTCTCCTCGGCGTCCTCGAAGCATCCGGCGAAGGCTGTGGCGAGGTAGCTGTCCGGCCCGAGGGTGTCCACGATGGCCCGGATCTGGTCGAGAGCATCCCGCTCCTGCTGTTTGCTGGCCGGGATATTCTCGGCCGCGACGATGACGTCGGTGATGGTGGCGCTGCTGTGGCGGTAGATCTCGCGGAAGTCTTTGCGGGCCTGCTTCTCATTGGCGGCCGTGATGCGGTCTTTGCCGGTGCTGCCGTTCTCTCTGGTGAATGTGATCTCGTAGGTGTTCATGGTGGTCTCCTTTCGTCTTGGCCCGGCCGGAGCCGGGTGTCTTGGTGGTGTCGAGTCCCTGAAAAGCAGAAACACGACCGCCGGATCGCTTCAGAGAGCAGCGCGGAGGGGGTGCGCAGCTCGTCCATTTTCAGCGTCGGGGTCGTGTGATCGTTTTCATGTTGGGCTCTCCTTTCTTCGGCCCGGCGCTGCCGGGTGTTCTTGGCTACTGTGCGGCCGGTGCTCGTTTACCTCTGCGCTTGAAGCTCTCACGCAGCCGCCTCTCGGCGAGCTCTGCGCTGTACCCTTCGCGCTGGTTGGCGTCCAGCGCGCCGGTCGCGCCTCGCTGGAGCTCCTTGTAGATCGTGGTGTGGTGGACGCTCAGGCGGGCCGCGATGTCGACCGGCCGATCTCCGAGCAGATGCCACGCCTCGATCTTCTTCCTGTCCTCGAAGGTCAGGTAGCGGTACTTTCCCGTCAGTCTCACCTCCGTCCTATGGGGTTGTAGTAAAGAAAAAACGCACAGCCGACTCACTTGAGTCTCTGTGCGTTTAATGATAACGGACGGCTCCGTCCACGTTTTGTTCCTTTGACTTGCCGGTCTTGCTATGCTATACTATGCTTGTATTGTTATCGAAAAGAGGCGGACTATGCAGATCGGAACGGTAAAAATTGAATCGAAGCTCGCGCTCGCGCCGATGGCGGGCGTAACGGATGCTGCATTCCGCCAGATCTGCTCCGAAAAAGGCGCGGGCTACACCGTCACAGAGCTTGTGAGCGCCAAGGCGCTGTGCTACCACGACACGAAGACCGCGCAGCTGCTTCGTCCGTTTCCGGGCGAAAAGCCGTTTGCCGCGCAGATCTTTGGCAGCGATGTGAACTGCATGGCCGAGGCTGCGCAGATGGCGATCGAAATTTCCGGCGCGGACATCCTGGATATCAACATGGGCTGCCCCGTGGGCAAGGTCGTCAAAAACGGCGACGGCAGCGCGCTGATGAAGGATCCCGAAAAGGCCGCGCGCATCGCTGAGGCGGTCGTGCGCGCCGTCAAGGTCCCCGTCACGGCGAAGATGCGCCGCGGCTGGGACAAGGGCAGCATCAACGCCGTCGAGCTCGCCAAAATGCTCGAAGAAGTGGGCGTCAGCGCCGTCGCGGTGCACGGGCGCACGCGCATGCAGATGTACGGCGGCGAGGCCGACTGGAATACGATCCGCGACGTCAAGCAGGCCGTCAGCATCCCCGTCAT
>NZ_JAXJZK010000002.1:0-17151 GCF_036306485.1 Gemmiger sp. | reverse complement strand
CTACTATACCTTTCAGACCAGCACTGGTGTGGTGGTCTTGTTTTGATGTCTAATTTTCAACCTGTATAAAATTTTCAAAGTTCTTTCATTTTAGCCTTGACTTTTTATTTGCAGGCTGTGTAATAATAATGTCACACCGCCCCGGAACTGTCAAGCGAGGCACCGCTGTCCACGACCAGCACCTCCAGCTCGGCGGTGCCGCACCGCACCGGGTACCGTTCCCGGATGGGCAGGTTGGTCTCGATCCACTGATGGAACGCCGCCATGTCCCGCACCTCGTTGCAGTCGTACAGGATCACGTCGGGCAGTTTTTCGGGCAGTTCGGTATAATACTGGATCAGCCGGGGGTCGCTGTCGGTGCCGGAGATCACGGTGGACTGCGCCACCTCGAGGGTGCCGTCATCCTCCAGAAAGCCCAGCCCGTGCATCAGGCCGATGGCCTGCAGCACCTTCTGACCCGCGTAGGGTTCCAGCGCTTCGCGCAGGGCGTCCTGCATATCGGCGGCCTCGGTGTCGGCCCAGATGCCGGCGGCCGGGCCGGACTCGATGCGGCGCAGCGGGGTGTCGCGGAAATTGGCGGGGCCCCAGCCGGTGATGAGCACGCACCACAGCCGGGTGGCGGCAAGGAAGAGCAGCAGGGCGCCGAGGCAGGCGCGCCCGGCGATGCGGCCGGCCGGGGCGCGGCTGAGCATCGCGGCCAGCCCGCAGAAGACCGGCCAGGTCAGGTACATGAAGGTCGGGGCCAGGCCGAGCAGCGTCGAGCGCAGGATGAAGAGGTAGGCCACGACGCCGGGCAGGAAGCCCAGCCAGAACAGCGGTTCCCGCACCGTGCCGCGGCTGCGGCGGAACGCCCAGGCCCCGGCGAGCAGCAGCACCGGCAGGAACTGGCGCATATCGGCGTTGGAGTCGGTGAACATCCGCAGCGTGCATTTGAGGGTGGACAGCACCCCCGCCCAGGCCAGGAAGGCGCCCACCGGGTCATCGGTGCGGCGGCGCAGCCGGAGCAGCAGGGCGGCTGCGGCAGCCAGCAGCAGCGGCAGGGCCAGGAAGCGGGCCACCGTGACGGCCTGACCGGCCAGGGTAGACAGCCGCTCGGCGGCGGAGAAGCTGTACTGCGGGTCGTGCAGGATCAGCCCCACCCGCTCGAGCAGCATTCCGAGGCCCATGCCGGGCAGCACCCAGGCCAGGAAGGCCGCGGCGCAGCCCGCACAGCTGAGCACAAAGACAACGGCGCCGCGCGGGATGCCGAGGAGTCTGGCTTCGCCCCGGCGCGCGCCCAGCACCGCCATGCCGACGGCGATGACCGCGGCCGAGGGGATGCTCTGCGGGAAGGCGAGGAAGCTCAGGCAGGCGAACACCGCCCCGGGCACGATATACCGCACCCGCCGGCAGCCCCCGGCGTAGTAGGGATAGAAGCAGAGGAAGGCCGCGACGGCGAAGTGGAACTGCTGGCTGATGTAGTCGGGCCCGAGGAACCATTTGGGGGTATACAGGAAAAGCCCTAGCGCCAGCAGCCAGGCATGGGTGCGGCCGAGGGGGGATTTCATTTCCCGGTAAAAGACGAGGCTGAGGACCGCCTTGGCGGCGAGCATGACGGCGCGCACAAAGAGCAGGATGCCCCCGGTGCCCCCCGTGACGGCGAGGAACAGCGCGACCAGCACGGCGGCGGGCAGGGCGCTGAGCTGGTGCGGCTCCCACATCGAGTAGAACAGCCGGTCACCGCTGACCAGCCGGTAGCCCAGTGAGATGGCATATTCCTCGTCGATCTCGAGTCCCACCAGCAGGGACCGCAGCATGATGAGGACGGCCACCGCCGTGAGGACGGCGGCCGCCGCGGTTTTGCGTTTTGGGCCGGTCATCGGCAACGCCCCCTTTGTCATTTGAGTTTTCTGCGCAGCACGGTGTCCCGCAGGCAGCACAGATAGGGCAGATAGTTCTGCCGGAACGCCTCCCACTTGCGGGCGGGCAGGCTCTGGGGCTGGATGGTCTGGTGCTTGACCGCCCCCACGTCGATGAACCGCGCCTTGTTGCGCACAATGATCTTGGGATCAAAGGGCATCCGCCAGCCTTCGGGGTACCAGTACGCCGGGGAGAGCAGCCGGTAGTCGCGGCGCTCCGCCACATAGCGGTTGAGCTGGCTTTCGTCGTGCCAGATTGCAATGACGCCGTTGTGCAGGTCCTCCTCGGTGCGGCTCTCGAGCACCCGGCACATCGTCAGGAAGGCCCGGGCCGTGCCGCCGTTGAGTCCGCCCGTGACGTAGGCGCTGCCGCAGTTGTAGGGCACATAGGCCGTGGAACAGCGGCGGCGCTCATAGCTGAAGAAGGGCGGGGTCTTGTCCCAGAAGCCGGGCTGCTGCACGAGAAGCAGGTTTTCGCCCAGGGCGGGGCGGGGCAGGAATTCCTGCGAGGTGATGGGCTTGCTGCACACCAGGTTCGCGTTGAAGAAGAACAGATAATCAAAGTCGCGCAGCACCTTCTCCTGACTCAGAAAGACCGAGAAGCGGCGCAGCGTGCTGTACGGCCAGTCGTAGGCCTGCTGCGGGATGCGATGGACGGCGGGGTCGGATTCGCCCTCGATGTGGGGCGCGTCGGTAAAGACGAAGAATTCACGGTCGCAGTCCGTCAGGAATTTTTCCCGGAACGAGTGGTAGAAGTCCGGCCAGAACACGTTGTACCGGCCGGTACACAGATAAAGCATCCCGATTTTGGTCATGAGGGGTTCCTCCGGTTTTTGAACGTCTGCACAAGGCGTCCGGCCTGCAGGCGAAGATAGGCTGCATCGCCGGTCCAGGCGTAGCAGGCAAGATTGATGGCGTTGGGCAGCAGGCAGACCACGACGGCGCGCAGCACCAGCCCCCCGAATCCGCCGGGCAGCAGCGCGCAGGTCCGGGCGGTCAGGACCATGCAGCCGGCCAGCGTGACCAGGTGGACCAGCTGGACCCGCAGATACCGCAGCCCCGAGCCCCGCAGATACTGGCGGAAAACGACGACGGCGCGGCCCGTCCACATGATGACATGGGCGATGACGGTGGCCCCCACAATGCCGGTGATGCCGAAGGGGCGGTACAGCGCAAAGCTGAGGATCAGGTTGGTGGCCGCCGACCCGACCATGAACCACTGGTCCTGCTCAAAGTGGCCGAGCACGGCGCGGTAGGACCCGAGGATGCGGTGGTTCCAGCCCACATACTCGTTGAGGCAGAACACCACCACAAAGCTGAACGGCAGCAGGCGGCTGCCGCCCATCCACAGCTCGATGAAGGGCTGGAACAGGCAGAGGTAGGCGGTGGCGACAAAGCTGCCGAAGGCGTAGCTGAAGAGGTCCAGCCCCCAGAACACCTGTTTGTCGTGGTCGTTGGCGGCGGCCGTGCGGTCATAGACAATGTTGCCGATGGCGGCGGCAAAGCTGTCCATGATCTTGTTGCCGATGTTGGTGGCGCTGTCCGACACGGTGGTGTAGTTGCCGAGGTTGGTGGTCTGGACGCTGCCGCCCAGGCGGCTGGTCACGATGGTGTCGGAGGAGCCGTAGATCGTGTTGGAGAGCCGGTGCACAAGGTAGTACCGCAGATCGTGGAAGATGCCGAGTTCGCGGAAATCCTTCCAGGACACGGGGACATCCCGCACATAGGGGAAGTCCTTGCGGAACCGCCAGGTCACGGCGAGGTTGGCGCCGGTGTTGAAGAGGATCGTCACGCCGAAGTAGAGCACATAGTTGGGCACCCAGAGCGCGATGGCGATCTTGGCCAGGTAGGTGGCCACATTGAAGGCCAGGTCAATGCGGGTGCACAGATACCCCTGCTGGGTACAGGTGTACATGAGCCGCCGGGTGACGAGGAAATAGCTCGACAGGGTGGACAGCGTGTTGAGCCCGTACACCGTGTAGGCGGTGCCGCGGTCCACCTGGGGCATGATCCAGGGCAGCGCGGCGGCGCCGATGGCCGCCAGCAGGCAGATCGTGAGGCCGACGGCGCGGTAGGCCCACTTGTACATCGACATATACTTGCTGATCTTATCGACATCGCGGGCGGCAATCTGCTCGTACAGGCGGTAGCTGATGACGCCGCCGACGCCGAACTCCGCGATGGAGAAAAAGCTGAACAGCTTTTCCACGACCTGGGAGGCCGTGGTGATGTCGTCGCCGAAATTGAAAACCAGCAGCCGCCGCGTGACGAACCCCAGCAGCATGAGCAGCAGGCTGGAGCCGAGCGCGTAGGCCAGGTTGATGATGGTCTTTTTGGTACGCAAGGTAGGGATCTCCTGTGATGGTATGGAAGGTCAGCCGCGCTTGAAGAGCGAGCCGGCCCACAGAGCGAACCGCGGCCCGAAGCGCCGCAGCAGCAGCCGGAACAGAACCCAGTCGGGGCGGCGCCCGTCGGCGGGCAGGTCCCACAGGGCGCGGCAGCGCTCAAGGCCCGGCCGGCAGGCGCGGCGCAGACCCGCGTCCGGCGAGGCGGCGGCCCGGGCCTGCGGCCAGAACACCGCGGCCTGACGGCGGCGCACCTCCTGCTGTTCCTCGGCGGTCCAGCCTGCGGCGGGGTCGGCGAAGAGGGCGTCGAACCGCGCGTTGGCCGCCGCGATGCCGGTGAAATGGCGGGGCAGCCCCGTGTTGAGCAGGCTGCCCGCCCGGTTGGCGCGGTAGACCACCAGCACGGTGTCCAGGAAGCACATCCGGGGGCAGAGTTTGAGCAGCACGAGGTCAAAGGGATAGTCCTCGGCCCAGCGCACCTCGTCCCAGAAAGTCAGGCCGGTGCGCTGCAGCAGCGAGCGGCGCAGGCAGAAGCGCCACACCGCCCAGTGGCCCGCGTCGTACAGCCGGGCGGCGCGCACCCGGTAGTCGGCGTCGGTGCAGGGGCCCGGCTCGAACCGTTCGAGGCGCGGGTCATACGGCAGGTTGGACATCAGCGAGGCATCCACCTCGCGGTAGCGGCCCACATACCAGTCAAAGCCGCGGTTGCAGGCCAGGGCGATCCGCAGTTCGCCCAGCATGCCGGCGGGCCAGTAGTCGTCGCTGTCCAGAAAGAGCAGCCACTCGCCCCGCGCCGCCCGGATGCCGGTGTTGCGCGCGGCGGCCAGACCGCCGTTGCGGGGGCGATGGATCACCGTGACCCCCGGGCAGAGCCGGGCCAGCTCGTCGCAGATCCGGCCCGAATAGTCGGTGGAGGCGTCGTCCACCAGGATGCACTCCCAGTCGGGGGGGCCGGCCTGCTCCACCACGCTGCGGACACAGTCGGCAAGATAGTATTCGACATTGTACACCGGCACAATGACCGAGAAGGTGACGGGGCGGTTGCGTTGCATCGGGCAGTCTCCTTTCAGGGGCGGGTGGGCAGCCGGGTCCAGTCCCGGCGCAGCAGGGCGCTGTGCTTGCCGTTGGCATACCAGCGGTCCGGCGCAAACACCCGGTCGGGCGCGGCGCCGGCCAGCCACTGGGCCCACCAGCTGAAGGTGGAATTGCTGAGCACAAAGGCCCGGCAGCGGCGCATGAGACCCAGATCCGCCGCCGCGCTGCGGGACCCCGAGGCCAGCCGGACCGGCAGGCCCGCGCTGTCCAGGTGGGCGGCGAGGTAGTCCGGGTCGTCCGAGAAGGCAAAGATCTCGGCCTCGGGCAGGCGGCGGCGCACCTCGGCGCAGGCCCGGGCATAGTAGTCCGGCGTGCAGACCTGGAGGGCGGCGTTCTCGGGGCGCAGATAGTCCCCGCACCGCCAGTGCAGGCAGACCGGGCAGGGCGACGCCTCGATCCGGGCACAGAGTTCCCGGGTCCGGGCATCGTCGGCGTCCCGGGGCATCAGCTCGCCGCGCAGCGTGCCGGCGCAGTCCGCAAAGTATTCCTCGGCCTGGAAATACCCCCAGGCCAGGAAGTCCCGGCTGCGGCCGCGGTGCACCGGGGTGTAGCCCTCGGTGGCAAAGTGCAGGCCCAGCGCGTTGAGCAGCGGGGCCGCGGCGGCCTCAAAGGGCTGCCAGTCGCGGGCCATCAGGCCGGCGCGCTGTTCGTATTTGATCATCAGCACCTTGGCGGCGCTGGCAAGGGGCAGACGGCGCCGCGTCAGCCCGGTGTCGCGGGTGATGCGGACCTCGGCGCTCGGATGCAGCGCATCGAGGGCCAGCGCCGTGTGGGCGGGCGCGCCGTCCATCCAGTCCCGCCGGTCGATCAGGGTGACCGGCTCGCTGCAGCGCAGGCCCAGCGCCCGCGCAAAGGCGTAGATGAACATCTGGTTGCCCAGCCCGCCCGAAAGTTCGGCATAAATCATCGGGTTCCCTCCCCGGCCAGCGAATCGTAGAGCTGTTCCATCCGCGCCGCGGCGGTGCGCAGCTCATAGCCGGCGGCCTCCAGCGCGGCCCAGTGGTCGGCGTGCGGACCGCCCGGGGCGATCGCGTCCGCCTGGGCGGCCCAGGTGTCGAGCGGCGCGTCGAGGGGCAGGAACCGCACCAGCCCGGTGACCGAGCCGTCGTCCGGCACCCGGGTGGATGCCAGGCAGGGCACGCCGCAGGCCTGCGCCTCGACGAGGGTCACGGGGCTGCCCTCGAAGTTGCTGGGCAGCAGGAACAGGTCAAAGGCATTCATAAAGGAAGGCACATCGTTCTGCACCCCCGCAAAGAGGACCCGGTCGGCGATGCCCAGTTCCCCGGCCAGCGTGCGCATGGCGGGTTCCTGTTCGCCGCCGCCCACCAGCAGCAGCTTCCACCGCGGGCTGCGCCGGCAGAGCGCCGCAAAGACCCGCAGCAGGAACAGCGGGTTTTTCTGGTGGTTGAGCCGGCCGACAAAGCCGGCCAGGCGCTCGTCGGGGGCGATGCCGTACCGGCGGCGCACCGCGGTGCGGGCCGCATCGTCCACAAAGAAGCGGCCGCGGTCCACCGCGTTGCAGGCGACCGAGAAGTTGGGCAGGCGGTCGATGCCCTCGCCAAAGACAAACCGCCCCGCGGCGACGCCGCAGGCGAGGAAATAGTCCGCGAACTGCCGGTAGAGCAGATGGGCGGCCCGCCAGGTCAGCGTCAGGGGCGGGTAGACGATGTGGCTGTGAACGATGATCTTTGCCCGCGGGCAGAGCAGCCGCATCATACCGCAGACCGGCGCGCCGATCTTGCTGGCCGTATGGTAATGGATGATGTCGTACCCGGCATCGCGGCGCAGCAGGGCGGCCAGGGCGCGGATGCGGTCCTTCTTGTTGTCCGGCACGGCGAGAATCCGCACGCCGGCGGCCTCGAGGGCCGGGGCGGTGCTGGCCTGGTCGGGCGGGCACTGCCCCACAAAGAGGTCCACCCGGTAGCGGGCGGTGTCCAGGTGGAGCAGAAGATTCTGCACATACCGCTGCACGCCGCTCTGGACGCCGAGGTGGTTGCTGATCATCAATATCCGCATGGCCGCGCTCCTTCCGCGTGTTACCAGTAACTGCCGCCCTCCACCGCCTGATGGTTGCGGGGCTGCTCGTCGGCGCCGGGGCGGACCCAGGCGTCGTTGTAGAGTTTGCTGATCTGGGGATGGCTGTCCCAGCGGCGGCCCTTGATGCCGAACAGCAGCTGGGTGGCGCCGCTCATCTGGATGGCCACATGGCCGGTGTCCCGGGCATGGGCGGCCAGCGGCAGGCCGTAGGCTCCCGCCCCGACGATGGCCACATCGTAGGTGCAGCGGTCCATCTGGCGCTGCATCGCCTCGAGGGCGGCAAACCAGTCGGGGTAGCCGGTCGGCTGACCGGCCAGGCCCTGGACGGCCCGCACGACGGTGAGCGACGCGAAGGCCGGCAGGGTGTCCGGCCCGCCGGGCGCGTTGGTGAACAGCCGTTCGCGCCGGGCATACTGGGCCAGGATGGTTTTTTCAAACGGATGCACCACGAGGACCCGCAGCCCCGCCAGCGCGGCGCTCCAGGGGTGGGCATGGTAGTAGGGTTCGAGTGCCCGCAGCCGGGTGAACCGGGTGGCGCCGCAGCCGCGGATGACCTCCCGCTCGGCGCCGACATCCCACAGCGCCAGCAGATCGGCGCTCTGGGCACAGCGGATATACCGCTCGCAGAAGCGGTTCAGCGTCGCGTCATCGGTGGGAAAGACGCCGGACAGCGCGGCAATCTCCTGCCGGACGCGGTCGCTGTACCCCCCGCCGTGCAGGTAGGCCGCGACGGTGCGCATCTCGGTGGCGCCGCACCGTCCGAACAGGAAGGGCTGGCCCGCCCGGATGGCCTGGGCCGCCGCGTCGTTGCCCGCCGCGGCCGACAGGATGGGCACGCCGCGGTATTTGAGGCCGAACCGCGCGTCCTTGTAGAGGTTGCGCGCGATCTGAAGCAGGGCGTTGTCGTTATCCACGCGGTTTCACCCCCTGCTGCCGGAGCATGGCAAGCGCCGTCTCGGCGCTGTTGGTCCAGAGAAAATGTTCATTGATCCGCTTCTGGGCCGCATGACCCACGGCGGGGTCGCCGGCGGCGCGGCAGATGGCGCGGGCGAACTCGCCGGGCGTATCGGCAAAGAAGCCGCTGACCCCCTCCTCGATGATGAGGTCGGGGCCGGGGGCATGGCGGGCCACCGGCGGGCAGCCCGCATACATCGCCTCGAGCAGGCTCATGCCGAAGATCTCGTCGGGGTTGAAGTTGACAAAGACATCGCAGGCATGGTAGTAGGCCTGGACGGCGGTGTTGGGCAGCTGGGGGATGCACCGCACCCGGGCGGTCAGGCCCCGCGCGTCGAGGGCGCTGTGCAGGTCGCCGCTCTGGCTGCCCTGCCCGATGACCACCGCCTGCCAGGACGCGGGCAGCGCCTCCAGGACCGGCACGATGTCGAGCGGATGCTTGTAGGCGTCCAGCCGTCCGACAAAGACGAGGATGGGCGCCTTGGGGTCGAGATGCAGATAGTCCCGCACCTCGGCCCGGGTTCCCATCGAGGCCGGGATCACCGCGGTGTCCAGCCCGACGGGCAGCACGCCGGCGCAGGGCACGCCGAGGCCGCGCAGCTGGTCGCGGACCGCCGGGGTCTTGGCGTAGGTCGGGGTGCGGCGGTAGATGGCCAGGTTGCGCCGGCCCAGCAGGTCCATGACGAACCGGACCGCCGCATGGCGGGAGCTGCTGCGCACCGCGCCGAGCTGGCTGTAAAAGAAGATGCCGTGGCGGCGGCAGAACCGGAAAAGCCCCGGCACGCCGAGGGCATTGTCCCCCATGACGTGGACGGCGTCCGCCTTTTCGTCCAGCAGGACCTGCCAGCTGCGGTAGAAGGCGCTGACCCCCGCCGCCCGGGCGGGGATGTCGTAGATCCGGACGTTGGGTTCGAGGTCCTCCCGGCTGACCGTGTCGGCCCCCGGGTCGGGATAGAGGACAACGGCCCGGCAGCCCAGCGCCGCAAAGGCCCGGGCCAGGCCGACCTCCTGGCGGTTGTATGCGCCCTTTTTGCCGGACGCGCCGCAGTAGAGCTGCGGGATCGCAATGGTCAGCATGAGGAACTCCCTTTTTCCACGCGGCGCAGATAGCGCGCGTCGATCACTTCCAGCTGATCGTCACAGCAGTAGCTGTGAATGCCGATCAGGTCACCGGACAGGATGCCGGTGATGCGGACATTCTGCGGCGTGGCCGCGCACAGCGGCACCTCGGAGGCGCCGCGCTGTTCAAAGAATTGCAGATAGACGCCGTAGTCCACCGTCGTGCTGACCTGGGTGGGATGCACCCAGCGCTCGTTGCGGAAGAACAGCGGCCCCGCGTTGCGGCTGCCCAGGTCGTACACCCGGTGCTGCAGGTTGAAGGGCTCGTCCTCCAGCAGCTGGAACTCCGGCGGGTCCTCCTCCATCGGGTCCTCGTCCCGCACCAGCTCATAGCGGCGGTACCGCGTATACAGGCCGTTTTCCGGCTTGGTCTCGCTGCAGAGCAGCGCCAGACCCATCCGCTGTTTGTCGGTCAGGATGATGTCGCAGATTTCCTGCCGCACCGGGAACCGCTTGGCGCGCTCCCACCGGTCGGGGAACTCGACGCAGCGGTAGAGGTTGATCGCATGGTCGGCGCTGGTCTCGGGCAGCATCCAGATTTCGTCCTGCCAGGCGAACACCGTCGGGAAGGACAGATGGAATTCCTCCCGCAGCACAACGTGCGGCTGTTCCATCCGGCCGTCATCCTGCAGCTCGGTCACCGCGATGGCGCCGCGGCCGGTCTTGTCCTCAAAAGCTTCGCAGAACAGGTAGCGCTTGCCGTCCCAGTGGAAGAGCAGCGGGTCGGCATACCAGACGCCGGGGGTATAGGGCAGCGGCGTGTAGGCGGTGCCGCCCAGCGCCGGCAGCGGCGAACAGCCCTCGGCCTGGGGCCGGGGACGCACCGCGATGGTATAGATTTCCTTCTCGCCGGACAGCTTGCGCAGCAGCCGGCCGGGCGGCATATGCAGGGCACGGTAGAGTTGGTTCATAGCGTACCTCCCGAAGCGGGGGCCTTGTGGGCATCCCCGAGAATCTGTTGATAAATCTCGATGAGCCGGCGGTAACCGGTCTGACGGCCGTAGGCCTGCAGGGCATCGCGCCGGATGGCGGGCAGGTCCAGCGTCGGACCCAGCTTGGCGAGCCGGCGCACGGCGTCGGCCAGCGAGGCCGCATCGCCGGGGGCAAAGTGCAGGCCGTCCACCCCTTCCCGCACCGCGGCGCCCACGTTGCCCAGATCGCTGACAAGCGCCGGGGTGCCGGCGGCATGGGCCTCGGCGGGGACGAGCGCAAAGCTCTCATAGCACAGGCTGGGGCAGAGTACCGCTTGGCAGCGCGCCAGCAGGGCCGCCAGCTCCCTGTGGGGCAGCTGGCCGACAAAGGTCACGGTGCCGGGGGCATGGCGGTGCATCCAGTCCTCGAGCGGGCCGGTGCCCGCAACGATCAGCCGGGGCGCGTCGGGGCCGAGCAGCTTCCAGGCCTCGAGGGCGGTGCGCACCCCCTTGAGCTCCTCGAGCCGTCCGGCCATGACGATGCAGTTGTCCCGCGCGGCCCAGGGCAGCGGCAGGTCGGTGTCGTCCACCCCGTTGGGGCGCACATAGAGCCGCGCCGGGTCGAACACCGGGCGGCGGGCGTTGAATTCCAGCAGCTTGTCCCGGTCAAAGGGCGTCAGCGCGATGAGGTTGACATGGCGGTAGGTGCCGAGCAGACGATGGAAGGCGTAAATGGCCGCGCAGACCGCGCTCTGGGCCCGGGACCCGCGGTAGCAGCCGTGGCGCACCGCGCACAGCAGCGAGCGGCGGGGGCAGTCCTCGCAGACATGGCCGTCCCGCAGCAGGATGCCGTTGGGGCAGAACAGCCGGAAATTGTGCAGCGTCTGGACGACCGGCACCCCGGCCAGCCGGCAGGCCGTGAACACCGAGGGGCTGATGACCAGCAGCGTGTTGTGCACATGGACGAGGTCGATGTGATGCCGGCGGATCAGGGTGCGGATGTCCCGCATCGTGCGCAGGCTGAACACCGCCCGCAGCGGCAGCAGCAGCCGCGAAGCGCCGCCCTCGGCGTTGGAGCGCTCATAGACGAACACCTTGTGACCGTGGGATTCCAGCAGCGCGCGCTCCGCCGCAAAGACGGCATCCTCGCCGCCGGGCAGGCGGTACCGGCAATGGACCAGCAGAATATGGTAGGTTTTGGTGGATTCCGACACGTCGGCGCCTCCCTGTCTGGGGCGTGCCGGAGCCCCCGGCACGCTGAGGATATACTCTTTTATTATACCGCGCGGCGTCGGGAATGGGAAGAGCGCCCCGCAAAAAAATGCCCCCGCGCCCAGAAGCACGGGGGTTTTGGTTTGGTTTGTGCGGGAGCCGGATTACTCGGCTTCCTCCTCCAGTTCGCGGACCAGGTTCCACAGCTCACCAATCGTCTCGATGGATGCAAGACGCGACTCGGCCAGTTCGACGCCGGTCGCCTCTCCGAGCTGCCAGGCCAGTTCAACGAGATCCTCGCTGTCCACACCCAGGTCCTCAAAGGTCGTCTCCTCGCTCAGTTCGGCGGCATCGCAGCTGAACTGTTCCGCCAGAATCTCCAGCAGATCTGCAAATTTCATCTTGCCTTCCCTCCGTGTATGCGTTTTTGACATTTTTATAATACCCATACGCAGCAGCGGCGTCAATGGCAGAAGTGCCCAATCTTAGCAGCAATTTCCGTTAAAAACGCACAATCACGAGGCCGCGGGAACCCCGGCCGGCGCGCCGGAAAGCAGGCTCTGGACGGCCCAGACGACCAGCACCAGGACGCCCAGCGCGATGCGGTAGACGCCGAACGCCGTGAAGGTGTGCTGTTTGACATACTCCATTAAAAAGCGGATGGCCATGATGGAGACCAGGAAGGCCACCGCACAGCCGACGAGCAGGCAGACGGCCTCGGGCATCGTGAAGGTGTTGCCCTTGGCAAAGAACTTGACGAGCTTGAGCAGGCTGGCGCCCGCCATGACCGGGATGGCCAGGAAGAAGGTGAACTGGCTGGCCGCCGGGCGGGACATCCCGCAGAGCATGCCGCCCAGGATGGTGGACCCGCTGCGGGAGGTGCCGGGGATCAGCGCCAGCACCTGCCAGCCGCCGACCTTGAGCGCCTGGGAATACCGGATGCGGGACAGTTTGGTTGTGGTGGGGACCCGGGGACGGCGTTCGATCAGGATGAACGCGACGCCGTACACGATGAGCATGGCGGCCACCACGACGCTGTTGTACAGGTGTTCGTCCATCCAGTCATCGAGCAGCAGGCCCAGCACGGCGGCGGGCAGGCAGGCCACCAGAATCTTGAACCACAGGTGCAGCACCGGCCACCGCACATGGGAGGCCAGGCCGGTATCGCGGCCGTTGTCGCGGCAGAACGGCCAGAGTTTGCGGAAGTAGAGCACCACGACGGCCAGGATCGCGCCCAGCTGGATGACCACCCGGAACATCTCCATAAAGTCCTCGCTGAAGCCGAACCGCAGCACCTGCTCGGCCAGGATCATGTGGCCGGTGCTGGAGATGGGCAGCCATTCGGTGATGCCCTCGATCACGCCGTAGATCACGGATTTGAGTATTTCAAGAAACAGATTCATGGTTTCTCCCCTTTCCTGTCAGCAACCATAGTAGCACATTTTCCCGCGGATTGCATCCCGCCGGGCAAGATTTTTACACTTTTTCTGCCCAAAAAGGGCGGCGCGGCGGTTGCCGTTTGCACAAAATGCTTTTATAATAGGGCTATGGCTTTTTCCGGCCATAAGAAAGGATCTTTCCAGATGTACAAGACTGTACTGTTTGATTTGGACGGCACGCTGCTCAACACGCTGACCGATCTGGCCGACGCGGGCAACCGTCTGTGCGTGAAATATGGCTGGCCCACCCACGACCGCGCGGGGTACCGCTATCTGGTGGGCAACGGCATTCCCAAACTGATTGAACGCCTCGCCCCGCCCGACAGCCGCACCGACGCGGTGCTGGCCGCGGCGCTGGAGGATTTCAAGGCGGATTACGGTGCCCATCTGCGGGACACCACCGCCCCCTACCCCGGCATTCCCGAGCTGCTGGAACGGCTGCGGCAGGCCGGCGTGCAGACCGCCGTCTTTTCCAACAAGGCGGACGCCCTTGCCCGGGAGGTCGTGGCGGACTATTTCGGCGCCGACACCTTCGCCGCGGTGCGGGGGCAGCGCACCGGCGTGGCGCCCAAGCCCGCCCCCGAAGGCACCCGTGCCCTGATGGCATCGCTGGGCGCCGATCCGGCTTCCACCCTCTATGTGGGGGACAGCAACGTCGATGTCCAGACCGCGCACAACGCCGGTCTGCCCTGCTGCGGCGTGCTGTGGGGATTCCGCACCCGGGAGGAACTGACCGAGGCAGGCGCCGAACACCTGGCCGCCGATGCCGATGAACTGTACCGCGTAATTCTGGAGGGCTGAAGATGATTGCACAACACTATAAAGATATGCTGGGCGGCAAATCCGTCATTCGGGAGATCTCCGAATGGAGCACCGCCCGCGGCGCCGAGATCGGCTATGACAATGTATTCGACTACTCGCTGGGCAATCCCTCGGTGCCCTGCCCGGCCGAGTTCACCGAGAGCTGCCGCCGTCTGCTGGACAGCTGCGACCCCGTGACGCTCCACGGGTACAGCCCCACGCTGACCCTGCCCGCCGTCCGCGCCGCGGTGGCCAAGAGTCTGAACCGCCGGTTCGGCATGGACTACACCGCCGACCACATCTTCATGACCTCCGGTGCGGCCGGGGCGCTGGCCCATGCGCTGCGCTGCGTGGCGGTGCCGGGGCAGAACATCCTGACCTTTGCCCCCTATTTCCCCGAGTACAAGCCCTATGTGGAGGGCGCCGGCCTGACGCTGCGCGTTGTGCCGCCCCGCACCGAGGATTTCCAGATTGATTTTGACGCGATGGAAGCGCTGCTTGACGCGGACACCGCGGCCGTGCTGATCAACACGCCCAACAACCCGTCCGGCGCCGTGTACAGCGCCCGCACGCTGACCGAGCTGGCCGACCGGCTGAAAGCCGCCGGCAAGCGGTTCGGGCACCGGATTTTCCTGATCTCCGACGAGCCGTACCGTGAGATCCTGTTCGGCGGGCAGAGTTTTGCCTATCCGGCAAAATTCTACGACGATACGCTGACCTGTTATTCCTTCAGCAAGAGTCTGAGCGTTCCCGGCGAGCGGATCGGCTATCTGGCCGCCTGCCCCCGCTGTGAGGAGGCATCCCTGATTGTGCCGATGTGCGGGCAGATTTCCCGCGGGATCGGCCACAACTGCCCGTCCTCGATGATTCAGCTGGCGGCGGCGGATTGTCTGGACGTGACCAGCGATCTGCAGGTCTATGAGACCAACATGGAACTGATCTGGGACGAGCTGAAACGGCTGGGCTTTACGGTCGTCAAGCCGGACGGCACCTTCTACATATTCCCCAAGGCGCTGGAGGAGGACGCCAACGCCTTCTGCCGCAAGGCGATGGCCTATGATCTGGCGCTGGTGCCCGGCGACACCTTCGGCTGTCCGGGATATTTCCGGATGGCGTACTGTGTCGGAACCGAGAAGGTCCGCCGCAGTTTTGCCGCGCTGGAACGCTTTGTCAGCCGTGAATACGGCATAGAGGTCTGATCTGCGGCACACACTAACCCCACACCATCCCGATTGGAGGTAACATTGTATGGCCCATTCCCGCCGCTCCCGCCGCCAGGCCGATCTGCGCACGCGGGCCCTGTTCACGGCAGTCGCCTGTCTGGCAACGCTGGCCCTTGTGGTCGCCGGCTGCTGGATGCTGCTGTCCGGCAAGGAACCGCCCGCCGAACCGGTCGGCGGTGACATGAACGCATCCTCGGCGGCCCCGGACAGCGATGCCGATTCCGGCGACAGCCAGCCCGCCCTGACCGAGGAGGAGCAGCGGATCGCCGACGCCACCAGTCTGGCTTCGGCCAACTGCACCAAGGATGCCCCCCAGGTGACCGACCCCGCCACCTGGGACGAGCGCGGCCGCGCCCTGATGGAACAGCTGGCCGCCGATCCCTTCTATCAGCAGGAAGGGCTGAAATACTCGGAGAAGGACGGCTGCCCGTATATGATCGCGGTCAACCGGGCCGCGTCCACCGTGACGGTGTTCTCGCTGGATGACGAGGGCAACTATACCCGCCCCTATATGGCGATGGTCTGTTCGGGCGGCGAGGCCACCCCCACCGGGTTCTTTGCCACGCCGGTCAACTACGACTGGCGGCTGCTCGAGGGGCCCAGTTACGGCCAGTATGCGACCCGGATCTGGGAGTCCTTCTTGTTCCACAGTGTGCCGTACTATTCGCAGCACAAGGATGATGTCGAGTATGACCAGTTCAACCAGCTCGGCAGCCTTGCGTCGCTGGGGTGCATCCGGCTGATGGTCTGCGATGTCAAGTGGATTTACGACAACTGCCCGATCGGCACCCGCGTCGTGATCTACGACAATGCCGACGATCCCGGCCCGATGGGCAAGCCCGGCACGATCTACACCGATCCGGCCGACGAGACCAAGCGCGGCTGGGACCCCACCGACCCCGATCCCTCCAACCCGTGGGATGCCGCCTTCCGCAGCGGTACGGCGATCCGCAGTCAGGCTGCCTGGGATGAGTGGAACGCCGCCCAGGCCGACGGCCGTTGGAACGGGTCGCTGACCCCCACCGATCTGCAGGGGTACAGCACCGATTCCAGCATCGCGGGTCAGCGCGGATAACCGCCGCCCGCCTCCGGGATGGCGGGAGCGCCGCCCCCGACCGAACCAAACGAAATGCAAAGCCCTGCCATCCGGCAGGGCTTTTTGGTTTGTGCTGTGGCAGGCTGTGTCTGTCGGGCTTTTCGATGCCCGCGGCTCCATTCATTGCTGTCCTTCCCCTGTGTCGCTCTCCTGATACGTTCTCATTTCTATTCTACTCTTCTGATTCCCCGCTCGCCCTTTCGCCGGATTTCTCCGACGGCCCCGCCAAATTATCGTTCTCTCATCCCTTCGCTTTTCAGCCTCTCCGCCGCGTCCTGTCGCCTTCTCTCCCCTTCACCACATGCCGCCGCCCTCTCACCCTTTCACCCCTCACCCCCACAAAGCCCAGAGCCCCGGTTTTCTTCTATTTGCCTTGTCGCGCCGTTCCCCGCCCGTCACCCCCGCCGCATGCCGCCCACTCCGGCCCGGCCACAGGCCCCGACTTTCCGCGAGCAGCCGTCCGCTCCTCGCCGCTCCACCGCTCCCCGCCGCCCTCTCACCCTTTCACCACTCACTCCGCAAAGCCCACAGCCCCGGTTTTCTCTTATTTGCCTTGTCGCACCTTTCCCCGCCCGTCACCCCCGCCGGATGCCGCCCACTCCGCCGGGTCGCGGCCCCCGACTTTCCGCGAGCAGCCGTCCGCCTCTCGCCGCCCTACTACTCCCTGCCGCCCTCTCATCCTTTCACCGCTCACCCCGAAAAGCCCACAGCCCCGGTTTTCTTCTATTCGCTTTCTCGCACTTTCTCCGCCCGTCACCCTCACCGGATGCCGCCGCCCAGCCCAGCTGTAGGCCCCGACTTCCCGCGAGCAGCCGTCCGCCTCTCGCCACTCCACCACACCCCGCCGCGCTCTCTCCTTTTCGCCGCTCCCCCCAAAGCGCCGCGCCCTTCCCGGGGGCGCCGGGCTTCGTGGGCGATTCCTCTTTTGGCAGCAAAAGAGGAACCGAGAAAACTGCCGCTGTTGCGACGCAGCGGGTCCGCGCCCAGGGGGGGATACCCCCCTGGACCCCCGGGTCGGTTG
>NZ_JAXJZK010000001.1:0-59614 GCF_036306485.1 Gemmiger sp. | reverse complement strand
GTGTCCAAGGATGTCTACCAGGAATCCGAGGCGGGCGTCTGGGCGGACCGCCCCGACGGCACCGGCAAATGGGTGCGGTACGATGCCAACGGCGGCATGATCAAGGGCTGGAGCGCCGACGGCAGATACTACTTTGACCCGATTTACGGCACGATGGCCAAGGGCGATGCGACGATCGACGGCCGTCTGTACCACTTTGATCCCAACACCGGCATTCTGCAGTAAGGCCGGATTTTCCCACAAACGGCAGGAGCCGTCCGACAGAATCGGACGGCTCCTTTTTTATGGCACGGGCAGCAAAAAGGGCGGCGCCTCCCCCGCCGATGCGGTGGGAAGAGGCGTCGCCCAAATGGATGAAGGTAAGCCGGACCCGGACGGGCCGCGGTTACTGGCTGTCGGTGGCAGCGTCACCGATCAGACCCTCGCCGGTATCGTCAGCCGTCCAGTCACTGTCGGCCGATGAATCGGAGGAGGCATCCCCGCCGGAATCCTCGTCGGCGGCTGTCTGGTCGGAGGACGGCGTCTCGTCCGCGTCGGACGACGCATCGGAGGATACCGGCTCCTCGGCTGCGCTGGCGGCGGGCATCGAGTCCGTCATCGTGGAATCCAGATTGTTCTGCACGAGGGACTGCGGGTCGGAATCCGCCGTGGTGGGCGCCGGGGTCGTGGAGACCGTCTCGGGCTTCATCTCGCTCTCGGTCAGGGCGCTCAGATACCACTTGCGGTTCGCGCCGCGCTCAAAGACATAGTCCATATACTTGGTGGGCTCGGTCGGCGCGGTCAGGCTGATCTCGTTGCTCGAAGAGTTGCTCAGCGTCGGGATATAGCCCACCGTGACGTAGGTCTTGCCGCCGTGGGTCGTGATCTTCTCGACTTCCGGCGTGTAGAGGCCCACGGCGCCGGTGACCGGCACCAGATAGCCCTGCTTTTCCTCGTCGTAGTAGTAGTTGAACGCTTCGGTCTCAAAGGAGCCGTCGGTGATCGGGTAGTCGGGGCCCAGGAGGTTGCTCAGGTAGGTATCCACCTCGAGGCGCGGCAGAATGACCGAGCCGGTCGTGCTGTCACGCTCGTACTCGTCCAGGCTGCCGCCGTTCTTCTGGATCTGATAGACGGTTCCCCAGATTGCCGCCTGACGGAAGATGCTGGAGTCCACGTCATTGACGTTTTCAAACGGGAGAACGTCGAACATGACCAGACCGTACAGACGATCGGCATAATTTTCGCGGCGTTCGGTGTCGTCCAGGGCGCTGCGCAGCGCGCCGACGATCCAGCCCAGAACGGTGAACAGACCGATCAGGACCAGAACCAGCGCCACGGCGCCGACGATCTGGCGGGACAGACGCCGGTTGTCACGAAGTTGTTCTTCTCTGGAAATTGCCATGTTAAAACCTCATACGATGCGGAGGCTCCCCCGCTGTGGGGAGCCGGATTGAGCTGTTTCGCCGTATTATACCACAAACGGCGCCGCAATGCAAAATTGTGAAAAGCGCCGCCGGGACCGGCACAGGCCGCAAAGACCGGTCCGCGGCCGGTTCCTGCGGTGCACGCTGCCGGAAATTACCGGTTTTTGTACATCTGCTCGTAGTATTTCTGGTAGTCGCCGCTGGTGACGTGCTCCATCCATTCGGGATGGGCCAGATACCAGTCGATGGTCAGCACAATGCCCTTCTCGAAGGGGGTTTCGGGGAACCAGCCCAGATCATTGCGGATCTTGGTGGGGTCGATGCCGTAGCGGCGGTCATGGCCCAGGCGGTCCGCCACATGGGTGATGAGATCCTCGCTGATGCCGTCGTCCTTCAGGCGGTCATGGAGCTGGGCAATGACGGTCTTGACAATGAAGATGTTGGGGCGCTCGTTGTGGCCGCCGACGTTGTAGACCTCGCCGTCCCGGCCCGCCGTGGCCACCATGTCGATGGCCTTGCAGTGGTCCATGACGTACAGCCAGTCACGCACCTGCATACCGTCGCCGTAGACCGGCAGGGTCTTGTGGTTCTGGGCGTTGTGGATGAGCAGCGGGATGAGCTTTTCGGGGAACTGGTAGGGGCCGTAGTTGTTGGAGCAGCGGGTGATGTTGATCGGCATGCCGTAGGTGTCGTGGAAGGCCTTGACGAACATGTCGGCGCTCGCCTTGGAGGCCGAGTAGGGGCTGTGGGGGCACAGCGGCGTGGTCTCCATGAAGTAGCCCTCGGCGCCCAGGGCACCATAGACCTCATCGGTGGAAACCTGCAGGTACTTCTTGCCTTCCTTCCAGGTCTTGGCCTCGGCATCATACCAGGCATCCTTGCAGCACTGCAGCAGGTTGACGGTGCCCAGCACGTTGGACTCCACAAAGATCTCGGGGTTCTTGATGCTGCGGTCCACATGGCTCTCGGCCGCGAAGTTGATGACATAATCCGGATCGTAGCGGTTCATCAGGTCAGTGACGAGGGCACGGTCGCAGATATCGCCCTGCACAAAGATGTGGCGGGGATCGTTTTCGATGTCCGCGAGGTTTTCCAGGTTGCCGGCATAGGTCAGCTTGTCCAGGTTGATCAGGCGGATGTCCTCATGCTTTTCCAGCATGTAGTGCACAAAGTTGGAGCCGATGAAGCCGGCGCAGCCGGTCACAAGATACGTTTTCATTCAATTACCATCCCAATTATTAAAAAAGTCTTGGATTGCATCCTGCCAGGGGCGCATCTCGTCGCCGACGCTGCAGCGCAGCGCACGGTTTTCCAGCGCACTCCAGGCCGGGCGGTTGGCAGCCGCGGGGTTCATCTGCTTGTACTGGGCGCTGGTGACCGGGACAACCCGGGCCGGCAGACCGGACAGGCGGATGATCTCGCTGGCGAAATCGTACCAGCTGCAGATGCCGGTACCGGTGCAATGGTAGGTGCCGTAGTCATGGCTGACCGCGAGCTTGAGAATATGGTAGGCCAGGTCCACCGCGTTGGTGGGGTTGCCGAGCTGGTCATTGACCACCGAGATCGTGTCGTGGGTCTTGGCCAGATTGACCATCGTCTTGACGAAGTTCTTGCCGTAGTAGCTGTACAGCCAGGCCGTGCGCACGATGAAATGGCGGCGGCAGAACCGCTGCACATACTGTTCGCCCAGCAGTTTGGTCTGGCCGTAGGCCGAGATCGGCGCGGGGATGGCGCACTCGTCCAGCGCAACGCCGCCGTTCGGCGTACCGGGGAAGACATAGTCGGTGGAGATATGAACCAGCCGGGCGCCGACCTTCTCGCAGGCCATGGCCAGGTTGCGCGGCCCCAGGGCGTTGACTTTGTAGGCGGCATCGCGGTTGGTTTCGCAGCCGTCCACGTTGGTGAACGCCGCGCAGTTGATGACGGTATCGGGCTGGGTGCGGCGGATATAGGTGACCGTCGCTTCCCGGTCGGTGATGTCCAGTTCCTCCAGATCCACCGCGATGACGGTCGCCTTCTTCAGGCGCTCGGGCAGCGGGCCCAGGGCGCAGCCTTCGGCGGCCAGCTGCTTCTGCAGCTCGGTGCCCAGCTGACCGCGGCAGCCGGTGATGAGTATTTTCATGGTGATGCCTCTTTCTTCAGGATGGCGGGCGCTCAGTATCTGAGCTTGTCATCCGCTACGTTCTTCAGGTGTTTGCCGTAGGGGCTCTTGCCGTACCGCTCGGCGCTTTCCAGCAGCTTGGCGCGGCTGATCCAGCCGTATTTGTAGGCGATTTCCTCGGGGGCCGAGATCTTGATGCCCTGGCGCTGTTCGATCATCCGCACAAAGTCGGCGGCCTCGACGAGGCTGTCCATCGTGCCGGTATCCAGCCAGGCATAGCCGCGGCCCAGCAGCTGCACGTCCAGCTTGCCCTGCTTGAGATACATCTCGTTGAGGGTGGTGATTTCCAGTTCCCCGCGGGCGCTGGGCTTGACCTGGGCGGCCATCCGGGTGACATCGCGGTTGTAGAAATACAGGCCGGTGACGGCATAGTTGCTCTTGGGGCAGGCGGGTTTCTCCTCGATGGAGGTGGCCTGGCCGTTTTCGTCAAAGGCGACGACGCCGAACCGCTCGGGGTCGGTCACATAGTAGCCGAACACCGTGCTGCGGCCCGCTTCGGCGTTGGCGGC
Organism: Gemmiger sp.; assembly: GCF_036306485.1. Taxonomy (GTDB): domain Bacteria; phylum Bacillota; class Clostridia; order Oscillospirales; family Ruminococcaceae; genus Gemmiger. The sequence continues at coordinate 55,541 of NZ_JAXJZK010000001.1, read as the reverse complement.
AGCCGCCTTGAGCCGCTTGGAGAAGCCGGCGCCGTAGAAGATGTTGTCGCCCAGGACCATCGCACAGGGTTCCCCGTCGATGAAGTCCGCGCCCAGAATGAACGCCTGGGCCAGGCCGTCCGGCGAGGGCTGCACCTTGTACTGCAGATGCACGCCGTACTGGCTGCCGTCACCGAGCAGCGCCTCAAAGCGCGGGGTGTCGGTCGGGGTCGAGATGATGAGAATGTCCTGGATGCCCGCCAGCATCAGGGTGGACAGCGGGTAGTAGATCATGGGTTTGTCGTACACCGGCAACAGCTGTTTGGATGTGACCATGGTCAACGGGTACAAACGTGTGCCGGCACCGCCGGCAAGAATAATCCCTTTCATAGTTCCAGCTCCTTACTTTTCACAGCGCTGCGTACCGCAGCCCCGGGCCGTGCGTCACCGCCCATCCTGAGCTGTCCCGGCCGGAGCTTCCGTTCCGGCCTTTGCCCGGGGCATAAACCCGCACACTAATGTAGTTTATATTATACTTTCTTTTCCATCCGTTGACAAGAGGGAAAACGCCTCGCGGGCCCGTCCGGACAGGAAAAAAGCAAACCGCACGCCCGGCGGTTGACGCCGTGTGTGCGGTTTGCCGAAATCATGGGAAAGGGTGGAGTGCCGGCGGAGGCCGGATCACTTGGCGTACTCGGTAGCGCGGCTCTCGCGGATGACGCTGACCTTGATCTGACCGGGATAATCCAGCTCATCCTCGATCTTCTTGGCCACCTGGCGGGCCAGCAGAATGACTTCGTCATCGTTGACCTTGTCGGGCTGGACGAGGATGCGCACCTCGCGGCCTGCCTGGACGGCGTAGGAGCTCTCGACCCCTTCAAAGCCGTTGCAGAGGGCTTCGAGCGTTTCCAGACGCTTGATATAGCTCTCCATATTCTCGCGGCGGGCGCCGGGGCGCGCTGCCGAGATGGCGTCGGCCGCCATGATGATGAAGGCCAGCACGGTCTTGGGCTCCACGTCGCCGTGGTGGGCCTCGATGGCGTGGATGACCTGCGGATTCTCGCGGTACTTCTTGCAGATGTCCACGCCGATCTGGACGTGGCTGCCCTCGATCTCGTGGTCGAGCGCCTTGCCGATATCATGCAGCAGTCCGGCGCGGCGGGCCATCTGGACGTTGACGCCCAGCTCGCCGGCCATCAGACCGGCCAGCCACGCCACTTCCAGCGAATGGCTCAGCACGTTCTGGCCGTAGCTGGTGCGGTACTTGAGCCGTCCGATCAGCTTGACGAGGTCGGGATGCAGGCTGTGGATGCCCAGATCCATGACCGCCTTCTCGCCTTCCCGCTTCATCTGGATTTCCAGTTCGCGGCGGCACTTGTCGACGGTCTCCTCGATGCGGGCGGGATGGATGCGGCCGTCGGCAATCAGGCGTTCCAGCGCCATCCGGGCCACCTCGCGGCGGGTCTGGTCGAAGCTGGAAAGGGTGATGGCTTCCGGCGTATCGTCGATGATGAGGTCACAGCCGGTGGCGGTCTCCAGCGCACGGATGTTGCGGCCCTCCCGGCCGATGATGCGGCCCTTCATCTCATCGGAGGGCAGCGGCACCACGCTGACCGTCGCCTCGCTCGTGGCGTCGGCGGCACAGCGCGCGATGGCCTGGCCGACCAGTTCGCGGGCGATGGCGTCGCATTCGTCCTTCATGTTGGCCTGGTAGGCGCTGATCTTCATGGCCTTCTCGTGGGTCAGCTCGTCGTCGATGCGCTTGAGCAGCACGGCGCGGGCATCCTCCTGGGTCATGGCGGCAATCGTTTCCAGCTTTTCGGTCTGGCGCAGTTTGAGCTGTTCGAGCTCATCCAGGCGGGCTTCCACCAGCTCGGAACGCTTCTTCAGGTCTTCTTCCTTGCGCTCCATCGCGGCGGTGCGCTTGTCCAGCGCTTCTTCCTTCTGATCCATCCGCCGTTCCTGGCGGGTGATCTCGCTGCGGCGGTCCTTGATCTCCTTGTCGGCGTCGGCCTTGAGCTTGAACGCTTCGTCCTTCGCCTCAATGATGGTTTCCTTGCGTTTCTGTTCGGCAGCCTTGATGGCATCGTTCACAATGCGTTTGGCTTCCTCTTCGGCAGACCCGAGCTTTGCTTCGGCTGTGCGTTTGCGATACACACCGCCCAGATAGAAGCAGACGGCTCCGACTGCGACAACGGCAATGAAAACCAACACCCACGATAAAAAGTCCGGCATGGTTGTTCACTCCTTACAAAATAGAGATTGCAGGAGGGCGAGGCACAGCGAGACGCTTTTCCTTCATGATATCTTTATACAAAATCAGACACGGATGTGGAGGACGAAGGCACAAATGGGCGCACTTCCTCCAAAGATCACATTCTATGCAGTTCAACGCCGAAAATGCGGCGGGTATCCAATATCTAAAAAGCGGCGTTCCCGTTGGGCGACACCCTTTGTTTCCTAACTAGTATTCTAACGGCTATTCACAGAATTGTCAAGAAATTGTTACAATGTGCCCGCTGCGAACCCCACGGCACAGCGGAAATTTTACGTTCCGGGGCCTTGACATTCGGGGGCGGAAAGGATATAGTAAAAGCAACTTCATCCTGTACAAAGCGATGAGGCGGACAAAAAAGTGCAGCGCTGTGCACAAGAGAGGACCGCCGCCCTTCGGGTGTGCTGCAAGCGGTCTTGCGGGCGCGCTGCATTCTACCACCGCCGAGCGCGGGGGCGAACCCCCGTCGGGCCGTGACCCGTTACCAACACGTTCGAGTGGACCGCTGTGTGCGGCCAATTCGGGTGGAACCGTGGAGTATCTGAATGCTTCATCCCGTCTGTTTTTGGAATGGGATGAGGCATTTTTTTCTGCGGTCGGGCGGGCCTGCCCGCCGCAGTATCTCACGAGGAGGCAGCTATATGAAGATCATCTACAAGGACGGCACCGTTGCCGAGTGCCCCAAAGAGGAAGAACTGCACGTTCTTCGCCACACCGCCGCGCACATCATGGCGCAGGCCATCAAGCGGCTGTATCCGGAAGCGGACTTTGCCTTTGGCCCCGCCACCGAGAACGGCTTTTACTATGACGTCGACCTCGGCGACACCAAACTGACCGACGAGGACCTGGCAGCCATCGAGAAGGAAATGAAGAAGATCTGCAAGGAAAACCTTGCGATCAAGCCCTTCATTCTGCCGCGTGCGGACGCCGTCAAGCTCATGGAGGAGCGCGGCGAGAAGTACAAGATCGAGCACATGGCGGATCTGGCCGACGAGACCGAGTTCAGCTTCTTCCAGCAGGGCGAGTACATTGATATGTGCATCGGACCGCACCTGACCTACACCAAGGCGCTCAAGGCGTTCAAGATCACCCAGCAGAGCGGCGCGTACTGGAAGAACGACCGCGAGAACAAGATGCTGACCCGCATCAACGGCGTGGCCTTCCACAACCAGGAGGAGCTGGACGCCTGGGAGAAGCAGCAGCAGGAAGCGCGGGAGCGCGACCATCGCAAGATCGGCAAGGAAATGCGTCTGTTCATGACGGACGACCTGGTGGGCCGCGGCCTGCCGATGTTCCTGCCCAACGGCTACACGGTCTGGCAGGAGCTGGAAAACTATATTAAGGAAAAGGAACGCAAGCGCGGCTACCTGCACGTCATGACCCCCTGCGTGGGCACCGTGAACCTGTACCGCACCTCGGGACACTGGGATCATTACCGCGAGAACATGTTCCCGGCCATGGAGATGGAGGGCGAGAGCTATGTGCTGCGCCCGATGAACTGCCCCCATCACATGATGATCTACGCCAACCGTCCGCATTCCTACCGTCAGCTGCCCATCCGCATCGGCGAGATCGCCCACGACTTCCGGTACGAATCCAGCGGCACGCTGAAGGGCATTGAGCGCGGCCGTCATTTCTGCCAGAATGACGCCCATCTGTTTGTGCGTCCTGACCAGATCAAGAGCGAGGTTGCCGCTGTGTGCGACCTGATCTTTGATGTGTACAAGGACTTCAACATCACCGATTACCGCTGCGTGCTGTCGCTGCGCGACCCCAACGACAAGAAGAAGTACCACGACGACGACGAGATGTGGAACCATGCCGAGAGCGCCCTGCGCGAGGTGCTGACCGAGCTGGGCATCCAGTTCACCGAGGAGATCGGCGAGGCGGCCTTCTACGGACCCAAGCTGGATGTCAACGTCAAGCCGGCCGTGGGTGCCGAGTACACGCTGTCCACCTGCCAGCTGGACTTCTGCCTGCCGGCCAAGTTCCATCTGACCTATGTGGACAAGGACGGTTCCGAAAAGACCCCCGTGGTGCTGCACCGCGCCATCCTGGGTTCTCTGGACCGCTTCATGGCCTACCTGATTGAGGAGACCAAGGGCCGCTTCCCGACCTGGCTGGCTCCGACGCAGGTCAAGGTCCTGCCCGTGAGCGAAAAGACGCTGGATTATGCCCGGACCGTGACGGCCAAGCTGGCGGATGCCGGCATCCGTGCCGTCCTGGACGAGAGCAACGAGAAGATCGGCTACAAGATCCGCGAAGCCCAGCAGGTGGACCGCGTGCCCTATATGCTGGTGCTGGGCGCCAAGGAAGCCGAAGCGGGCAACATCAGCGTGCGCGACCGTCAGGGCGAGACGACGGTGCGCGATCTGGACTCCTTCCTTGAGGATGTCACCGCCGAGATCCGGGAACGCCGTTATTGAGCGTCTGCCGGTCGGCCGCAGAACTTTCGTGCAGCTCTGTTGGGGGAGCTTTGAATCCGCCGGGCAAGGCCTGCGGGTTTCCCAATCGGATTGTACAAGATGAACACGGCGGTCCCCGGTTGCTTGAACCGGAGACCGCCGTGCTCTTTTTTGTTTACAAGTGTAACCGGAACCCATCGTTCCACGACCAAGGAGGTGCCTTTTGAAACGTAAAATCCTGAGCCTGGCGCTGGCCGCTGCGGCCGCGCTGAGTCTGTGTCTGCCCGCTGCGGCACAGGCCACCCCGGAATCCGCCCTTTCCCCCGCCACCGGAGAGGCGGCCGACGAGGCCATGCCGCCGCTGATGCCGCTGTTTGACAATGACAGCGCATCGTATGCCGAAGCCCCGCTGTTCCTGGCCAGCTACGGCAACGAGGACCTGGCCGCCAACGAACAGGGGGTCTATGCCTACCTGACCGGGAACATGGGGCTGAACACCGCCGCCGCGGCGGGCATCATGGCCAGTATGTACCGGGAATCCCGCTTCTATGTGGACATCACCAACGACTACGGCACCGCCTACGGTCTGTGTCAGTGGTACGGCAGCCGCTGGACCAACCTGCAGAACTACTGCAATACATACGGCTACAACTGGAAAACGCTGGACGGCCAGATGCACTTTCTGGAATACGAGCTCAACAGTCTGCCCAGTCTGCTCTCGACGCTGCGCAGCGTGCCCAACACCGCGGAGGGCGCCTACCGGGCGGGCTATGACTGGTGCCAGTACTATGAGCTCGTGACCTACAACCCGTCCCAGTCCGACCGGGACCGCTGCGATTCCCGCGGGGTGCTGGCCCGGGATACCTTCTGGCCCAAGTATGCGAACAGCGGCGACGCCGACGTGCCGGCCGGCTACACCGGCTGGTTCAGCCGCGACGGGCGGGATTACTGGTACGAGAACGGCGTGCGGCAGGGCACGACGGGCCGGGGCAAGGAGATCTATGACCCGGCCTCGGACGGCTGGTACTGGCTGGACGCCGTGCAGGGCGGCGCCAAGGCCGTGAACAAGGATGTCTATCAGGACACCAACGGCGGCAAATGGGTGCGGTATGACGCCAACGGCCGGATGGTCAAGGGCGAGAACTTCCAGAACGGCAGCTGGTACTATTTTGAGCCGGTCACCGGCGCGATGGTCAAGGGGCCCTGGACGCTGCCTGACGGGCGTCATGTCTACTACGATCCCCAGTACGGCACGATGTGCTACGGCCAGGTCTGGATCAACGGGCTGAGCTACACCTTTGACTGGCTGGACGGCGACCTGACCGGCAGCGCCGCGGGCAGTTTCTGGTTCACGGTGGACGGCGCCCAGTACTGGTACGAGAACTGGGTGCGGCAGGGCTGGAACCCCGCCGACCCGAACTACCGCGGCAAGGAGATCTACGACCCGGCCTCCAACGCCTGGTACTGGCTGGACAATGTCCAGCAGGGCGCCAAGGCCGTGAGCAAGGATGTCTATCTGGATGTGGACGGCGGCAAATGGGTGCGGTACGACGCCCTGGGCCGGATGGTCAAGGGCTGGAACAGCAGCAGCGCCGGCACCTGCTACTTTGACCCGCTGACCGGGGCCATGGCCCACGGGCCGGTCTGGATCAACGGCATCCTGTACCAGTTCGACTGGAACACCGGGCTGCTGCTCTCCTGAGCCGCCGGGTTCCCACAAACACAGAGGGCCGCAGCCCCGGAAGGCTGCGGCCCTTTTTTTGCACTCAGTCGGCGCTGCTCAGGATGGCCAGCAGGTTGACGACGCTGCTGAAGGTCAGCATGACGCCAACCAGCCGCATGACCATGGCCGTGGATGCGCCGGGAGAGAACAGCGCGTAGATGCCCAGCAGCACGCAGACGACGCCGATGACCATCGGCACCCACCAGGCGCGGTCCCCCCAGCGGCGGCGGGCTGCCGCGTTCTGGATGCTGGTCATGCCCTCCACCATCAGGAAAACGCAGATGACGAGGCCCACCAGCTCGATCAGGGTGCCGGGGCTGAGGATGAAGAACAGCCCCACCACAACGCCGGCCACACTGAGCGGCAGCAGCGCCGTCTTGACGAGGGTGGCGCGCTGGAAGGTCAGCGCCGCGCCGACCCCCAGGCCGCCGGCCAGCAGGATCAGCCAGCCGACCAGCGAGCAGAGCGCCACGGTGGCGGCGCCGGGCCGCACGATGAGGTACAGGCCCAGCACAATGCCGACCAGCGGCATCGCAATCAGTTCCCAACGAATGTCTTTCATACAAGATCCACCTCCCGGGGAGTTTGCCTTGCGGCAGTTCAGGGTTTGGCATCCTCGCGGCGGCGCAGCCGGGCCGGGGATTCCGTCCGTTCGGGTTCCTGCCCGGCCGCATCGCGGGCAAGCGGCTCGGTCAGGCCCAGCAGGTCGGCGGCCTCGGCGGGTTCGAGCTGCTGGACGCTCTCCAGCTTGCGGGAGATCGCCCGGCTGCGGGTGCCGATCAGGTCCTCGAGGTCGCTGCCCGTCTGGTTCAGATGCCGCTGCATCGAGCGCAGGCCGGTGCCAAACTTTTCAAATTCCGTCTTGACGGCCCCCAGCACCTGCCAGACCTCGCCGGAGCGCTTCTGGATGGCCAGGGTGCGGAAGCCCATCTGCAGCGCGTTGAGCAGCGCCGCCATCGTCGAGGGGCCCGCCACGTTGATCTTGTACTCGCGCTGGAGCACCTCCGGCAGGCCGGAATTGACCACCTCGGCGTAGAGCCCCTCAAAGGGCAGGAAGAGGATGCCGAACGCCGTCGTGTACGGCACCTCGATGTATTTGTCGTGGATGTCCTTGGCTTCCTGGCGGATCACCGTCTCCAGCTGGCGGCGGGCCGCCGCCACGGCCGCCGGGTCCCCCGAGGCCTGGGCGTTCTGCAGGTGCGCGTAGCTGTCGCCGGGGAACTTTGCGTCGATGGGCAGCCAGACCGTGCCGTTCTGGCCGGGCAGCCGCACCGCAAATTCCACGCGGTTGGTGCTGTCCGGAACGGTGGCGACGTTCTCGGCATACTGGCCGGGGGCGAGGATCTCCTTGAGGATCGCCCCGAGCTGCACCTCGCCCAGGATGCCCCGTGTCTTGACGCCGGACAGCACCTGCTTGAGGCTGCCCACGTCGGCGGCCAGGCTCTGCATCTCGCCCAGGCCCTTGTAGACCTGTTCGAGCTGGCTGCTGACCGTCCGGAAGGACTCGCTGACCCGCTTCTGCAGCGAGCTTTCCAGCTTTTCATCCACGGTGCCGCGGATCTCTTCCAGTTTCTTATTATTGTCCGCCCGGATCGCATTCATGCCCTGCAGCAGCGTCGAACGGACGCCCTCCAGCCGGTTGGCGTTGGTATCCTCGAGGTTTTTCAGCCGGGTTTCCAGCACGGTCAGCTGGGCCAGCAGCGCGTCGTTGGCCGCCCGCTGCCGGGCCGCTCCCGCCCGGTCGATGGCCTCCAGCCGGGAGGTCGCATTCTCCTGGCTCTGGCGCTGGCTCTCGGCCAGCAGCGTACCCAGGTCCCGGGTGCTCGCCGTCGTCGTGCGGGCCATCTCGCCCTGCAGCGTCCGGAGCTGGTCGGCCAGGACCTCGGTCTCCCCTTCCACCGTCTGCTGCACCAGCCGGGCGATCTTGTCGGTGTTGTCCCGCCCTGAGTTGCGGTTGCTGCGGACGAGCAGCAGCGCCAGAAGGATGTTGCTCAGCACCGACAGTGCCAAAACGAGATATGCTACCACCTGCATAGTATGCCTGCCTCCGAATTTCCGTGATGCTGCCAGTATACCACAAAATCCGGCAGATTACAACCTTATGTTGTTCACCAGGGAATTCCCAGCCAGAGAATCACCGCAACCCCCAGCGCCACAAAGAACAGGCTGAGCAGTTCGGCCTCGGGGCTCTTGCGTTCGACCAGATGGGGGCTGGCCGGATTGTACCAGACCGCGATGAGCTGGCCGATGTTGCGGCTGCGGTTGAACCAGAAGGCATCGTTGGTCAGGGCGGTGCGGCGGACGCCGTCTGCCTCAAATTCCACGGTATAGCGATAGCCGCCGCTGCCCTTGCGGGTTTTGGGGCCGTCTTTCTCGCATTTGAGGATGCGGGCGGTCAGCAGCGTGCCGCCCCGCACCGTGCGGTATTTTTCCGCCACGCAGGCAAGGCCCAGCACGATAAAGACCAGGCCCAGCGCCCAATAAAAAATCTGCAATGCTGTCATGACTGTTTTCCTTTTTGTATGGTCAGAGGTTTTCGGTAAAGAAGCGCTCGGCGTTGCCGCTGAAGAGCTTTTCCACCACCCGCTCCGGGATGCCTTCCCGCTGCAGGCCTTCGGCCAGACGGGGCAGGTCCTGGGCGCCCGCGATTTCGAGATCGCCGTCAATGCCGTCAAAGTCGCTGCCCAGGGCGATGCAGTCCTCGCCCGCATGGTCGATCAGGTAGCGCACCTGGCGCGCCATGTCGCTGATGCGGCTGCGGCGCCGGGCGGGGTCGGGGTTGGCGTCCAGGAAGGACGGGCAGTAGTTCAGCCCGATCAGGCAGCCACGCTCGCCCATGGCGTGCAGCATCTCGTCGGTGAGGTTGCGGACATGGGGGCAGCAGCCGCGCGCGTTGGAATGGCTGGCCGCAAAGGGCCGGGTCGTATAGCGCAGCACGTCCAGGATGCCGGCGTCGGACAGGTGGGACACGTCGGGGATCATCCGCAGGCGTTCCATCTCCCGCACGAACTCGACGCCGCGGGGCGTCAGGCCGCCCTCGGTGTTGGGACGGTTTTCCTGCACGAAGTTCGGTTCGGCCAGCCCGTTGCGGAAGTTCCAGGTCAGCGTCATCATCCGCACGCCCAGACGGTAGAGATCCCGCAGCACGCCCAGGCTGTCCCGGCAGACGCCGCCCTCCTCAACGGTCAGCATCAGGCCGATGCGGCCGCTGCCGCGCAGGGCGCGGATGTCCTCGGGGGTGCGCACCGCCGTCACCTGGTCGGCGTACCGGTCCAGCAGCCGGTTGAAAACATCAATCTCTTCCAGGCAGGCAACCAGCGGGTCCTTCTCCCGCTCGGGGTCCAGACAGACATAGCAGGCCATGCACTGCAGCAGATAGTCGCCGCGGCGCATCCGCTCCAGGTCCAGCATCAGGTCGTTGTGGGCAAAGTCCTTGGGGTGGCCCTCCCGTTCGGCATAGCGCAGCTCGGAGAGCGTGTCGCAGTGCAGATCCCATACTTTCATCGTACTACCTCCCTCTCGGGCGGAACAAAATCCGCCTGTATGTTGTCTATCATACCTCTTTGCGCGCCAAACGGCAAGGGGGCGGAGCCGGGGAACTTCGATATTGACGGGGTAGGAATTCAGTGTGTTAAAGCCTTGACTTGCGTTTGTGAAATTGCTACAATACAAATAACAAGCGCCTGGGCTTTGTAGGCGCATCCGCCAAGTTCCACCGGGCCACTCTGGCCCCAGACCTGTATTTTGTCAAAGGAGGCGCCTATGCGCGCTGGTACCGCACCCAACGGGCAGCCCCGCCGTACGGCTCTGTATGAGGCCATTCTGCGGCTGGAAAACCTGGATGATTGTATTCGTTTTTTTGAGGACCTCTGCGCTGTGACCGAACTGCGCACGCTGGAGCAGCGCTACGATGTGGCAAGCTGCCTGCTGGAAGGCAAGGTGTACAGCGAGATCCGGAAGGAGACCGGCGCTTCGAGCGCCACCGTGAGCCGCGTGAACCGGATGCTCAATTACGGCACCGGCGCCGTGGCCGACAGTGTCCGGCTGGATCTGTCCCGCAAAGCAGAGAGTTCCGATACCGACTCGGAAGGGAGCGAGCAAGGATGAGCATTCAGATCCGCAATTTCGGCAAAGCCACGGATGGCACTTCCGTCAAGGAAGGCATCCTGTCCAACGGGCAGCTGGAGGTCCATATCCTGAGCTACGCTGCCCTGATCCACCGCCTCATCGTGCCGGACCGCCACGGCCGCAAGGTGGATGTCGTGCTCGGCTACCCCACCGTCGAGGATTATGAGCTGAATCCCGATTCGATGGGCGCCGTCGTCGGCCGGTATGCCAACCGCATCGGCGGAGCCAGTTTCTACCTTTATACAGAGGAATACCATGTGACCGCCAACGAGAACGGCAACTGCCTGCACAGCGGTCTGCACGGATTCCATCACACGGTTTTCCGGATGGTGGAGGACGGCGACGCCCTGGTGCTGACCGCCGTCAGCCCGGACGGCACGGACGGCTTCCCCGGCAACGTCGAGCTGGAAGTCCGGTACAGTCTGGCCGGCAGCGGTCTGGTCATCCAGTATACCGCTTCCACCGACGCCCCCACCGTCATCAACATCACCAACCACAGCTACTTCAACCTCAACGGCCACGATTCGGGCAGTGTGCTGGGGCACCGGCTGTCCATGGACGCCCGCACCTATCTGGAGACCGACGAATATTCCATCCCCACGGGCCGTAAGATCCCGGTGGCCGGCACGCCGATGGACTTCACCGAAGAAAAGACGATCGGCCGCGATATTGCCGCCAATTATCCGGCGCTGGTCCAGTGCCGCGGCTACGATCACTGCTATGTTGTGCCCGACACCGGCCTGCGCCATGTGGCCTGGCTGACCGGCCCCGACACCGGCATCCGGATGGAAACGCTGACCACCCAGCCCGGTGTTCAGGTCTACACGGCCAACTACCTGGAACCCAAAACGCCCGGCAAGGACGGTGCCCGCTACGCGCCGCGCCACGCCGTCTGTCTGGAAACCCAGGAGTTCCCCGACTCCCCCAACCACAACGAGTTCCCCGATGTCACCGTCCTGCCCGAGACGCCTTACAGCGCCACCACGGTCTACCGGTTCGATGTCGCCCCGCTGTGATCCTGGATTCTGCAGGGAACCGCCTTCTTGGAAGGCGGTTCCCTTTTTTCGTGTCGGTTCTTCCCGGTGCGCGATTGCCGCCGGGCCCGCGTGCATACAGTGTACGGGGGTGATCTCATGTTGGGAATTTTCGGGTTGTTTTTGCAGTCCGTTGCCGGGCATATGCTGTACCTGGCGCTGCATCTCGAGACCGGGCGGTTTCCCCGCCCGCTCACGCGCGAGGAGGAGCGGGAGGCCTTCGCCGCCCTGCGCCGCGGCGACGAGGGGGCGCGGGACCGGCTGATCCGCCACAACCTGCGGCTGGTGGCCCATGTGGCCAAAAAATACTACGCGGCGCCGGGCAGCCAGGACGATTTCATCAGCATCGGAACCATCGGGCTCATCAAGGCCGTGGATACCTACGACCCGTCCCGTCCCACCCGCTTTGCCAGCTATGCCAGCCGCTGCATTGAAAATGCTATCCTCCCCCCAGCGCCGACCGCTTGCTCCCCCTTGCGGGATGCGCTACAATAAAGACAGAGAGGGAGGGTTCCTATGACCAAACAGGAAGTCTATGAATTTCTCGACGCAAAGCAGATCGAGCACGAGATCACCGAGCACACCGCCGTCTACAACATGGAGGAGCTGGCGCAGGTGGCGCTGCCCTACCCCGACCGCGACGCCAAGAACCTTTTTGTGCGGGACGACAAGCGGCGCAGCTACTACCTGATCACGGTGCGGGGGGACAAGCGGGTGAACCTGAAGGAGTTCCGCCGCCGGCAGGGCACCAAACCGCTGACCTTTGCCTCGCCGGAGGAGCTGCAGGAACTTCTGGGCCTGATTCCCGGCGCGGTGACCCCCTTCGGCCTGCTCAACGACACAGCGTGCCGGGTACATTTTTATATTGACCGGGATTTTTGGCAGGGGTCCGGCCTGATCGGCGTACATCCCAACGACAACACCGCCACGGTCTGGCTGAAGGCCGAGGACCTGGTGGCGCTGCTGCGGGAGCACGGTACCGCCGTGGACATTGTGGACCTGGACTGAAACCGGAAATCCGCTGCATCACCGGAAAGGAGTGACCGATATGCCGATGCTTGGTGCTGTACTGACCCCACATCCGCCCGTGCTGCTGCCCGAAGTGGGCAAAGGCCGGGAACGGGACATTGCTGCGACGGACCATGCGATGCGCACCGCCGCCGCGGAGGTGGCCCGCTGGAACCCCGACGTGCTGATCGTCGCCTCGCCCCACACGATCCTGTATGCGGATTACTTCCACATTGCGCCGGGCAGCGGCGCGGCGGGCTCGATGGCGGCCTTCGGAGCGCCGCAGGTTCGCCTGGAAGTCACCTATGATGCCCCGTTGCGGGAGGAAATCCTCCGCCGCGCCGGACAAGCCGGTCTGCAGGCCGGCACGCGGGGTCAGCGGGACCCCAGCCTGGACCACGGCGTGCTGATTCCGCTGTATTATCTGCGCAAGGCGGGGGTCACCTGCCCCATGGTGCGGATGGGGCTGTCCGGCTTTTCGGCGCTGGACCACTACCGGCTGGGGCAGTGCGTGGCCGGGGCGGTGGAGGCTTTGGGCCGCCGCGCCGTCTTTGTGGCCAGCGGGGACCTGTCCCACAAGCTCCGGGCCGACGGCCCCTACGGCTTTGCGCCGGAAGGCCCGGTCTTTGACGACGCTGTGACGCGCACGATGGCCTCCGGCAACTTTCTTGAATTCCTGACGATGGACCCGTCCCTGTGCGAGCGGGCGGCGGAATGCGGTCTGCGCTCCTTCCAGATCATGGCGGGCGCGCTGGACGGGCTGGCGGTTGCCCCCCGGCTGCTCAGCCACGAGGGGCCCTTCGGCGTGGGGTACGGCGTGGCGCTGTTCCCGGTCACCGGGCAGGACGACACCCGCCGGTATGCCCCGGCCTGCGAGGCGGCCCGCAAAGAACGGCTGGCCGCCCGCCGCGCCGCGGAGGACCCCTGGGTGCGGCTGGCGCGCCTGTCGCTCGAGACCTATCTGCGGCAGGGGCAGATGCTGCAGACCCTGCCCGGGGACCTGCCCGCCGCGCTGACCGGGGAGGCGGCGGGGGCCTTTGTCTCGCTGCACAAGGACGGGCGGCTGCGCGGGTGCATCGGGACCATCGCCCCCACCCAAGCCAGCGTGGCCGAGGAGATTGTGCACAACGCGGTTTCGGCCGGGACCCGGGACCCGCGTTTTCCGCCGGTACGCGCCGACGAACTGGACGAGCTGGAATACAGCGTGGACGTGCTGGGCCGACCCGAACCGGTGGACTCGCCCGCCCGGCTGGACCCCAGACGCTACGGCGTCATTGTCAGCTATGGGCGCAGGCGCGGCCTGCTGCTGCCTGACCTGGACGGCGTGGACACGGTGGACCAGCAGGTGGAGATTGCCCGCCGCAAGGGCGGCATCGGGGAGAATGACCCCTACACACTGCAGCGTTTCAAGGTGGTGCGGCATGTATGAAGGCGATCTGTGAGCTGTGTTTTCACCGCTGCCGGCTGGACGAGGGCCAGACCGGCGCCTGCCGGGCCCGCGCCAACCGCGGCGGCGTCATTGTGCCGCTGAACTACGGTCGGATCACCGCGCTGGCCCTCGACCCCATCGAGAAAAAGCCGCTGCGCCGGTTCCATCCCGGCAGCCTGATTCTGTCGGTGGGCAGCTTCGGCTGCAACCTGCACTGTCCGTTCTGCCAGAATGCCGGGATTGCCGCCGTCGGGGCGGAAACCGACACCCGGGACTGCTCCCCTGAACAGCTGGTGCAGCAGGCCCTGCGGCTGCGGGACCGCGGCAACATCGGCGTGGCCTATACCTACAATGAGCCGCTGGTGGGGTACGAGTATCTGCGGGACTGCGCCGTGCTGGTTCACCGGGCGGGGATGGTCAATGTGCTGGTGACCAACGGCACGATTGCGGAAACACCCTGGCGAGCGCTGCTGCCGCTGATGGACGCGGTGAACATCGACCTGAAAGGCTTTACCGAAGGCTGGTACAGGCGCCTTGGCGGCGACCTGGAAACCGTCAAGCGGTCCATCGCGCTGGCGGCGGAGCAGTGCCATCTCGAGGTCACCACCCTGGTGGTCCCCGGCGAGAACGACAGCGAGGCCGAGATGCGGGCGCTGTCCGGCTGGCTGGCTTCGGTCAGCCCGGAGATTCCGCTGCACGTTTCCCGCTTTTTCCCGCGGCACCGGATGCAGGACCGCCCGCCGACGCCGGTGGATACCGTTTACCGTCTGGCACAGGCGGCCCGGGAACAGCTGAAATACGTCTATACCGGCAACTGCTGACCGGAAAAGAAAACCAAAAAAGACAGGGCACGGACCCTGTCTTTTTTCATATGGCTTTGGCGGTCCACTCGACCACAAAGGTGGCCCCGCCGCCGGGCGTATCCTGCACCCGCAGGCTGGCCCCGTGCAATGCGGCGATCTCGCCGGCGACGGCAAGGCCGAGGCCAAAATGGGCCTTGTCGGTGCGGCTGCGGTCCCCCCTGGAAAATCTCTCGAAAATTCGCTGTTTTTCATTGTCCGGTATGCCCGGGCCATGGTCCGTCACCGCGATGCGGAGGGTGCCTGACACCCGGGCCCGGATTTCCACCGGCGTGCCGGCGGGGGTGTACTCAAACGCATTGTTCAGCAGGACGGCAAACAGCTGTTCCAGCCGCTGGGTGTCGGCGTGCAGGTCCGGCAGCGGGTTGTCCGGCAGATCGAGGGTCAGCGTATGCTGATGCAGGCGCGCAACCGGGGCGAACCGTTCATACAGCTCAATCAGAAAGGTATCGGTGCTGATCGGCGCGAGCGAGGTACGCCACACACCGGCATCGCCGCCGGCCAGGATCAGCAGGTCCTCGGTCAGGCGGGACAGCCGGTCCACCTCACAGACCGCATGGTCGAGGAAGCGGGGGGCCTGATCGGCCGTCCCGGGCGCCTGTGCGGCCTGCAGGCTGGCCTTGAGCACGGTCAGCGGGCTGCGCAGCTCGTGCCCGGCTGCGGCGATGAACTCCCGCTGTTTCTGCATGGCCTGTTCGGTGGGGCGCAGTGCGCGGCAGACCATCCAGTGGGAGAGCAGCGCCAGCACCGCTGTGCCGACCGCCCACAGCCCCGCATACTGCCAGATCATGGCGCGCAGACGGGCCTGCAGGGGCTGCATGTCCCGGATGACGTACAGGGCCACGGCGCTGGGGACCTGTTCATGGGGCAAGAGCAGGGCGGTGCCGGTATAGCTGCCGCGCAGCGCTGTGCCCGGCAGCGGGAAACTGACCTTCTGGCGGCGCCGGCTGTCGGGGTTCAGTCCGGCCGCAGCCGCCTGTTCCTTGGCCAGGCCGACCAGCTCGGCGCGGTCGTCGGCGGGCGTCCACCCGCCCGGGAAGGCCAGCGGCTGGCCGTTATCCTCGAGATACAGGATCAGCCGCCCGTCGGTTTCCTGCCGTGCCAGCCAGCTGTCCCGCACCAGACCGTTTTCGCTGACGGCGTCCGCGACCGCCGTGACGGTGTTGGCAAACACCAGGTCCGCCCCGGCGACCGCCTCGTTCTGGGCCATGCGGCAGGTGGCGGCCAGCGCGGCCGCCAGCACGGCGGCCGTGAGCAGGCTGAACAGCACCGTCAGACGGAGGCGCAGACGGTCAAGCATGGGACGCCTCCTCCCCGGCGGGCAGCAGACGGTACCCCGAACCGCGCACGGTCCGGATCACCGCCCGGCTGCCCACCGCGTTCAGACGGCGGCGGATAAAGCTGACATAGCTGTCAAGGCTTGCCTCCTCGATGTCGGCATCGGAACCCCAGACACTGCCCAGCAGCACGGCGCGCGCCCGCAGCCGGCCGGGTGCGCGGCAGAACACCGTGAGCAGGTCACATTCCCGGCGGCTCAGCGTGACGGTCGCGGACGGCCCGGTCAGCGTCTGCTGGGCGGTGTCCAGCACAAGGTCCCCGCAGACGATGCGGTGCGCCGTCTCGTTCAGGTCGGCCGGACGGCGGACCAGTGCCCGCAGCCGGGCCAGCAGTTCCCGGGTATCGAAGGGCTTTGCGAGATAATCGTCGGCCCCGGCATCCAGCCCGTCGACCCGGTCCCCGACCTGCCCCAGGGCGGTGAGCATGAGCACCGGGATGCGCACCCCGTCCGCGCGGGCGTGCTTCAAAAGGCGGAGCCCGTCCAGTTCGGGCAGCATCCGGTCCAGGATGCAGGCATCGTAATACCCCGACCTGAGAAGTTCCAGCCCGTCGGCGCCGTTGTGGCAGCAGTCCGAGGCAAACCCCGCGGCCTGCAGCGTGGGCTGCAGGACCTGGCAGAGTGCTTCATCGTCCTCAATCAGTAAGATGCGCATGAAACATTCCTTTCCGATGTGACAAGTTTTCAATCAGATTCAGTATACGCCAAAAGTCTGGAAGAAACCTGAAAGGCGGGTTTCAGGTTTTTTCCAGACTGTTTTGCTAGAATGCAGGTGTTCCGAAATTCCCATGATTGTTTGGAGGCAGCCATGAAAACTGTAAACAAGCTTCTCTCCCCGCTGGTGGCCGGGATGATGGCGATTTCTCTTGCCGCGTGTACGGCATCCGGCACCGCGCCGGACAGCGCCGACGGCACCGCCGCCCAGACCGCGGCCGTTCCCCAGGGGCGCTGGGTGGAACAGCAGGCCACCGGACTTCCGGCCGGGCTGCTGCTGACCTGCCCGCCCGCCGCACTGGCGGACGGCAGTCTTGTGCTCTATGCCCGGGACGAAAGCACCGAGACCTCCGCCACCGTCCGCCTGACTTCCACCGACAACGGCGCCAGCTGGCAGGCCGAGACGCTGGACTGGGCCGAGAAGGCCGGCCCGCTGGTATACTGGGCGGCCACCCCGGACGGCACCGTGGTATTTGAAGCCATGGATTCCACAACCTGGCTGGCCCGGCCGGACGGCAGCCTGACCCAGCTGGACCTGAACCCCGACGGCGGCGGATTGCGGATCGCCCAGCTGTGTTTTCTGCCCGACGGCACGCTGGCCGTGATCCCCTCGGGCGGGCCGGGCATCTCTCTGCCCGGCAACCTGCTGTTCTACGACGTGGAGGCCCGGCAGGCAAAATGCTGGATATCGCTGGGCGTGGACACCCAGAACCAGACCGATGTGGCCATCAGCGCAGACGGCGGAGGCTACTTTTACGGCAGCAACGAGATTGCGGGAATTCTGCCGGCCAGCGATGAAAACGGCGCCTTCCTGTATTATCTGACGGCCAACGGCGATCTTTGCCGCGCCAACCAGGACGGCACCACCCAGACGGTCCAGTCCGGCTTTGTGTCCGACCCGTATGCCGTCCAGACCGCCATGGGGGCCGACAAGTCCATCTGTTACGTCAACAGCACCGGCATTTACCGGCAGGCCCAGGGCGGCGGCCTGAGCGAACAGGTCGTGGATGGCTCCGGCACCGCGCTGTCCCTGCCGAGCAACTACATTTCCGAGCTGTTCTGTGCCCCGGACGGCAGTTATCTGGTCATTTTGCAGGATGACGCGATGCAGTCCACCCTCTGCCGCTATGCCTTTGACGCGACGCTCTCCGCCGCGGCCGACACGCTGGAGGTCTGGAGCCTCGAAGAGAATTCCACCGTCCGCGCGGCCATCCAGGCCTTTGTCGGGCAGAATCCCGACTGTGCGGTGGATTACCAGGTTGCCATGCAGGACGCCGCCGGCCTGACTGCCGACGACGCGCTGCGCACGCTGAACACCGAACTGCTGGCGGGGGAAGGTCCCGACGTGATGATTCTGGACGGCGCGGATCTGGACGCCTTCTCGGCCAGCGGGCTGCTGGCCGACCTGTCCGGCACGGTGGACCCTGACAGCCTTTACGATTTTGTGGCCGACGACTATACCGGCGCCGACGGCAGTCTCTGCCTGCTGCCTGCCCGCTTTACGGTTCCGGTCATGCACGGCGCGGCCGGCACGCTGGACGGCGTCTCGACCCTGGAGGATGTGGCGGCGCTGGTACAGCAGTATCCGCCCCGCCCGGCCGAGACGAGCTGGGCGCCGCTGGAGGAATCCGAGCGGTACGCCCTGGGCTTTGACAGCGTGGACAGCCTGGTCCGGTTTGCGCTGCAGACCTCCGAGCCGGCGCTGCTCCCGGCGGATCATCTGGACGAAACCGCCCTGCGCCGTCTGATGACCTTCCTGGAAACGGTCGGCAATGCCTACGGCATGGCGGACTACCCCGAGCCGGACCCGATGGGCGGGACCGTAAGCAGCTTTGGCGGTGTGGACGCCGTGACCTGGAACGAGGCCATGTCGGAGTACGCCCAGGCCGGGCGCGCAGTGTTCGGCTACGGCACCATGACGACGCCCGCCTGGCTGGGCGCCACCGATTCCGACCAGCGGGCCACCGGCCAGACCATCCTGCAGCCGGGACTCTGCGAGGGGGTCTATCTGCCCTCCTGTTTCGCGGCGGTCCGCGCCGACAGCGACCGTGAGGACTACGCCCTGGCGTTTGTGAAGGCCCTGTTCAGCGACGGCGTGCAGGGCAGTTTCCAGTATGACGGCATGCCGGTGACCAAGGCGGGGATGCAGGCCTTCTTAGACCGCAATCTCGAAGCCATGCAGGAAAACGGCTACACCGGCGGCTTTGAGGAACTGCTGGCCCGGCTCTCAACCCCGGTCGTGGTGGACCAGGCCCTGCAGGACAGTCTGATCGCCCACACCAAGGCCCTGCTGTCCGGCAGCGAGACGATGGACCAGGCGGTTTCCGGCGTGGTCAGCGACCTTTCGCTCCGCTTTGCGGAGCAGGGGTAAGGCTATGCCCCGCCGCAATCCGGAAAGCCGGGCCGCGGCCCTCTTCCTGCTGCCCAGCCTGACAGGCACGGCGGTCTTTGTGCTGGTTCCCTTCCTGGAGACGGTCCGCCGCAGCTTCTGCGACGCAGCGGGGCGGCAGTTTGTGGGGCTGACCAACTACCGGTCGGTCGTGCAGAATGCCGCCTTCCGGCTGGCGGTCCGGAACACCGCGCGGTTCCTCGGTGTCTGTGTGCCGCTGCTGCTGGCCGCCAGTCTGCTGCTGGCGCTCGGGGTCCGAGCCGTGGCCCGCCGCCGCGACGGCACCGAAACCCGCCGGGGCCGGGTGTTCCGCACGAGTTTTCTGCTGCCGATGGCCATTCCGGTCGCCAGCATCGTCATTCTGTGGCAGGTTCTGTTTGCCCGCAACGGTCTGGTCAACGGGGTGCTTTCCGCCCTGGGCAGGCCGCCGGTGGACTTTATGGGCACCGGGGCGGCCTTCTGGGTGCTGGTCCTGACCTATGTGTGGAAAAATGCCGGCTATGATATGATCCTCTGGCTGGCCGGGCTGGACGGCATCCCGGCGGACCTGTACGAGGCCGCCGCGGTGGACGGCGCCAATGCCTGGCAGAAGTTTTTCTGCATCACGCTGCCCAATCTGCTGCCCACGCTGGGCCTTGTGGGGATGCTGAGCCTGCTCAACAGCTTCAAAGCCTTCCGGGAAGCCTTTCTGGTGGGCGGGAGCTACCCCGACAAGAGCATGTATCTCTTGCAGCATCTGTTCAACAACTGGTTTCTCTCCCTGGATCTTCCCCGCCTGACGGCCGCGGCCGTGCTCACGGCGCTGGCCCTTTCGGGTCTGATTTTTGTGTTGCAGCGGGCCTTGACCCGGGATGACTGCGTATTTTTCAAAGGAGGATTTCCCATGCGGAAGATTGTTTCGTTGGCCGCAGCCGCCTGCGCGCTGCTTCTGACCGGCTGCGGTTCCCCGGCCGGGTCCGCGGCCTCTCTCTCGGGGCAGAGCGTCCGGCCCTCGCCTGCGCCGGCCGTCACCGCCGCGCCGTCGCCGGAGCCCTCGGCGACGCAGAGTACCCTCTTTGACGCGGATGCCGCGGCATACGACGGACTGGTGGAGGAACGGACGGACACCGGCTTCCTGCTCTGCCCCACGGTGGTCGATTCGCAAAGCGCCGGGAGCGATGGCTGCGTCATGGCGCAGGCCGATACCGGCTCGGCGTTCGCCGTGACCTGCCCCGAGGACACCCGCTATCTGGCGATTTACGCCGACGGGAACGGAACCTCCCGCCAGGAGGAAGGCACTGCCGAGATGATCCGGGAGAACGCCTATGTCTACATCACCGGCAGCATGACGGACGACGGTTTCATCGCGGACACCGTCGCCATCCTCAACCCGTGAAGCCCGCGGCAGCCCGCGCCCTGCTCACCGTCGTGCTGGGCGCCGCGGCCCTGACCGTCTGGTGGCCGCTCTGGTTTCTTTTCTTCGGGACGCTGACGCCGGCGGATGAACTCGCCGCCACGATCGGCCCGGCCCTGAGCGGCGCAGCATCCGGCGCGGCGCGGTGGCAGCTTCTGCCCAGCTGGCCCACCCTGCAGCCCCTGGCCGGGCTGCTGCTGGACACCCCGCAGTTTTTTGCGATGTTCTGGAACAGCTGTTTGCAGGTGTTTCCCCAGCTGCTGGGGCAGCTCTGCCTGGGCACCCCGGCGGCCTGGGCGCTGTCCCGCCTGCGGTTCCGGGGACGGCAGTTCTGGATGGGTCTGTACATTCTGCTGATGCTGCTGCCCTTTCAGGTCACGATGGTGCCCAACTATCTGGTCCTTGACCGGCTGGGCTTGCTGGACACCCACTGGGCGCTGATTCTGCCCGGCTGTTTTTCCGCCTTTCCGGTGTTTGTGATGGCACGGGGGTTCGATGCCGTGCCCCACGCCCTGCTGGAAGCCGCCGCGCTGGACGGCGCCGGACCGGTCCGGGCCTTCTGGCACATCGGGCTGCCGCTGGGTACGCCGGGCATCCTCTCGGCGATGGTGCTGGCCTTTCTGGAAGGCTGGAACGCCATCGAACAGCCCATGACCTTTCTCAGGAATCCCGCCCGCTGGCCGCTCTCCCTCTATCTTGCCTCCGCTGCCGGTCTCGACGGCACAGGGCTGGCTGCGGCCATGGCGGCCAGCCTTGTCATGCTGACGCCCGCCGTCCTGATTTTCCGCTTCGGGCAGCCCTATCTGGAACTGGGCATTCAGGCCAGCGGCCTCAAAGAATAGCGCTATTCATAAGGAAGCAGATTCATGAAACATCGTTTTTCATTTTTGCCGCAAGCGGTCACCGCGTGGCGGGACAGCGATCCCCAGCAGGCCGGACGTCTGGGCACGGTGGGAAAATTCTTTGCCGCCATGCTGCTGTTGACGCTCGTTGCCCGCGGCATTGCGGGGGCCAGCATGCCCCGGATCACCGTGGGGCAGGCCAGCGCCGGCACCATCACCCGGAGCAGCACGGTCCAGGGCAGCATTTCGGTTCAGGGCGGCACGCCGATTTCCGTCCCGGAAGGGCTGCTCGTCGCCGAGGTCACCGCCACCGCCGGGCAGCATCTTGCAAAAGGAGAGGCGATTGCCCGGTTTGACGCCGCCGCCCTGGCACAGGCCATCGCGGAAAAGCAGGCGCAGGTCGGGCAGCTGGAAACCTCTGCTGCCCAGCTCTCCGACCCCGACCAGGCGGACAGCTTCGCATTGCAGCAGGCCCAGCAGCAGCTGGACCGCGCCTATGCCGACACCCGGCAGACCTGGCAGGCGGGGGAGGAAACGGTGGCCAAGGCGCAGCAGCAGCGCGACGAGGCCCAAAGCGCGCTGCGCGCCCTGCAGAGCCAGCCCGCCGCCACCCCCGAGAGTGCCGAGGCCGAGCGGCAGCAGCAGATTGCCGCCGCGCAGTCCGCGCTGGATGCCGCCGAAACCGCCCTTGCCGCCGCGCAGGAAAGTGCAGCCGCCGCCAACAAGGCGGCGACGGACACCGCCCAGAACTATGAGGATGCCCGCGACAGTGCCGCCCACAGTTACCGCCAGTCCGCCGCGGACCTGGCGAAGACCAACGCAGCGAATCAGGCCCAGGCAGCCGTGACCCGGGCGCAGCTGGACGCCGCACGCGCCACTCTGGATGCCCTGCAGGCGCTCGAACAGGCGGGCGGTGTGCTGACCGCCCCCGCCGACGGCACGCTGACCCGGCTGGACCTTGCGGCGGGGCAGGCCAGTTCCGCCGTGGCGGGCCTGCTGGCCGATGAGACCACCGGCAGCGTGCTGACCTTTTCGCTTGACCGGGAGGCTGCCGGCCTTGCCACGGTGGGAACGTCGGTGACGGTGACGCAGGGCAGCCGGTCGGCACAGACCGCCATCACTGCCCTGGCCGATCCGGCGGAGGACGGCAGCGTGCGGGTCACCGCCCTGCTGGACGCCGGCGGCTGGCAGGCGGGTGCCGCCTCGGTGGAACTGCGGCTCAACGCGGGGCAGTACCCGCAATGCCTGCCCGCCACCGCCATCCAGACGGACAGCAGCGGAACCTTTGTCTATCTGATGGAGGAGCAGTCCACCCTGCTGGGCCGGCAGAACGTCCTGGTCCGTCTGCCCGTCACGGTGGAGGCACAGGGGGACGGGATGGCCGCGGTCTCGGGCAGCATCAGCGGCCAGGTGGTCACCGGGGCGGACAAACCGCTCTCGGCAGGCGCCTGGGTGAGGGTTGCCTCATGAGGCGGCTGGGTCCGGTGCTCGGCTGGCTGCTCATCGCCGCGGCCGTCTGGGGCTTCTTCGCGGCTGCGGCGGGGCTTCCTGCCGACGGCTATGAGCTGCGGTTCGATGCGCCGCTCAGTGCCGGGCAGGCCGAGTCCCTCTGCCGTGCCGCCGCAGAGCAGGGTCTGGATCTCGCCCTCTGGCGGGAGGAACCGGTCACCCTGACCACCGCGTTGGGCCGCCGCACAACGGCCCGGCGGATTGCGGTATACGGCAGCCCTTCCCTCTGCTTTCCGGCCGACGCCGTGTGCGGAACGGTCCCCGGTGCGGGCCAGACAGACGGCTGCGCCGTCAGCGCCGGATTGGCCGATGCCCTGTTCGGAAACCGGGACGCGGCCGGACTGACACTGACGGCGGACGGCGAATCCCGCCGCGTCACCGGTGTGCTGACGGGGAAGGAAGCGTTCCTGCTCTGCCCCGAAACGGCGGATTCCGGCGCCGGCTGCTCCGCCGCCTCCCTGCGTATCCGATCGGGCGGCAATCCGCGCGGCACGGTACAGAGCCTTCTGCAGCGCGCCGGCCTTGCGGAAAGCGACACGGTGCTGCTGCCCGTCGGCACGCTGCGTCAGTTCCTGACCGCGGCGGGCTGGCTGCCGCTCGTCGTCACGGCACTGCTGCTGGCACGGCAGCTGGGGCAGCGGCTGCCTTCGGGACTGCGCCGGGCGGCGGGGTTCGGGGTGCTGCTTGCCGCCGCGCTGGCCCTGCCTGCCCTGCTGGGGGTGCTGCCGCGCTGGCTGATTCCCGCCCGGTGGTCCGACCCGGGCTTCTGGACCGATCTGGCCGACATGGCCCGGCAAAGTCTGCTGGCGTTTGTCTCCCTGCCGGACACGGTGCGGGATCACGGGCTCGCAGGGCAGCTCCTGGCGTCAGCCGGCTGCGCCTTGATGCTGTGTGCGGGAGCCCTGCTGTCCCGCCCGGCCGTCACACCAGGAGATCCTGCTGATCCGGATGCACCGAAAACCAGTGGACGGCATAGGAGCAGGTGGGGTGAGCCCTGAGCCCCTGTTGACGCAGGGTATCTGCCGCGGCCTGCAGGAGCTGGCCGGCCACCCCCTGCCCGCGCAGCGACGGGTCCACAAAGGTATGGTTGATGACGGCCACGCCGCCTTGCTGCGGAAAGGTCACTTCCGCCACCAGCCGGCCGTTCTCGTCTCGGGCAAAAATCCGCCCGGGTTCGCTGCAAAAGTTCATAACCGATCACCTCTTTGAAGATTCCCGGCGCCCGGCAGCTTCTGCCGGGCGCTGCGTTTTACGGTTCAATCTCATACGGCCAGGTGGAGATGCCGCCGAACTCGAAGATGTTGGAATAGCCCAGTCCGGCCAGCGCCGCGGCGGCGGTCCTGCTGCGGTTGCCGCTGCGGCAGTACACAAGGACCGTGGTGTCCTTGTCCGGGATGACCTCGGCGGCGGATTCCTCGGTGATCTGCCCCACCGGCAGCAGCACGGCGTCGGGAATATGGCCGCTGTCGTATTCGTCCTGTTCGCGGACATCCAGGATCAGGACTTCCCCGGTGTCCATCATCTCCTTGGCTTCCTCCTGGCTGATCTGCCGGTAGCCGCTGTCCCCCGCCGTTCCGGCCGCGCCGCATCCGGTCAGCAGCAGAAGAAACGACAAAACCAACGGTACAATCTGTTTCATGGGTTGACCTCCCGCTCCAGTTGTTCGGCAAAGGCCCGGTGGCCCTGCCCGGTAAAATGCACGCCGTCAAAGGCGAGTGTCACATTCCAGTTTCCCGCGTCGGCAAACTTGGTGCCCAGCCGTCCGGCCAGCGCCCGGTAGCACCGGGCCAGCGTGCGGGACGCGTCGATCAGCCCCTCGTCGGGCACCCAGGCGCCGAGGGTCAGGGGCGGCGGCGCGATCAGCAGGATCTTGTCCGGCGCGACGGGCAGGCTGGCCAGAAAGCGCTCCATCCGCCCGGTTGCCTGCTGCGGGGTGCCGCCCTGCAGCAAATCGTTGGTGCCCAGCATCACGATGAGCAGATCCGCTTCCGCCGGGAGCGCGACGGGCCGCTGCGGAATACACCGACCGTTCTCCCCGAGGTTGACGACCTGCCAGCCGGTCTTTTCGGCAAGAAGGTCCACCCAGCGGCTCTCTTCGGGATACCGCCCGCCGAGCCAGGAGCGCGGGTCATAGCCGTAGGTGTTGGAATCCCCGAAACAGACAACTTTCATGCGGTCACTCCCTTCCTCGTTTTCATTATACCAGGAGCGGCAGGCTTTCTCAACAAGAGGGCCCCCGGAGCATCACGCTCTCCGGGGACCCTCTTGTTCTGCCGGTTCCGATTCGGCTCGTTCCGCCGCAGCCATCACGGCCTGCAGAAGATCCAGCTTCTGACGCACGGGGCAGCTCAGCCTGCTGATGGTGCCGATCACGAAATCGGCGTGCGCCTCCGCGACCCGCCGGGCCAGCTCGCCTCTGCCCTCCCCGGTCGCCGGAAACTGCACGATGACCCGGATGGGCGCGCCGCTTCTCATCCGCTCCACCTCCCGCTTTTCGTCGTTTGGTGTATTGTATGGCGCCGGGCCGGTCTGTTATGACGCTTTTGGGGCGTTCCTGCATAGAATTGCGGCAGAAGGGGGGCTTTCCATGCCCAAGAACCAAGAGGTCATTGCGATCTATTCCCGCAAATCCCGCTTTACCGGCAAGGGGGAGAGCATCGGCAACCAGGTGGAGCTGTGCCGGGCGTACATCCGCACCGCTTTCGGCGACGACTTGGCCGACGGGGCCGTCGTCTTTGAGGACGAGGGGTTTTCGGGCGGCAATCTGAACCGTCCGGATTTCAAACGGATGATGCGCGCTGCCCGCGAGCGCCGGTTCAGGGCCGTGGTGGTCTACCGGCTGGACCGGATCAGCCGCAACATCAGCGACTTTTCGGCGCTGATTGAGGAGCTGGGGCGGCTGGACATCGACTTTGTCTCGATCCGGGAGAGCTTTGACACCTCCAGCCCCATGGGCCGGGCCATGATGTACATTGCCTCGGTGTTCAGTCAGCTCGAGCGGGAGACCATCGCCGAGCGCATCCGCGACAACATGCACGAGCTGGCCAAGACCGGGCGCTGGCTGGGCGGCATCACCCCCACCGGCTACACCTCGGAGGCGGTCCGGACCGTCACGGTGGACGGCAGGAGCAAGCGGGCCTGCAAGCTCAAACTCATCCCCCAGGAGGCCGACATCGTGCGCCGGATCTATGCGCTGTACTGCGAGACCGGCTCGCTGACGATGACCGAGGCGGAACTGCTGCGCTGCCAGATCAGGACCAAAACCGGCCGCAGCTTCACCCGGTTTTCCATCAAGGGCATTCTGCAGAACCCGGTCTATCTCATGGCCGACCGGGACGCCTACGAATATTTTATAGAGAAGCAGGCCGATCTGTTCTCCCCGCCGGAGGAGTTCGACGGCGTCCGGGGGATTCTGGCCTACAACCGCACCGCCCAGCAAAAGGGCCGGGCCACCGTCTATCTGCCCGTCAGCGAGTGGATCATCTCGGTCGGGCAGCATCCCGGCCTCATCCCGTCCGGGACCTGGATTCACGTCCAGGAGTCGTTGGAACGCAACAAATCCCGGGCCTACCGCCGCCCCCGCCGCAACGAGGCACTGCTCACCGGGCTGCTGTGGTGCCGCTGCGGCAGTCGGATGTACCCGAAGCTTTCCGGGCGGGTCACGGCGGACGGCAAGCCGGTCTATACCTACGTCTGCAAGATGAAGGAGCGCAGCAAGCGCAGTCTGTGCCGCTGCTCCAACGCGGGCGGCCGGGCGCTGGACGATGCCGTTCTCGGGCAGGTCGGGCAGTTGTCCGGCGATGGGGGCGTCTTTGCGGCCCGGCTGGAACAGGGCAGACGGTTTTTCGCCGGCAGCCGGGAGGAGTCCGACAGCCAGCTCGAAGACTTGCGGCAGCAGCAGGCCGGGACGGAGCGGAAGATCGGCGCGCTGGTGGACTCGCTGGCCGATTTTGACGGCAGCACCGCCGCGAGCCATATCAGGCAGCGCATCGAGGAGCTGCACGCCCGCAGCGCCGGGCTGCAGGCCCGCATCACCGAGCTGGAAGAGCGGACCGACCGGCACGCCCTGAGCGGCGCCGCGTTCGACCGGCTGCGGCAGACGCTCACGGTGCTGCGGGACGGCATCGACGGGATGACGGCCGAACAGAAACGGACGCTCCTTCGCACGGTGGTGCGCAAAGTCGTCTGGGACGGCGAATGCGCGCAGGTGGTGCTGTTCGGCGCGCAAGACGGCGCTGCGGCCGGAGCGCTTTGGGGGGAGGATAGCAAATGAGATGCGGATGCAGCTGCGGCGGACGCGGCGGGAAGGGACGCAGGTTTCGCTGCAGGAGCCGCTGGAAGGCGAAAACAGCATGCTGACGCTGGCCGACGTCCTGCCCGACGAGCCGGCCATGGAGGACGGGTGCGAGCGGCGGGATCTGGCCGCGAGGCTGCGGGCGCTGCTGCGCCAGCTGCCCGAGAGGGAGCGGCAGATTGTATCGAGCCGGTACGGGCTGGACGGCGGCGCGCCGCTGACCCAGCACGAACTGGCCGCCAGGCTGGGCATCAGCCGGAGTTATGTGTCCCGGCTGGAAAAGCACGCGCTGGAAATGCTGCGCCGGCTGTGGGGGCAGCGGATGTAAAAAAAATGGGACGGTCCGGCGGAAACGTTTCCTTTTGTGCTTGCTATCGTTAGATTGCTACAAAAAAACTAGGTATTTTTTATCAAATTATCAGTTGTTTCTCCCACATGTTTGTGTTAAAATAATAGACGGGGTTTCTTCCTTTTTGGCGCAGCATCGTGCTGCGAAGGGGTGTTATTGCCCCGGAACAAGGGAGGAATTTCGTGAACGCACAAACCATCATGATCTGCTCCGGCAAGGGCGGGACGGGCAAGAGCACCGTATCCGTACTGGTCGGGGCCAAGTTGGCGGCCCGCGGCAAGCGGGTCCTGCTGATTGAGCTGGATTCCGGTCTGCGCAGCGTTGACGTGATTTCCGGGGTATACGGAAAGACCGTCTATGACATTGAGGACGTTCTGTGCGGACGGTGTCCGGGTGAAAAAGCCATTGTACAAAGCCCGCTTTACCCGGGGTTGTCGGTGATCAGTGCGCCGTATGAGGGCGGTGAAGTCCGCGCGGCGCCGCTGGCCGGCCTGATCCTGGCCATGCGGGATTATTTCGATTTTATTTTGCTGGACACTGCCGCCGGCATGGGCGCGCCGTTCTGTGCGGCCGATCAGCTGGCGGACCGCGCGCTGGTGGTGCTGACACCGGACCCCATTGCGCTGCGGGACGGCAGGATTGTGGCCGACACGCTGCTGCAGCACGACCACGCGCCTTCGTCGGTCCGGCTTGTTGTGAACCGTGTCTCGCGCAGCAGCTTCGGGCGGGATTCGGCGGTGTATGATCTGGACGAATGTATTGATACCGTAGGCTTGCAGCTGATCGCCGTGATCCCCGAAAGTCGGGAACTGCAGCAGGCCGGTGCAGCCGGAACCGAGCTGCCGCCGGGATGTCTCGCCGCTCTGGCCGGGGAAGCTTTGGCCGGGCGTCTGCTGGGGGAACGCATTCCCCTGGTTGCTCTGTGATCCTTGCACAGCAGAAATCCGCCCGTTACGTTGATATAGATGGAAGCGAGGGAGCCTTATGACAATCGCACTGGTCGCGCATGATACCAAAAAAGAACTTATGGTTCAGTTCTGCACCGCGTACCGCCATATCCTGAGCGAGCACCGGCTGATTGCAACAGGCACCACCGGCCGGATGGTGGAGGAGGCGACCGGTCTGCCCGTGCAGCGCTTTCTGCCCGGAGCCCACGGCGGCGCACAGCAGATCATGGCGCGGATTGCCTGTGATGAGGTGGATATGCTGCTGTTTTTCCGCGACCCCATCAGCGCCAAGCCCAGCGAACCCAATGAGATGAATCTGCTGCGCATCTGTGACGTGCACAACATCCCGGTGGCGACCAACATTGCCACCGCCGAAGTGCTGATCCATGGCCTCGAACACGGGGATCTGGACTGGCGCACCATCCTGAACCCGCAGCACTGACAAACGCAGACAAAAGCCCCTGTGCCGGCCGGCACAGGGGCTTTTTTTGCAGCAAAAAAGCAGCGCTTCCCTGCCGGGGAGCGCTGCCGGGATTCAGGACAGATTGCCGTTCTTGTCGCAGGTCAGCGTCAGGCTGATGGGCACGTCATGGCCTTCGCCGGACAGGGTGGCCGTCAGGCGGACCGAAGCGCCGCTGCACCAGGTGGATTCGCCGCCGTAGCTCCAGCCGGAAGCCGTGACATGGCTGGCGGAAACGCCGGTGGCGGTGGCGGAGCTGCCGTCATAGCTGAAGCTGCCGTTGAGGTAGACCGTGGCAATGTGACGGCCCTCGTAAGTATACTCGGCATGCTTGCTGCCCACCTTGGTGGAGGAGCGGGCCTGTGCGGCGGATTCCGTCACGGTGGTCACGACAACCCAGCCGTCGCCGAGGTCCTCGGTGGTGGTGCTGACGGTGCGCTGCGCCGACGCCGGGAGTTCCTGCGCCACGCAGGGCAGTGCCAGACCGACGGCCAGTGCCAGACAGACAAAGAGCGAAACGAGTTTTTTCATGATACTACCTCCAGTTTATTCTATGATCGGCGGCGGGGTAGGCATTCCCGAAAGGTCCGCTCCCCCGTCGTAGTCAACAACACCGCTCTGTTCATGGATGACGACCACGCCGCGCACGGCGTAGTAATAGATCACCAGCCCCGCCAGGACTGCCAGCATGGCACAGCCGGCCGCCACGGCCCCGCGCAGCAGATGCCGGCGGCGGGTGCGGTGCCGGCGGACCGTCTCGCCGGGCAGCAGGGACAGGTATTCCCGGGCTGCCTCCTCCGGTGTGCCGATCTGCGCCACAAAATCCTCGAACGCCGCGTCGGGCTGTTCCTGAAAGAACTGGTCGGCGCAGCTGTGTATGTACCCTTCAAAGGCGAGAGCCGCCTCCCGCCCTCCGGGCAGATAGCGTCGTGTCCTGCGGCAGTATTGTTTCAGTTCCCGCTGATGCATGAGCCGTCCTCCCCGTAGAGCTTTCCGTCCTTCGACAGCAGAGCCTGGATGGTCTGTGTCAGAAGGCTGTATTCCCGGATCAGTTCCTGCAAGTAGGTCCGGCCCTGGTCCGTGATTGCAAAATAAACGCGCGTCCGGTTGTCGGTGATCCGCTTTTCCGCCTCCCGGATCTGCCCCTGCGCCTGCAGGCGATAAATGGCAAGATACAGCGTGCTGAAGGTCAGGACCCCGTCGGTCAGACGGGACAATTCCTGAATCATCTCGTAGGCATACATGTTTTTCTGACGCAGCAGAAAGAGTACGAGCATCTCTGTGGTCGCTTTTTTCATCGCTTCACGCAGCCCTGCGGGCGTGCCGCTCTTGGACGCGGCGGTTCCCGAGGATTTTGACATTGACTCGCCCCCTGTTCTGCCCACAAAATGTTCACATGAAATTATAGCACAGACTGGTCCGGTTTTTCAATGGAAGTTCCTGTCATCTGCGACAAAACCGCCGGGCGGGCGGCCCGGCGGTTTTGTCAGACGTGATGGCGGGACCCTGTGCGCAGCGGCGAACAGGACAGCGTGAGGCGGTATCCCACCTTGTAGACGGTCTGGATGTCATCCTCAAGACCGAGCTTGCGGCGCAGACGGTTGATGTGCACATCGACGGTCCGGCTCTCGCCGGCATAGTCGTAGCCCCAGGCCTGCTGCAGCAGCTGATCCCGCGTGAGGGCCAGCTCCCGGTTGAGCACCAGCACTTCCAGCAGGGAAAATTCCCGCGGGGTCAGGGAGATCTCGTCCCCTGCACGCCAGATCCGCCGTGCCCCGAAATCCACCCGCAGATCCCGCCATTCAAAGATCCGCTTTTGCTGCCGTTCCATTCCGTCTGCCGCCCTCCCTTTCTTTCAAAAGTATAGCCTGTCAAACTGAAAATATCCTGAAAGACCGGCATTTCCCCTTCATTCTAGCGCAAAATCCGCTAGAATGCAATAGCGGATAATCCGCTATGCTACAATTTTACAAAGTAACAAGCGAGCCGTCCGGCTCCTGGGCAGGGGGAAAAGCTGCGCCATGCTGTATCGCCGCATCCGCGATCTGCGGGAGGATCACGATTTGACACAGAAACAGATGGGACAGATTTTGTCCTGCAGTCAGCGGGTATACAGCAACTATGAGCGCGGGGAGCTGGACATTCCGACCGAGGTGCTCCGCAAGCTGGCAAAGTTTTACGGTGTCACGTCGGATTATCTGTTGGAGCTGTCCGACATTCCCTGGCCGTACGGCTGAAACG
This sequence comes from Gemmiger sp., assembly GCF_036306485.1. Lineage (GTDB taxonomy): Bacteria > Bacillota > Clostridia > Oscillospirales > Ruminococcaceae > Gemmiger. The sequence goes on along the minus strand of NZ_JAXJZK010000001.1, from coordinate 24,226 downwards.
GCAACAAAAAACGGCGCTTTCCGGGATGAGGGAAAGCGCCGTTCTGATTTACTGCCGGATCAGGCCGCTGGCCTGCACGGCGGCCACGGCCTCGCGGATTTTTTCGACGGGGAGGGTCAGCGCAAAGCGGACATAGCCTTCCCCGGAGGGGCCGAAGCTGGAGCCGGGGGTGCAGATGACACCGGCCTTCTCGATGAGGGCCAGGCAGAAGTCCATGCTGTTCGCATAGCCCTGCGGCACGGGGGCCCAGACGAACATCGAGCCGTGGCTGTCCGGGACGTTCCAGCCGATGGCGCGCAGGCCGCCGCACAGGGCGTCGCGGCGGCGCTGGTACTCGGCACACTGGGCACGGACGGCCTCACGCGGGCCGGTCAGGGCCGCGATGGCCGCCTTCTGGACCGGGATGAACATGCCGAAATCAATCTGGGTGCGCAGTTTCTTGCAGGCGGCCACGACGTCGGGGCGGCCCACCAGGAAGCTGATCCGCGCACCGGTCACATTGAAGCTCTTGCTGAGCGAGAAGAACTCCACCGCGCAGTCCCGGGCGCCGGGGACGTTGAAGATGCTGTGGCCTTCGGCGCCGTCAAAGATGATGTCGCTGTAAGCGTTGTCGTGGACGAGAAGGATCTCGTACCGGTTGCAGAAATCCACGATCTCGCGGTAGATTTCCGGCGTGCCGACACTGCCGACCGGGTTGGCGGGCAGCGAGACGATCATGTACTTGGCGCGGCGGGCGACCTCCTCGGGGATTTCGCGGACGTTGGGCAGGAAGTTGTGTTCCCGGGTCAGATGGTAATAATAGGGCACGCCGCCGCCCAGCCGGGACCCCGTGATGAACACCGGGTAGCACGGGTCGGGAAGCAGCACGGTGTCGCCGTCGTTGAGCAGCGCCATGCCCAGGTGACCGATGCCGTCCTGGCTGCCCGAAAAGCTCATGACCCGGTCGGGGGTGATGTCCTCCACCCCGAACCGGCTGCGGTAGTAGTCACAGACGGCCTGCAGCATCTCGGGCAGGTCGCGCAGCGAATACTTCCAGTTTTCGCTGTCCGACGCCGCCTCGATCAGGGCCTGCTTGATGTGGGGCATCGGTTCAAAATCCGGCGTGCCCACCGACAGATTGTACAGCTTTTTGCCCGTTGCTTCGAGGGCTACTTTTTTATCGTTCAGGGCCGCAAAAATTTCCGGTCCGAACAGCTCCAGACGCTTGGAAAAGTCCATCGAAAATGCCATTCGGAAACACCTCATTCACAATAATTTTGCAATTCCACTCTACTATACCATCCCCCGGCAGCTTGCGCAAGAGGTCAGAAGGTGATATAATACGCCATAAACCATGAAATTTCCCGCTTGAAGAGAGCTGTCAATGTTTATGAAAAAATCATCCAACCGCAAAGCCGCAGCTTTTCTGCTGCTGGGCGTGGGTGTGGCCGGGCGTGCGTTTCTGTCCATGCCGGACAGCGTCAGCACACTGGAACTGAGTCTGACCGCGCTGCTGCTGGTCGGGGCGCTGCTGCTGTCCCGGCAGCTGCTGCGGCCGCTGGTCGCCGCGGTGATTGCGCTGGGCCTGGAACTGGTCCTGTGCGGGGACTGGGTTCATCAGGGCGGTCTGCTGGCTGCCGCGTCGCCGTTTCTGCGCCTGGCCGATCTGTGGGTCCTGCTGGGACTGGTCTCGGGCGCGCTGGATGCCGCACGTCCCGCCCTGGACGATCTGCGCTACACCCGCAGCACCCACAACATGCTGCTGACCTCCACCGCCCTGCTCGCACTGCACACGATGCTGCGGCTCATCAACATGGCGGTGCCCCACAACACCCTGCTCAACCAGTTTGTCTCGATCAGCTTTGTGATCTTCTCGGTGTCGCTGCTCTGGTTCACCATCCTGATGATCCGGGCCTACAACACCCTGCGGCGTGCCGGCTGATCCGGCCTGGTTCTCTGACCGACAAACAGCGGCCGGTCCCCATCCGGGGACCGGCCGCTTTGTCATGTCCGGCTGCCGTTACAGCTTTCTGCCGGTATTCACATCAAAGGTGTAGGTCTGACCGTCAATCACGGCGACGCCCTTGGCCATCGTGCCGAACATCGGGTCAAAGTAATACATGCCGTCGTCGCTCCAGCCCTTGATCATGCCGCCGTTGGCATCGTACCGCACCCATTTGCCGGTGCCGTCGGGGCGGTCCGCCCAGACGCCCGCCTCGGACTCCTGGTAGACATCCTTGGACACAGCCTTCTTGCCGTAGTCCACATTGTCCAGCCAGTACCAGGCGTTGGAGGCCGGGTCATAGATCTCCTTGCCGCGGTAGCTCAGGTCCGGCGTGCCGTCCGCATTGAGCTGGCAGCCCTGCCGGATGCCGCCTTCGTACCAGTACTCGCCGCCGTCAATCGTCAGCCAGGCCTTGTCCAGCATCACGCCGGTCGCGGAATCAAAGCCGTAGTGCATGCCGTTCAGCAGGATGTCACCCTTGGCCATTGCACCGGTGATCAGGTCATAGTAGTAGGTGCCGTTCCCGTTGTTGTACCAGCCCTTGACCATGTGGCCGTCGGTATCGTAGCGCACCCACTTCGGGTCGCCCTGCATGCCCTCGTAGTCCATGTAGACCTCTTTATCGACGGCCTTGGCGCCGCCCTGGATGGCATCCAGCCAGTACCAGGCATCCGTGCCGGGGTCGTAGATTTCCTTGCCGCGGCCCGTCGTGCCCTGCTGGATGCCGTTTTCAAACCAGTAGTCCTTGCCGCGGATGGTGCACCAGCCGAAATCCGGGACGTCCAGGGGTTTGGTCGAGACGGTCAGCTGGTACAGGCAGGGATCGTCGGGCTTGTAGCTGTTCACGTCCAGGCAACTGATGAGCAGGACGTAATACTGGCCGGCCGCCAGCGTGGTCGTGTAGGATTCTCCGGTACTGTTCACATAATCGGAATAGATCACGCCGGAAGAATCGCGCAGCAGGTCGTTGGAAAGCAGCTGCCGCTGGGAAGAATCCAGCAGATAGGTCAGCCAGTATCCGGAGGTTTTGCTGTACGCCTCGTGGCTGGTCCGGATGGTGACTTCCTGCGGGGAGTCCAGCGTAAAGGTGTAAAGGTCAATGTCGGAGTAGGCGGAAGCCGCCGAGGCGTTGACCACCTGATTGCAGGCAATCGGATCGGCGGTTTCAAACGAGCCGTTGCCTTCCCGCTCCACACTGCCGTCGTCGGGACGGTAGTTGACCCGGTAATCAAAGGTCGAAGAGTACGGCCCGCCGATCCAGAAGAAATAATCGCCGGCGTCCAGCCAGAACTCCTGGCTCTTCCAGGCTTTGGCCCAGTTGCTCCAGAGGTAGGTCACATATCCCTGGGTTTCCAGATCGAACATCTCCATCCGGACATCACCGCTGGCGTTGTCAAACTCAAAGCTGACAATACCGGAATTGTCCAGGTGGAAACGGGCATAGTAGGACTCGGAATAGGTCGAATGATTCGTGCAGTCGGTGTTGAGCGGGGTGACGGGCAGCTCGTCCGCCAGATCCTTCTCCCCGCTGACCAGGATGCCGGTGCTGCTGAAGGTATAGGTCTGCCCGTCGATGGTCTGCTTGCCGGTGAGGGCCAGCCCGTCTTTCAGATAAACGCAGGAATCCAGGTAAAGGCCGGCAAAATAGGACCGCTCCGTGAGGGCGTACCATCCGGATTCCGGATAGTTCGTCCCGTTGTCGCCGCGGAGCACGCCGTTGTCCAGCGTCCAGCGCTTGACGCCGGAACCGAGGCGGTTTCCGGTGGCACCGTAGCCGGTGCTGAACAGCGCCTCGTTGTCGGTGAAGAACAGCTCTTCGCCGTACAGATAGGTATTGGCGGTCGTTTTGCCATACGACATGGCAAAGTGCTCGCGGGAGAACTCCTCGTCGGTCTGTCCGAAGTAGTTCAGATGGGTGGCGGTCTTTTCATCCCAGGTCGGGTCCAGCCAGTAGACCTGGCCGTCCAGCGCCGCCAGCAGGACCGAGTGGGTCACCGAGTACGGCTTCACGGCCCAGTCGCCGCCGCCCTGGTTGGTTGCCACATTGATGATGATCGAGGTGATGCCCTGAGCCGCCAGCAGATCGGACAGCAGCATGCAGTAGCCCTCGCAGGCGCCGGTCCGCTCCCGGAAAATGTCGATGGGATAGGCGTAGTAGGAGCCGTAGGAAATGTTGCTCGCAACCCATTGATACAACGTTCTGGCGCGGTCGTACTGGCTGCCGGTGGTGCCGGCGATGGCATAGGAGAACTGCTGCAGTTCATCAATGGTATATGCCGGCATATTGTTCGCTTTGGAACGATAGTCCGAGTAATAGAACGGCCGGCTGTTCAGCAGGACCTCGCCCATGACCCGGCGGACATTCTTGTTCTGCGTCAGAATGGAGTTCCAGGCCGACTGCCCGTCGGAATTGTAGAGCGGGGCCTCGCTCTGCGACCGGGCGGTAAGGTTGTCCTCCGGGTGGATGGGCGCCGGCGTCTGCGCGTCTTCCGGGGTCTGTGCGGTCTCCGGTGTGCCGGACGCCGCGACCGCGGTCGGGAACGTCGGTGTGGTCTGTTCCGCTGCTCCCGCCGGCAGGGCCGCGCAGACGAGCATGGCGAAGGTCAGTGTCACAGCCACGATCTTTTGTCGCAAGTTTTTCATGATCCTCCTCGTTTCTTTGGCTCAGGCATGGCCGGGACCGTCCCGGCACAACCGATTCAACTTCATTATAAAGGCTCGGCAGGGGGATTGCAATGCGAAACTTTCCCCGATCACGACAAAAAGCCCGGCCGATCCTGCGACCGGCCGGGCTGGAGATCCATGATCCCATCATCAAGAAACGGAAAGATCACAAAAGCTCTGTGTCAATTCAATTTTGCAGCGGATGATCTCCCCGATGTCAAAGGCATTCAGCTGGCATGATTTGGCTGCAATCCCAGTTTTATGATTGCCAACACAAAACCAATCACAGGCAAAGCGGCAGCCGCACATATAGGCCGGAGCCTTAGAGCATCCCTGATAAACTTATCAAGAACGCCTTTTCCTCTTTGACATTTGCGATCCTCAAGTTTACGGGGAAATAAAACACAGACAATAAAAAACCGAACGGTCTGAAACCGTTCGGTTTTTGGTGCGCGGTACAGGACTCGAACCTGTGACCTCCTGCACGTCAAGCAGATGCTCTACCAGCTGAGCTAACCGCGCTCGCCTTGCGACTCAATTACTATAGCAAATTCTTCGGAAAAATGCAAGCCTTTTTTTCAAAAAACTTCAAAAATTTTTCCAGAAAGGTCAAAAACGTCGATGATACGAATATAAATTTTACAAAGGCCCCGCGGCTTTTTCTTGCCCAAGGTATTGGTTTGTGGTATACTGTTACAGTTACCATGGAGAGGTGTAAAGAAATGCGGGTTTTGGGCATCGACCCCGGCTATGCGATCGTCGGATGGGGCGTTGTGGAGTATGCGGGCAACCGGTTTGCGCCGGTGGCCTACGGGGCGGTATGTACCGACAAGGACACGCCGTTTGAACAGCGCCTGTGCGAAGTGTACGACGGTGTGCTGGACATCTGCAAGCGGTATCAGCCGCAGGCGCTCTCCCTGGAAAAGCTGTACTATCAGCACAACCAGACGACGGTGATCGGCGTGGCCGAAGCCCGTGGCGTGATTCTGCTGGCTGCCGCCCAGTGCGGCATCCCGATCTATGAATACACCCCGATGCAGGTCAAACAGGCCGTGACGGGCTACGGCAAGGCCGTCAAGAAACAGATTCAGGAGATGACCCGCATCCTGCTCAAGCTGCCGGCCATTCCCAAGCCGGACGATACGGCCGACGCGCTGGCCATGGCGGTGGCGCACTGCCACTGTGCGACCAGCCGGCTTTCGGGCCTGCGATGACAAGTAAAGGACAGGGAAAACGATGATTGACTGCCTGACCGGCAAAATACTAAAAAAAACATTGGATACCGTGGTCATCAGCTGCGGCGGCATCGGGTTTGCGGTGCAGGTGCCGACGGCCGTCGGCGAGGCACTGCCGGCGCCGGGGCGCGAGGGCACGGTGTACACCGTCATGAATGTGACGGAAAACGATGTCTCGCTCTACGGTTTTGCGACCGAGGAACAGCGCGCCTGCTTCAAAATGCTCATCTCGGTGTCCGGCGTGGGCCCCAAGGCGGGTCTGTCCATCCTCAGCATCATGACGCCCGAGAAAGTCGCGCTGGCGGCCTCCTCGGGGGATCACAAGGCATTCACCAAGGCCAGCGGCGTGGGGCCCAAGCTGGCCCAGCGCATCGCCCTCGAGCTCAAGGACAAGGTGGGTAAGGGGCTGGCTTCGGGCGCCGGGTTCGCTGCGGGGGCCGTCGAGGCGCCGCCGCCGTCCAGCGCGCCGGCCCAGGCCGTGGCGGCGCTGGTGGCACTGGGGTACAGCACCTCGGATGCCGCCCAGGCCGTCGCCCGCATTGATGAGAACCTGCCGGTGCAGGACATCATCAAGATCGCGCTTCGCGGGCTTTCCCGTGCGTAAAGGAGCAGCAACATGAGCCAAAATACCGAATATACCGTGGACCCCGGCCGTCTGGTCAGTCCCGACGCGGCGCCCGGCGACGCCGAGGAAGTCAGCCTTCGTCCCCGGACACTGGACGACTATGTGGGACAGGAGAAGGTCAAGACCAACCTGCGGATCTATCTGCGCGCGGCGCAGACCCGCGGCGAGCCGATGGACCACATACTGCTGTACGGACCGCCCGGCCTGGGCAAGACCACCCTGGCCGGCATCGTGGCCCAGGAGATGGGGGTGCAGATCCGCATCACCTCGGGCCCTGCCATCGAGAAACCGGGCGACCTGGCCGCCCTGCTGACCAACCTGCAGGAGGGCGACATCCTCTTCATCGATGAGATCCACCGCCTGTCCCGCCAGGTCGAGGAGGTGCTCTATCCGGCGCTGGAGGACTACGCGCTGGACATCATGATCGGCAAGGGACCGAGCGCCCAGAGTATCCGGATCAACCTGCCGCGCTTCACGCTGGTGGGCGCGACCACCCGGGCCGGACAGCTGACCGGCCCGCTGCGCGACCGGTTCGGCATCCTGCTCAAACTCGAGCCTTACAGCCCCGATGAGCTGGCCGCCATCATCATGCGCAGTGCCGGCATCCTCGGCGTGCCGATTGACCATGACGGCGCGCTGGAACTTGCCAAGTGTGCCCGGGGCACCCCCCGCGTGGCCAACCGACTGCTCAAGCGGGTGCGGGATTTTGCGACGGTCCAGGGGGACGGCAGCATCGACGGCCCCACGGCGGCCGCCGCCCGCCGCCAGATGGATATTGACGAACTCGGCCTGGATGAGCTGGACCGCAGCGTGCTGCGCGCGATCATCGAGCTGTACGGCGGCGGTCCCGTCGGGCTGGAAACCCTCGCGGCCAACCTGGGGGAGGAGAGCGTCACACTGGAGGACGTCTGTGAACCCTACCTGATGCAGATGGGAATGCTCACCCGCACACCGCGGGGCCGCTGCGTGACCCGTCTTGCCTATGAACATCTGCACATTCCGGTGCCGCGCCATCTGCGCGGGGAGGAGGACGGCCAGCAGAGCCTGTACTGAACCGGAGACAACAAGAACTTTTCCGCATGACGAAAGAAAGGATTTGATCGTATGGGTAAATTGTTTGGAACCGACGGTGTCCGCGGCGTGGCGGGCCAGGACCTGACCTGCGAACTGGCGCTGCAGATCGGCCGTGCCACGGCTGCCGAGCTGACCAGCCTGGACGGACATCGCCCCCGCATCCTGATCGGCAAGGACACCCGCGTCTCCGGTGATATGCTGGAATGCACGCTGGCGGCCGGTCTGTGCAGCGTCGGCGCCGACGTGGACCTGCTGGGCGTCATCCCGACGCCGGCCGTGGCCTATCTGGTCCGCAAGTACGGCGCGGATGCCGGCATTGTGATCTCGGCCTCCCACAACCCGATGGAGTTCAACGGCATCAAGATCTTCAAGGGTGACGGCTACAAACTGCCCGACGAGGTGGAGGACCGCATCGAGGCGCACATCTTCCGCAACTGCGATGACATCAAGATCTGCAGCGGCGCCGACATCGGCCGCGTCCGCCGCATCGACAAGGCGCTGGACGACTATGTGGACGCGCTGGTGGAGCACATCGACGCCGACCTGTCCGGCCTCAACGTCCTGTTTGACTGCGCCAACGGCGCTTCCGCCCGGGTGGCCCAGAAGCTGTTCCCGCGGCTGGGCTGCCGCTGCGGCTTTATCGGCACGCTGGATGACGGTGTCTCGGTCAATGACGGCTGCGGTTCCACCCACCTCGAAACCCTCGAAAAACAGGTCGTGGCGGGCGGCTATGACTGCGGCATCGCCTTTGACGGCGACGCCGACCGCTGCCTGGCCTGCGATGAGACCGGCGCCGAGATCGACGGCGACAAGATCATCGCGCTGGTCGCCAAGGACATGAAGGAGCGCGGCCGCCTGGACGGCAACACCGCTGTGGTGACCGTCATGTCCAACCTGGGCTTCATGAAATATATGCAGTCCATCGGCATCGAGACGGCCCGCACGGCTGTCGGCGACCGGTACGTTCTCGAGGAGATGCGCGCCCGCAACTATGCGATCGGCGGCGAGCAGAGCGGCCATGTGATCTTCCTGCACCACTCCACGACGGGCGACGGCGAGCTGACGGCCGGCAAGCTGCTCAAGCTGCTGGCCCGCAAGCACCGCGAGGACGGCACCAAGATGAGCCAGCTCAACGCCGTCTACACCAAGTTCCCCCAGGTGCTGATCAACCTGTCGGCCAACAAGGAACAGAAGCAGGCCTACAAGGAAGACGAATATATTGCCGGCTTCATCGAGAGCCAGCAGCAGAACCTGATGGGCATGGGCCGCGTCCTGGTGCGGGTTTCCGGCACCGAGCCCAAGATCCGCGTGATGGTGGAGGGCGAGGACCGCGAGGCCATCACCCAGAGTGCCAACCGCATCAGCGAGCTGATCCGGCAGCGCATTCCGGGCGTTCAGTAAACAGAAAGGGATAGACTATGCGTCCGGCAGACAGTTGGAAAGACTACGAACTGATCGATGCAACCAACCATAACCGGCTGGAACGGTGGGGCAAGACCCTGCTGATCCGCCCGGACCCCCAGGTTATCTGGAAAAACGAGGAGGCCAGCCCGCTGTGGCAGAAGGCGGACGCCGTCTACTACCGCTCCGCCAAGGGCGGCGGACGGTGGGAGTACCGCCGCCCGCTGGCCCAGAAATGGAACATCCACTGGCAGGACCTGACGCTGATCGTCAGTCCCACCGGGTTCAAGCATACCGGCGTTTTCCCCGAACAGGCCGTCAACTGGGCGTGGTATCGTGAAAAAATCCGCGCCGCAGGCCGGCCCGTCAAGGTGCTCAACCTGTTCGGCTACACCGGCGGCGCCACGCTGGCCTGCCTGGCGGCGGGGGCTTCGGTGACCCATGTGGACGCCTCCAAGGGGATGGTGTCCTGGGCGCGGGAGAACGCCGCGGCCAGCGGTCTGGCCGACTGGCCCTGCCGCTGGATTGTGGATGACTGCGCCAAGTTTGTCCAGCGGGAGATCCGCCGCGGCAATGCCTACGACGCGGTCATCATGGACCCGCCCAGCTACGGCCGCGGCCCCAACGGCGAGATCTGGAAGCTGGAGGACAACGTCTACGACCTGATCCGGCTGACGGCGGGCGTTCTGAGCAAGGCACCGCTCTTTTTTGCCATCAACTCCTACACCGAGGGCCTGAGCCCGGCGGTCATGGAGTACATTCTCAAAACCACGCTCTGCCCGCAGATCGGCGGACGGACCGACTGTGACGAGATCGGCCTGCCGGTGTCGGCCACCGGCGGCGTGGTTCCCTGCGGCGCCACGGCGCTGTGGCAGGAATGACTGGATATTTGACGAGGCACACAAGTATGCAGAAGGATACGATTCTGGAAGCGCAGTCGGTGCGCTTCCGCTATGATACCGAAACCCCGCCCGAACAGGCGGTCTACGCCGTGGACGGGGTCAGCATGCAGGTCCGCCGCGGCGAGTTCGTCGCGGTGCTGGGCGCCAACGGCTGCGGCAAGTCCACGCTGGCCAAGCATTTCAACGCCATCCTGCTGCCCGAAACCGGCACCGTGCTGGTGGAGGATATGGACACCCGCACCGAGGAAAAACTCTACGACATCCGCCAGAAGGTGGGCATGGTTTTCCAGAACCCCGACAACCAGATCGTCGCGACGGTCGTGGAGGAGGACGTGGCGTTCGCACTCGAAAACCTGGGCGTTCCCACCGAGGAGATGCGCGGCCGGGTGGACGATGCCATGAAGCTGGCCGGAATCTGGGAACAGCGGCACAAGGCGCCGCACAAGCTCTCGGGCGGTCAGAAACAGCGCGTCGCCATCGCGGGCGTCATCGCCATGCGGCCGGACTGCCTGATCCTCGACGAGGCCACCGCCATGCTGGACCCCCGCGGCCGCGCCCAGGTCATGAAGACCATCCGCGATCTGCGCAATGCCGGCATCTCGATTGTCTCGATCACCCATTATATGGAGGAGGCCGCCCAGGCGGACCGCGTCCTGGTCATGAGCCGGGGCCGCATCGTCATGGAGGGCACCCCCGAACAGGTCTTCAGCCAGACGCGGCGGGTGCGGTCCTACCATCTGGACGTGCCGCAGGCCGCCGAGCTGCGCGACGCGCTGGCCGCGGCCGGTCTGCCGATGCCGCGCAGCGTCATCACCCCCGAACAGTGTGCCAAGGCCATCTACGACCTGCTGGCATAAAATTCCCTGAAGAAGGCAGGAACGGCACCGGACAGCGGTCCGGGCGGTACCCTGCGGGAAGGAAGCAAACGTGTCAGAAATCATCAAAGTCGAGCATCTGCGCTACGTCTACAACGCCGGCATGCCGGACGAGACCGCCGCGCTGGATGATGTGAATTTCTCTATCGAGGAGGGCGACTTCGTGGGCGTCATGGGCTCCACCGGCTCGGGCAAGTCCACGCTGATCGCCCATTTCAACGGCCTCAACCGTCCCACCTCCGGCAAGATCTATGTGGACGGCCGCGATATGTGGGCCTCCGGCGAGAACCTGCGGGAGTTCCGGTTCCTCGTGGGACTGGTCATGCAGTACCCCGAGTACCAGCTCTTCGAGGAGACCTGCCGCAAGGACATTGCCTACGGTCCGCGCAACATGGGACTCAGCGAGGAGGAGATCGACCGCCGCGTGCGCGAGGCGGCCGCCTTCGTGGGACTGACCGACGAGCTGCTGGACAAAAGCCCCTTTGAGCTGTCCGGCGGCCAGAAACGCCGGGTGGCGATTGCGGGCGTCATGGCCATGCGCCCCAAGATCCTGGTGCTGGACGAACCCGCCGCGGGCCTGGACCCCGAAGGCCGGGACACCATCCTCAGCCAGATCAAGAACTACCACGAACAGACCGGCATCACGGTGGTGCTGGTCAGCCATTCGATGGAGGACATCGCCAAGTACGCCAACCGCGTGCTGGTCATGAGCCATGCCAAGGTGGCCATGTACGACACCGTCGAAAAGGTCTTTGCCCGGGCGCCGGAACTGCTGCAGCTCGGTCTGTCCGTCCCGCAGGTTACCCAGGTGTTCCTGATGCTCAAGGCGATGGGCCTGGACATTGATACCGATGTCTACACGATGCCCTACGCCGTCAAGACGGTGCTCAAGGCCTGGAATGCCAGACACCCCGACAAGGCGGTGCCGCTGCCCTCTGTCCGGGCGGCCAACGGGAAGGGAGGTGCCCCGGATGCTTCGTGATATCACCATCGGCCAGCATTTCCCCGGCAACTCCATCATCCACCGCTGTGACCCGCGGCTCAAGATCGTGGCCACCATCGCCTACATCGTCGTGCTCTTCATGGCGTCCAACCCGCTGGGCATCGCGCTGTCGCTGGGCTTCCTCGTGCTGCTCTACCGCGTCGCCAAAATCCCGCTGCGCCTCATCCTCAAAAGCCTCAAGCCCATTGTGCCCATCGTGCTGTTCACGGCGGTGCTCAACCTCTTTTTCATCACGGGACAGGGCGAACCGCTGTTTTCGCTGGGCTTCCTGCATATCTACCGCGAGGGCGTCAGCTACGCGGTGCTGATGGCGGTGCGCATCATTGCGCTGATCGCCGGCACCAGCCTGCTGACCTACACAACCAGCCCCATCGTGCTGACCGACGCCATCGAGGCGCTGCTCAAGCCGCTGTCCAAAATTCATCTGCCGGTCCACGAGCTGGCCATGATGATGACCATTGCGCTGCGGTTCATCCCGCTGCTCATCGACGAAACCGAAAAGATCATGAACGCCCAGAAGGCCCGCGGCGCCATGCTGGACAACGGCAAGTTCATGGAGCGCATCCGCGCCCTCGTGCCGGTGCTGATCCCGCTGTTCATCTCGGCATTCCGCCGCGCCGACGAGCTGGCCATGGCGATGGAATGCCGCTGCTACCACGGCGGCGAGGGCCGCACCCGCCTCAAGGTGCTGCGCTTCGGCCGCGACGATGTCAAATGCGCCGTCGGCCTTGTTGTCTGCCTGGGGATCATCCTGGCCACGCGGTGGTTCGTGCCGGGCATCTGACCGGCCGGAAAGGATTCACCGATGAACATTCTGCTCTGGATCAGCTATAAGGGAACGCGGTATGCGGGCTTTCAGGTCCAGCCCAACGGCGTCACGGTCTGCGAGGTACTGCAGAACGCGATGGAGGACCTGTTCGGCGTCCGCCCGCCCGTCAAGGGCTGTTCCCGCACCGATGCCGGGGTGCATGCGCGCCGGTTTGCGCTGAATTTCCGGTATGACGGCGGGATTCCCTGCGAGAAAATCCCGCTGGCCCTCAACGCCCGGCTGCCCATGGACATCCGTGCCCTGCAGGCCCTGCCTGTCCCGGACGATTTCCATGCGCGGTATGCCGCCCATGACAAGACCTACCATTACCGGCTGCGCTGCTCGCGGGTGGATGACCCCTTCGACTGGGAGACCTGTCACCGGGTGGCGGGCCCGCTGGACCTGCCGGCCATGCAGCGCGCGGCGGCGGGCTTCTGCGGCACCCATGATTTTCTGGCGCTCTGTGCGTCGGGATCGTCGGCCGCCGCCCACGGCGATACGGTGCGCACCGTCACGGACTGCACGGTGCGGCAGGACGGCGAGCTGTTCACCCTGTCCGTGACGGCGGACGGGTACCTGTACAATATGGTGCGGATTCTGGCAGGCACGGTGCTGGAAGCGGGGCTCGGCAAGCGGGACCCCGCCGGCGTGCCTGCCATTCTGGACTCCCGCGACCGGCGCCGCGCCGGGCCGACGCTGCCCGCCCGGGGGCTGTTCCTGTGGGATGTCCGCTATCCCGGGCTGGCCTCGTGCTGACCCTGCCCCGAAACCTGCTGGAAGGAGGTTCTGCCCGTGAACCGTCAAGACCGTGAACGACTGGAACGCCGACGCCGGATGCTTGCCCGCGAACAGGGGCTGGACCCCGGCGAGGAACCCGCGGGGGTCCGCATCCCGCCCCGGGAGCCGCCCCGCACCCGCTACACGGCCCCCGCCCGCGAACAGACACCCGAACCCGCGTCCAACCTGCGGCCCATCAGCCCGGTGCTGCGCCGCCGTCGCCGCCGCAAACACATTCTGCTGGCGCTTGTCATCCTCGTCCTGGCGGCCGCGATGGCCACGGTCAGCGGCCTGCTGAGCACCTCCATCGCGATGCTGGGCGATATGACCGACTCGGTGGTGCTCTACCTCAACCGGGCCGGCGGCGGCTGGCCCGCCAGCACCGGCATCCGCATCCCCACCCAGGTGGAGGAACTGGCCGGCGGCTTTGTCGAGATGGACGCCGAGGATGTGGCGGTCTACTCCGCCTACGGCGCCAAGATCCGGGCCTTCCAGCCCGGGTACGCCCGCCCGGCGCTGGCCGTCGGCAACACCCGGTTCGTCGTGTACAACCGCGCCGGCACCGAGCTGACCGTCGAAAGCCGCACCCGGCGGCTGTACAGCAAGAGCTTTTCCAACCCCATCATGCTCTGCGCGATGGCGCAGAACGGCACGCTGGCCGTCGTCACTGAGTCGGACCGCTACGCCGCCGAGGTCCAGGTCTTTGATCCCGAGTTCCGCGGCGACCCCTTTGTCTGGAAGATGACCCAGCAGGACGGCACGCCGCTGACCATCGCCTTTGCGCCGGACAACCGCCGCTTTGCCGCGGGCACCGTGGCCGCCAGCGACGGCCAGCTCCGGACGGTCGTCCGCTTTATGGACACCGCCCAGGACACCGCCGGCCCCGCCTACACCGCTGACACCGGCGCCGTCATCCTCAGACTGCAATGGATGTCGGGCAGCCGGGTGCTGGCCGTCTTTGATACTTATGTGGCGGTGCTCAACCCCTCGGACGGGACCGAGCTCGCCCGCTATGACTGCGGCGGCGCGACGCTGCAGAGCGTCTCGGTGGGGGGCGGCAGCACGGCGCTGCTGCTGCTCATCCGGGGCGGCAACACCCTCGTGACGCTGGACGAGGACCTGACGCCGCTGGCCACCATCCCGGCCGGCCAGGCCGAGAGCGTGGTCTGCACCGACACGGCCGTCTATCTGCTCACCGACGTGGGGGTGGAGAGTTATACCTTTGACGGGGTGCACAACTGGTCCCAGTATCTGGGCATGCGCCCCCAGGCGGTGCTGGATGCCGCCCGTACACTTGTGTTCACACCCGGCAAGGTGGATGTGCTGACCGCTCCGGAATCCTGAAGCCGCACATCCCCGAAAAACGGAGGGAAAGAAAGTATGAATGTCTCGATTGGTCTGGTCTATGACCTGATTTTTCTGATCCTGCTGGTGGGCGCCGCCCTGGACGGCCGCCGCCGCGGCTTTGTCAGCGGCCTGGTGTCGCTGATCGGCTCGGTGGCCGGCGTTGTGGCCGGTGTCTATGCCAGCCGTGCCTGGGCGCTGCCGCTCTACCGCGACCATCTGGGCGTCACGATCGGCGAAACCGTCGCCGCCACCCTCAACGACTGCGGCGGTGACTTCAACGCCGCCCTCGCCAAGCTGGAGTTCCTGCCCGACGCCGCGCGGGAAACCCTGCGCACGCTGGTCACCAACCTGACCGGCGAGGCGGTCCCCCAGATCGTCAGCGCGCTGGAACCGGTCTTTCTGCCGCTCATCCAGACGCTGCTCTTCCTCGCGGTCTGGATTCTCGTGCGGGCGGTCTTCCGGCTCATCGCCCGCTGGCTGCGCGGCATCAACGCGATTCCGCTCGTGGGCACCCTCAACAAGATGCTGGGCCTGGCGTTCGGCGTCGTGGCGGGGCTGCTCAACTGCTGGATCTTCTCGCTGGCGGTCTGGATGGTCTCCGGCCTGACCGGCGGCCGGCTGGAATTCCTCAGCAGCGGTGCACTCGCACACAGCCGGATCTACACGCTGCTGTCGGGGCTCAATCCCTTCCTGCTGCATTACTGATGAACAATATCTGAACATTCCCCCCGCCCCCTTGCAAATGCAAGGCGGGTGGGGGATAATAGTATCTGTGGGAGAATTTCGCGGTTTCCGCCCCACCGGCGGGACCGCAGACCCCTCCCGAACAGAGAGGTGAAGAAGTATGTTATGTGTCCGCTGCAAGAAACGTACGGCGGTGGTTTTTGTCCAGCGCATGGACGGCGGCAAGCCGGTGCAGGAGGGCTACTGCCTGACCTGCGCCCGCGAACTGCACATCCAGCCCGTGGACGATCTGATGAAACGGTTCGGAATGTCGGATGACGACCTGGCCAATATGGAAGAGCGGGTGTCCAGCTTCCTGCAGGAAGCCGGACAGGACCCGGATGCGCTTTCCGCCGAGAACGGGGAGCTGCCCGACGAGTTCGTGCCGGGCGGTTCGCCGACCTTCCCCTTTGCGGTGCCCGCCGAGGCCGACAAGGAAGGCGGCAAGTCCAAGAAGAAGCGGGGCCGCGGCCAGCGCAAATACCTGGACGGCTACTGCGAGAACCTGACCCAGAAAGCGCGCGAAGGGCGGCTGGACAACATCATCGGCCGTGACCGCGAGGTGTACCGTACCATCCAGATCCTCTGCCGCCGCCAGAAGAACAACCCCTGCCTGATCGGTGAGGCCGGCGTCGGCAAGACCGCCATCGCCGAGGGCATTGCCCAGCGCATCGCGGCCGGCAAGGTGCCCGCCCGCCTGCAGGACAAGGAAATCTATCTGCTGGACCTCACGGCCCTGGTGGCCGGCACCCAGTTCCGCGGCCAGTTCGAGCAGCGGGTCAAGGGCCTGCTGTCCGAGATCAAGGCCGAGGGCAATGTGATCCTCTTCATTGACGAGATCCACAACATTGTGGGCGCCGGCGATTCGGACGGCGCCATGAACGCTGCCAACATCATGAAACCCGCGCTCTCCCGCGGGCAGATTCAGGTCATCGGCGCGACGACGTTCGCCGAGTACCGCAAATATATCGAGAAGGACTCCGCGCTGGAACGCCGTTTCCAGCCCGTCAAGGTGGAGGAGCCCACCATCAACGATGCCATTGAGGTCATCCGCGGCGTCAAGGGCTACTACGAAAAATACCATTGCGTCAAGGTGCCCGACGCGGTGGCCGCCGACGTCGTGCGGCTCAGCGAACGGTACATCACCGACCGCTACCTGCCCGACAAGGCCATCGACCTGCTGGATGAAGCCTGCGCCTGCTGCAATCTGCGCCACCCCGAGATCACCGAGTACCTGACCATGCAGAAGCAGGTTGCCGACCTGGAGGAGAAGGAACACACGCTGGAAAACCCCGATCCCGAGGGGGACAGCGCCATCGACTACGAGGAGCTGGCCAAGGTCAAGACCGAGCTGGCCCAGATGCGCCAGAAACTGCCCGCGCTGGAACTGCGGGTGGCAGACATCTGCGTCACGCCGGACGATATTGCCCAGGTCGTGGAGCTCTGGACCGGCATCCCCGCCGTCAAGATCAAGGAGAGCGAGTACGGCCGCCTGCTCGGCCTCGAGGACGCCCTCAAGGCCCACATCATCGGCCAGGACGAAGCCGTTCACAGCGTCGCCCAGGCCATCAAGCGGACCCGCGCCGACCTGTCGGGCCGCCACCGTCCGGCCAGCTTCCTCTTTGTGGGTCCCACCGGCGTGGGCAAGACCGAGCTGGTCAAACAGCTGGCCTCCCAGCTCTTTGACACGGTGGACCCGCTGATCTCCATCGACATGAGCGAATATATGGAAAAATACGCGGTCTCCCGCCTGATCGGTTCGCCGCCGGGCTATGTGGGCTACGACGAGGCCGGCCAGCTCACCGAGAAGGTGCGTCGCCATCCGTACAGCGTGGTCCTCTTTGACGAGATCGAAAAAGCACATCCCGATGTCATGAACATCCTGCTGCAGATTCTGGACGAAGGCAAGATCAACGACGCCCAGGGCCGTGTGGTGGATTTCTCCAACACGGTGATCTGCATGACCTCCAATGCGGGGTCGAGCGACCGCACCGCGCTGACCGGGTTCGGCCGGACGATCGAAGAAACCACCCGTGAAAAGAGCCTCAAGGCGCTGCAGGAGTTCCTGCGCCCCGAGTTCCTCGGCCGCGTGGATGAGATCATCACCTTCCGTCCGCTCGACCAGGAAAACCTCGAGAAGATCGCCGCCCTGATGCTGGAGGAATACCGCCCCGGCTTCGAGGCGCGCGGCCTGACGCTGTCCTACACGCCCCAGGCGCTGACGGCCATCGTCGCCGAGACGCCCACCCGCTTCGGCGCGTGGGAACTGCGCAAGACCATCCGCAAGACGCTGGAGGACCCGGTGGCCGAGGCGGTCATCGCCGGAAAGCTCTCCGCCGGACAGACCGTCACGGTGGAGGCGGACGAAAACGGCAAGCCGGTGCTCCGGCTGCCGTCCTGACCCGGAGGCCGGGACCATGGCCCGCCGCGTCTTGCTCCGGCTGCTCTGCCTGCTGCTGGCCGCCGGCCTTCTGACCGGCTGCGTGCGGTACAGCGGCGAATTGCAGACCGGGATTCCCGACGTACAGTTCCCGGGACGCCAGACCCCGCCCCCGACGCTGCTGCCCGACGACACGCTGCCCGCCTCGGCGGACAGTTTCCGGGAAGCCTACGGCAGTGCGGGTCTGCTGGCCTGGCCCTGCGTGCTGTACAGCATCTACCTGGACAGTCCCTACGCCTGCTGGACCGACGAGCAGATTGCGCTGACGCAGCGCCGCCTGGCCGAGGCCGCGGACTGGATCACCGAGCAGGCCGGCCGGTACAACGCCTCCCCCCGGCTGTACTATGACACGGGGGACGGCCGCCTTTCCGCCCGGGTGACGTGCACTACCCCCCTCGACGCCGACAATACCTCGGGGGACGCCTTCTATGACTATGTCGATACCCTGACCGCCGCCGTGGACACGGACGCCCTGCGCGCCGCCTACGGCACCGCCGGCATCGGGTATCTGATCTTTCTGCCCTTCGAGGGCTGTTCCTACTCCATCCTGCACTATCTGGAGGACGGGGAAAACTATCTCAACGAATTCAGCTGCCTGTATCTCTATGATCCCTATGTGGAGCCCGGCACGCCGGAAAGCCCGGCGGTCTATGCCCACGAGATTCTGCACCTCTTCGGTGCGGCGGACCTGTACGAGGGCAGCAGCGACCCCTATGTGACGCCGGAGCTGGCCGCCTATGTGGCGCAGACCTGGCCGGACGCCATTATGTATGATACCTACAACGCCGACGGCACGGTGGGCGGGGAGGAGATCGACAAGAGCCTCTGCCCGCTGACCGCCTTCCGGCTGGGGCTGTGCGACCGCTTCCCCGGCATGGAGCGGTTCCCCGATGCGACCGCCGACCCGCCCGGCGTTTATACGATGGAAGGGCGCGGTGCCGGAAACTGGGAGACCGGCCAGGCCGCCTGATGGGAGGTTGACCGCATGAACCAGACCGAATGGCCTGTCCGGGTCACCGGCGTGCAGGCCTCCGCCTTTACCGAGTGGCGCAGCGGCCAGCAGAGCCCCGAGCGCTTCTGCGAAGCCTGGCAGCTCGTCTATGTGCACAGCAGCGTCGTGGAGGAGATCAGCGACGGACGCCGCATCCCGCTGCGTTCCGGCCAGCTGCTGTTCCACCAGCCCGACACCACCCACAGCATGCGGGCGGCCGGCGAGGTCCCGCCCGAGGTGCTGCGCATCGAGTTCACCTGCGAGGGCAGCGCCGTGGACGATCTGCGGGAACTGCATCTGCGCGCCAACGCGGCCGAGCGCAACTGCCTGCGGCTGCTCATCGAGACCGGCCGGGAGGTCTTCGCCCCGGTCACCGAGCCCTGGCAGATGCCCGCCCCCCGCGCCGAGATCCCCTATGCGGCCCGGGAACTGCAGGAACTGTATCTCAACCAGCTCCTGCTGCTTGTGCTGCGCCGTCGCCGCCGCACCCGACGCCCCGGTCCGCGGGCCCGCGCCGAACAGGAGCAGGCCGCGCTGGTGGAGGGGGTGCGCCTCTACTTTGCCCAGAACATCGAAAAATCCCTGACCCTGCCCGAAGTCTGCCGCGCCAACGGCTGCAGCCGCGCCGCCCTGCAGCAGGCGTTCCGGGCCCGCGTCCATACCGGCCCAATGGATTACTTTGCCCGCATGAAGGCCGAAAAGGCCGGCGCGCTGCTGGCCTCCGGCTACGGCCCCGGCGAGGTGGCCAAAATGCTGGGCTACGGGTCCCAGGCATGGTTCTGCCGCCGCTTCTACGCGCTGACCGGTCAGACTCCCACGGCCTTCCGCCGTGCGCCCCACCTGCTGCATCTGTGTGAGCTGTGAGAAGGAACAACAATCATCCATGCAAAATACTGAAACTTCCATTCAAAACCACAGCACAAAAAGATAGAATAAAGACAAAGAAACAGGAGCAAAAAACGCCTGCTTCCTGGTATTGATGAGACTGCAACCGCAGTCATTTGCAACATAAATACAAACACAGTAAAGGAGCGTTCATTATGTCCATCCTGGTCAGCGGCGGCGCCGGCTACATCGGCAGCCATACTTGCGTGGAGCTTCTCAATGCGGGCTATGAGATTGTGGTGGCGGACAACTACTACAACTCCTGCCCCGAAGCGCTCAACCGTGTGCGGGAGATCACCGGCAAGGATTTCCCGTTCGTCAAAGCGGACATGACCAACCGGGCTGAGGTGGAGGAGATCTTCCGCAGCCATCCGGGCATCACCTGCGTGATCCAGTTTGCGGCCTACAAGGCGGTGGGCGAGAGCGTTTCCAAGCCCATCGAGTACTACTCCAACAACCTCAACTGCACGCTGACCATCCTGGATGTCATGCGCCATTACGACTGCCACAACATCATCTTCTCCTCCTCCGCGACGGTGTACGGCGATCCCGCCAGCGTGCCCATCCGCGAGGACTTCCCGGTCGGTGCCACCACCAACCCCTACGGCACCACCAAGGCGTTCACCGAGCGCATCCTGACGGACTGCTGCAAGGCGGACCCCGAGCTGAACGTCGCGCTGCTGCGCTACTTCAACCCCATCGGCGCCCATCCGTCCGGAAAGATCGGCGAAGATCCCAACGGCATCCCCAACAACCTGGTCCCCTACATTGCCAAGGTGGCCGTCGGCAAGCTCGAGAAAGTCCATGTCTACGGCAATGACTATCCGACGCCGGACGGCACCGGTGTGCGCGACTACATCCATGTCGTGGACCTGGCCCGCGGCCATGTGGCGGCCATCCGCAAGCTGGAGCAGAAGCCCGGCCTGTTCATCTGCAACCTGGGCACCGGCCACGGCTACAGCGTGCTGCAGGTCATCGCGGCGTTCAGCAAGGCCTGCGGCCGCGACCTGCCCTATGTGATTGATCCCCGCCGCCCCGGCGATATTGCCGAGTGCTGGTGCGATCCCACCAAGGCCAAGGAGGAACTGGGCTGGACCGCGGAGTACGGCATCGAGGAGATGTGCCGCGACAGCTGGAACTGGCAGAGCCAGAACCCGGACGGCTACAAGACCGTTCACTGATCTCCCCTCATCAAAAACAGTACGGCGCCCCCGGCCTGCGGAGCTTTCCGCCAGGCCGGGGGCACCGGTGGTTTCAGGCGTATCTTTCTGATAAGAGGTCCAAGATGAAAACACTTCTGCAATCGTCCAGGCACAAAACGGCCCTGACCGTCCTGCTGCTCACGGCCGCGGCCCTGCTGGCCTGCGCCCCCTTCCTGGGCGGCGGGCTGTACCACGGCTCCGACCTGGGCTATCATCTGCGCCGCATCGAAAACATCGCCATCGGCCTGACCAACGGCCAGTTCCCCGTGCGCATCCAGTCCGACTGGTGCGGCGGCGCCGGCTATGCGGTGGGCGTCTTTTACGGCGACCTGCTGCTCTATCCGGCCGCGCTGCTGCGGCTGGCCGGGCTGTCGGTCTCGGCGGCCTACGGGCTGTATCTCTTCGCCGTCACGCTGCTCACCGGGCTTTTTGCCTTCTACGCCGCCCGGCGCCTCGGGGCAGGGCGGACCGGGGCGGCTGCGGGGGCGGTGCTCTATCTGCTCAGCGCCTACCGGCTGTGCAACACCACGGTGCGCGCCGCCCTCGGCGAGTACACCGCGCTGGCCTTTCTGCCGCTCGTGGCCTGCGGGCTGTGGCGCACCCTCCAACCGGATGACCGCCGCCTGCCCGGCTGGCTGTTGCTCACGCTGGGCCTTTCCGGCGTGCTGCAAAGCCACCTGCTGAGCTTTGAGATGACGGTGCTGCTGCTGGCGCTGGCCGCACTGCTGCTGGCCCGCCGCACCTTCCGCCCGGCGGCGCTGCGCCGCCTGCTGGCTGCAGCCGCCACCTTCTGTGCCCTCAATGCGGGATTCCTCGTCCCGTTCCTGCAGTATTACCTGACCGAAAAATTCCAGATCAACCAGCCCGGCGGCACCGAACCCATCCAGTCCAACGGTGCCCTGTGGCAGCAGCTGCTCGGCCTGCCCTTCACGGCGTCCGGCGGGGAACAGGCCGGCCTTGTGCCCGATATGCCCCTCACACCGGGACCGGCCCTGCTGCTCGCGGTGCCGCTCGTCCTGGCCGTGGTGCTGGCTTTCCGGCGGTCACGGGCCGCGCTGCCGCTCGCCGCGGCCGGGGTGGGCTGCCTGCTGCTGGCGGGCAACTTCTTCCCCTGGGATGCCCTCTATTCGCTGGGCAGCACGGCGGCCCGACTCGTGGGCAGCCTGCAGTTCCCCTGGCGGTTCCTCGGCCCGGCCACCCTCTTTCTCTGCCTGGCGGCGGCCCTTGCACTGAGCGGCCTGCCGCAGCGGCCGCGCATCGCCCTGGCGGTGCTGCTCTGCGCGGTGTCGGTGTTCTCGGCGGCGGGACAGCTGCGGGAATACTGCCGCACAGCCGCCCCCGAATACTACCTCGCCGGCACCGAGGAACCTTTCTGGGAGGCGGGCTGCGGCCATTATCTGCCCGCCGAACAGGGCCCCACCGATCTGAGCATCTTCCCCGAGGGCCCCATCTGGGACGGCGGCATCACGCTGGGAGAGTACCGCAAGGACGGCATTGAAATCCGGATGACCGTCGCCAACAACGCGGGGGAGCCGGCCGGCGTCCTGCTGCCGCTGCTCTGGTACCGCGGCTACACCGCCGTGGACGACGCCACCGGGGACACCCTGGCGGTGAGCTGCGGCATGGACAACGCCGTGGACCTGACCCTGCCCGACGGCTACGCCGGCACCGTGACGGTCACCTTCCGGGAACCGCCGCTGTGGCGGGCGGCCGAGCTGGTCTCGCTGCTCACGCTGCTGGGCGGCGCCCTGCTGCTGCGCCGCCGCGCTCAGACGTAAATCTCGTTGTTGCGCATCGGCAGCTTCTCGACGGCCGCATGGGGCGCGGCGGTCTCCCGCCAGGCGGCGGGGGAGAGCCCGGTCTCCCGCTTGAAGACCCGGCACAGATAGTTGGCGCCCGAGAAGCCGCACAGCCCGGCGATCATCTCCAGGTTGTATTCCCGCTCGGTCAGCAGCAGCTTGGCGGCCTCGATCCGCACCGAGGTCAGATATTTGCCGGGCGGCATCCCCATCTCGGAGGAGAACACCCGCACCAGATGGCATTTGCTCACGCCCAGCTGGCTGCTCAGCTCCTCGACGCCGTACAGCGCCATGTAATTCTCCCGGATCGCCTCGACGGCGCGCTGCACCAGCGGGGACAGATGCCGCACCTCCTCATCGGCGTGGGCCATCGCGCACAGCAGCGTGTAGGGGGCTGCGGCCTCCGCGGCGTCCGGTTCGTCCGACGCACTGCAGACCCGGGCCAGCAGCTCGGCCGCACCGGGACAGGCGGCACTGTCGGCAAAGCGCGGTTCGGGCAGCCCTTCCAGAAAGGCGTCCGCCGCCAGCCCGGTCAGCCGCACGCAGAGCAGGTGACACACACTCAGCGGCCGCAGCGTGAACCCGCCCCGGCCCAGCAGCAGGTCGCCCGAGGCCCCGCCCGAGCTCTGCCGCCCCGGGCAGTCCAGCAGACAGCTGCCGCTGGACAGCACCCCCACCCACAGCCCTTCGCCGCCTAGGGCCAGCGGGGTGTCGCCCTGCAGTTCCCGCACCTCGGCCCGGCGGCAGCAGCGATTGACATCGAATATCAATTTTTGACCTCCTATATCAATAAAGTGCTATATCTTTTCCGATTCTAACCTGTTATTATAGGTTTGTCAAGAGAAATACGCCGACCGCGTATCAATAAAAAACTATTCGGAGGTAATGACCCATGGCCAGCATTAGTTGCCGTCACATTTACAAGATCTATCCCGGCAATGTCACCGCCGTCAAGGATTTCAACCTGGAAATCGCTGATAAGGAATTCATCGTTTTCGTTGGTCCTTCCGGCTGCGGCAAGTCCACCACCCTGCGTATGATCGCCGGTCTGGAAGAAATTTCCAAAGGCGAGATGTACATCGGCGACCGCCTGATCAACGACGTTCCGCCGAAGGATCGTGACATCGCCATGGTGTTCCAGAACTACGCTCTGTATCCGCATATGACCGTCTACAAGAACATGGCGTTCGGCCTCGAGCTGCGCAAGATGCCCAAGGACGAGATCGACAAGCGCGTGCGTGAAGCCGCGAAGATCCTCGAGATCGAGCACCTGCTCGACCGTAAGCCGAAGGCTCTGTCCGGCGGCCAGCGTCAGCGTGTTGCCCTGGGCCGCGCTATGGTCCGTAACCCGGCGGTCTTCCTGCTCGACGAGCCTCTGTCCAACCTGGACGCCAAGCTCCGTACCAGCATGCGTACCGAGATCATCAAGCTCCACAAGAAGCTGGCCACCACCTTCATCTACGTTACCCATGACCAGACCGAGGCCATGAC